>CAKPDM010000007.1 GCA_934148995.1 uncultured Bacilli bacterium
TGATTTTAGTAAAATAGCCCCCAATGATACGGAAACAGATGGACTATATATGGCAGCAGACGATGATGGAGAAAGTTTTTATTATCGAGGAGCAGTAAGAAATAATTATGTGTCATTCGCTGGATTTATGTGGAGAATTATCCGTCGAAATGGTGATGGAAGTATCCGTTTGATCTATTCAGGAAAAACAACATCAGATACAGGAACAGCAGTAACAATTGGAAACTCACAGTATAACGGAAAGTATTGGGATCCAATATATGTAGGATATAAATATAATGAAAAATTCTCATTACACGAAAACAACGGAACAACAGGATATACTAATACACAAAAATATAACTATGGAACAGGTTATACATTTGATGAATCAACAAAGAAATTTACTTTAACAGGAGATATCAAGCAACTAACATGGAAAGATAATCATGATGAAATAGTAAAAAATAATTTATATAGTTGTTTAAATGCGGATTGTAATGTAGTTTATAAAGTAACAGGATATCAGAATGAAACAACAATGACAGTACAACCAATATCATATAGTAGTGATAGTTATGCAGATGCAGTAACAAACACAACAAACTCATCAATAAAGACGACTCTAGATACCTGGTATAAAAATAATATGACAGCCTATACTTCATATTTAGCAGATACAACATTTTGCAATGATAGAAGTTTAACTAGTGGCTCAGGTTATTTAACAACACCAACAACAATTTATGGAGCAAATGGCCGTTTAGCATCAAGAAGAGCACCAAGTTTAAAATGTGCACAAGCTAGTGATAAATTTACACTTACAAATGAGAGTGCAAAATTAGATTACCCAGTGTCATTAATAACAGCAGATGAAGCTTCAATGGCCGGAGGAGTTTTAAGTATAGCAAATAGTAATTATTATCTATATAATGGACAATACACCTGGACGCTGTCTCCGTCTGAATTCTCTTCTGGCACCTCTTATGCGCACGTTTGGAACGTCCTTCCTTCGGGCGGTTTGTGCAGTTGGTATGGCGTCTCGAATTCCTTCGGGGCCCGTCCAGTTATCAACCTAAAGGCAGATACACAAATTACTAAAGGAGATGGAACTTCCTTAAATCCATATGTTGTTAAATAATAGAAAGGAGGAAACATTTTATGAAAAAACGAAGCAAAGAATTTTTAATAATCATATTTGTTCTAGTTTTATTAATTGCCATAGTAGGTATCAGTTATGCAGCATTTAACTATGCGGGAACTGGTCAAAAGTTAAATACAATCACAACTGGTACAATAACTATGGAATATGTAGAAAGTACCAATGTTATTTCTATGAATAATGCCCTTCCTACGACAGATTCCACTGGAAAGAAACGACTAAACGATGGTGAATATTTCGATTTTACAGTAAAATCATCAATCACTGGTAATATCGATATCAACTATGAAATAGCAGCAAAAGAAGAGAGCGGAAATACTTTTAGTGGAAGTAATATCAGATATTATTTGACAACAGTAGATGCAAACGGAAAAGAAACAGAGGTAATGGCACCTCGTACCTATTATGAAGAAACATCAGGTAATGGGTATACAGGTCGTCCTGCTGATATGATGAGTCTATATACTGGAAACTTAAATCAACAAGGAACAACAGAAGTGAAATATAGATTAAGATTATGGGTAGATGAAAGTTACAATCCCCAAAATGATAATGGTGGACTAGTTTACAAAGTAAAAGTAAACGTTTACGGTCAAACAAGTGACACTGTAGCTCAAGCAGAAGATACTTATTGTAAAGATAATGGTTTTACAAAACTATCAGATTGTATGCTAGTTATGAATAATCATGAAGCATCAACAGATTTAGCAGGAGCAGCAATTGTAGCAAAAGGAACACCAAACTTTGCTAAAATTGCACCCAATAGTGATGAAGCTGATGGCTTATATGCAGCAGACGATGATGATGGAACCAGTTATTATTATCGTGGAGCAGTAAGAAACAACTATGTATCATTCGCTGGATTTATGTGGAGAATAATCCGTCGTAATGGTGATGGAAGTATTCGTCTGATCTATTCAGGAAAAACAACATCAGATACAGGAACAGCAGTAACAATTGGAAACTCACAATATAATAACAAATATTGGGATCCAGCCTATGTAGGTTATAAGTACAATGAAAAATTCTCATTACATGAAAATAATAATGAAACAAATTATACTTGGTTTACTAATACGCAAAAGTATAACTTTGGAACCGGATATAGTTTCGATAAATCAACAAAGAAATTTACATTAACAGGAGATATCAAGCAACTAACCTGGAAAGATAATCATGATGAAATAGTAAAAAATAATTTATATAGTTGCTTAAACACAAGCTGTAATGTAGTTTATAAAGTAACGGGTTACTCAAATGAAACAACAATGATAGTACAGCCAATATCATATAGTAGTGATAGTTATGCAGATGCAGTAACAAACACAACTAATTCTACAATAAAGACAACTCTAGATACCTGGTATAAAAATAACATGACAGCTTACACTTCATATTTAGCAGATACAACCTTCTGTAATGATAGAAGTGTAACTAGTGGGTCAGGTTATTTAACAACTCCAACAACAACTTATGGAGCATATGGTCGTTTAACATTAAGAAGAGCACCGAGTTTAAAATGTGCACAAGCTAATGATAAATTTACACTTACAAACGAGAGTGCAAAATTAGATTACCCAGTATCATTAATTACAGCAGATGAAGCCTCAATGGCTGGAGGCGTTGTAGATGTAGCAAATAGTAATTATTATCTATATAATGGTCAATATACCTGGACGCTGTCTCCGTCTCGCTTCGGGTCTTACAACTCTGGTGCGCTCGTTTGGTTCGTGGCTCCTTCGGGCAGTCTGTATCATTGGGGCAACGTGTCGAATTCCGTCGGGGCCCGTCCAGTTATCAACCTAAAGGCAGATACACAAATTACTAAAGGAGATGGAACTTCCTTAAATCCATTTACTGTGAAAGTTTCTTAAACTTATAACTGGACAGTTTTTTCAAATATCTTATGGTAACTGCTTTTTGTAATGATAAAAGTAAGACTTGTACTTACTTTTTGGACAATGTAACCGTCAGAATTATTGTATAATAAAAAATGTGTTTTATAGCACAGCAACGCACTCCATATTGTTATGGAGTTTTTTTGTAAGATAAAGTTTTAAAAATATTAAGAGTCGTATAAAATTAATTTAAAATCACTTTAACACATTTTTTTGATAATAACTTGAAAACAAAGTGAAAAAAAGTTTATACTTAAGTAGTAAGGAAGGTTATACATGATGAATGAAATGATTATTAAAGAAATGAGCAAGGATTTAGGTATAAGTGAAAAACAAGTACAAACTGTTTTATCTTTACTAAGTGATGGAAATACTATTCCCTTTATTGCTAGATATCGTAAGGAAGCAACGGGTGCTCTTGATGAAGAAGCAATTAGAAAGATAGAAGAAGTTTATGTTTATCAAGAAAATTTATTAAAACGAAAAGAAGATGTTATAAGACTTATTGATGAAAAGAAGATGTTAACAGAAGAGTTGAAAAATGAAATTCTTGCTTGTAATAAATTAGTAGAAGTTGAAGACTTGTATCGTCCATATAAGGAAAAGAAGAAAACGAAAGCGACGGAAGCGATTGCTTTAGGTCTTGAACCTTTAGCTAAGATGATTATGTCTTTTAAAGAGACTGGTAGTCTTGATAGCTTAGCAGAAAAATTTGTTAATGATAAAGTTAAAACAAAGGAAGAAGCTTTAACTGGTACTGGTTACATTATTGCTGAATGGATAAGTGATAATGCTTATTACCGAAAATGGATTAGAAGTTATCTTTATAAAAATGCCTATCTTGTTAGTAAACTTAAGAAAAATGCTAATGATGAAAATGCTACTTATACTATCTATTATGATTTTAAGGAACCATTAAAAGGTTTAAAACCTCATCGAATTTTAGCGATTAATAGGGGAGAAAAAGAAGGAATATTATCTGTTAAATTAGATTATTCAGAAGAAGAAATAACAAAGTTTTTAGAAAAGAAAATAATTAAAAGAGAGTCATTTGTTAATGACTTAGTAAAAGATGCTATTAAAGATAGTTTGAAAAGATTAATTCTTCCTAGTGTTGAAAGAGAAATAAGAGCAGACTTAAAAGAAAAAGGTGAAGATAGAGCGATTGAAAACTTCTCATCAAATGTAGAACACTTACTACTTACTCCACCATTAAAAGATAAAGTGGTATTAGGTTATGACCCAGCTTTTCGAACTGGTTGTAAACTAGCTGTTCTAGATAAGACAGGTAAACCACTTGAAATAGCAGTTATTTATCCGACTGAACCTCATAATGATATAGAGGGAAGTAAGAAAAAAATATTAGAACTAATTGATAAATATAATATTGATATAATTGCTATTGGTAATGGAACTGCATCAAGAGAAAGTGAAGCCTTTATTGCTGATACAATTAAAGATGCTAAGAGAAAAGTTGAATACGTTATTGTTAGTGAAGCAGGTGCTTCTGTATATTCTGCTAGTCCTTTAGCAATTAGTGAATTTCCAGACTTAACGGTTGAAAAGCGAAGTGCTATTTCAATCGGTAGAAGAATTCAAGATGCTTTAGCAGAACTTGTTAAAATTGACCCGAAAAGTATTGGTGTAGGTCTTTATCAACATGATGTACCAGAAAAGAAACTTGATGAGTCTTTAGGATTTGTTGTTTTAAAAACAGTTAATGGGGTAGGAGTTAATATTAATACTGCTAGCAGTAGTTTACTTTCTTATGTATCGGGTCTAAATAAAAAAGTAATTAAAGAATTACTTACTACTAGAGATAAAGAAGGTAAGTTTACATCAAGAGAAGAATTATTGAAAGTTAAAGGAATGACTCCTAAAGTATATGAACAATCAATTGGTTTCTTAAGAATTGTTGATGGAACTAATCCTTTAGATAAGACTAGTGTTCATCCAGAAAGTTATGATAAAGTAGAAAAGTTACTTGATTATTTGCAGCTTTCTTTAAATGATTTAGGTAGTGAAAAATTAATCAATGCTCTAGATAATATAAATGAAGATGAAATAATAAAAAAACTGGAGATAGATAAGTATACTCTTGAAGATATTATTTCTAGCTTGAAACAACCAGAAAGAGACTTGAGAGATAAGTATCCACAACCAGTTTTAAGAAGTGATATTTTGCATATTGAAGACTTGAAAAAAGGTGACAAACTACAAGGAACAGTACGTAACGTTGTCGACTTTGGACTATTTATCGACATAGGTTTAAAGAATGATGGACTTGCTCATATCTCTAAACTTTGCAATGAATACTTACGTCATCCATCAGAAAAGTTCTCTGTCGGTGATATAGTTGATTGTTACGTTGATAGTATTGATGTTGAACACAAAAAAGTAGGACTAAGCTTAATAGAAGTTTAGTCGTTTATCTTTTTCACATATGTAAATCCATTATTTATGATTTCTTTATTATAAGAATTGTTGAAGAATTGCTCAGTAATAGTTAGTTCTTCATCAATAATAATTCCTTTTTGTGTTTTAATATGTAATTGATGTTTACTCAATAATATATTACTAGCTGTAAGTGCATACTCTGATATAGTAATATTATTCATATTTTGATTCAAATAAATACTAGGTACAATTCTAATACCATACTCTAAAAATTTTACCTGTCCCGCCATATTGATTTCTTTACTTTCTGTATTTTGATAAGAGTAGCAATTTAGTAAAGCACTATTGTGTTCTTTAGCATAAGCTTTTAATCTTTCAAAATTTTGAACAATATTTTCGTCTTCTAGTACCTCTGGGTATTCACTTACTAATTGATTAAACTGACCCATTAACGTTTGTACTTCATTAATAGTAGAATCTGTAATTTTCTCGCTGTTAGTTGGTACAGGTGCATACCAATCGATCATTTGATTTTCTCTAGAAGAAAAATCTTTAATTCTCTTTAACATATATTTTCACTCCTTTTTACGTGGCATATATTATAACATAAGGTGCTATAGAAAGCAAAAGAAAATCGCCAAATTTGACAAAAGTGTACATATTTGCTACAATATAGATGTTCTTATTTGAAGGAGGAACTATGAAAAAAGCGAGTAAGGTTAGCCTGTCACTTAGTTTATTGGGAGTTTCAATGATAGGTGCCTCTATATTTTTACAATATAGGTCTTTTCAAATGGAAAAGGAAAAAAGTGTAATTTATGAAAAAGTTACTATGAAGGATTTGTCTTCTGGTACAATAGAAAAAGTAAGTAAAAAAGAAACAAATACAACAGAAAATAATACAGATACAATAGAAGAAACAGTAAGTGATCCTTTAGCAACAACGGAAACTCCTACTGAAGAAGTAGAAGTTCAAGACGAAGTTAAAGAAATAACTACTTATGAAGACGTTTCAACTACACCCGTAGAAGAAATTGTCTATGATGGTATGACTTTAAACCAATTAGCAGAAAAGTTAAATAGAAGTTTAAAATCAACAATTGCTGGTAAGGGCTATTTAATTGCTAGTTATTCACTACAATTAGGTGTTGACCCATATTTGGCAACAGCCATCATTTTACACGAGACTGGTTGTAATAGTGGAACTTGTAGTAATTTAGTTCGTAGCTGTAACAATGTAGGAGGTCAAAAAGGAGGACCATCTTGTGGTGGTGGAAGCTATAAAGCTTATCCAACCCTTGATGAAGGAATTATGGGTTATATTGATAACTTATATAAAAACTATGTCTCTAAAGGACTAACTACAGCAGAAGCTATGGGACCTAAATATGCAGCTAGTACCACTTGGGCTAGTCAAGTTAATAATTATATCGCGTTAGTAAAAAATAAATAAGAATATAATAGCAGGTAGGGTGACCTATCTGTTTTTGATTATAGAAAATATGTTAAAAACTTAACATAAAATTATTTGAATTATATACTTATAGCATTGAAATAATAAACTGTTATGAAATTGTTTAGTTCCTTAACAGTTTATTTTTTGTCAAATTTTAGAGAATTATTCCTAAGATACTAACTCTTAATATTACATACCATTTATTAGGAGGGTATCTATGGGAAAAATAAAAATAGATGGATTAAGTAAAGAAGAAGTTATTAGAGCAAGAGAAAAATATGGAAGTAATGCTTTAGAGACAATTCATAGAGATACCTTTTTTAAACAACTACTAAGAAGTTTAGGTGACCCCATAATTCGTATTTTATTAATAGCACTAGGAATAAAAACTATCTTTTTGATAAAAGATTTTGATTGGTACGAAACAGTTGGAATAGCAATTGCTATTTTTTTAGCTTCTTTCATTTCAACGCTTTCTGAGTATGGGAGTGAAAAAGCTTTTGATAAGTTACAACAAGAAGCTGCTAAAACTAAAGTGAAAGTTAAAAGATTTGAAGGGATACTTACTATTCCTCTTGAAGAAATAGTAGTAGGAGATATTGTTCTTTTAGAGTATGGAGAAAAAATACCAGCTGATGGGGTGTTATTAACTGGTAGTTTAACAATAGATGAGTCATCAATAACAGGAGAAAGTAAAGAAATTTATAAATATCCATTTAAAACTGGAACAGACCTAAAAGAGGCTAACCAATTATTTAGAGGAAGTGTCATTTATCAGGGGACTGGTAAGATGTTAGTAACTAAGGTTGGAGTTAATACTTTTTATGGAAAGATAGCTAAAGAATTACAAGATGTTCAACCAGAAAGTCCATTAAAGTCAAGACTAAGACACTTAGCTACTATTATCAGTCGAATAGGTTATTGCTCTGCTTTCTTTGTAGCACTATCATATCTATTTTTTTCTATCGTTATTAATAATCAATTTGATATAAATAAAATAATTACTTACTGTAGTGATTTGTCATTACTATTTGCTCATCTTTTATATGCTTTAACACTAGCAGTAACAATGATAGTAGTGTCAGTTCCAGAAGGTCTACCAATGATGATAACTTTAGTATTATCTAGTAATATGAAAAGAATGCTTAAAGATAATATCTTAGTTAGAAAACTAGTAGGAATTGAAACATCAGGTAGTTTAAATATTTTATTTACGGATAAGACAGGAACTCTTACTAAAGGTGAACTTGAAGTAGTAGGAGCAATACTTGGTGATGGAAAAGTTGTGAATAGTAATAAAGAATTAATTAGTTATAAAGAATATTTAAAAGTATTAGATGAATCTTTAATTCAAAATAATAGTTGCAGCTACGATAAAACTAAGAATAAATTTATTGGTGGAAATGCTACTGATCAAGCTTGTGTTAACTTTATTTATAATAGGAAACCTATCATTTTACCAAAACTAAAAGAAAAACCATTTAATAGTAAAGATAAATATTCAAAAGTAACAGTTAATGATAATGGCAATATTACTTATATTAAGGGAAGTCCCGAGTTGCTATTAAAGAAGTGTAGTAAATATTTATCACTTGATGGAAGAGAGATAAGATTTAGTTCTTCTTCTTTGCTAAAAAGATTAGAAGAGTATACAAGACTTGGTATTAGAGTAATTTTAACTGGTTATAGTAGAAATGATGGAACTGATATTGTACTTCTTTCTCTTTTATTAATTAAAGATGAGTTAAGAAAAGAGAGTAAAGGAGCCGTTGATATAGTAAGAAAAGCTGGTGTTCAGGTGGTAATGATTACTGGTGATAACAAAGAAACTGCTACTTCTATTGCTAAAGAAACAGGAATAATAAATAATAGTACAGATTTAGTATTTACTAGTAGTGATATGGCGCAGATGTCTGATGCTGAATTAAAGAAAAAACTACCTAATCTCAGAGTAGTAGCAAGAGCTCTTCCGCAAGATAAAAGTAGATTAGTAAGAATTTCTGAAGAAGAAAACCTAGTGGTAGGAATGACAGGAGATGGAGTAAATGATGCTCCGGCACTTAAGAAAGCAGATGTTGGTTTTGCGATGAATAGTGGAACGGAAGTTGCTAAAGAAGCTAGTGATATTATTCTTTTAGATAACAATTTCTATTCTATTACTAAAGCTATTCTTTATGGACGAACAATTTTTAAAAGTATTAGAAAATTCATTATCTTTCAGTTGACAGTTAATTTTTGTGCCGTTTTCTTATCAATTATTGGTCCTTTTATTGGAGTAGCTACACCTGTTACGGTTATTCAAATGTTATGGATTAATATGGTTATGGATACCTTAGCTGGAATTGCCTTTTCTTATGAAGCTCCACTTAGTGAATATATGGAAGAGGAACCTAAAGATAGATATGAACCAATTCTAAATAATTATATGATACATGAAATAGTTTTTATTGGTGTTTATTCTTCTTTACTTTGTATTTTCTTTTTGAAAAGTCCTTATATTCATTCCTTTTTTAGAGATGATATTAATGATAAATATTTTTTAACTGCTTTCTTTGGTTTATTTATTTTTATAAGTATCTTTAATAGTTTTAATGCTAGAACTTCTAGACTTAATATTTTTGCTAATCTATTTAAAAATAAAATGTTTATGATAGTAATACTTTTCATTGCTATTGTACAGTTTGTTCTCATCTATTATGGTGGTGAGTTATTTAGAACTGTTGGCCTTAGTTTCAAAGAAATAGAAATTATGCTTTTATGTGCTTTTTCAGTTATTCCAGTTGAGTTATTTCGAAAAATATATTTAAAGAAAAATAATAAGTTGGGACACGTTTAAATTCCAACTTTTCTCGTACTATTATTTACTCTTATTCTATTGTTATCTATTCTTATATCTGTTACTATTAGTTCGGATACATTTGAAATATCAGGTGCTTTCCCTTCTATAAATCATTTATTAAATAGAAGGGTGGTGATATGTATGACAAAAAACCAATCTTTTGTTATCATGTTGCTACTATTTGTAGTAATATTTATATTACTATTTAAATAAGAAAAGACACCTGATTCAACTTATGTTGAATTCGGGTGTCAAACAAAAGAAATTTTGGGAAACACCTGATTTGCTCAATCAAATGTATCCTTTTTTATTATATGAAGTTTCCTTCATCTAGATACATACTATCATAAAAAAAGACAAATAGCAATATAAACGATTACTATTCATCTCTTCTAGAAAAGAATCAAACTTTTCTCGTAGTAATTCTCGAAAAGTATCTGATTTGGGGAATCAAATATATCCTTTTCAGATGAGTAACTCATCCATATTCATACTATCACATAACTGGCTGAATAACAATACTATATTTCAAGAAATTGCAAAATTTATGCCTTTTTCGTACTATTTTGTCTCTTAAATTGAATAAAATCTTTGCTTTTTCTAAAAATTATAGTAAAATTAAGAAAGTTTTGGAGGTAATTATGTTACAAGTAAATAATGTTAGTTTAAGATTTGGAAAGAGAACTTTATTTGAAAATGTTAATTTAAAATTTGTAGATGGTGCCTGTTACGGCTTAATCGGCGCTAATGGAGCAGGGAAAAGTACTTTTCTAAAATTATTAACAGGAGAATTAGAAACAACAACTGGAGATATCACTACTGGTAAAAATGAAAGAATCTCTGTTTTAAAACAAGACCACTATCAATATGATGATGTTCGTGTTTTAGATGTAGTTATTATGGGAAATGATAAGTTATATAAAATAATGAAAGAAAAAGAAGAATTGTATTCTCATACTGAATTTACCGAAGAAGATGGTTACCGTTTAGCTGATTTAGAAGCAGAATTTTTAGAGATGGATGGTTGGAATGCTGAAAATGATGCTGCTATCCTTTTGAATAACTTAGGTGTAAAAGATGAATTTTACGATAAAAAGATGAGTGAAATACCTGTTAAACTAAGAGTAAAAGTATTATTAGCCTCAGCACTTTTTGGTAATCCTGATATCTTACTATTAGACGAACCAACTAACAGTTTAGACTTAGATGCTATTAATTGGTTAGAAGAGTTTTTAATTAACTTTCCTAATACCGTAATTGTAGTAAGTCACGATAGATATTTTCTAAATAAAGTATGTACTCATATCGTTGATATAGACTTTGGGAAGATGAAAATGTATATCGGTAACTATGACTTTTGGTATCAATCTAGTGAACTTGCTTTAAAACAAATGAAAGAATCTAATAAGAAAAAAGAAGAGAAAATTAAAGAATTACAAGACTTTATCGCTAGATTTTCTGCTAATGCTTCTAAGAGTAAACAAGCAACTTCAAGAAAGAAAATGCTTGAGAAGATTGAACTTGATGAAATCGTTCCGTCTTCTAGAAAGTATCCATTTATTGAATTTAAAATAACTAAACAAGTAGGAAAAGAAATATTAAGAGTTGAAAACTTAATTAAAGAAGTAGATGGCGTTAGAATTCTAAATAAAATATCATTTACCGTTTTAAAAGGTGATAAAATCGCCATTGTATCTAATAATGACTTAGCTAAAACAACATTATTCAATATCTTAGCGGGCGAAGAAAAATTTGATAAAGGTCAAGTACTATTTGGAAAAACAATATCTCCTTCCTATCTTCCTCAAGATAATAGTAACTACTTTAGTAGCGACTTATCTATTCTTGACTGGATAAAACAATATAAAAGAGTAGATGATGATACTGAATTAAGAGGTTTCTTAGGAAGAATGTTATTTTCTAAAGAAGATGTCTTTAAAAAAGTTAATGTTTTATCAGGTGGGGAGAAAGCTAGATGTATGCTTAGTAAGATGATGTTAGAAGAACCTAATTTCTTAATATTAGATGAACCAACTAACCACTTAGATCTAGAAAGTATTACTTCGCTAAATAAAGGATTAGAAAACTTTGCAGGAGAGTTAATCTTAACATCTCGTGATCATGAACTTAATCAGACTGTATGTAATAGAATAATTGAAATTAAAGATGACGGTACCATAATTGATAGAAGATTAACTTTTGATGAATATTATAACAACTAATTTTACGTAAAGAGGTGATTAGAAATTTAAATCTAATTGCTTTTTTATTTACAATAACTTATTATATAAGTAGGAGATGAGAATATGAAGAAGAATAAAAACTCAACTATAATTATTGCTATTTTGGCAGTAGTAGTAATATTAGTACTTGGTTACTTTGGATACAATAAATTCTTCAAAAAAGATAATACGGGAACGAAAAATAATGAAACAGTAAAAGATGAAAATAAAAATGATCAAAAAGAGGTTGGTCAGATATTGGATATTGGTAGCGATTTTGTTCTAAACTTATATAACAAAGTTTCTTTACCAGGAGATTCTTATTATAAATATTGGTTTTATGGCGAAAATGATAACTATAAGGTAAGTAAAGCTGATGAACATAGTAAGATGGGACTAGTTTATATTAATTTACAAAAAGAAGACTTTACAGCACTTCCAAGCAATTCCCAACTAAGTACTAATCTAACTCTTAATGGTAATAATTATACCCTAGAAACTTATGGTAATAGTAGCTTCATTTCTTATGATAAAGTAGAAGCTGTTTACAAAGATTTATTTGGTAGTACCAAAACATTAGATAAAAAAGAACCACTACCAACTAGTGCTCTTATTACTGCATACTATATTTATGATGCTAGAGTTAATGGTTATGTTCTTTATACTACACCAGCAGGTGGTACTTCAAGTAATTACTATCATGGTATGTTGCTAAAAGCCAATCAAACAAAAGATGAAGTAATAATAGCTGAAAAAGTTACCTATACAGAAGTGGATATAAATGGAACAGCCACTGTTAAATCAGAAGCAATTTATAATTATACATTTAAAACGACAGATGGTGAAAACTATTTTCTAGTTTCAAGAGTAAAAAGTAACTAAGATTAGCTACTTTTTCTTTGAGAGAAATATGTTATAATACTAGTATATGGATAAGGTGGTTGTAATGGAAAACGAAAGTATCAAAAGAAAACATAGCGGACAAATTATTATTGGTATTGTTATTATAATAGTAGGAATAGCCTTGACAGTATATGCAGGAATTAATATATTTGTATACTATGGAAAGAGTAGAAACTATATTGCTGCGGATTCCAAAGTTATTGACTATGATTATAATTATACAGATAATGGTGAACAGCTAGGTACAAGTGTTATTACCTACACAGTAGATGGTAAGACATATAAGAAAAAATCAGAACATTATAGCAGTACACCAGATCCCATTGGAACTTTAGTGAAGATTAAATATAATCCAGATGATCCAAGTGATATTATTTGGCTTAATGATAAAAATAACTTTATTTTACCTATAATCGGTATATTAGCTGTTATTGGTGGAGTATTAACTATAAAAGATATGCCAGAAAGTAATGAGCCTCAAGAAGAAAAATCATTTGTGTCTTCTGGTGAAGAGATAATATAAAGGATAACTTTGACGTTATCCTTTTACAGTTATAGCACCTTTAGAACAACGATTCCCCCAAGCATCAAGAATCTTATTATTTTTCTTTACAATAATTATTTCACAGTGATTAGGACAACCATTACAAACGCAACCAGCTGTTTCAAATTTTGCATCACGAACTTTGAAATTAAATTCTTTCTTGATACCACTTTTCTTTGCAAGAATAGCACTACCTAAAGCTCCCATTAAATGACCATTTTCATCAACAATAATTTCTTCCCCTAATAAATCTTCAAAAGCTTTTTTAACACCAATATTTTTACTAACACCACCTTGAAAAATAATTGGTCCTTCAATTTTTTTACCCTTTGCCACGTTATTTAAATAATTACTAGCGACACTATAACAAAGACCTGCAATAATATCATTCTTTTTATAACCCATTTGTAATTTATGGACTAAATCACTTTCTGCAAAAACTGTACATCTAGCAGCAATACTAGTTGGTTTCTTACTAGTAAGAGCAATAGTACCAAAGTCTTTAACATCAAGACCTAATCGTTTAGCTTGACTTGAGAGAAAACTTCCCGTTCCAGCAGCACAAAGCGTATTCATTGCATAATCAGTTACAATCTTATTATCTATTAAAATAATCTTAGAATCTTGTCCACCTATTTCTAGGATAGTTCTAATATCAGGATACTTCGATAAAGTTCCAATCGCGTGAGCAGTTATTTCATTTTTAATACTAACAGCATCAAGCATTGTCCCGATAAGTTTTCTAGCAGACCCGGTTGTTCCGACCCCCATAATCGTTATATCTTTTGTATTTTTTTCTAATTCTTTTAACACTTTCTTAACAGCTTTAACTGGGTCACCTTCTGTCCAAAGATAACTACTAGCAATAATATTATTATCTTCATCAATAATGACTCCTTTAGTAGAAATAGAACCAATATCTATACCTAAATAACCAATCATGTTATCCCTCCCGTTTAAAATTTAATAAGTCATAAAAAGCTTCTAATCTTGTCTTTATCCCATCAAGTCCACTTTGTTCATCAAATGAGAAAAAAGTAATAGGAATATGTAAATCTTTCGCTTCTTTAATCATTATTGGAATAGCGCCGATTTCTGGGGTACAACCAGTCGGTTTAGTATGAATTACTCCATCAAACTTATGTCTTTTTAAATAACCAATACGGTAGACATTATCAAGACCATCTGCTCCTAGAGTATATTTACAGTATTTTCTAACTCGAAATTTCATATAAGGACCTAAAAATTTCTTTTGCCATAGAAGATAACTAACATTAGTAAATCGTTTAATCTCGATATGATAGCTTGCTAAGGTTTTTTCTAATTCATAATTAGAATAAGGTTCCATCGCGGTATAAAGTTCGCCGATAATACCAACTTTTAAGCAATCTTTTGGTTTATTAATTGGAATGGTTTTTAACCGTCTTACAGTATTCCTATAAATTTTAGTGAGTGAAAATATTCCTTTCGCTGCATTACATTCACTAATAAATCTCTTTTTTAATTTAAGAAAAGAACCATTCTGTTTTTCAAAACCAACCACTTTTCTAATCTTACTATCAATACTATCTAAGTAATAAATATAAAGAAGAGTTGCTATTATCTCTTTTAAAAATTCTCTTTTAGTAAGAGTTGGGTTTAACTTTTTAAAGATAGAAAAAGCTTCTTTAAAACTTAAACTATCACTACCAATTATTTGTATCAATTCAAAGTCATAACCTAAATCTTTTAAAATAGTTTCTTGTACTTCGGCGTAATATCTATATCTACAACCACCTCCAGCTTGTAGCAAAGTATTAGCACCAAGGTCTAAGGCTTCAATAAAGTTACCAAGATTATATTTAAAGGGAACACAAACGGAATCTGGGGCATATTTACTTCCTAATTCGATTGTTTTCCTAGTAATCGGTGGGGTATTAATTACTTCTAAATGAGTAACTTTTTTTAAAAACTTACCAATCGGATATTGATAATCACCTAATTGTGGAAAAGCTAATACACGTTTCAAAGATGAATACCTCCTTTTAACATATCAACAAAACTTTCAAGTCTGGTAATAATAGCGATATCACTATTAACTTCTTCAAAGGTAAGTAATAAGACTTTACTATTTTCTTTTTTTCTTAAAATCATTTCATTAGTCAAAGAGTCTGGTCCACAAGGGAAAGCACTTATTAAAATAGTTCCATCAACTTTATCTTTATAATAAGAGAAAGCTCCTAATAGTTCTTTATTCATTGTCCAGTGAACGGACTTAGAAATTCTTTTTGCTTCACTATCTATAATGTTTCTATCTATTTCATTAGCATAAATTATTTCAATATTATTAGCTCTTAAATACCTCGTCACAACACCACCGATTAATGGGTCTAAAATATTATAAGTATGACCTAGTAATAAAACTTTCTTTTTATTAGACTTTACCTTTTTCATACCACTTTTGGCTAGTTTCTCTAACCATAATTTTTCTTTTTCTTTAGCAATATGGTAAGCATTATTTGACTCAAAATAACTAAAACCAAGCTCTCTTCCAAGTAAGATGAAAGCTTTCTTCTCACTATGATGTCTTTCGACATCGACATTGTAATTTAGAATTTTCTTGTCAGGAAATATAGTGTGTATTAAGTCATATAAAGCATTGAAATTCGTACAGACTTGTTCATTTTTTCGTAATGAATAAATTCTTGGAATAAATAAAATATCACATTTATCTTTAAGTTGTTCTACCTGCCCTAAGAAAAGCTTTAGGGAAAGACAAGTTTCATCAATTGCTAAATTCTTTCCTTTTTCTAAAGTTTCGTGATTAGAACTTTCTGAAACAATGTAAGGAACTTCCAACACATCAAAAAAAGTTTTCCATAACACACTATAGCGATAGTATAAAAGACCTTTAGGAATACCAATGATACTATTCATCAAGACCCCGTCCTTTCTCTATAACCCTATGTGATAAATTGATGAAAATTTACTATCTTTGTTCGACAAAATAAAATAAAGTATGCTATAATTTTGGTAGGAGGAAGAGTAGAAATGAATAAAAAAGAAAAAGAGCAACTTAAGACAGGTATAATTATCTTCTTAGTTTTAGTAATTATCTTTGGAGGAAGTTATTTTGCATCAGAATTAAAGTCTGATAAGTATAAAAATAATAGTACAACCACTAGTGACAATACTAATACAAGTAGTGATGATACTAGTAGCAGTGATATTAGTGAAGATGAACAAGCTGAGTTAAATAGTATTGATATTGATAAATATCTATCTCTTAAAAAAGGTAGCGATAAAGCTATTATCTATATTTCAAGACCAACTTGTCATTACTGTCAACAAGAAGACCCTATCATCAAGAATATTGTTTATGAAACAAAAATTACAGTTAACTATTTAAATACTGATGAACTTGATGATGATGGAAATAGTAAACTAATCAAATCTGATGATTACTTTAGCGACGGTTATGGTACACCACTTCTTCTAGTTGTTCAAAAGAATAAAATCGTTGATAAATTAGAAGGATTAACTTCAAAAGAAAATATTGTTTCATTCTTTAAAGAAAACGGATTCATTAGTGAATAATAGGAGCGTATGATGGAACAAGAGAAACGTTTAAGAGAATTACTTAGTGAATTTAAAAGTAAATATCCAATGACGATTGGCTGGAGATTTGAAAAGAATAGTAAAATTATTTTAAAACATCTTTATGATGATGAAGAAATACTTTATGCTTTTTATGCTCAGAAGAATGATAATCCACTTAATATCTTAGGAACTGGTGTCATTGCTCTTACAAATAAGAGATTAGTAATTGGAAGAGATCGAGTAGTATTTGGTTACTTCTTTGATAGTATAACTCCTGATATGTTTAGTGATTTAAAGGTAAAAAGTGGTGTCATTTTTGGAAAAGTTGAAATTGATATGTTACATGAGTTTATTGTTTTAAGTAATATCGATAAACGCGCTTTACCAGAAATAGAAAAGAAAATATCTAGCTTTATGCAAGAAGCAAAGGAAAGATTACATTCTGATAAAAGTGACAAAATGGAATAGGGCAGAAATACTTGTCCTATTTTTTTGTTTATATAGTATAAAATACTAAATATCGAGAAAAATTAGTTATAAAAGTGTTACTATTTTTGATAATGATAGCAGCATAAAAATCATGAAAAGATTCCATTTTTTTCTTTGTATCTAGTTACATTTGTGATACAATGAAAGAAGAATAGGAGTTGGCTTTTATGTTTGATAGAATTATATATATTGGAGACCAAGGAGCAGAAATAAGATTAAAAGATAAAGAACATCTTGCCATGAACTTGATGAATCTTCACCTTGTAATCGAGGACGAAAATAAGAAGATACTAGCAGAAGTAGATGATTTACAAGATGATATCGTAAAAGTACGTTTCCTAGGAGAAATAGTAAATGGTAAATTAGTGGGCGGTGTTTTAAGAAAACCACGAATTGATGCTAGTATTAGAGTAATTGAACAAAACGAAATACCAATGATTGTTGGGCGCGACGAACCAGGTTATATGTTACTTGGAGTAAGTCCATTTTATAATGATCATCCAGTATACTTAGATGTAAATAATTTCTTTAGTAATCACTTTGCTATTTTTGGTAACAGTGGTAGTGGTAAGAGTTGTGGTATCTCTAGAATCATTCAAAATATGTTTTTAGACAAGCAATTATTTCCATATAAATCTAATATTTTAATTTTTGATTCTTCTGGAGAATATTATAATGCTTTTAAAGATCTAAATCGTATAGATAGCAATTATCACTATCGCTTTTTAACAACTAATGAAGTAGATGGTATCGGTGAACCATTAAGACTTCCTATCTTTCTACTAAATGAAACAGATATTGCTTTGCTACTACAAGCTTCTAACCATTCACAATTACCAATTATTGAAAGAATGATAAAATTAGCTAGAATTTTTGCTCAGAGTAGTGATGCTAATAAATATAAAAATCATTTAATTGCTAAGGCTATAATGACTATACTTTATAGTAACGAAACTTCTCCTCATAAAAGAAATGAAGTGTTTTCTATTCTAGCTAGTTGTTCAACTCCTGAGTTTAGTTTAGAGTCACCAGTTCAAGGTATTGGTTATGTTAGAAAGTTCCGTGAATGTTTCTTAATCGATTCACATGGACAGTTCTCAGAAAGTGTTTTATTAACAGAATATGTATCAAGCTTTATTCATGATGAATATGATGATTATGAACCATCAAAAGAATGCTATTATACTTTAGAGGACTTAGAGAAAGCCCTAAACTTTACACTTATTAGTGAAGGATGGCTTCGTAATGAGAAAACTTATGCTGATTCAGTAACACTTCGTGTTAGACTTCATTCTTTGATTACTTCAAATAATGCTAAGTATTTTAGTAGTCCAAGGGCGGGTTATATAACGCTTGAAAGTTATTTATCAGATTTAATTATTTCTAATGGAACGAAGTACCAAATTATCAATATTAACTTAGATGATGTTGATGATGACTTCGCTAAGGTAATTACTAAAGTTTACTCAAGACTTTTATTTGAATTTACTAAAGGACTTAAAAATAGAGCAAGTATTCCTTTCCATATTTTAGTGGAAGAAGCACATAGATATATTCAAAATGATACTGATAGATTCTTAATTGGTTATAATATATTTGAACGTATCGCTAAGGAAGGAAGAAAGTATGGTTTAATCTTAGGACTTATCTCTCAAAGACCAGTTGAATTATCAGATACCGTTATATCGCAGTGCTCTAACTTCTTAATCTTTAAGATGAACCACCCTGTAGATGTTGATTATATTAGAAAGATGGTACCTAATATTTCCGATGATGTTGTGGAAAAACAAAAAACATTACAATCTGGTACTTGTTTAGGATTTGGTAGTGCATTTAAAATACCACTTATTGTTAAATTGAAAATGCCTGATCCTATGCCTAAGAGCGGTAACTGCGACGTGGTTAAAATTTGGAATGGTAATAGACCAGCAGCTAATAGAGAACCAGCAAGGGAAGAATATGTTTCTTCAGAACCTCAATCTATGCCTGGTTATCAATCACCACCACCTAGCAGTATAAACTTTAATCAATCTAGTATTAATCAATCTCAAAGTATGAATTCCCTTCCAAGTAATGGGGCTGTTCCAGAAATAGGTGAAATAAGAAAACCGGCACCGCAGACTATAGCATTTGATACTTCCTCTGTAGGAGCTTTCAGTAATACTACTTTAAATGCTATACCACCTTCACCAGTTGTTATGCCTCAAGAAGTAAATAATACTGATGCGATTAATTTTGTCGCACCGGAAACACCAAAACCTCAAGAAGAAATTATACCAACAGTAAATTCAGTAAATGCCCCAGTAACACCAGCAGTTAATCAGATACCAACACCGATGCCAGGAACAAACGTTGTCAGTCCAATCCCAGAAGTAATGCCAGGTTTAGCTGGAGATAATACAAATCCCACAATAATATAACTAAGGTCTCTTGTAAAAGAGCCTTTTTTTGTGTATAATCTAGATAAAGATTGGGGTTGGTATAATGTCTAATGAGATATTTAAAAGAGCCGATGTACTAGCAATTCTTCATAAGACCTTAGAAGATGAAAAAAGTTTATATAAAGTTTCTGTATTTTCTCCTAATGGCGAAAAATATGGTTATAATCAGTATTCATTAATGATTGTAATGGACTTTCTAATTAAATATAATATTATTATTAAAGATTTAGTAAACTTTCCTTATTGTATAGAAGAACTAAGAAAAATAACTAGTTGCTATAGTGACCATAAAGAATTAGTTATTTGGTGTAATTCCTTACTAGGAGAACTAATTAGAGTAAAACTTAAATTGACTGATAAAACTTCCTATGAAAATAAAAGAAAAATATTAGTTTATTTGTATGAAGAATATATCGTTAATGGTTATATGTTCCATAGTTTTCCTTCAACATTTAAAGCGTTAGTGGAAGAAAAAGGACTTGACCCTAAGGACTATATTTATCCAGTATTCTATATGAAAAAACTTTACTATATTTTTAAAAATCATAAATATGATGATATGATACCTAAATATTTGCTAGAACAAATTACTTCTATAGCAATGACAGATTCACCAGCAATGGCTTATTATTATGCTTTTAGAAGTCCACAATATTTCTGTGAATTAACTGCTACTTCTAAATATTATAAAGATAAAAAAGAGTATGATAAAGAAGCTTATTATCGTAAGGATAAAGAAGCTTGTAAGAATAATTTAGTATTATTAGCTAAACATTTAAATATGACTGATAAAGAAGAAGAGACAGTTTTAACTGCTTTTGAAAAACAATGGAATATTTTAGATGCTAGTAATTCCCTACCACAAATAGCTTTCATTTCTAGAAAAGAAGTAGGAAAAGATAAGCTTAATGATATAGATGACATCTTACATAAAGCAAGAGTTGAAGACTTAGTAATTGGAATAGCTCGTATTACTGATAGTAGATATGCACATGTTAAAAGATATAGTGCTTTGTTGCCACTAACATTTACAGTTAAGACTTTTCCAAGTTATCGAGAAGTAAAGAATAATAAATTTATTGAAAAGAAAGAACCAGTTAAGGAAGAAAAGCAAGAGAATTTAACAAATTATTCTTCTAGATATGAGAAAAGTTACGGCTATGCTTCAATATTTTCCATGTTAGGATTGTTATTTATTTCATTAGGTTGTACACTAATTATTATTCTTAGATATTATGGTTATTATATTTAACCTAAACAGGAGGTAAGAAAAGATGAAAGTAGTATTTATGGGAACTCCCGAATTTGCAGTACCAATTTTAAAACTATTAATTGATGAATATGATGTAGTAGGAGTAGTAACACAACCAGATAGAATGGTTGGTCGTAAAAGAATAATTACTCCACCACCAGTAAAGGAACTAGCCCTAGAACATAACATAAAAGTTTTTCAACCACGAAAGATAAAAGAAGATTATCAAGAAATATTAGCTCTAGCACCAGATTTAATTGTAACTTGTGCTTATGGACAAATATTACCGGAAGAAATCTTACATTTTCCGAAGTATGGATGTATCAACGTTCATGCTTCACTACTTCCTAAGTTAAGAGGAGGAGCTCCAATTCATCATGCTATTATTGATGGATATAAAGAAACAGGAATTACTATCATGTATATGTCTAAAAAAATGGATCAAGGTGATATCTTAACTCAAGTTAAAACACCAATTTTAGATGATGATACCCTAGGAAGTTTACAATATAAATTAAGTGAAATGGCCAAAGATTTATTAAAATCAACTATTTCTTTATTAATTGAAGATAAAATTATTCCTTTGAAACAAAACGAAGAAGAAGCAACTTATGGTTACAATATTTCTCGTGAAGAAGAAAGAATAGATTTTACTAAAAGTATAGAAGAAGTTGATAGACAAGTAAGGGGGTTAAACCCTGTACCAGGTGCTTATACAACTCTTAATGGAAAAATCTTAAAAATCTATGATGTTAGATTTGGTGATAGGTACTATCCAAATACAGAAGATGGGACAATAGTTGATTTTCATCACGATGGCTTTAGTGTCGTTTGTGGCAAGAAAGAGTTAGTTATTACTGATATGGCTTTAGAAGGTAAAAGAAGATGTGCAGCTAAAGATTTCTTAAACGGAGTTAAAAAGGAAGAATTGAAAGGAACTGTACTAAGATAATATGGATGATAAAAAGAAAAAAGAAGAAACTAAAAAAGTAGTAACCAACCTATTAAAAACTGATAGAGGAAAAGCTATTCTTTTTTTCCTTTTCTATTTAGTCTTCTTTTTCATCATAAGCATAATGGCTAGAACTAATCTTGCTAATAAAAAGCAAAGTGAAGTTAATAATGATAAGAATACCAACATTTCTGTGAACTATGACTTTACTAAACTAGAAGCTGGTAATTATCGTTTTACTAGGGAAGAAGATAGAAATGGTATTAAAACAATCTTTACAGGTGATGTAAATGATGGGAAGAGTTCTTTTATAATGACGAAAGATAATACCGTTAGAACTTTTTTCTCTTATAATGACATATACTTGGAAAGAACTAATAATACTTATAATGTAGCAGTTAATCCTTATTTATATGCTTCTCTTAACGATATTAAAAATATCAAGAACATAATTAAAGCTGCTCATCTAAAAGCAAAAACAACTTATGAAAATGGAAATACGGTTTATCAATATGAAATAACTTCTAATTCACTTTTAGAATTACTTGATAATAAGCAAGTTGATTTAGATGATAAAGTTAATTTAATAGCTTTAACTGTTAATGGAGATAAAGAAATAGTAGAAATTACTTATCATTTAGATAGTTATCATAGTTATACTTATAATGTAGTAGAAACACTTACAATTAAAATAGATTATAGTGATTATGGTAAAGTTAAAGAGCTAGAAATTCCAGGGTAGTTCTTTTTCTATCTATAGCAAAATAAATGGACAAAGTAATACAAAATTAGATATAATTAATAAAGAAGTGGAGATGAAAATATGTTTGAAAGTCTAGGAGATCGTTTACAAGAAGTTCTCCATAAAGCAAAAGGTTATGGGAAGATAACTGAAGAAAACATTGATGAAATGATGAGAGAAATCAGACTTTCTTTATTGGAAGCTGATGTTAACTATAAAGTAGTAAAAGAATTTACCACTAAAGTAAAAGAAAAAGCTTTAGGGGAAGAAGTTAAAAGAAGTATTAAACCAGGTGATTTATTTGTTAAAATTGTAAAGGATGAATTAACTGAATTATTAGGAGGAGAGGCAGCTCCTCTAAATCTAGAAGGAAGTCCTGCTATTTTAATGTTAGTTGGTCTTCAAGGTTCAGGTAAAACAACTACGATTGGAAAGCTTGCTAATTATCTAAGAAAGAAATATAAGAAAAAGCCATTATTAGTAGCTGGTGATATTTATCGTCCTGCTGCAATTGATCAGTTGAAGCAATTAGGTAAACAATTAAATATTGAAGTTTACGAAGAAGGGATAACTAATCCAGTTTCTTTATGTCAAAGAGCTTACAACTATGCTAAGGAAAATGGTTATGACTATATTTTAGTTGATACAGCTGGAAGACTTCAGATTGATGAACAGTTAATGGAAGAGTTAAAAGAAGTTGAAGAAGCAATTAAACCACAAGAGACTTTGTTAGTTCTTGATTCTATGATGGGACAAGATGCTATTCATGTTATTAATGGTTTCAATGAAAAGTTAAATCTAACTGGTGTTATTTTAACTAAATTAGATGGTGATACTAGAGGTGGTGTAGCTTTATCTGTTCGTCATTTAACAAATTTACCAATTAAGTTTATTGGTACTAGTGAAAAATTAGATGGTTTATCTAGCTTTGATCCAGAACGAATGGCTGGAAGAATTCTTGATATGGGTGATATTATCTCTTTAGTTGAACAAGCTGAAGAAGCAATCGATGAAAAAGCCGCTACTAAAGCCGCTAAGAGATTACAACAAGGTAAATTTGACTTAGAAGATTTCTTAACTTCTATGAAACAAATTAAGAAGTTAGGTCCATTAGAGAATTTGATTAAGTTGATACCTGGTGCTAAGAAAATGGGACTATCTAATATTCAAATACCAGAAAAACAATTAGCACATGTAGAAGCAATTATTCTTTCCATGACTCCAGAAGAGCGTCGTGATCCTAAGATTATCAAAGCTAGTAGAAAGACAAGAATTGCTCAAGGTAGTGGGCGCTCTGTTCAAGAAGTAAACCAATTACTTATCCAGTTTGAACAAATGAAAAAGATGATGAAAGGCTTTAAGAAAGATAATATGCAATTACCTTTCTAATAAAAGTTTTCAAAGAGAGTGATTTATGTATTAAATGCTTTCTTTTTTTGTATTTATAGATTTCATTACCAAAAAGTTGCAAATGTGTAATAAATTGGTAATGGTTTATAATATATGATTAAGTGAGCTATGAAGGATAACTAGAATTATTGAAAAGTTGCCTTCAATTTGATAAAATTAATTCATAAAATATGAAAGTAGGTGTTGATATGTTTAGTGGTAGTAATTGTTTGCTTTCTATAAGTGTAAAAGTTAACTCAAAATTAACCTGGGGGGGGGTACTTATTAGTACTAAGTAGCAAAACTACTTTCTTTCATAGTGTCAAATTGATGGAATAGGAATGAACTTATTCTGTCTTTTTTGTATTTAATGAAAGGTAAGGTAGTAAAAGTGAAAAAGAGAAAAGTATTTATTTTAATAATTAGTTTAGTAGTAACAATAATTGTTGTTCTAGGAGTAAGTTATGCGTTACTTCAAAAAAATGTAGTTAGTGATAATGGAAAAATAATTTACAAAGTAGGAGATTTAGAAGTGAAACTTGATGAATCTGGTTCAAAAGATATAAGTTTAACAAATACTATGCCAACAGAAGATAGTGATGGATTAAAAAATGAACCATATAGTTTTTCGTTAGTAAACAGTGGGAGCCAAAGATTAAAATATACAATCTATTTAGAAGATGATACGGATGCTAAGAATAAATGTGGTACAGATTGTGAATTAATACCTGATGAATTTATAAGATATAATTTAGCAAATGATGAGAAAAAGTTAAAAACTGCTAGTTTGTCTTCTAATGATAGTAAAATCTATACTGGAATAATCAGTGGCAATTCTACTGATAAACTTAATTTAAGAGTATGGCTTTCTATTAATGCAGATAATAGTGTGATGAATAAATATTATTTTGGAAAGCTTAGAGTAGAAACTACTTATATAAGTAATGAAGATTTAGATAGTTTGTGTCTTAATAATGGAGGGGATTTAGTAGTAGATGATGAATGTCGAAAATATTATGTTAAATTAAATAACTTTATAGAAAATAGTGATTTTAAAGATATGGGACGTAATTGGGCTTTTAATGACGGTGCTATATTAGATTCAGTAACTGATGGAATTGCTACAGTCAATTGTACAGCTGGAAAGAGTAGTTGTGGTATTTTTCAACAACCTCTTGAAAAGAGTAGTGTTTTAAATCATAAGTATTTCTTTTCAAATATGATAAAGTCTTCATCACCTACACAAATTATAAGAAATGGTTTAGAAAACATAAGATATTTGATCCCTGATCAGAAAATTGGCGATACAGAATGGCATCAGCTATCTGATATTATTACTTTTGATGAAAACATAAAAAATACAATTCAAAATACATATCATGCTTTTGTAATTTATGTATTAAACGAATTTGATCAAGTGTTTTTATTAAAAAATCCAGTTTTTGTTGATTTAACTTTAATGTTTGGTGAAGGAAATGAACCATCAAAAGAATGGTGTGATAAAAATCTTAATATTTATATGGAATATAATGAAACAGGAGTGAAAATACCAATTAATGAAATTAAATATAAAGAAAAAACATCATATTATGATGTAATTGACTTATTTAATTAAATATAAAAGTATTTAAAGACGAGATATATGTGCTGCTGACTTATCGCCTTTTCTATAAATATAATCAAGGTCGATTAGTTTGATTTTCTTTTTTTGATAGGCTTTACTTTGCTCAATGTTAATTACTTCATGATTCCCATCAATATCAGTAAAACCAGAATAGTTGAACTTAGTCGGAAATATAGCAAAGTTATCTTGAAAATTACTATCACCAATTTCAAGATTAGCTCTAGCTAGGTCATCATTAATTGCTGCTAAATCTTCATCTGTTAATTTGATACTTTCTCCTTTAGGACTTATTTCTAAGTATAAACTATCCTTTTCAGTAGGAAATTTCTTCTGTACAATTAAATCATTGAAACGATAAAAAGTAGGGAAATCAAAAGTTTTTCTTTTATCACCAATCTTTAAAACCTTATCATCAAAGAAAAAGGTAAAATTGGAAGAACCAGCTCCTTTATATTCTAAATTATCAAAGTCAAAGTTTTTATCAAGCATTTCAAAATAAGAATATAAATTGTTTCTCATAATCTTGTACATAATTTTAGATTTAAAATATAACTGTAAAGGTGCATTTTTCTCTTCCATTTTCCTTTGTAAACGATAAAGTAGTTGATAATTATCTTTTAGATAACGTTCCACCTCTGGAAAACTTCTAGCAAGATAATTTATCACTTTATTATAATCTGCTTCTGATAAATTAAGTTCATCAATACTTTCAAGTAAATTAATAGCTTCTTCTAAAGTCTTTATATCAAACATTAAGTTCACCCCTTAATAGGGCATATTATAGCACTTTTGCTAGGCAAAATAAAGAGGCATTATTAAGTATTAATCATAATCTATATTAGAGGAGGAAATACAAATGTTATACAATAATCAAGACTTTAATATGAATCAAACGGCTAGTATTGTTGGCGATGGAAATATTATCGACAAAGATATGGATATCGATGTAAATATAAATGGAATGGGAATGAATAATCAAGGAAATTATATGCAAGGAACTACGCAAAGTCCTATCATAGAACCAATGCAAGAAAGACAAATAAATAGAACTATAATTCATCAAGTACCACACGTTTGCCCAATTAGAACTAGAATAATAAATCATCATATTTATAAGCATACTTATTGTCCAGAATATTCTTGCTGTGAAGAAAATGTAGTAAGTAATATTAATCAAGGTTCTTGCTGTAATTTTCGTTAGAAGTCAGGTAACTGACTTTTTTCTTTAAAAAAATAATGTTATAATTTAGTTATAGATAAAGATGGAAAGGAAATAGTAATAATGAATGAAGAAAAAACACCACTAACTAATACTGATTTTGATAAGCTTTTAAAAGAAGTCTTAGAGTCTGATGACCAAATAATTGAAGAAGAACAAGAAATAGAAGAAACAGATGAATTTGCTGATAGTATATTAAAGGACGAAAATAAAACTAACTTAGAACTAACTGATGAAGAAGAAACAGAAAGTTATCTTGAAGAGGAAGATATAAGTATAGATGAATAGTATACCGAAAATAAAGGTATACTTTTTTAAATACAAAAAAAGCCTTGATAATCAAGACTTTAAAATTCTAACTGGTCGGGAAGACAGGATTTGAACCTGCAACAGCTTGGTCCCAAACCAAGTGCTCTACCAAGTTGAACTACTTCCCGAAGTGGTGCGCTCGAAGGGATTCGAACCCCTGACCTTTTGGTTCGTAGCCAAACGCTCTATCCAACTGAGCTACGAGCGCATAAGCTCTTCTTCAAAAGACAAACTTATATTATCATAATAAACGAACCACGTCAATATATTTTTTAAAATTTATTGTTCATTTTCGAGGAAAATTGGTTGAAATCTAAAATTTAAATGAAGTTTCATTAAGAAAAGCATATTCACTATGACACTTTAATTGCCTGATTAACTTAAATAATGCCATATCACGCATTTTGCATTCAAGCATTATATCAATATCAACATCAACTTTTTTTACTAAATCAAGAAATTTGATAAAATCTTTTTCATCTATATAGTTATTATGACTTCTCTTATCCTTTCTACTTCTAGGAGAAGAAAAGTGAACTTTAGGATTATCTTTAGTTCCCTTCCAAGTTGCAAATATTTCTTCTAAGTCTTTAACTGTTAACTTCTTCTTTTTATTACATCTATAATGATGATAATCAAGTACCATTGGAATATTTAATTCCTTACAAACCTTTAAAGTATCTTCAAAAGTAAAAATCTTATCATCATTTTCTATAATAATAATATCTTGCAAATGTTTAGGAAGCTTTCTAAAATTAGTAATAAATCTTGCTAAAGCTTCTTCTTTATTTTCTTTACCACTACCTATATGAATAATGGCTTTTCCTTCAATTCCTAATAATTTAAAAAGATTATAATGATATTCAATTTGTAATCTAGAAGTTTTTACCACCTCGTCATTAATACTATTTAAAACACAGAATTGATCAAGATGAGTATCAACTCTTATCTTATACTTTTTAATTTTTCTTCCAACTTCACTAAATCTTTCTGAAAATAATTTAATATAATTAAAATTAACTAATTGATGAGTAGCAAGTGGCACAATATTAGGTGACATTCGATAAAAGTGCACACTATTGATAAAGTTATAATCAAGTACCTGACTGAAGATAAACAAATTTCTATTGACAATTTCTTTTAGTTTTCTTTGTGCCTCATTGCTACTAAGATTAGAGTAGGTCTTATAAGTCATTGTATGGGAATAAGTAATCTTATCTAAAGTCAAGGGACTAGCAACATAACCAAGTCGTACTTTCATAACTATCACCATTTTTAGTATGGAACAAAATAATTTAATTATTCTAAAATAATCTTTACTAACATATATTGAAACGGGTGATAAGTTTGCAAAATAAAATAAATGTTGTATTTCCTAAAATAACATATCAAGATTTAGCAAAAGAAATAACTAAGTTTTTAAATCAAGAGATAACTGAATTCTTAATAGCTTCAGAAGAAAATTATGCAATTAAAATACCAGGATATTTAACAATAACTTATGATTACTATACTTACGATAGTTATGATAGTTACGTATTTTACATTGAAAGTTTTGTTTTTGGTGCCCATCCTGACCACAAAATAGTGTCATTTACTTATGATACTTTAACTAACAAAATGATAACTATTGATACTTTATTAAAAAAAGACCCCTTTATATTAAATTACTTATCAACAAATATAAGAAAACAATTTGCTAATGATAAAAGAATAGTTGATAAGAATATGTTCTTAGAAGGAACTAAACCAGTTTCTTGGAATTATCAAGTATTTGCCTTAACACCAAGAGGAATATTAGTTTTCTTTCCACCATATCAAATAGCACCTTATTCAGAAGGTAGTTTTAAAAACTTAGTTTCCTATCGTAACAATGATTTTTTGAAAAGATAACTTGCGAAGCGCTAATAATCATTTTTTAGTAGTTTCCTTTTTCCTCCTTAAAAGGTATAATAATAAGTGAGAATATGATAATAAAGGAGGAAATTTAATGATTAAAAATTATTTAAAGAATTTTGAAAAATATTCTATTCTCATTTCGAGTTTACTAATAATACTAGGTATATTTTTATTAGTTCAACCGCTTAAATCATTAGAAGTAGCAATCATTTTCTTTGCTGTAATTATGATTATCAATGGAATAAGTAGTTTCTTTTCTTATTTTATGTTGAATAGCGCAGAAAGATTATTTAGTCTTGAACTAGTAACTGGAATAGTAACCATCTTAACCGGTACTTTAACGTATCTATATAGAGCAGACCTTATTAGTGTCTTCCCAGTAATACTTGGTATCTGGATTATTGCTAGTAACTTAATTAAAATGCAATTATCTATCAACTTAAGTGTCTTTAAAGAAAGTAATTGGTTTTTACTTCTTATCATGCAAATACTAATGGTAATTCTAGGAGTGGTTTTAATCACTAATCCATTTAGTTCAATGATAGCTTTAGCAACATTAGCTGGTTCATTCTTAATAATTTCTGAAACAGTTAGTTTGATAGAAAGTATCTATATCTTAATTAAAATCAAGAATCTTTAATGATTCTTCTTTTTTTTAGAAAAAAGTGGTATAATATGGCCAAGAAAAGAGGGGAGACTATGGAAAAGTCTAAGCTTAGAAATATAGTGGTTATCGTTTTTCTAGCATTAGTATTAATCATTTCTATTTCCTTAGTAATTAGTAAAAAGAATGATTCTAAAGAAAACAATATAACAGTGACGATTAGTGCTGTGAAAAAAAATTATCTTGTAGGAGAAAGTAATAATGAAAGTTATATCATTACTAATTATAAGGGTGATTATAAAGAAAATGATAAAGTGAAGTTTACTTATAAACTAAAAGATAAGAAAACTAAAGATGGGGTAGTAAGTATTGCTATTTCTGATGAAGATTTAGTACTAACAACTAGTTCTAAGAATAATACTAAAGTAGAAGAGCAAGAGAGGGAAACATCTACTTCTTTAGAAACTGAGAATGATAAAGCAAGTTCTACTAATCCAAGTCAAGAGGAAATATCAACTACTGAAACAGTCCAAACAGTAGGAAATTCTAGTCAAACTAGCACCGATAGTGAAGTTTTAACATATGTAAATAATATGAAAAATAATAATCAAGAGACTTTGAAAGAAAGCTTTATTACTATTGTTGATTTTATCTTTTATAATGGTCAAATTAAAGGACATACTTTTAGAGAATTATCTGCCAGTGCTAAGTTGAAAGTTTTGGAAACAGCTCTTTATTTAGATACGAAGATTAATAAATATTTCCCTAATTATAAAGAAGAAATAAGTAGTAAGACCGGTAGAGCTTATAATACAGTCAAGAGTAAAGTAGTAAGTAGCTATTTAAATATTACTTCTTCTATTTGTACAAAAGATGCTACTACTTGTGAACTTGCTAAAGAAGACTTTCAAACTATGAAAAAGAACTTTGGACTTACTTGGTCTTTAATCAAAGAAATAGCAACGGACTCTAAAAATAACATTAAAAACTGGTATGAGATATGGAGTGGAAAAAAGTAATTTCTTTTTTCTAATTCTTATGGTATTCTTTTGATAGGAGGAAACATTTAATGAAAAACTTAAAAAAAGTACTACTTATACTTATAGTAAGTTATTCTTTATTATTTAGTAATGTCTATATTGTTAATGCTGAGGTTGAAGGTAAGGCTGATAATACAAATTACTTAAATATTGAAAATGAAAATAGTAATAAGGTTGTAAATCACAGCCTTTTTACCGCCGGAGATGATATTTCTACTGATAGTAATATTAAAGGTATAAACTTTGCAGCGGGAAATACTTTAGATATCAAAGGAAGTTCTGAGTATGGTTTGATTGCTGGAAATGAGATTAACTTTAAAGGTTTAGTGACACGAGATTTATTTCTAGCTGGAAATACAATTAAAGTTTCAGAAACAGCTAATATTGCAAGAGATGTTTATATTGCTGGAAATAACATAACTGTAAATGCTGATGTTGCTGGAAATCTTTTCTTAGCTGGAAATAAAGTTGTTATTAATTCTAAAAATATTACTGGAAATGTCAAAGTGCTAGCAAGTACTCTTGAAATAGCTGATGCTACAGAAATTAAAGGTACCTTATTATACAACCAGGATGCTACCTATCAAGCTAGTAAAGCTATTATAAATAAGGTGGAAACTTATCAGAGGGAACAGCGTGATGAAGTAAGCATCAGTTCTAGAAAAATAGCTTCTCTTTTAATCGGAATAGTAACTAGCTTTCTCATTGCTTTGATGTTATATTATATTTTACCAGGTATCTTTATTCAGTTAGATAAAGCTGCTGAAGAGTCTAAAATGTTAAATACAATGGGAACTGGATTTGTTTATTTTCTAGCGGTTCCTGTAATTTCCTTAGTATCAATGGCGACAATAATTGGTTTACCATTAGGAATAGTGCTATTATTATTCTATGTAGTAACAATATACTTATCAAGATTAATATCTGCTATTTACTTTGGTAAGTTAATGGCTAAAAGAGTATTTCATATCGATAACATTCATCTAGAGATGTTAATTGGTGTCTTGAGTATTAAAATTATTAGTATGATACCTTACATCGGACCAATTTATTTATTTGTTATGATTATTTTAGGTTTAGGACTAATGTATAATATGTATAAAAAACTTAGAATAAAGACCGGAAAAACTAAATAAAATATAAATTTGTGTAAAGAAATAAAAATGGTTGACAATTACTAGTAGTAATATGTTATAATTAATCTACTTAGAAGAGCGCTAGTAAAGGCTTAATAATTGAGTTTTTTGCGCTCTTTTTTTGTCGCCTACTAATATTAATATATATTAAGAAGTAAGTGAAAGTGTAAAGAAAAATAAAAAAGTGTCAAGTGAACAATGAATAAAAGAAAGGAAAGTAAAAATGAAAATATTAATTATTATTGCAGTGGTAAGTTTAGTTAGTTTCTTAATGAGAAAAACTTACGTTTATTTAAGAGGAGGTTATTGTGACTATATCGCAATGCACGAAATATCAAGTTTAAATCTAAAATATTATAGGGTATTAAGGGATGTTGTCTTTAAAGTAGATGGAAAGACTCATAAAATAGATTATATGGCATTATCTAAATATGGTATTTTTGTGATGAAAGTGCATAACTTTGGTGGGGTAGTAACTGGGAAAGAAGATGATGAGTTTTGGATAGAACAGAATAAATTCTTTAAGAAAAAAAGAGTTAATCCGATTAAAGCAAATAAAGAAGAAATTAAGGCTTTAGCAAAATATTTACATATGAGTGAAGATAATTTCTTCTCCTTTATCTGTCTACCTAGTCAGTGTAAGATAAATACGACTAATTATAAGTCATTAGTAGGGGACCCAGATTCAATTACTTATAAGATAGTAAAATATAAAGACGAAATTGTTAGGGAAGATGTTTTGAAATTGTATAACAAACTTAATAAATTAGTTACAACAAAAAAGAATTTCTTCAAAGAAAACTTTTTAGATAGTATTTATTTTGAACTAAACTTATATCATAATTTTGGTGGCTACTTTAAAATATAGTTGAAATTAACAAGAAAGGACTAGTTAACTTTCTTGTTTTTTTGGTAATTTTTAGAAAGTGAAAATATGATATTGACGAACAAAATTTCTATGTTATAATAGTGGACGTAAAACGAGAAAAAATAGTAGTCATTAAAACAAAATTAGAAAAATTTAGATTATTTTTCTGTTGACAGATATACCCCCTACCCCTATAATTAGATAAGAAAGAAGGTGCTACAATATGAAAGTGAATTGTCAGGAATGTACAAGAACCAAACATCGTACAGAAGATGAAAAGAAAAAACTAATCAGACGACTTAATATTATCTCTGGGCAGATAGGAGGTCTTAAGCAAATGATAGAAACTGATAGATATTGTGATGAAGTCTTAATTCAAATATCATCAGTTAATAAAGCATTAAAAAGTCTTGGTAACGAAATATTGAAGAATCACTTAGAAACGTGTGTAGTAAAAGACTTAAAAGATGATAAGTTAGAAGTAATTGATGACGTTATTGATTTATTTGGAAGGATTAATTCTTAATGAAAGTTTATGTCAAAATTGAAGGAATAAGTTGTAGTCATTGTTTAGATACGATTGAAACTAATTTACTAAGAGAAAAAAATATTATCAAAGTTGAATTTCAAAAGAATATTGCTATTATTGAGTATGTTGGAAATCTTGAAAAGAAGAAAATTATTAAACTAATAAATTCTTTGGGTTATCTTACACAAGAGAGTTATATAAGTGATGATATAAGTTTATTATCTGATAAAGTAAAACCAGTAGAAATAATTATCATTTTATTAATAATAATTCTTGTTTTTTACTTATTAAATAAAATAATTGGTTTTAATATATTCAACGTTATTCCAACTATTGATGAAAATATTACTTATGGAATGCTTTTTGTGACTGGTTTGTTAACTAGTATTCATTGTGTAAGTATGTGTGGTGCTATAAATTTATTAACAGTAATTAATAAAACTACTAAACGAAGTTATAAAAAACCAATTCTTTATAATTTAGGAAGACTTATTTCTTATACTGCTTTAGGAGGAATAGTCGGCTTAATCGGTAGTGTTTTAACTGTCAATAAAACAGTAACTGGTATTATTATTTTACTAGCAGCTATTGTAATGTTTCTAATGGCTCTTGCTATGCTTGGGTTAATACCTTTAAAGAAACTAAAACTAATTCGCCATAAAACAGTCACTGCTAATCCTTTAATAATTGGTCTTTTGAATGGTCTAATGCCTTGTGGACCTTTACAAGCAATGCAGGTTTATGCTTTGTCAACAGGAAGTCCCATCAAAGGTGCTATTTCAATGTTTCTTTTTTGTCTAGGAACAATACCACTTATGCTTGGAACTGGTTTATTTCTAAATAAGTTGACAGGTAAATGGAAAATAATTGTTAATAAAATTGCTACTTGTCTAATTCTTATTTTATCAGTGGTGATGCTTAATCAAGCCTTACTTTATCTAAATATAGATCTTTTTAAAAATAATGATGACAGTACTTATCAAAAAGCTATACTAAAAGAAACTTATCAAGAAGTAAAAATTAATGTTTCTTATGGAAATTATCAAGATATTATTATTCAAAAAGATATACCCGTGAAACTAATAATTCACGTTGATGAAGATAAACTAACTGGCTGTAATAATGAGATATATCTAGCTAAATATAAGATAAAGAAAAAACTGAAAGTAGGGGATAACATTATTGAATTTACTCCTACCAAGGAAGAAACACTAACTTATACTTGTTATATGAATATGATTAAAAATAATATTAAAGTTATCGATAATAAAAAATATTTTGAAAGGAAAAGTTGATATGAATGTAATTTTAAGTGTAGAGGGAATGAGTTGCAGTGCTTGTTCGTCAAGTTTAGAAAAATATTTAAAAAAACAAAAAGGCGTAGTTGATGCTTCTGTTAACCTTGTCTTAGCAACTGCTAATATTACTTATAGTGAAGAACTGACAATAACTGATTTAGAAAAAATTATTAAAGAAGCTGGTTATAAAAGTTTAGGTATCTATTCATCAGATAATTCCTTTAAGGAACAAAAACTAGATAAGAAATTATTTATTACCTATACTATTTTAGCTATTTTAATATTATATATTTCCATGTCACATATGGTTGGATTACCAGTGATACCGTATCTTAATATGGAAAAGTATCCTTTAAATTATGCATTATCATTATTAATGTTATCACTTCCTTTTCTATATTATGGTAAAGATATCTTAAAGAATGGTTATTTAAATCTTATCCATAAAGCACCTAATATGGACACCTTAGTAGCAATTGGTGTTTTATCAAGTTTTCTTTATAGTTTAGTTAGTACCATAATGATTATTAATGGTCACTCATCTTATGTTGAAAATCTATATTATGAGTCATTTTGTATAGTAATTTATTTTGTTAAACTGGGAAGATTTATTGATACTAAGAGTAAAGCTAAAACCAAAGAAGCGATTAAAGAATTAGTTCAAGTAACACCAGCCAAAGCAGTTTTAAAAACCAGTGAAGGTGAGAGGGAAGTTAATATAGATGAAGTTCAAAAACACGATATTTTAATTTGTAAACCAGGTGAAAAAGTAGCCGTTGATGGAAATATAATCAGTGGAAGTGCTTATTTTGATGAAGCTTTTATTACCGGGGAAAGTAAATTAGTAAAAAAAGGAACAGGTGCTAGTGTTATAGCAGGAAGTATCAATACCAATGGTTATATTACTTACGAAGCGATTAGAATTGGAAAAGACTCTACTATTTCCGAAATAGTTAGATTAGTAGTGGAAGCTACTAATACAAAACCAGCGATTGCTAAATTAGCCGATAAAGTTAGTGCTATTTTTGTCCCAAGTATTATGGTAATTGCTTTACTAACTTTAATCTTTAACCTATTAACGAATAGTTTAGATATAGCTTTAACTAGATTTGTTACCGTATTAGTAGTGGCTTGTCCTTGTTCGTTAGGACTTGCTACGCCATTAGCAGTTATTGTTAGTGAAGGAATTTGTGCTAAGAATGGTCTTTTAATAAAAAATAGTGAGACTTTGGAAGAATTAAATAATATAGATACTATAGTTTTTGATAAAACTGGTACCCTTACTTATGGTAATTTACAAGTTGCGAAACTATATAACTATAGTAGTTATGATAATAATCATCTATTAGAAATAGTAGGGAGTTTAGAAAGTAAATCAACTCATCCGATTGCCAAAGCTTTTCAAAAGAAAAATACTTTGGAAGTTAGTAAATTTAATAATATAGCAGGTCTTGGTATAAGTGGTAATATAAATGATAAGAGATATTATCTAGGAAATGCTAAGTTAGTTGATCAATTAATGATAGAAGACATTCATATTAATGATTATAATTCTCTAGTACAAGAAGGAAGTAGTATCATTTATGTTATGGAAGAGAAGAACATAATAGCTCTAATAGGAGTTAAAGATACTTTAAGACATAATGCTAAAGATGTAATAAAAAAATTAAAAAAACAAGCTAAAAAGGTTGGAATGTTGACAGGTGATAATCTACAAACAGCCAAAATTATTAGTAAAGACTTAGCTCTTGATGGCGTTAAAGCTTCACTTCTTCCTAAAGAGAAAACAGAAATTATTAAAAGAATGTTAGCAAGTGGTAAGAAAGTAATGATGGTCGGAGACGGTATAAACGATGCTCCAAGTCTTGCTACTTCTACCGTTGGAGTAGCAGTTGGTAGTGGAACAGATATTGCTAATAACTCAAGTGATATTATTTTAATGAATGACAATTTAGAAAATATCCTTAATTTATTTACTATTAGTAAGAAGACAATCAAAAATATCAAGCAAAATCTTTTCTTTTCCTTCTTCTATAATATCTTAATGATACCAATCGCTATGGGATTATTTTCAAAATTTAATATTGTTATGAATCCTATGATAGCAGCTTTAGCAATGACTTTAAGTAGTTTGACAGTTGTCTTTAATGCCCTTCGTCTTAGAAGAATAAAATTAGAAAGGAATGAATAAAAATGTTTAATAAGAAAATAAAAACTATAATTAAAGTAGAAGGAATGAGTTGTAACCATTGTGCTAATAAGGTTATCACTTCCTTAGAAGAATTAGAAGAAGTTTCTAAAGTCAAAGTTGATTTAAAAAGCAAAGAAGTAACAATTCTTAGTAAAGAAGCTTTAGATTTAGAAAGAATAAAAGAAAAAATTAATGCTTTAGATTATAAATATATGGGAGTAAAATAGATGAAGAAGGTTGGTTATTTAGTATTACTATTACTTGTGATATTAACAGTTAGTGGATGTGGTAATAAAGAAGTAAAAAAAGAAAAACAGGAAAAAAACAAATATATAACAGTAACAGCAGATGAAGATGATAACATCACCTTAGATACAACCAAGATAACTAAAACCGCAACTTTTATTAACTATGATGATGACGGCGTAATCATTCAGTTCATCCTAGTTAGAGGAACGGATGGCAAGGTTAGAATAGCTCTTAATACTTGTCAAGTTTGTAATCCTTCTCCTAAAGCTTATTTTGTTCAAAAAGGTGATTACTTAGAGTGTCAAAACTGTGGAACAAAATTCCATATAAATAAAATTGGTATCGAAAAGGGTGGTTGTAATCCTACACCTGTTGAGGAAAAAGAAGAAAAGGATGATAAAATCATCATTAATAAAAGTTATATAGATAGCTTCAAAACAAAATTCAAAAATTTGAAAGAAAAAACAAGTGAAGATTAGAGGTTAATTATGAATGAAATAAAATGTCCAAACTGTGGAACTGTATTTAAAATTGATGAAAAACAATATGACTCTATTGTAAAACAAGTAAGAGATAGTGAATTTAAAAATGAGATAGCTTCAAGACAAGAACAATATGAGAATGATAAAAAACAAGCAATAAAGTTAGCAGAAAATGAATTAGAAAAACAAATGACTGAACAATTAAAAGCTAAAGACTTAGAAATAATTAAGTTACGTGAAGAGCTAAATAATAAGAAACAATTAGAAGAAACAGTTTTAGAAAATACTAAGATAAAAACAGCTAATGAATATAAAGAAGAAATAGCTAATCTAAATCTTAAAATTAAAGAATTAGAAAATGAAAAAGATAAGAATATTTCAAATTTAAAAAATCAGATAGAATTAGATAATAAAGAATATGCCTTAAAAGAAAAGAATTTAAAAGATGTTTATGAAAATAAACTAAAAGATAAAGATGAAATGATAGCCTATTACAAAGATATGAAAGCAAGACAATCAACTAAAATGATAGGGGAAAGTCTAGAAGTACATTGTAATAATGAATTTAATACTTTAAGACCGTTGTTTCCAAATGCTTATTTTGAAAAAGATAATGATGCTAAAAGTGGTTCTAAAGGGGATTTTATCTTTAGAGATTATGATGATGAAAAAACAGAAGTTGTTTCTATTATGTTTGAAATGAAAAACGAAGCTGATATGACTGCTACTAAACATAAAAACGAAGACTTTTTTAAGGAACTTGATAAAGACAGAAGAGAAAAAAATTGTGAGTATGCAGTATTAGTATCATTATTAGAAATTGATAATGACTATTACAATACGGGTATAGTAGATGTTTCTCATCGTTATCCTAAGATGTATGTTATTAGACCACAATTCTTTATCCCTTTAATAACCCTAATTAGAGGAGCAGCTCTAAATTCTTTGAAGTATAAAAAAGAGATGATTACTCTTCAAAATCAAAATATCGATATATCACACTTTGAAGAAAATATGAATGCTTTTAAAAGTGGCTTCGCTAGAAATTACCGTTTGGCATCAGAAAGGTTTAGTAAAGCAATTGATGAAATTGATAAAACAATTGATCATTTACAGAAGACTAAAGAGGCATTATTATCAAGTGATAAAAACTTAAGGTTAGCTAATAACAAAGCGGAAGAGTTAACTATAAAAAAACTAACCGCTAACAGTCCAACAATGGCTAAATTATTTGAAGAAGAAAAAATTAAAAAAGTAGAAGAAAATCTTTAGTTGACATTAAAATATTATATACCTATAATAAGAAAAGAAATTTAACAAAAGGTGTGGTTTTATGATTTATCTTGATAACATAGCAGCTAGTTTTACCGAAGATGAAGTCTTGGATGTTTTTTGTAACACTACTAGAAAATACTATGCTAATCCGAATTCTTCTCATAAGCTAGGTCTAGCTGAAAATGAACTTATTGAAAAAGCAACAGAGAATATTGCTAAGTTACTTTCTATATCTAAAGAAGAAATAATTTATACTTCTGGTGGAACAGAAGCAAATAATTTAGCTATTAAGGGACTTAGTCTTAGCTATAAAAACTATGGTAAACATATCTTGATAAGTGGCTTAGAACATAACTCTATTACTAGTTCTGTAGTTAGTTTAGAAAAACTTGGTTTTGAAGTAGAAGTTATTCCAATTACTTCTTCAGGAATAGTTGATATTGAAGCTTTAAAATCAATGTTAAGAAATGACACTATTTTAGTAAGTGTAACTTCTGTTGATAGTGAATTAGCACTAGTTCAACCTATTGAGAAAATAGCTGCTATTTTAAAAGATTATCCTAACTGTCACTTTCATACTGATGCTACTCAAGCGATAGGGAAAGCAAGAATTAATTATGATGGAGTGGACCTAATAACCGTAAATCCTCATAAATTTCATGGTTTAGATAATTTTGGTATTTTAATAAAAAAGAATGGTGTTCGTTTAACCCCACAAATAGAAGGTGGTAAATCAACCACCATTTATCGAGCAGGGACTCCTTCACTTGCTAATATTTTAGCTTTAGAAAAAGCTTTAGAAATAGCACTTACTAATCAAGAAGAAAAATTTAACTATCTAACAAAACTAGGAACAAAAATAAAAACAAAACTTAAAGAATATAAAAACGTTTCAATTAATAGTAGAGAAAATTCTTTACCGTCCGTTATTAATTTTAGTTTGTTAGGTTTAAAAGCATTGGATATAGAACATTACTTTGAACAATATGACATTTACCTATCAACTAAAACCTCTTGCTGTCCGATAACAACACCATCTAAGCTAGTATATGCTTTAACTAAAGATAAACAAAAAGCCACTTCGTCTGTGAGAGTAAGTCTTTCATATAAAACCACTGAAGCAGAAATTGATGAATTTTTAAGAGTATTTGATTTACTATATAAGGAGTATGAAAATGGAAAAGTATAAAGAAATAGAAAGAAGCATCATTAAAAAATATCGTAAAGATATCTTTTCTAAATTTATAAAAGCAGTTAGTGAATATGAATTAATTAAAGAAAATGATAATGTAATGGTTTGTATTTCTGGTGGAAAAGATTCATTTTTACTAGCAAAATGTATTCAGGAATTAATTCGTCATGGTAAAGTTAAATTCAGTGCGAGATATGTTGTAATGGACCCTGGATATAACGAGTATAACCGCGCAATGATTGAAGATAATGCCAAGATATTAAATATTCCAATTGAAATATTTGAAAGTGATATTTTTGATGTAGTAAGTCAAATAGATTCAAGTCCTTGCTATATGTGTGCTAGAATGAGACGCGGCTTCCTATATAATAAAGCTAAAGAATTGGGTTGTAATAAAATAGCATTAGGGCATCATTTCGATGACGTTATCGAAACAACATTACTTTCCATGTTGTATGGTTCAGAAATAAAAACAATGATGCCAAAGTTACATAGTGATAACTTTGAAGGCCTAGAACTAATAAGACCTTTATACTTAGTTAAAGAAGAAGCTATTATTTCTTGGCGTAATAGTAATGAACTAACATTTATCAACTGCGCTTGTCGCTTTACAGAAGGCTGTTCTTTAATAAATGATGGGACTAGTAAGAGAAAAGAAATGAAAGAACTAATCAAAAACTTAAGAAAAATAAATAAAAACGCTGATTATAACATTTTCAAAAGCTTAGATAACGTTAATCTTGATTGTGTTTTAGGAACGAAAACTAATGGCGTATATAAAAGTTTTCTAGCTGATTATGATAAGAAAGATAAAAATAAATAAATCTTTCTTTTTTTAATGTTCATTTAAGAAAAGTATATTACTATTAATACATCGAAAGGAAGGGATAGATTATCGAATAAAAACTTATAAAAAATACATATTAAAAAAGGAGATGGTTAAATTGAAACGAAGTGTAAAAAATGGAATTTTCATAGGAATAATTATTTTAATGATAGCAGCAATGTTTTTAACAAATTATTATGCTAAGAAAAACACTACCAATACTAGTGGACCAAATACAGAAATGATGGGTAACCCTCCTAGTATGAGAAATAATCAAAGTGGCGACAATACTCCACCAGCTAAACCAGATGATAATCAAAATAATGATAATAGTACATCACAGGATAATGCTAATGGCGGAAATAGTCAAAATAATCAAGGAACACCACCGGAAAAACCAAGTGGTGATAATAATGACAATAATAATCAAATGCCAAATATGACTAGTACCAGTGATAATACATCAGTAATTTACTATGTTTTATTTGCAATAGAAGGACTAGGGCTTTCTCTTAGTCTAATATACTTAATAATGTCTAATCTAAATAAAAAAACAACAAAAGAAACTTTTAAATCAACAGACAAAATAGTAATTTATGTACTTAGCGTATTACTATTAACTATTGGGTCTTTCTATATAAATAACAAATTAATAACTACTAATAAAACAGAATCTAGTGGACCAGGTAATAACAATCAAAATAGTAAAGTAGAATATCAAGCAGCAACAGAAATAACAGAAGATAAAGAAATCACTGATGAAAACTATAGTTCTACAACTAGTGATGAAAATAGTGTTTTAGTATCAGAAAGTACGGTAACAATTGAAAACTCAAGTATCACTAAAGAAGGAGATTCTGATGGTGGAGATAGTACCAGCTTCTATGGAAATAACTCAGCAATTCTTGCTAAAGACGGAGCTAATCTAACACTAAAAAACATCACAGTAACGACTAATGCAACTGGAGCAAATGGTGTTTTCTCTTACGGAGGAAGTGCTACTACCAATAACGCTTCTAGTGATGGTACTACTGTTAATATAAGTGATTCAAAAATAACTACTACTAAAGATAACTCCGGTGGAATAATGACTACTGGAGGAGGCATAATGAACGCTACTAATCTTACCGTTAAAACAAGTGGAACGTCATCAGCTGCTATAAGAAGTGATAGAGGTGGCGGAGAAGTAAATGTTAATAAAGGTACCTACCAAACTGATGGTGTTGGTTCTCCTAGCATTTATTCAACAGCTAATATCACTGTAAAAAATGCAAAATTGATAGCAACAAAATCAGAAGGAGTAGTAATAGAAGGTAAAAACTCTGTAACTTTAGAAAATGTTGATTTAACAGATACTAATAGCAAACTAAACGGTCAATCAACCACTTATAAAAATATCTTCCTATATCAATCAATGAGTGGTGATGCCAGTGATGGTGAAGCAACATTTACTGCAAAAGATAGTAATATCGTAACAAATAAAGGAGATACTTTCTATATAACAAATACTTCTGTCACTATCAATCTTTCTAATAATACTATTACTAATAATGATAAAACAGGAAACTTTTTAAAAAGTCAAAAAGAGTCTTGGGGAAATGAAGGTAGTAATGGTGGAGATACAACACTTAATATGACTAATCAAAGTGCTACCGGAAATATTGTTATAGATGAAATCTCAACTTTAAAAATGAACTTAAAAGATTCATCTTATTATGAAGGAACAATTAATGGTGATAATACTGCTAAATCTATTAAACTAGTTTTAGATAAAACTTCTAAAATTAAATTAACAGGTGATAGCTACGTAACTGGCTTAGAAGATAGTGACACTGACTATAGTAATATTGACTTTAATGGTTATAAACTATACGTTAATGGAAAAGCAATTAACTAAGCTTAGAAAATTTAAAGAAGAAGGGAAGCTTGATAAAATATTAAAAATAATCACAAACTTTTAGATTAAAGTCCGTTTTTTACGAACTTTTTTCGTTTTTAGACTTTTGTATCATACCTTTTATTAAAATGAATATCAAAAAATAGCGTTCTTAAAAAAATTAGCACTCACTGTTGACAATTGCTAATTCTAGTGATATTCTACTAATTGTTAGAGGGAAAACTAACAAAAAGGAGATGCATATATTTTGAAAAAACAATTTAAAGCAGAATCAAAAAAACTATTAGATATGATGATTCATTCCATCTATACAAATCAGGAAATATTCTTAAGAGAATTAATTTCTAATGCTAGTGATGCCCTTGATAAATTATATTACAAATCACTAACAGACACTAAAATTAAAATAAAGAAAGAGGACTTAGAAATAAGGTTAATACCAGATAAAGAAAATAGAACATTAACTATTAAAGATAATGGTATTGGTATGACTAAGGAAGAGTTGGAAAACAACTTAGGAACAATTGCTAAAAGTGGTTCTGAACTATTCAAAGAAAATATGAAAGATGAGAAAAACTTATCAATAATTGGTCAGTTCGGAGTTGGTTTTTACTCAAGCTTTATGGTAAGTGATAAAGTAGTAGTTAATAGTAAATCATTAGATGGTGAAGCTAATACTTGGGAAAGTGAAGGAGCTAGTGGTTATACTATCGATAAATCAGATAAAAAAGATGAAGGAACAGAAATTATCTTATATCTAAAAGAAGATACTGAAGAGAATAACTACAGTGATTTCTTAGAAAATTATACAATTGAAAGATTAGTTAAGAAATATTCTGACTATATTCCTTATCCTGTTAAGATGACAGTAGAAGAGACAAAGAAAACAGATGATGATAAGGAAGAAAAAGTAGAAGTTGATAAGACATTGAACAGTATGACACCTATTTGGAAAAAGCCAAAAAGTGAAGTAAAAGATGAAGATTATCAAGACTTTTATACTGATAAGTTCTACGATTATGAAAAGCCTTTAAAAGTAATTCGTAGTGAAGTAGAAGGAAGAACTAGTTACCAAGCTTTATTATTTATTCCTTCACATGCACCATATAACTATTATTCAAAAGATTATGAAAAAGGTTTACAACTATATTCTAAAGGTGTCTTAATCATGGACAAATGTAGTGACTTGCTACCAGACTATTTTAGTTTTGTTAAAGGTTTAGTAGATAGTGAAGATATCGCGTTAAATATCTCAAGAGAAACACTACAAGAAAATTATCAAATACAAGCTATTGCCAAGAGTCTAGAATCAAAAATCAAAAAAGAGTTAGAAACTATGCTTTCAAAAGATAGAGAAACTTATGAAAAATTTTATCAAGACTTTGGTATGCAATTGAAATATGGTATTTATTCTACATACGGAATGAAGAAAGATTTACTTCAAGATTTATTACTATTTAATTCTTCAAATGATAAAAAGTATACTACTTTAAAAGAATATGTAAGTAGAATGAAGAGTGACCAAAAGAATATTTATTATGCTTGTTCTGAAAGTTTAGAAAAATGTGAAATGCTTCCACAAGTCGATGCTGTTAGAGAAAAAGGTTATGAAGTATTATATCTAACTGAATACTTAGATGAATTTACAATCAAAACTTTAAGTATGTATGCTGATAAAACATTTATGAATGTTGCGGATGAAAAACTAGATCTTTCAACTGAAGAAGAGAAGAAAGAACTAGAAGAGGCTAATAAGTCTTATAAAGATATGTTAGATAAGATGAAATTTACTTTAACTGATTCGGTTGTAGATGTAACATTTACTAATCATTTAAAAAATCACCCAGTTTGTTTAAAAACTAAAGGTGAAGTATCAACTGAAATGGAAAAAGTTCTACAAACTATGCCAAATAACCAAAATGTTAAGGCGGAAACTGTTATGGAAATAAATATGAATCATCCAATTACTAAAAAGATGGAAGACTTATATAATAATAAAGACTTTGATACATTAGATAAGTATAGTAAAGTTCTTTATCAAGAAGCAAGATTGATTGAAGGGTTGTCAGTAGAAAATCCTACTGAATTAAGTAATTTAATCTGTGATTTATTAGCAAAGTAAGGAAATGAACTCCTTACTTTTTTGGTGTATAAAAATTTAATTAAAAAATTTTAAAAAAAGTATTGACGAACATATATTCTATGTTATAATAGATGACATAACTTGAAAGAAAAGAGGTGTTAAATCAAAGCATTGTCATATTTATTATATTGATATTAAAAGAATATTTATGAAAGAATAAAATAGGGTTATAGTACCTAATAAAAAATAGTAGGGTGTCACTCATCCGAAATTCGTCTGTGGAGAAACAAAAAGTTTCGATGAAGCAGAAAGTCTCTCTCTAGTAGTTATCTCTCGCAAGATTCGACAAATTTCGACAAGCAGAATGGCATATAATACTACTGAAAGGAAGTGCTATAGCATTGTGTCTTATTTAGAGATAATTCTGAATAATTGTGTCTATTTACTATGTCCAATTTCTCTATATTTAATATATATTTCGTATAGAAAAAACATTAATAAAGAAGTAAATACCATTGCATTTGAAATGGCCATTTCCTCTTCTTTATATTTTATACTTAGATGTGGAATGCCATTACATCATAACTATCCAACTATGCTATTTGATGTACCGCTGCTTTTAGCTTTTTCAAAGAAAAAAACAGGGTTTAGTATAGTTATTTCCATCGTATTAATTATCTATCAAACCATCTTTCTAAGAACTATGCCTTTACTATTAATTGTAGAATATATAGTTTATTTTTTAGGATATTTGCACTTGAATAAGTATAAATTTTCTCTTGGAAATCTAATACATGGCTTTATAATTGTTAATAGTTTCTTTTTAGCCATAAAAGTATTTTGGTTTATTTCTCCAAATGGCTGCTATGATAATAATATCATCTATCTTTGTTGCATAATTATTGTAATTTATCTAGTTAGCTCTATGATTCTTTATTTTTTGTATAAAGGTGAGAAAATTGTCGATTTCAATAACAGCTTATATAATATTCAAAAAGAAAAAGAATTACGTGCTTCATTATTTAAAGTAACGCACGAGATTAAAAATCCTATTGCTGTTTGTAAAGGATATCTTGATATGTTAGACCCGTCAGATAATAAAAAATGTACTAAGTATATTCCAATATTAAAAAGTGAAATAAATAGAACTCTAATTTTAATGGATGACTTTTTAGACTATACGAAAATAAAAATAGAAACTGAAGAAATAGATTTGGTTATGCTATTTGAAGAACTTGATTCATCATTAAGGCCACTTTTTTCTAGTAAGAAAATTACAGTTAATTATAACATACCTTATGAGGAATTATATTTTGAAGCGGATTATAATCGCTTGAAACAAGTTTTTATTAATCTATTTAAAAATGCTCTAGAAGCCAAGGACGATACCAAAGAACATAGCTATATAGATGTAACTGTTAAAGAAACTGAAAGTAATATCTTTATAAAGATAAAAGATAACGGTATCGGTATGACAAAAGAAGAATTAGAGAAAGTAGGACAGATGTTCTTTACTACAAAGAAAAAAGGAACTGGACTTGGTACTTGTTTGTCAAAGGAAATAATTAAACTCCATAAAGGAAACATAGCTTATTCCTCACGAAAGGGAGAATGGACCGAAGTAAATATAACTTTACCAAATATTAAAGTTATGTCATAATAATAAGGGTGTTATTATGATAGAAGAAGTAAAGAAAAGTTTAAAAGAACGACTAAGTGATTATAGGTATAATCATTGTTTACGAGTAGCTGATGTTGCAAAAGATTTAGCAATATTTTATAAAGAAGATGAAGACAAAGCTTATTTTGCTGGACTTGTTCATGACATGGCAAAAGAGTTTACTAAAGATGAAAATTTAGAGTTTGTTAAGAGTCATAATCTTCCAGAAGAAGTTTTAAATAAAGAAAATAGTAAATTTCTTCATGGTATTATTGGCGCAATAATAGCTAAGGAAACATATCATTTCACTGATGATATGTTTAATGCTGTTTATTACCACACTGCTGGTCGCCCAGGAATGAGCAAATTAGAAAAAATTGTTTATCTAGCTGATAAAATAGAACCTGGTAAAAATTATGAAGGCATAGAGGAAGAACGCACACTAGCTTATCAAGATTTAGATCAAGCAGTGATACTATGTTTAAAAACAAAAATAACAAAGTTAACAAAAGAAGGAAAATTAATTCATCCAAATACTATAGATACACTTAATTATTTAGAGTCAAAAGTAAGTAACACTGCTACTAAATAATATTTTGTCTCGATTAGAAAACTGTGATACAATAACTTATATAAAAGAGTAGAGGGTGATGAAATGTTAGGCGATATCAAAGAGATAGTTGATAGTAACGTTTTTGTTAACTTATCAATTGATATTTCAAAACAAACAAATTTAGTAGATTTACACATAATCTTTGAAGATGGTCCAGCTAAAGTTGTAGGACAAATTGTCAGTACAACGCGAACTGTTTTAAAAGCTAATATAGTTGGTGAAATAAAAGATAATAAATTTCTTCCTGGCGTAAGTAGCAAACCATCATTTAAATCAACAGTTAGAATAATTAATATGGAAGAGTTGGAATTGATTTTAGGCAAAACCACTCCACAGGCTGGAGAAGTGCTTTTTGGTTATTCTAATATTTATCAAAATTATCCAATTCACGTAAACGTAAATTCTTTTTTCAGTAACCATTTTGCTATTTTAGGAAATAGTGGAGCTGGTAAGAGTTTTTCAGTGTCAAGAATTTTACAAAACGTTTTTGCTAGTAAAATAGCAAGTCCCGTAGGAGCACATGTTTTAATGTTCGATGCTTATGGCGAGTATACAAGAGCATTAAAAGATATAGATAAAATAAATCCAAATATGCATTATACTACTTATACTACTAGTACAAATAATGAAGCTAGTGCACCAATTAATATTCCTCTTTGGTTGTTAGGAGTAGATGACATAGCATTACTTTTGGATGCAACTTCAACTAATCAATTACCAATTATTGAAAAAGCTTTAAGTTTAGTTCCAATTTTAACTGGCGAAGAGGAAATGGTTATTAAATATAAAAATGATATTATCGCAAGAGCAGTAGAAGACATCTTATTAAGTGGTTCTCAATCAACAAAAATAAGAGATCAAGTAACGGCGGTTCTCACAAAATTTCATACAAGAGATTTATCACTTGAAAGTCAGATAGTTCAACCAGGTTACACGAGAACTTTGAAACAATGCCTTTATATAGATAAGATGGGAAAACTGGTAGAGATGGAAGTTGTTGTCAATTTTGTAAAGCAGTTTATTTTGCAAGATGAAGAGGCTACACCCAAAACAAATAAAATGATTGCTTATACATTAAAAGACCTAGAGACGGCAATGGATTTTGCCCTAATCAGTGAAGGAGTTTTGAAAAGTGACAAAGTTTATGACTATGCAAACGTTTTAAGTGTAAGACTTCATAGCTTAGTAAATAGTCCAAACCATGTTTTCTTTGATGCAACTTCTTATATAGATAGAGCAACTTATATAAATGATTTATTTACTGATTTAAATGGTAATCATTGTCAAATAGTTAATTTCAATATCAGTTACATTGATGACAGATTAGCTAAGGTAATAACAAAAATGTTATCGAAGTTAGTATTTGATTACACTGTAGAAAATCCTAATAGAGGAAGTACACCTTTCCACATAATAATTGAAGAAGCTCACCGCTATGTTCAAAAAGATACCGATACAGAAATACTTGGTTATAATATCTTTGATAGAATAACTAAGGAAGGTCGAAAGTACGGTGCTCTTCTAGGACTTATTACACAAAGACCAAGTGAACTTTCTGATACAGCAATTTCGCAATGTTCAAACTTTGTTGTTTTAAGAACATTACATCCGAAAGATTTACAATATATTAAAGAAATGGTTCCAAACGTTTCAGCTGAAATAGTAGAAGAGCTTAAAAACCTAAAACCTGGTAATTGTATAGCTTTCGGAAGTGCTTTCAAAGTTCCAACTAGTATGTATTTCCAAAAAGCCGATCCGGAACCACTTTCTAATAATGTTGATATCAGTAAGGTATGGTATCAGCCAGGAAATATAATGTAGCCAAAAACAAAACCAGCAATGGCGCTAATGAAGTGGCTACCATGAGAAATTGAATCTTTTTTTCCAAAAAATTTAATTTCATCAATTACATAAAAGATACAAATTAAAATAAAAGTTAAAGGAACCCTATTAAGAGAAAAATTAACAAAAGAAGAAAGAACTATTAACATAAAAGTAATGCCACTAGCTCCTAGAATTTTATTTCTAGTAAAGATAGAATTCATAATTCCAATTATTAAGGAAGTAGAACATATCATTATTAAAAGGTTAATACTGCCATATTTTTCTTCAATCATTGGACCAATCAGCAAAATATAAAGAAAATTATGTGTAAAGTGTTGCCAGTTCGCATGACCAAATATATGAGTTATCAATCTTAGATAAGTTAGAGGATTAAAAGGATTGCTTCGATAAGTAGAAAATAATAAATCATTACTTTTTCCTTTTGTTAATTTATTCAAAATAAGAGCAAGTAAAGAGATAAAGAAAAATGATAGAATAATTACTGAATTGTATTCTAAATAGTTAAAGACTTTCATTATTAACACCTCAACTAATATTATACAAAAAATGTTTGTTTCAAGCTAGGTGCCTAAAAAAGTCTTTTCCTTTTTAGAAAAGTATGTTATTATAAATAGTAGTTAAGGTAGGAGGTTAAGCAATATGGCTTTCAACGATAAATTAAAAAAATTAATGGGTCAAGATGGATCAGATTCAAACGAAGAAATTAAAGAGGAGGAATATTACAAAGTGTCAAGAGAAGAATATGAAGATGATAATGGTGTAGCTGGTAGCAAAATGATGTTACTTGAGCCACGTGCTTATTCAGAATCACAGCAAATAGCCGATCATTTAAAAAATCGTAATGCAGTAGTTGTTAATTTAAAACGAGTAACTCCAGATCAAGGAAAAAGAATAGTAGACTTTTTATCAGGTACACTTTATGCTATCGGTGGAGATTTACAAAAATTAGGTGGAGGAATATTCCTTTGTACACCAAATAATGTAAATGTCGAAGGGAAAATTAGTGATGATGTACCAGCTAAAACAACAAAGAAAAGCAAAAACGAAGAAGACGACGAATTCGACTGGTAATTAATAATCAACCTGAAAAAGTGGTGTAAAGATGGATAAGTTTCATTATGAGACGAATGGTTATAATAAAGAAGAAGTAAACGACTTTATTAAGAGAGTTATTAAAGAAACCGAAGGTATTGTTAATAAGTGTGAAGAACAGAAAAATGAAATAAAAGTTTTAGAAGAACAACTAAATACATATCATAGAATAGAAGTAACTCTTAAACAGTCACTGATAAATGCTGAAAAAACTAGTGATGATTTGAAAAAAGTTGCTAATGAGAGAGCGAGCATTATAATAAGTGATGCTAAAAATGATGCTTCACGTATTATTAATGATGCACTTTTAAGAGCAGAAAAAATAGACCAACAGGCAGATATCTTAGAAAGAAATATTAAAATATTTAAAAGAAAATTAAAGATTATTGTAGAACAACAATTAGCAGTAGTGGAAGAAATTGAAGTTTTAGACTTAGAAAAATAATAAGTCTATTTTTTGCTAGAAAGGAGAATTTTTTTGGAAGAATTAACCGAAGACTATGAGGAATTGCTATTGAAATATAATGCCGCTTTAAAAACACTTGAGACACAGATAGCTATTTTGATCCAAGATTATGAATTTAAAAATCATTACAATCCTGTTGAACATGTTAAAAGCAGAATTAAAAGTTATGACAGTATTGTAAATAAATTAAAGAGTAGAGATTATGATGTTACCGTTGAAAATATTGAAAACCATATTCATGATGTAGTAGGTCTTAGGATTGTATGTTCCTTTTTATCTGACGTATATGCAATAGTTAAATTGTTAGAAGATAGTGATCAAATAACAGTTCATACGAAAAAAGATTATATTTCTAATCCTAAAGATAGTGGTTATTCTAGTTATCATCTTTTGGTATATGTCCCTGTTTACCTAATAGATGGAGTAGAGATGGTAGAAGCAGAAATTCAAATTAGAACAGTTGCTATGGATTTTTGGGCTAGTCTAGATCATAAAATAAGATATAAGTTCAAGGGCGAGATACCTAATGAAATACAAGAAAATATGTATAAATGTGCTTTGGATATTAATGATTTAGATCAAAAAATGGTAGATATGAATAATCAAATGCGAACTATCATTGAAGATCAAGAAATCATATAGATATAAAAAAGGAACCAAACTAAAGGCTCCTTTTAATTATTATTTAATATCAATAAGTTTTCTATTTTTATTTTCATCGATTTTTGGAACAGCAATATGTAAAGTACCATTATCATAAGAGGCTTCAATGTTTTCTTCATCAACGTCTCCTAGATAGAAACTACGAGAGTATTTTCCATAAATTCTTTCACGGCGAATGTATTTTTTCTTCTCATCTTTATCTTCTTCTTCGTGTTTTTTTTCAGCACTAACAATTAAGTTTCCTTTATTACATTCTACTTTAATTTCATCTTTTTTGAATCCAGGTAGGTCCATGTCAACGTGATAGGTATTTTCTTTTTCATAAATATCACATTTCATTTTAGCTCCTTCTTCTTCAAATAAATCATCTAATGCGTTATCAAAATAAAATCTTCTTGGTAACATAATCATCACTTTCCTTTCACAATTATGTTATAACACTATTGTTAGCAGTTGTCAAGCAAGAGTGCTAAAAATGACAAAAATTTTCAAATATTTTTGCTATTTTAATAAAAAATAGCTTATTTACTCAAAAAAGTTAAAAAATCTCTTGCTATAATTCTATAATTTTGATAAAATAACCTTGTTACTTGAAATGGCGGCGTTGGTGAAGTGGTTAACACGCTGGTTTGTGGCACCAGTATGCATGAGTTCGATCCTCATACGCCGCCCCATAATGGAATTTAAATCAATGCTTAGTTGATTTACATATAGTTCAGAATATTTTACGTTCTGGACTTTTTCTTTTGTAAAATATTAAATTGTTGTTTTATCATTGATGATGTCGACATTATAGGCAAAGACGTAGTAATATTATTATGATAAAAAATGTATAAAAAAAACTAGCTATCTCTAGCTAGTGAATGTTAATTATGGTGGAGAATAGGAGGATCGAACTCCTGACCTTCTGCGTGCAAAGCAGACGCTCTCCCAGCTGAGCTAATTCCCCGTAACAACAAATTAAATATACCATATATCTTAGAGTGGTGTCAACACTTTTTTGAAAAAAATTAATAATTTTGTTATTTTACTATTCACTGATTAGTCATTACTGTAATACAACTATTTCATACTACATAAACATAACTTAAAAATTGTATTCTACTTTTAAATATTTTATCTTTTGTGAGTATTTAAAATATGTAATAATAGACAATATTCTCTGATTATATTTAATGTCTTTATTTTTAGTATCGCTGTCATGTTAACAAAATCGGTATAACCGCATAATACTCCATAGATAGTCATTATTAAAATATCTGATAGTTTATGTTTCTTTCCTCTTATATCCCTTGGGTCTTCTAAAATTTCTATATAATTAGATAAAGTTTTCATATATATCACAATCCTTTATTAAAAGGATACACGATAATTCACTTTATATAAAGAGTATTACGTTTTGTCAATAGATTTTTTTATGCAATCGCCATATCCATAGTAAGATATAGTTGACTGTTTAGGAGGATTATGGTATAATAAGTCAACAAAAGAGGGGATATCAATGCAAAAAGCAGATATAGAAAGTAAAGAACTAGCCAAGGATCTAGTAAAAACCTTAAAACAGAGTAATGTGAAAATAAATAACCTAAGATTAATAAGTCTTGGTAATTCCATTGCTTCTGGTTATTCGATGGTGAGAACTATCAAACCATTATTATTAAGAAATGAAAGCCTTGAAGAAGAATTGAATAAAGAGAATATAATACTTGAAAGACATCATTTTGCCAGAGCACAAAATAATAACGATGAACACGTTTTCGGATGGTTAATTTCTAATATTAAAGAAAGTGAAATTCATCAAATGAACAGAAGTGATTATTCTGGAAGTGCTAGTAGCATGGCTACGAAAGGATTAACTAAAGAACAAATAGATGAATATTATCCGTTAAATATGAAAGAAGATTTTGGATTAGCAGACTTAATCAAAGAGAAAAAATTAGATATAGCTAATATAGTCATTTATAATGGATGTACAGGTTCTTTTCTCGATGCTGCAACTCGTAATGGTAATTTAACTCAACAACTAATGGCTGGAGTTAACAGAGATACAACGAGTTTTGAAGCAGTTCTTAAGTATATTCAAGAACAAAATCGTCAGTACAATAGTAATACACAAGTATATGTATGCGGTGCCCCAAACTTTCTTGGACTACGAATTTCAGAGCTAATAAACAGAAAAATCAAAAAGATAAGTGAAAACTATGCTAATGTTTCATACGTAGAACCAGTTAAATCTAAATTTTTCTATAAGCCTTTACAATTAGAAGAAATTACTGAAGAAACAGAATTAACAAGATTACAACAATTCTTTAAAGAACACGAACGTCAGGTAGATATTCATTATGATGAAGAAGAATATATTGAATTTAATAATAATATAATGAAGGCAATTAAGGAAAATTATCTAATCAACAATTCATTAATAAACATAGATAGAGATGTGTATGAATTAAATAGAACCTTGGAAATAAAAAAACCAGATCTTATCGTTAATGATGAAGTTGTGCAAAGTGTAGTGTATGATATTTTTAATGAAGAGGTTTCAAAGATGCCATCATCATCTTTAGCTAATCAATTAACACAAAGAGCAGGCAAATATTTAACAACTAGGAGCCCTTATGATTATTTCTATGTTGGAAAGAAAAGAATAAATAGCTCAATTCAAAAAGTAAAAACTAAGTAGATATAATTCTACTTTTTTATTTCGAAAAAAATATGTTATAATCTTCTTAAAAGAAGGGATGGTATTATGAAAGTTTTACTATACGCTGGCGGATTAAAAGTAATAGGAGTAAGTGGTTTAGGAAAAGCAATTCTTCATCAAGAAAAGGCTTTAGCATCAGCAAAAGTAGAGTTTACAAGAGATGAAAAAGCTACTGATTATGATATAGCACACATAAATACCTATTTTTTAAAATCATATTTACTAGCCAAAAAACTTAAGAGAAAAGGCATAAAGATAGTTTATCACGCTCATTCTACAGAAGAAGATTATAAAGATGGCTTTATTGGTGGGCATTTAACAAGTAAACTATTTAAATGGTGGATAGTAAAATGCTATCGTTTAGGTGATATAATCGTTACCCCAACAGTTTATTCCAAAAAAATATTGGAAGGATATAAAGGATTAAAAGGGAAAAAGATAGTAGCAATCTCCAATGGACTAGAACTAGACTTTTTTAAACCAGATGAAAAGTATCGCAAGACATTTCGTGAAAGATATGGCTATACCGATGAAGACAAAGTAATAGTAGGTATTGGTATTTATAGTAGAAGAAAAGGAATAGTCGATTTTGTCGAAGTAGCTAAACGCCTTCCAGAATATAAATTTATTTGGTTTGGATCAAGTCCTTTAGCAGCTGCTACTCCAGATGCAAGAAAAGCCGCCGAAACAAAACTTCCTAACCTTACCTTTGCAGGACATGTTGATCAGAAATTCATAAGAGAAGCGCTAGGTGGTTGTGACTTGTTCTTATTTCCAACTCTAGAAGAAACAGAAGGAATTCCGATTATAGAAGCTTGTGCCATGGGAACTCCAATACTTGTAAGAGATATAGAAATATTTAAAGACTGGTTTAAAGAAAATGAAGATGTTTATAAAGCAAGAAATGTAGCTGAATTTGTTTCTAAAACTAAACAAATTGTAGAAAAAGAATTACCATCTCTAGCCGAAAATGAAAAGAAAAAAGCCAAAGAAAAAGACATAAGAACAGTTGGTAAACAATTAAAAGAAGTTTATACCGAAGTGTTAAAACAAAAATAAAGACTTTATTCAGTGAGATTAAATCATTGAATAAAGTCTTTTTCTTTTGAATAATTATAAGCCATAACTATATTTATATTTACCTTTTTCTTCATTAATATTTAAGATAATACCAATTAGTATCATATAAGATAATAAGCTACTACCACCATAACTAATAAAAGGAAGCGTGATACCTGTTATTGGTAAAAGACCAATCGTCATACCAATATTTTGAACTTGCTGAAACACTAACATACCAATGACACCAGCCAAAACAAATTTATCAGTAAGAGAAATCTTCTTCATTGCTAGAACAAATAACTTACCATCAAATAGTACTAACAAAAGTAAAAGTAAAAACGAACCAAGAAGACCAAAGTTACTAGCAAAAACAGCAAAGATAAAATCTGTTCCAGATTCTGGGAAGTAAATAGGAGTCTTATTATAACCGTGACCAAATACCCCGGCAGACCCAATCGCTGCTAAAGCATTTTCAAGTTGTAAACCACTACCACTTTTCCAGTCAAATACTCTTTCAAAACGGTAATATAAATTATTTCCAAAAATAGAAACAAATAACTTTTCACTAGTAAAATAACAACCAACAACAATACCAACAGCTAAAAGGGCAATACCACCAAGAATTGCGAACCATCTAAGTCTAATACCAGAAGCAAATAACATGCAAAGATAAATAATAAAATAAATAATAACAGCACCAGTATCAGGTTCTAAGAAGGTTAAAATACTAGGAATCAGTACAACGATGAAAGACTTTACTAGAAAAATAAATTCTTCTTTCACCGTCGGGTCAGTATAGTTTGCTCTAAAATTACTAATCATACTACCGAGAACTAACATCAGACTAATTTTTGTAAATTCACTTGGCTGGAAACTACCAATCTTTGGAATAACAAACCAACACTTACTATTATTAATCGGTGGAGCGAATAACAAAAGACAGAGTAGTAACAAGTTACATAAAGCATAAAAAAACCAAGCATTTCGGTATAAATATTCATTCTTTAACTTGAAAATAATAAAAACTAGTAAAAAACCAACTAGATACCAAATACATTGCTTTAAAGCAAGATTACCAACATCACTAGATAGATAAGTTAACGCACTATTTATCGTCACAACACTAATAATAGCGAAAATAATAACAAAGAATAAAATACTAACATCCAGTTTTTTCTTTCTAAACATCTCTCCACCTCACAAATCATTATTATTATATCAGATATTAGCAATTTTTATTAACAAAAACATAAAATTAATTAGGAGGTTCTCTATGAATAAAAATCTACCACCAATTTTTAAGATAAGTACTGGAAGTATTCCTACAAATAATATTAGTTATTACAAAACATCAACTAATAATCAAGTAAAAGAAATAAAAAAAGAAGTGATATCTGTAAAAGAAGATAGTACCAGTATAGTTGATAAAATCAATCAAATATTTAAGACTAGGGGCTATCCATTTAATATACCAGTAACTATTACTTTTGCTGGAAAAACATTAGATACTTATCTTGCAGTTAAAACAAGTAGTAGTGTTATAACATTAGATAATGAAGTAATACCAATATCAACAATTACATCATTACAAATAAAAAAGAATCATCAATAGATGAAACTTTTTTTTAAACTCCACTTACAAAAGTATCTGCTAAACACTTAATTGCTGAAACACAATCTAGATTAATGGTAAAAAAGGAACTAGTTGCTACATAAGGTTCATCCGTAGTAGTGACAGGATTAGGAGCAAGTACTCTACAAGTACAACAATTACCATCCATATTTTCAACTCTAAAGACACTTGATGTTCCACTAGTACCATCTAAGGTGTAAGGAAATGTCCATAAAGTTCCATTCATACAGTTATATAAATTGATTGGTCTAGTGTTATAACAAACAAGACTAGGAGTAGGTCCAAGATATGGTTTATCACAGCCACCGTCTTCTAGACAAGTTTCCTTTTTCTCCTGCAAGCAAAGAATAGTGTCTAAAATATTAGTTAAGCAGTTTCTTTTTGATTCATCTTGATTTGAACACATAATATCTTTCCTTTCTTTTATAAACTATCAATGATAATATCAGCAAGACAGCTAATGACACAAATACAGTCTAGATTAATTGTAATAAATTGATTTGTTGCAAGATAGCTTCTTGTTGGGTCACTCTGATCTGGATTGGCTTCTAGAATACGACATTTAACACAACAACCATCAACTCTTTCAACTCTAAAGACACTTGATGTTCTAGTTTCTCCTCCTACTTGATAACTAGCTGTAAATATATTACCATTACAAGTATAGAAAGTTACTGGTCTTGTATTATAACAAATGATAGTAGGGCTTCCTCCTAAAAATGGTCTAGTACAAGATTCATCACTACAAAGTTCTCCACAAGAATTCTTTTGCAAAATATCAATTACTTTAAGTAACTTTGAAAAGCAACAGTTTTCCTTTGCATTCATTTTATCCACCTCTTATCTATTATCTAATATAAGGTATTCTAATAATACTTATTTGTGTAGGTAGTTACCTATATTGCTATTTTATGCTAAAAAAAGTCAAAGTTTACGACGAATTTAATTGCTTTTTTGAGCCTATTTTTCTATAATATTTTCTAAGAACTTGATGAAGTCCTGTTAGCTACTAGAATGGAGCAGTATTATGAATGACAATTATTACATATCAATGATAATGGAAAGAACATATATTAAGGAGGGACTTTTTCTTTTTAATCCTATTTATTGTACAATAGGAACTTATGATGAAAAAGCTAAGATTTTTACAAGTACCGGTGGTAGTGACTATTGTGAAATGACAGATACCTGCCAACTTTCATCAGAAATACCAAAAGCTTTTCATACTTTGAAAACTTTAAATGAAATAAACGACATGTTAGCAGCAGATTATGAATATGATGAAGCAGTTGCTGCTTATGAGCAATATATGTCTAGTTTATTTTATCTAGTAACTAGAGATGGAAATCTAGTTAGCTGTCTAGAATTTAATATAAGTAATTTAAGAAATCCTAAAGATAGTAAGCTAGAAGATGATGACTTTTATGATATGGATGATGTTTCAACCCAAAAAGAAGAATTTGATTTAATAATAGAGGAAATAAAATCGGGTATGTATGACGTTAAACAATTACAAGATTTAAAAAAGGGTATTATTTCTGATTTTAAAAAATATCAGTATGCATTAGAACTTATTGATAAAAATATGACGGAATCTAACACTTCTGCAATTGATATTAATAGTATTCACCAGAAAATCACCAAGACATTGATAGCTCAAGATTTACCTAGTAGAAGAGTTCTTCTTGAACTTAATAAAAAGCTATCCTATACTGATGAAGAGCTAGAACTAAATAGACAAGGTATTTTACTAACAGGTTCAACTGGTGTTGGTAAGACAAAACTTGTCAGTTTAATAGCAAAAAATTTAGATATTCCATTATTAATTATTGATTCAACCCAATTAAGTATGCCGGGTTATAAAGGAAGAGACATTGAAGATTATCTATGGAACTTATATGCAAGTTGTGGAAAAGATAAAAATAAGGCGGAACATGCCATCGTTTATTTTGATGAAATAGATAAAAAAGGTTCTGACTCTAAATCAGATGTATCTGGAAAAGGAGTTTTATATACTTTATTAAAATTTGCCGATGGAACAGATTATACAATATCTGAAAATCAACAGTTCCCAGGTTTAACACAAACAACTATTAATACTTCAAAAATGATTTTAATGGCAGGAGAAGCTTTTGAAGACCTTTATCAAAATATTAGCAAAAGAAAAAATAAAGTAGGCTTTATAACTGAAAATGATCAAGAAGAACTAGAACCAACTGTAGAAGATTTTCTCGATATCGGAATGCCTAAAGAATTTGTAGGAAGATTTCCTATTACTATTCACTTAAACGACTTAAGTATCTCTGATTTTAAAGATATTTATACTAAATCTGATGAATCACCACTTCTTCAAACACAAAAAGATTTTGAAAGAGCTTCTACTAAGTTAACAGCAACTGATGAATATATTGAAAAAATAGTTGAAGAAGCTTATAATTTGAAAATTGGTGCTAGAGGATTATCTGGGGTTATTTCTAGAACAACTTGGAGAGCTTATGACACAGTTGTTTCTAATCCTGGAAAATATAAAGAAGTTATCTTACTTAGTGAAACAGTTGATAATCCATCAATATATAAATTAGTAGAAAAAGAAAAAACTTTAATTAAAAAATAGGTCACACAAAAAGGAAAAAGTTGTGTACTATTTTCCTTTTTTTAGTGTTAAAGTTTTAACAAATTTTTCTTCTTCCATTCTAGCAATACTTTCATAATCTTGCTCAATATAAGTCTTTCCTAAATAAGGGTATAAATCAATACCATGTTTATATTCGTGAATATTTATTTTCATAGTTGTAAGATTTTTAATTTTAGGTACACAGATATTTATTTCTTGTAAAATATCATTTTCTACATAAGGATAACATCCATAGAAATCCATTCCTTTTTCTAAGTTAGTATCAAAAATGGTAGAATGATTAGTCAAATAATAAATAGCATCATATTGATGATAATAATCCATTAAATCTTGTTTTGATAGGGTAAGACCTCTTATCTCCTGAGCGATTGATTTATCGTGTACAATCGATGGTAATTTCTTTTTTGGAAAAGTATAATCACTTTTTTCCTCGATAGCAGTTAAATATTCTTCCCCTAAAGAATTGTAATGTTTAAAAGTATTTTCGTTTAACAAATCAATTCTCATTAATACATTTTGCAATGTTTCAGTATCTTGTATCTTATCAAAATTATCAATAATATAAGAAAGATAAGAATTTTCTTCTTTAGTTATTAGTAAATACTCTTTTAAGTAAGAAAGTAGAATCTTTCTATTATCTTTTTCTTCAGCTTTAGTAAGTGAAGCTAGATAAGTTGTTAAATAATTTTTCGTTAAAGTTAAAAATTCTAATCTATTTAGATGTTTATTTTCTTTTAGTTCATTAATCATATTATCTTTTCTCCTTGTGCTAACTATTATATGAAAAAATTGATTTGAAAGTAAAGAAAAATTTTTAAAAGTTCTATTCTTTGATATAATAAGTTGCAAGGAAGAAGTGATTAGATGCCGAAAGTATTAATAATTGATGATGATAAAGATATAGCAGAGTTAGTATCTTTAATTTTAAAGAAAGAAAAGATAGATTCAGAAATTATAACTGATTCTTTAGAAGCTTTAACCAAAATAGAAGAGGGAACAACTAACTATGACTTAATACTTCTTGATATAATGATGCCGAATATTAGTGGAACAGAATTATGTATTAAAATAAGAGATAAAGTTACTTGCCCGATAGTGTTTTTATCTGCTAAAAAGGAGTTAGTTGATAAGATGGTTGGTTATGAAATCGGGGGAGATGACTATATCACGAAACCTTTCGATAACACCGAATTAGTCTTAAAGATAAAATCACATTTAAGACTGCAATCACGAAGTAAAGTGAGTAAAAACATCATCACAATTGGAGAGATAAGTATTAATAAAGAAAGTTTTGAAGTCTATAAAAATAATAAAAGAGTAGAAGTATCAACTAGAGAGTTTGAATTATTAACTTATCTAATGGAGAATGCTGGTATTGCTTTATCGAAAGAACAAATCTTTGAGAAAGTTTGGGGTAACTGCTATGGTGACATTGGTACAGTAGCTGTTAATATCAAAAACTTAAGAGAAAAACTAGACCAAGAAAATAAATATATTATAACTATCTGGGGTTATGGTTATAAATTTGTGAGGAATTAATAAAAATGAAAAAGAAATCAATCAGTCGTAAAATACTTATCGGTTTAATATTTATAACAACAGTTAATATCTTAACCCTTGGTTTATGGTTTTTGTGTAATGTAGAACCGATGGTTAATCGTAAGAAAGCTTTAAAGAAAGAAATAGTAACTAAAGAGATAAAAGATAACTATCAATCCTTAGATAACTTAATCTTTGATTTAGACAATATCAAGAAAGAAAAAGAAATCACTTTTAGTATTGAAAAAGAAAAAGCTCTAAAAGATAAACAAGATTTATATTTATTTTCTAAAAAAGTCTTAATAAATAATGAACCATATATTGTAAATGCTTACTTTTATAAGAATATGAGTATTCTAAAACTAATTATCGAATTATTAGCATTTCAAAGTATTTTACTTACTATCTGTATGTTTCTAGTATTCTTATTTGCAAGAGATAAAATAATTAAACCAGTTAATAAAATAATTGATGCAATTAGAAACTATAAATTTGGAAAGAAACCAGAACCAGTTTCCGCTGAAAATGAGTTTGCTCTTATTCAAAATGAATTTGTTTCTTTAGTAGATTCTCTTGAAGAAGAAAAGAAAGAACAAAATCGTATAATAGCAAGTATTTCTCACGATATTAAAACTCCACTAACTTCAATTCTTGGTTATTCTAACTTAATAGAAGAAGAAAACTTAACTAAAGAAGAAATTAAAAAATACAATCAAAAGATATATGAGAAAGCCCTTCATCTTAAGAACGTCCTAGCAACATTTGATGATTATTTAATTAATCAAAAAGAACAAAAACTAGAACTAACTTCTATCAAAATAAAAGACCTCGTAGAAGAAATTGAAAAGGATTACAAGTTAGAACTAATGAATAATGGGGTAGAACTAATAATTAAAACTAGTCTTGAAAAAGAAATCATTAAGTTAGATATAGTTAAATTTAAACGAATAATATCTAACCTAATTTCTAATAGTATGCGTTATTTAAATGCTGATGGAGAAGTATTAATCGAAATAACCAGTGATAAAGATAACTATTTCTTCCACTTTAAAGATAATGGACCAGGTGTTGAGGAGAAAATACTTGATAAAGTCTTTGAACCACTCTTTACAACAGATAACTCAAGAAAAATATCAGGTCTAGGACTTTCTATTTGTAAAGAATTTGTTTTAATGCATGGAGGAAGTATCACTGGTTATAATGATAATGGCTTTAATATAGATTTTAGTATTTCTAAACACTTATAGAAGGGGACTTAACTCCTTCTTTTCTTAATAATTCTTAATAATTTAATTATTAAATAATAAAAAATATATAGTAAAATATTATCCGAGGTGATTAGTTAATGGATAATTTTTTTATTCTTTATGGTTTAACTCTTATTGGTGTAGTTATTACCTTTTTAGCAGAAGTCTTTGTAACATCATCTTATAAGAAGTATGGAAAGATTTCTAATAAAAGAGGAATGACTGGACGCGAAGCAGCAAGATATTTACTTGACAAAAACGGTCTTTCTGATATAAAAATAGAAAGGACTAATGGTTTTTTAACAGATCATTATGACCCAACTAATAAAGTTATTAGACTATCAAAGACTAACTATGATGAAGCATCTATTGCTAGTGTTGCAGTCGCTTGTCACGAATGTGGTCATGCTATTCAAGACAAAGAAGGGTACTTTTTCCTAAGATTTAGGAATATGTTAATACCAGTTGTTAATTTTTCCTCAAAGTTTGGTTACTTTGCTATTGTCTTTGGTTGTTTATTTGCATCATTTAGTTTAGTATGGCTAGGAATAATTCTTGAAATGGTAATCTTATTCTTTCAAATAATAACCTTACCCGTAGAAATCGACGCTAGTAGAAGAGCTTTAAAAGAACTTGACTATGCGCATTTCTTCACTAGTCAAGAATTAGATGATGGAAAAGTCATGTTAACAGCAGCAGCTTTAACCTATGTTGCTAGTATATTGACAACTTTATTAGAACTAATAAGACTTATTATGATATTTGGAAGAAGGGATGATTAAAAATGTTTAAACTGTTTAAAAATTTTACTAAAAAAGATTACTTATTAATCTTTATTTCCTTAATCTTTATCTTAGTACAAGTTTGGTTAGATTTAAAATTACCTGATTATATGTCAGAAATTACAAAACTTGTTCAGACAGAGGGAAGTAAAATGAGTGCCATCTTAGAAAATGGTGGCTATATGTTGCTTTGTGCTTTTGGAAGTTTATTATCAGCAGTTTTAGTTGGTTATATATCTTCTAATGTATCAGCAAGCTTTTCTAAAACTATTAGAAAGAAGTTATTTGATAAAGTAGAGAACTTAGGAATTGCTGAAGTAAAAAACTTTTCTACTAGTAGTTTAATTACGCGTACAACAAATGATATAACACAAATTCAAATGTTTATTTCAATGGGGTTGCAATTACTAATAAAAGCTCCAGTAACAGCTATTTGGGCAGTTACTAAGATATTAAATAAAAATATTACTTGGAGTGCAGTTACCGCTGTTGCAGTAATAATTTTATTAGTTACTATTCTAACTTTAATGTTAATCGTTATGCCAAGATTTAAAAAGGTACAAAAACTTACGGATAAATTAAATGGTGTTACGCGTGAAAACTTAACAGGTATTAGAGTAGTAAGAGCTTTTAATGCTGAAAAGTATCAAGAAGACAAATTTGCTCAAGTTAATGATGAATTAACTAATACCCAATTATTCAATCAAAAAGCATTTTCTGTAATGCAACCAATCATGTATTTAGTAATGTATTTCTTAACACTTAGTATTTACTTTATCGGTGCTGATTTAATTAATAAATCTTTAATGGCTGATAAATTAGGTCTATTCTCTGATATGGTCGTATTTTCAAGTTACTCAATGCAAGTTATTATGTCATTTTTAATGCTTGCAATGATATTTATGATGTTACCAAGAGCAAGTGTTTCTGCAAAGAGAATTAATGAAGTTTTAGATACGGAGTTAAGTATTAAAGATGGAAACTTTAATGGTGCTACTAAAGAAACGGGTACCGTAGAATTCAAAAATGTTTCTTTCAAGTACCCAGATGCTGAAGAATATTTACTAGAAAATATTTCTTTCAAAGCGAATAAAGGTGAAACCGTCGCTTTCATCGGTTCAACCGGAAGTGGAAAGAGTTCTCTTATTAACTTAATACCAAGATTTTATGATGCTACTGATGGGGAAGTATTAGTAGATGGCGTTAATGTCAAAGAGTATAAACAAGAGTCACTTCGTAATAAACTTAGTTACGTTCCTCAGAAAGCCACACTTTTCCATGGTACTGTTAGTAGCAATGTATCTTTCGGTGATAATGGAAGAGAAGAGATTACTGCTAAGAAGATAGAAGAAGCTATCAAAGTAGCCCAAGCCGAAGAGTTTGTTACTAAAATGGATAAGACTTATAATGCTGATATTGCTCAAGGCGGAACTAATGTTTCTGGAGGACAAAAGCAACGTTTATCTATTGCAAGAGCAGTTGCAAGAGATCCAGAAATCTATATCTTCGATGATTCCTTCTCTGCTCTTGACTATAAAACTGATTATGTTTTACGAAAAGAGTTAAAAAACTATACTAAAGATGCTACTAGTTTAATAGTAGCACAAAGAATAGGAACAATTATGAATGCTGATAAGATACTTGTTCTTGACAATGGACACTGTGTCGGAATGGGTACTCATAAGGAATTATTAAAGAATTGCGAAGTTTATAAACAAATCGCTTTATCACAATTATCAAAGGAGGAGTTAGAGAATGCATAACGGACCACGTGGACCAAAGATGGACAAGTCCAAAGACTTTGTCGGTTCAATGAAAAGACTTTTCAAAGAACTAAAAAGTTTTCAAATCTTAATCGCTATGGCTTTAATCTTTGCTGTTTTATCATCAGTTTTATCAATCGCTGCTCCTAATAAATTATCTAAATTAACAGATACTATTTCTGAAGGAATAATCGTTAATTCAAGAAATCTTGAAGAAGTTAGTGAACGTACTAAAATTAATCTTCAAAATATTAAAGTAGATGAAATTTTACAAAGTGAAGATTTAACCATAGAAGAAAAACAAGACTTTCTAAACGCTTTACAGTTTAGTAGTGAAGACGATATAGTAAGCAATTTAAGTAAGTTATCTGATAATACATTAAAAATGATTTTTAAAGAGTTTACCGTTAAAAATCAAAAGATAACAACAAGTGATCAGATAAAATTCTTAGAAGTTGCAAGTACCGTTAAAGATACTAGTGATGTTAAGGCGCTTTATAAAAAAATTGATGAAATGCCTAAAGACATTAAAAAAGTAGTTGTACCTATTATGGATATGACTAAGATTAAAAAAATAAGTTTATTCTTAGCTTGTTTATATATCGTTAGTGCATTATTATCATTCATTGAATCAATTATAATGACTAGTGTTTCTAATAATTTTGCTAGAAAACTAAGAGGTAGAATATCTGTCAAGATTAACAAATTACCACTTAAGTATTTTGATAAGAACCAAACCGGTGATATCTTATCACGTGTTACTAACGACGTTGATACTATTGCTCAAAGCATGAACCAATCATTATCTTCTCTTGTTAGTGCTATAACTTTATTATTAGGTACTATTCTAATGATGTTTATAACTAACTGGATTATGGCATTAACTGCTATCTCTGCTAGTTTAATTGGTTTTGCAATCATCTTTGTCGTTCTTTCTAAATCCCAGAAATATTTCGCTGCTAGACAAAAAGAACTTGGAAAACTAAACTCACATATTGAAGAAGTTTATTCAGGACTTCTAGTAGTAAAAGCTTATAATGGTAAAAAGGAAGCTGATTTTAAGTTTGATGAATACAATGAGAAAGTTTATGATGCTAATAGAAAGAGTCAATTCTTATCAGGACTTATGCAACCAATTATGTCTTTTATCGGAAACTTTGGTTATGTAGCAGTATGTATCGTTGGAGCTTTACTTGTTCTACATGATTCTATTACTTTCGGAGTAATAATTGCATTCATTACTTATGTTAGATTATTCACTTCACCATTAATGCAAATCGCTCAAGCATTCACAAGTTTACAATCAACAGCAGCAGCAAGCGAGAGAGTATTTGAATTCTTAGATGAAGAAGAAATGAGTTTAGAAACAAATAAAACTAAGATGTTAGATAAATCAAAAGTAAAAGGTAATATTACTTTCGACCATGTTTCATTCGGTTATGACAAGGATAGAACAATTATTAAAGATTTTACTGCTAGTGTTAAAGATGGACAAAAAATAGCAATCGTTGGACCTACGGGAGCTGGTAAAACAACGATGGTAAATCTACTTATGAAGTTCTATGAAATTAATAAAGGTGATATTTTAATTGATAATGTTTCTATTAATGATATTACAAGAGAAAATGTTCACAGTTTATTTACAATGGTTTTACAAGATACTTGGTTATTTAATGGCACAGTTAAAGAAAATATCGTTTATAATAGAGAGAATATTTCTGATGAAATGGTTAAAGAAGTTTGTGATACAGTAGGACTTACTCATTTTATCAAGACTTTACCGAACGGCTTTGATAGTGTTATCGGCGAAAATGATTCTGTATCAGCAGGACAAAGACAGTTACTTACTATTGCTCGTGGTATGATAGAAGATTCACCATTCTTAATTCTTGATGAAGCAACAAGTAACGTTGATACTAGAACAGAAGAGTTAGTGCAAAAAGCGATGGATAAGTTAACAGAAGGTAGAACATCATTCATCATTGCTCACAGATTATCAACTATTAAAAATGCTGATTTAATACTCGTTATGAAAGATGGCAATATCATTGAAACAGGAAATCATGAAGAGTTAATGAAAAAGAACGGTTTCTACGCCGACTTATACAATTCACAGTTTGAATTATAGGGACGAAAGTCTCTTTTTAATTAGAAAAAAAATAAACTATTAAAGTTGATCTAATTAGCAAAATCCATATAAGAATATTAGAAGAGAAGATTGCATTAAATAAATATTAATTTAGTTATACATTTTTAATAAAAAGAATTATAATAGAAAATAAAAATTAGTAATTAAAGTAATTGGTGGTGAAAAAAATGATAGGTCCTTTTAAAGTAGTACATCTGATTGGTAGTACCAAAGGTAATTATGAAATATTTAGGAAAGCAGAAACATACTTTACAGAGTTGGGTTATATTGTGCTTAAACCAGTTTTTTATGTTTATAGTGATTATATTAAAAATAAAGAATTAATAGATAAAATGTGTTATGAGAAATTACTTTTTTGTGATGTTGTATGTTTGGTTACACCAGAACATTTTGGTGAATCAACAATTAAACGTATAAATCAAGCTGAACTTTTGGAAAAAGAAATATTAGTTTTTGACGGTGAAAAAAGTTTTGAGTATGACAAATAAAGCTAGTAATTATTATTTTCAATAAAATTAAAAATATCTTGATAAACTGTTATATATTCTTCTTCATTAAGAATTTCATGTCTTAATTGATTATATAGTCTACTATCAATATTATTATAGCCTAGATCGATTAAAAAAGATTTTAAATCATCAAAAAGTTTAGTATTATCAATAACTGGGTCATCTTGACCAGCTATCAGAAGAATTTTTAGATTTTTATTGTTACAATTATATAATCTTTTTTTAAATGCTCTTATTTGTAATTTATATAAATTAATGAATCCATTAGTTGTAAATATAAAACCACATAGATTATCTTTATTATATTTATCTACATTATTCTTATTCTTGGATAGCCACGCATTATTATAATTGTACTTTTTGTTAAAATTATTAAAAGTTAAAAAGTTAAGAAAATTATTAAGTTTTAGTGTCACCAAAAATTCGAGTTATATAAGCTATTGATAGACCAATATTAGCAAACTTATTAACAGTAGGAGGACCGCATAGTATTAATTTGTCTATTTCGTTATCATATCTTTGAATATAACTTCTAACAACTAAAGTACCCATACTATGACTGAACATACTATAATCGCTACAGTTGAATTTACTCTTAGCAAATTTTGTAACATCATATAAATCATTAACAATATAATCAATATTATCTGTGTAAAAATAACCTAAGTCCTCTTTTTCTTTCACACTAAGCCCATGTCCTCTATGATCATTAATTATACGAATTATCCCTTATTAGTTAAGTATTCCATAAATGGAAAATATCTTTCTTTATGTTCAGCCATTCCATGAGAAATTTGGATAATCCCTTTTGGTTTCTCACTAGGAATAGAATAGGCAATGGATAAATTCAACCCGTCGCTAGAAGATTTAATATTTTCGTAGTACATAAAAACATCTCTAAGAAATTATAACATACAAAAAGAATCTAGGATTTGTTATTTTTCTAGATTCTTATTTATTATAGTTTCTTAATTACTAATACTGTACCAGCTAATGTTAATGCCCCTAGAACTGTAAATACTAAATTATCAGAATTTGCTGTATCAGGAACATCTATTGTCATTTCACATTGCTTTTTATATGTATCTTCATCTGTTTCGTTACCATTTTCATCAAAGTATTTATCATTTATAATTTCACAAGTATGAGTTTTACATTGTAAATTGAACTCATCTTCATCAACTTCATTACCATTCTTATCAAAGAACTTATCATCAACTTGTTCACATGAATGAGTCTTACATTGTAAATTATATTCTTTTTCAGAAACTTCTTTACCATCTTTACCAAAGTAGGTATCATCTACCTTTTCACAAGTATGAGTTTTACATTGTAAGTTATATTCTTTTTCAGTTACTTGAGTACCATTCTTACCGAAGTAAGTATTATCTACCTTTTCACAAGTATGAGTTTTACATTGCAAGTTATATTC
>CAKPDM010000008.1 GCA_934148995.1 uncultured Bacilli bacterium
TCCATAATAAAATCTCTCCATTTCTTTTATTTTATCATGGAAAGATTTTCTATTTACACAAATTTATTTACAGACTCCATAAAGGGTTTATCTTTACCATACTTCTCTATCATTTTATGCATATAGTCTAGTTGTTCATCACTATTAGTATATAAAAATTGTTTATATCCTGCCTGATGATTGTTTGTTTTATCTTGATATGACCACGTACTATTTAAGCGATAATCAAATCGAACGTCATTAGCAAAATGACATAAAGCTAATTTTTTGTCACCAATTAATAACTCTATTGAATGCGGCCACATTGCAATAGTTTTCTTTTGATATTCATTTAATTTAGATAGAGTCCACAACTGACTTTGCGTTTTTGATGAGTTAAAATAAACCCTAAAGGGATCGATTCCTAGTGTTGTATATTCTTCTGAGTTCCCAGCCAATGATTTTACTCCATAATCTTCAAGTAAGTCTATAACTTCACTTGGATTAGGTCCTACACCAATATTATCACCAAGAGAATAAATTTCTGTAATTCCTCTTCTATACATATCTTCTAAGGCCGCTTGTGTTGGTTCTAATAAAGCATGTACATCTGTAAAAATAGCTATTTTTCTGTTATTTAAGTTGTTTTCCATTTTTGTACCACCCTATCTTTAAGATATCATTTTTTTTAGCTCTTTATTATTTTTTTAACTCATTTATGTCTTTTCTTAAAACTTTGAAACCATCATTAATCACATCAGAATTAGTTAAATCGATATTTAATAAATTCAATAACTCTAAAGAATATAACGAACTACCATCTTCTAAAAATTTCATATACTTTTCATTAGTTAAAGTATGTTCTATTGTTAAAGCATTAACTACATTACTTGCAATCAATAATCCTGTAGCATATTTATAAGAGTAATAACTCCAACGCCATAAACGACCTAACCTAGTCCATTCTGTTTCTATTTCTTTATCATAAATTACATCTGCACCATAATACTTCTTTATTATTTCAAAATACTTGTCCGCTAAGATTGGTGCTGTTAACTCTTCAGATTGACAATAATTATATAATTCATCTTCAAACTCTGTGTCCATTGTTTGTTTAAAAACTGAAGTAAAATAATTTTCTATTTCTAAACTTAGATAATATATTTTTTCTTCATCAGATTGTGAATTTTTAATAAGGTACTGAGTTAATAATATTTCATTTACGATAGAAGCAGTTTCACCAACAAAAACAGTACTGTCTTCATACATAAAAGGAAGCTTTTTCTTTGATAAGTAGTAATTAACAATATGACCAAGTTCATGAATTAAATTTTTAACATCTGCATATCTTCCTCTAAAATTCAAAAAAGAATAATCCTGCCAAGAAAAAATAATTGATTGATTTTTCTTTTCTGATGGTGTTGCATCTATGTGTCCATCAAGTAATATATCGATTGTTTTTAAGTATTCTTCTCCTAAAGGAGCAAGAGCTTTTTTTATAATATCAATCGCTTCTTCAAGAGTGAATTTTCTTTTTATTCCATTATCTAAAGGAACATTAAAGTCATACAAATGTGGTTCATCAATATTAATAGCAGTTGCTTTAATTTTTAAATATTCTTGAATTAATGGTAGATTATCATTAACTGATTTAATTAATGAAGTAAGTATTTTAGAATCTATATTTTCTGTAAATAATGTTTCTTCTAAAACACTGTTATACCCTTCTAACTCTGCATTTTCTATTCTATGTCTAAGTACTTCATTCAAACTACTAGCAAGAGTTTCCGTAATAGTTTCAAAACTTTTATTAAATGTTAAAAAGGCTTGTTTTCTAGTTTCTCTATCACGGGCTGCTAAATATTTATTAATGTTAGTTGCTGTCAGTGTTATGGTAGAGTCATTTTTCTCTATTTCGCCATAGTTAATGTTCTTTAGTAATTCATTATAATTATTTTTTTCTTTATTAATTAAATCATTATTTTTCTTTATCTTGGCAGTTATTTCTTCATTTTGAACGTGTTCTTGCATTCTAAATAAGTTATTTAGATATTGTTCATAAATTTTAAATCTATCATCTATTCTACATAACTCAAGAACTTTTTCTTGGCCATAATTTAATATTACAGTATCTACTGTTTTAAGTTCACTACTAATAGTATTATTAAATTCTTCAGCTTCTCTTTTTAGAGTAATACACTCTTCATTATTAATATCTTTATAATACATTAGGGAACCATATACTAATATATAATTGATTGATTTTTTAATTTTCCATTCTGCATCTAGTAAAGTTAACAACTTTTCTGAATTAAGTTCACCTTTACTGTTATTTTTCAACTCAATTAATGCTAATTTTACGTTATCAATTTCTTGATAAAAAGCTTTATTATCAACAAATAAATATTTTAAATTCCATTCTAGTTTCATTACATCCTCCAGGTCTAGTATTTATATTAAGGTAGTTGATGAATAACTAACTCTTAAAAAGATAATATCACATTTTGACATTTAACTGCTAATAATTTCAAAGCAAATCATTTTTAAATTGTAAACTTTAAAAAAAAGAATATTTCTTAATTAATAGACATACTATATAGTGTAGCAAGCAATCCATGGATTGACTTTAATTATGATTTGTGCTACAATTTAATTACTCAATGACCAAGAGTTATATGAGTCCTGGAGACGCAACTATATATTAGTTGCGTTATCCGTTTATATTGCATTTAAAAGTCTCTATCTGATATTAGGAGACTTTTTTATATTTATTATATTCTTTTAATACCTTTTGTAGATATCCAGGTTCATCAATTAAATACGAACTTATAATATACATATCATTTTTATTTCTTTCAAGAATTATTATATAACTATATAAATCATCACTATACAATAATTTCGTTCTTTTAGTATTTTTATATGGAGCAGTCCAAATTTTTATTTTACTACACTCTAAATCATCACAAGTTGAACAATTTAAACAATTTCTTATCATTGGTGCAATATAATTTATAAAATATGCACGTGGTTCTTTCATTCTAATTTTCATACCTAACTTTTTTTGAGTTTTAGTAGTCAAATGAAAAAAGCCTTGCATTTTATTATCTTCAAACGGTGTAGTAAACACTTTAATTTTCATTCCATTTATTTTTAAATCACCATCATATATATTTTTTATAAAGTAGTCATATAATTCGTCATTTGTAGTTGTTTCAGGTAATGGTCCGTTTAAACCACATTTGTTTTTAATCAACGTCATCTCGTGATCTCCAAATAAATATATTAAACTTAGTATTACTATAATATGATGAAGTATCAAAATCATTTTGATATAGTTTTTTAATTTCATTAATAATATTTAGTTTTACACTATTACCAGAAAGCTTTCTATAATAATATGATAATGCTCCAATCAAAATATCGTTAATTTGTAATATTGGAGCTTCATAAGATCTAATTGGCTGAACTTTTTTTATAGTTTTTTTATTTGTATCTGACATTTTAATTCTTAAATAGTCAAGCATTACTTGATGATAATAGTATGAATTTGTATCTTTTATATCAGGATATATGTTGTAGCAATTACCAGGAATAATAATATATTTTAACATACCATAATACGCTTTATGATAAAAATCATTTTCAGTTTGATTATATTTTTTATGATTTAATTTTGTCTTATCAACTACAATAACTCTAAATTTTAAATCATCATTATTAAAGAAATAATTAATAATGTCTAAATATAGTTTTTCTGTCTTTTTATCAATCTTATTCCATTTCAATTCTATTTTATCAGAAAGATTATAATTTTCCTTTAAATGTTCTATATATTCATTTACTTTTTTCACTTTATACTTTGGACAGTAAACCGCTCCAATTAACATATATTTGCTGTCATTACTTACTAAATGACAACTTTCATCACAATAAACATTGTATTCCATACTAATCCTCCTTTTAATTACTTATTATATCACAAATTATGATTTAACCAGTTAATGTTTCAACAAAACTAGAAATTATTCTAGCTGTTTTTTCAATATTATATTTTGTATTTATAGATGGAATATAAATAAAAATCATTTTTATATCCAATAAATTATCTTTAATGTACTTCATGCCCTCATAATAAATATTATTACATAAATAATTCCCAGCGTTTTTTGATATTGAGTATTCTACATTATTGTCTTTCAGAAAAGATACAAGTTTTTCATATGGAAATAATGTTTCTAATTTATAATTATCTTTATTGCCAACTAATTCTATATAAAGTTTATTACAGTTAGTTTTTGACCAAACGAAATTATGTATTTGTACTTATTATTCTTAGCAATTTTTTGTTTCAATTCTTTTTCACTTGTTACAAAACTATTTGTTAATTCTAATTTATCAGTAAAGTTGGCACGAACATTATTTAATAATATTGTAGAAGAATTATTTTTACCTTTAAATGAAGTTATTAAAACTTTAGAATAAATTTTTTTAGTTTATTTTCATTTTGTTAAATTTTAACTTGTACCTTATCTGATTCTACAATTATCTTATCTAAAAATTTGTTCATAATTGAACAAGTAGTCCAAACATCAAGATTAGGATAAGTAAGGGAGAAATATCTTGAAATATTGACTAATGATATTGCCACATTTTGCATAGGTATAGATAATCCATAGTTTGAAGGACCAATTAATTTTAATTTTTCTAAGTTTGGAATCAATCCTAATGATTCTTCATTTGCCTTATGATTTCCATGAATATAAGTAGATGATAGTCTGTAATATCCATATAACTTATCCATATCAGCTCTATTTTTTATTTGACTAAAAGTAACTTTTTTATGATTAAATAGACTGCTAGCCCAACCATAATTTCCTTCAGCATAGTCTTTCCCATATTTGTTTATCATCAAATCATAATTTTCCTTTAATATTTTAAATGATTTATCTGTATGATTTCGATGTCCTCTTTCTCTAGAGTCTTTTTCATCTCGATATTCTTGAATATGATAATAATTTAAATATCTCTCACATAAGTCAGCATTATTTTCATCATATAATAATTTGCCAATTACGGATAATTCATAAATTGTTCTCTAACGACTAAATGCTCCATCAGGATAACCATTCTTTATTAAAGTTAAACATTCTCTAGATACAAGCAACGATCTTGCTTGAATATTTTGCAATGCATTAAAAACTAGATTGTTATCTTTAGATGCTTCTTTGCAAAAAGTTTCACTAAAAAAATAAGTATAACTTGATATTAATTCAATTAGTGACTCAAAATAATCAATAGGTTTTTTCCAAGTTTTATAAAGTCTATTATTAAATTCTTCTGTATATTTTCTTATTTTTTTAGTTTATTATCTTTATCCTTATCAATATCATTGTAAAGAATATTTGAACTACTTTTAATTGAATTCTGAACCAATTCAGTAATATAATGTTGTTCATTCATTATAAAACCTCCTTGCTATTTATTATACTATAGTTATTTCATTATTTATCTCTTAAAATAATTCTTATCATACCAACTATGAAGTTTATTACATAAGAAAGATATTAGTTTTCGAATTTACATTTTTATTTCATCTTATCACTTAAAGTTGTTGTTCATAAATTGAATATTTATTTTGTAAGTAAAAAAAACTAATTCGCATTACGAATTAGCCGTTTATCAAAGCCAAACATAAAAGTTCGAGCATAATTTCTCATTGGTACGGACAATTAGTATATCCGAAACCTTAGGAATAGTTGATAAACAACTAATCACTAAATACATTTTACCAAATAATAGAAAAAGTCGCAATATTTTTTCGCTACTTTAATATATTAATCAGCTTTTTTCAAAGATTTCACAAATGGCTTTCCTTTAGAATTACTAATTTCTACACCAGATAATTTGATTTCTAGGAAAGATTCTATTCTACCTAATTCACTTATTGAAAGTGAATCAACTAAATCAAATTTAATTAACCCTATTAATTGATTATAATATGCATCAATACTTTGTTGATTTTTATTTAGTTCTTTTGCTTTTAATAAATCTTCTAGTTCTTTTAGTTTTTCTTTCTTTTTCGTAATATCTTCAGGGGCAATTTTACTAAATTCTTGATTTGCTAAATTAATTCTATCATCTATAGATGATTTAGTAGAAATATCGTAATTTAATATTTCATCTATGGCTTTTGAATTGCCATTTAAAAGTTGATTTATTAATTTAACTAAATATGGTGGTTTATATTCATCATAACTATATCGATAAATATCTCTTGTTTCTTCAAAATATTCTTTTTCTTTTCCAGTAGGAGTATATGTGAAATTTCTAATAATTTCATCAGTAAATCTTGGTGAATAATTACTTTCATACTCTTCGTGTTGTATAAAACTACAATTATTTATAATTTCCTTTTTTAATTTTTCAATTTCTTCTTTATCAAAATCAACTTGATATTTTTCAATTACTTCGTCATTTTTTCTAAAATAAATCATATTCAAACCCTCCATTAATAACTATTATATCATAATTATTTGCTTTTGTGTTTATTATAGTTTAATTTATCTCTCAAAATCATCTTTTAATTTCATAAAGGCAATGCTTGTTTATCATTAACCTTATGTTCAATATATTCAAGGTTATTAAATGATTTATTATTTTTTAATAATTCCATTTGTTTTCTTGCTATATTATTTAATCTAACTAATCTCTCACTTTGTGGTATTTTCATTTCTATTAATTCTGCATTAATGTTTTCTAAATTATTTAATATTACCAAATGAAGTAAATCAGTATAATCTCTAATATTTCCTTTATCTGCAATTTCAGGATTAAGTGTACGCCATTCCTTAGCAGTCATACCAAATAATGCAACATTTAATACATCTGCTTCTTCTGCATATACAAACTTCTTTTGTTTTTCAGTTAAAGTAGGAACTATTACACTTTTAATGGCATCAGTATGAACTACATAACTAACTTTAGCCAATACTCTATTAGCATGCCAATCAATTTTATTTTGATATGCTTCATTTTTCTTTAATCTTTCAAATTCTTGAATTACATATAATTTAAACTCTGGAGAAAGCCAACTGGCAAATTCTAAAGCAATATCACTTCTAGCATAAGTCCCACCATTATTACCAGATTTAGAAATAATACCAACAGCATTAGTTTCTTTAATCCATTTTTGTGGTGACATATAGAAACTATTTTTACCAGCTTCATTCTCAAAGGTCTCGAATTCGTGACCTTTGAAATTCTCGTTATTCAATTGTTCCCATAAACCTAAATATGCCAAAACATCTTTATTTCTCATCCAAGCATAAATAGGAACTTTAGGTTCTTCTGGATTTGCATATCGTGCTAAATCGGTTAATGAAATAAATTCTTTATTGTCTATTCTTAAAACGCTTATTTTTTGCTCTTTTACTACTATTTGTGTTTTTATATTGTCACTATTCATAATTCATGTCCTTTCCATATTTTAATAAAATTTTATATTTAAAATATTCTATTGATTATTTCGGCTATTTCATCTGTCGTGAAATTAGAACGTTTTAAAATAATACAATGAACTAATCTCTTAACTAATAAATAAGATACAATTTCAACATTCGAAAATTTCTTACTCAATGCACTATGAGTTATTTCATTTCTTTTTTTTGCAAACGTTTGAGCTAAATCTCCATTTGAGACATTAGTCATATTATAATTAACAAATAATCTTTGTTTTGTTTTTTCTAATGGTTTTATAAATTCTTTAAGTGAGGAAGATATTTGTTCATGAAGCGCGCCATCTAAATTATTTATTGTGTCATAAAAATTGTCTATATAGCCTAATTCTGTGTTAGATGAATTAGGAGTTCTTAATTCAGATATATAGTTTAATATATTATCTTTTAGCACTTTATATTTTTTATGTTTATTAGCTTTATATTTAGGGTGTAGCTTGTCAAATTGTCCTTCAAATGAAGAAGCTATTTTTATAAATTGGTATGAATCTACATGACTATCTTCATATGAATTATTTGGATACGAGAATAAAGTATTTTTTTCTGTTGATAAAATATTATATAAATTTTCAAAGTTATTTACTAGTGTATCCAAAGAAAGAGATAAATTAATATCAGATAAATCAATGTTTTTATCTTTCGGTAAGTTTATATGTAAAAAATAGTCAGTTGTTACTAATTTCCTTTTTTTATTTTTCCAGTTATCAAATTCACTTTTTGATAACCATATTTTTGAAGTTAACTTTATTTCATCAAATTCAATTATATTTCTATTATAAAGAAAACACATCAATTCATGCATAGATTTGTAATATTCAATTATATCGTTAACTTGTTTCTTTTCGTTAAAATTAATCCATATCTGAGATTTTAATTTAATTGGAGTATTTAATTCTTTGCTCGAAATATTCCACATAATACCAAAATTAAATATATCTCCATTAACGTTTAGTTTTCTTAATAATTCTTTTGAATTATGAAATTTAAATTTTGGTTTTAATCTCTTTGTTATTTCTTTATTTTCTATTAAGAGTTTTGGACTATACAATTGATCAATGCATTTTCCTCTAAATTGCATTGACGTAAAATTTATTGCTTTTGGGGCAGGTATATACCCATTATCTTTTCCATAAATATATGCTGGAACATATCCTCTTAGGAATGAACGTCCAATTTTTTGAAGTTCGACATTTACAAAAGCGATTGAGTTTCCTTGTAAAGTAGTTCCAAAATATGTATTTTCTTCAATGCTAGAATTTTTAGTTCTAAAAAAAATACTGCTATAATTACTCCAATCATTTTCAATATCATTGGAAAAAATAGTTAAAATATTATTTTCAAAATGAAACGCATGTTCTTTCCCTTCAAAAGTTATTTTTCCATCTCTAACAAAATTTTCAAAATTCATTTCTATCCACTCCTAACTATAAGATGCTATATCTTTATTATACTACAATAATTATATTAATTATCTTTCAAAGTCATCTTTTTCTTTGCTTAAATCTAATTCTTCAATGTCATCATCATCTAAAACATTATCATCATACATATCATTAACAACATCAATATATTTTTCATCTTTATCATACCAACTATGAAGTTTATCGTGTAAGAAAGATATTAGTTTTTCGAATTTATCTTTCCAATAATCTAATGTATTTTTTAAATCTTGTAATTTAGATTTTAAAAATGATATTTCATTATCTTTTTCTTTAATCATATTATTTAAAGTTTTAACTCTTAAATTAAGTGCCTCATTATTTTCAGTTAGAGTTTTAATTTTATTATTTTTATCTTTTAATTGATTGTGAGCATTAACTAGTGTATTAGATAAAGTTTGTATTTTATCATATTCTTTATTAGTATTATCTACTTGCTCGATAAAGTCGATAAAAGAATCCTTATCTTCTTTTGATAAAATATAATTATCTTTATTTAATTTAGAAACTTTAAGTTTATCAATTTTATCTTTTATATATTTAGAGTTTTGTTTTAACTCTGAAGATTTTTTATTTGCTTGTTTTAAGTTTTCAGTATTCCTTTCAATTTGCTTTTTTATTTCAATATAGTTATCCATATCAGATACATGAATATCTCTATTTCTACCTTTTTGTTTTTGCTTTAAAGTGGAATCTAAACTATATACTTGATTAAATTCTTCAATACATAAAGTTCTCATTTTATCTTGTAATCTTATTAAGGATTCCTTTGTAAATACATCAGATTTACCGACTTGTTTTTCCATACCATTTTTATTTTTATATTTAATTGGAACCCCGACAATATGTAAATGTGGACTTGTTTCATCATAATGAATAATAGCACTAGCTACTTTAAAGTTAGGAACAAGCATTTCTAAATCATCTACTTGTTTTTTATAAACTTCTGACATTTTCTTTTTAAAGTTTACATCTTTAGTATCCCAATATTCTTTATCTCCAAGTTCAAGAATGATTTCACAGGCAAGATCTTTCTTTTCGTTATTAGATACATTTTCAAAATAATTATCTATCATTCTACTAGGTCTAAATTGTTTTGAATTATATTCTAATCTTGCTTCTTCAAATTCACTTAAATAAAGTTTCTTAACATCATCAAGAGGAGAAGAAGTACCTCTAACTATTTCAATTAATTCTTGTTCATTATCATATTTTCTATAATTGTGTTTATCTACTTTTGATAATTGTCTTACATTTTGAATAGCATTATTTGGTAAAGATGTTGTTCCACTTAAATTATTTTTACCATTTTGTTTAGATATATTTTTTCTATTTTTATCACTACCTAAATGTAATGAATAAGCAAGTTCTGACACAAGTTTTCCTCCTTTCTAGAAGTGACCACTAAAGTGGCCATTTTGTTCATCCAAAATTTCTAACCCCCTAGGAATTTTGTACGCCTAGCATACAAAATATCCAGTGGGCTAAGGTTTAACACCTTAGAATCCGTTTTACTTTATTTCACAATAACCAAAACTTCGTAATGGTTAAACTTCATAAAGTATTAATTTTTAAATTGCTATCGCCACTTTCATTTACTTCGTAAACAAAACGTGCCGCGCATTTTAAAAATCTTCTTCGGTAACATTATCAGGTATTGTTTCAAATACATCTCTAATGTTTACCTTTATATCATTGGGGTTATTCTTTGTAGCAACCATTCCCATTGATAACCAATTCTTATCTCCATTATTATCTTTTTGTAATGGGAATACTCTAATAGGGACTTCATTTCTTTGAAGTGGACCTATATCTAATTTTTCTGTTTCTTTATAATAAGTGCCTTTATATAAATTAACTTCATAATATTTATTTAATCTATATAAGTGTTGCATTACATCTTTAATTGGTAAGTATTCACTATATCTTATATTTGTATCTACACAAACGCCATTAAAATCGTATGTAAGAGGTCTTTTTCTATCAATATAACCTTTTGTATATAGTTCATTGAAATCATTATAGAATGTACTTCTAAAATTAATTCGTTTAACAACTAAATTTCCATTTTTTGTTTCTAACTCAACATCATCGATATATCTCATAACTATATCAGCTCTTGTATCTCGATCTAGTAAATCCCAATTATCATGGAAAGCATAATAAGATATTGGTAATTTAATTTTATTGATAAAATCCATATCTCTTTTTAAGAGTATATCTTCAGTAGTAAAATTTAATTGTTCTGCTTGTAAGTTTTCTATTAGTTTAGAATTAATATCTTTAATTTGATTTTCTATTAATTCTAATTCGTTTTTATATTCTTCTTCTGTAAATATTGAATCAATATATGCTTTTCTAATTCTATCTTTTTTATTATTTAATGATTTTAATTCTTTTTCTAACTCTTGTTTTGGATTATCCAATTTAGATTTTAATACTGGTAGGAAAAACTCATTTACAACATTGTCATATTCTAAAATATCAGATAGTAATACTTTAACTGAATCTTCAATAGTTTCCTCTTTAATATTATTTTTACAATCTTCACATCTATAATAGAAATACCATTTATCATATTTAATTTTATGAGTTGCTCCACCAGCAAGTATTCTTCCACATTTAGGGCATCTTAATTTTTGTAAAAATATATAAGTTTGAGTTCTCATGTAGTTTTTTTGATTTTTCTTTTTTTGCGCTTGGCAATTTTCCCATAGTTCTTTACTAACTAATGGCTCTACAACATTTTCATAATATATAGGTTTATTAATTGTTTTACCTGAAACATAATCTCCTTTATATAATTCATTAGATAAAATCTTTAATATTCTTGTATCTTTCCAATTCGTTTTACCTTGTATTTTTTCTTTATTATAGATGTTTGCAATAGTGCTATAAGAATTACCTTCAAAGTATAAATTAAATATTCTTATAACAATATCTTTTGTTAATGGATCTGGGACTAATTTTTTATTAACTCTTTTAAAACCAATAGGACAAACTGCTGGAATATGACCTTGTTTAATTGCTCCTGCCATACCAACTTTAGTTCTTTCACTTGTTCTTTCTATTTCATTTTGTGAAACTGACATCATTATTCTAGTTACCATTTTTCCATTAGCTGTTGTTGTATTAATATCATCATTAGCACATACTAAATCAAATCCATACTTTTCAGAGGTTTTAAGTAAGTTTTCCCAGTCATATATACTTCTTGATAGTCTATCCAGTTTTAAAGCAATAACAGTGTTTATTTTACCATTTTTAGCGTCATCTATTAATCTATCAAACTCTGGTCTATGATTACCTGTTTTAGCACTTATTCCAGCATCAGTATAATAATCATATATCTTATAACCTTTAAACTTACAAAGTGCTTCTAATCGTTCTTTTTGTTCTGGTAAACTAAATCCTTCTTTGGCTTGATCCTCGGTAGAAACTCTTAAATACAAACCACATATTCTTTCTTCATCTTTCATATACTTCAACTCCTTTTACTAAAAAAGAGGAGACAATAGTATCTAGTAAAGTCTAAATACTACTGACTCCTCATTTAATTCAATATTATATAATTTTATTTTATCTTTGCAATTTAACATGATGTACCTCCATTTCTAGAGAATACCTCTTTCATTGGTTATATATAATATCATTTTTTTAAGATTTGTCAATTCCCTCTATAGGGAATAGTAGTATTTAGTTAGATTTTAAATAATCTTCTAATTCAGATAATTTTATTTTATTAGATAGATTTTCAATAAAGACTTCATTAGAATAATTGAATATTAAGAAAGTTTTATCTTTTATGATAATTCTATTAGGTTCAATATAAGTTAAATTAGTTCTATCTATTTTTCTGATATTACCATTTATGATTTTAGGTGTAGTCTTTGCAAACTCACATATCAGTTCTAATTTCTTTCTCAACGATTCTTCAATAGGTAATTCTTCTTTAATAATATTTACCATAATACCATCCTTTCTTCTAGGATAGTTTTTAACAACAAAAAACTAATCCATTTCTGAATTAGTTATTTATCAAGCTCGAAAAGTTCGAGCAGAATTCCTCTTGGTAGCGAGAGGGGGATTCGAACCCTCGACCTTTCGGGTATGAACCGAGCGCTCTAGCCAACTGAGCTATCTCGCCAAATCAAGAACAATTTAATATTACCATAGTTTTCAGGGTTTGACAACTACTTTTTGCATTTTTTTAACAAAAGAAATAGCTAGGTTTAATCTTCTAACTATTTTTATTCTTTCCAATATATTTAACTTTATACTTATCATCGTACTGTTCAGGATGGTCAATACGATGTTTTTCTTTACTTTCCTTCATTCTTATACTAGCTTCTTCCACTAATTCTTCTAAGTCATTAGAACTAGTAGCATAAACTACTCCATAAGTAGCACTGTACTCAGTCTCCGCAAGATCAATTTGACTATCAACTATCTTTTCATTGAAAAGTTCTCTATCAATATTAGAACAAATAATAATAAATTCATCTCCCCCAATACGATAAATATCACTTGGTCTAAAATTATCAGTTAAAGATTTAGTAACATTTTTTAATAATTCATTACCTTTTTGATAGCCATATTTATTATTAACTATTCCTAACCCATTGGCATCTACAAATGCTACACCTATATTATTATAAAGATTATTTTGTGCTAATAACTCATCATAAGCACGTCTATTATAAACATTTAATAAACTATCAATATACTTTTCACTCTTAAGTTTTTCAATCATATTAGCATTTTTAAACATATTAGCTAGTATTGCTCCTAAAAACATGTTGAAGAATGGTTCATTCTCTAGCTTTTTTTGCATATCTCGTAAAATTAGCTTACCTGCTTTATTTTCTGCAAAACTAACAATATAATCATCAGCATTAATTTCTACTTCACTAGCAAAGGGATTGTCACTATCAGTTTTTCTTTTAGAATAAGGACTAATTAGAAATACATCGCTAGCTTGGCAAAATTCCTTAATACTAGATATGACGTCATAAAAATAAGTCTCATCATATTTATCACTAATTGTTTTAGAATTAAGTGCTGCTAAAAACTCCATTTCCATACTTACTCCCCCCTTTTTGTACGTCGCTTATTTTAACATGCTTTTTTCATTTCGTCAATTTAATTATATGCTAACTTCTTAATTTTCATTTCTGTTAATTTATAATTTTCATCAAGAGATTTATGAATGTCCACTAGTTCCCCTCTTCTAGTTTTTAACATATCAGTTACATTTTCTAAATCTATAAATAGGTCTTTAAAAGGTACTGTATCTAAATAGTCTTTATATTTACTCTTTAATTCTTTTTCCATCTTAGTAATAGTAGCAAAATTAGTATCTATTTTCTTAATGAAGCTATCAATATCATCTATTCCTTTTAGGATTTCTTTCTGAAAGTCCTCACAAATAGCTTGATAATTAGTATTATCAGTATAAGTATTTTCTAAAACTTTCGATAATAAATAACTTTCTACTAGAATAAAAGATAGTGAAGCTTTCTTTGGTGTCTTACGATATAATTCCATTGCTAACATTAAATAGAAAAGTTTCTTTGCCTCATTATTATGTTTCTTAGGAATATCTATTTTATTAATCTTTGCTTCCATTTCTTTACTAAAAGAATTAAATAAATCACTTTCTTTTCTAATTTCATCATTAAGGTCATAGAAAAGTCTAATTTCTTTACTCTTCTCTTCCCTAGCACTATCAGCTTCTTTCAGTTCTTTTTCCTTTTCTTCTAACTTCTTAATAATATTATCTGATAAATCAATCGCATTTTTTGTCGATTTATATTCTTGTTCTTTAATTATTTTTTCCTTCATTTTATCACAACCATAAGAGATATTATACTGATATTTTAAAGAAATAGCAACCAGTTAATCAGTAAATACAACTTTGTGAAAAGGTACTGTTCTAACGGTATAGAAATAATGAAAGGTGGTTTTTCTTTAGTTATTTTCTTACTAACTATCTTAGCAAAGTTAGTTAAGTCTTTCTTCTCGATTAAATCAAATAATAAATGTTGATACTTCGTCATCTTCAATGCTTTAGCTTCATAAACAAAATCAGATTTATCTTTATTATCAATCATCAACTGGTTAAAACCGGTATAATAAGCACCTGGTAGAATAGTTGTAATACTAACATCTAAGCCTTGATATAAACACTCAAGTCTTAAAGTATTTGCTAAATGATAAAGACTTAACTTAGTATAAGTATAGCTATATAAATAAGGAAGAGGAAGAAACCCTGCAAGTGAAGAAGTTATTACTATTCTCCCCTTTTTTCTATTTTCTAAGTATTTCTTTATTAATCTAACATTTCCTAAGATATTAACATTAAAAGTATCAGTTAGATAGTTACTATTTAACTCTAAAACACTACCACCCTTTCCGATAGAAGCGTTTAGATAAAGAATATCAATATCACTAGGAATAGTATAATTATCAGTCGTAAGGTCAAGAACCAAGGGAAACATTATTAACTTTTCTCTTTTTAGTTTCTCATTTAGATAATCTTCCTCCTTCTTTGTTCTAACACCAAGATAAACAATGTGTCCTTTAAGAGAAAGACACTTTGCAACACTAAAACCCAGTCCTGAAAGACCACCTGTAATTAATATTTTCATTTTTATCACCCAGTATTAACATAACCAAAAAGACTCCTATTTATTAGAAGTCTTAAAAATATGAAAGGATACACCTTTCTTCTCGTTTTTAATTGTAATGTCATAATCCATAAGTAGTAATGTCTTTTTAACTATGGATAGACCTAGTCCAAACTCTCCTTTTATACCTTTCCGGAACGGAGTAAATATTCCATCAAGTAAGGAAGCTTCAATATTTGGACCATCATTGTATAAAGTTAAACGATTATTCTTGGCAGTTATCTTAATCGTCTTATCAGCATACCGTAAAAAGTTAGCTAAGAGGTTATCGATTATCGTTTCAAAGTATTCTTCCGTTCCATAGAATTTACTATTTTTATCAAAAGAAACAATAAATTTGACATCGCGTTTTCGAAATTTGAATTCACGAATTGCAGCTTCTACTATTTTTTTCATATCAACTACGGTATACTCTTTTTTCATATTATCTTTTAAATAGTCTAGTTTATTTAAATATAAAAGTGAATGTACTTTTAATTCTAGTTTATCTGTTTGTTCACTAATAACAGATAGCACGGTTGAAGCATCTTCCATTTCATCATGATATGCTTCAATATATGACTTTATAACGGTGAGAGGTGTCTTAAAGTCATGTGATATATTTTGATACATTTGATTGCGGTATTCTTCCTGGTTTTTCAAAGAAACCCGCATATCTTCGATTGCCATTTCTAAAGATTTTATTTCATCTTCAACGGCAAATGATAGGGAGTGGTCATAAGTATCATCATCAATATGATCAATTTTTTGTTTTAATCTTTCGATTTTTTTAACAATGATACTGCTCCACAATATTAGTAAAAAGGCAATTATTAGGAATGTTATTAATACTACTGGTAGAATTGAATTTAGAATATCTGTCTTGGTTTTTAATATATAACTATCGTTGGTAAGAGCAATCTTTGTTACATCATCATTATGGAGTGTGTAATAATAATAAACTTGATTGCGATAGACAAATCTTCCATAATCATCTTTTATATAAGATAAAATATCATTTACATTTTTAAATTTCATCAAGTCGTGTAAGTTTTCACTATAGGCAGAGGTTTCACCGAACTTATAGATATACGCAATTTCGCTATCTCCTAAGTTCTTATCAATATCAGACTCGATAAATTCTAACGGTTCTTTTAAATAATTATAAATATTTTTCTCAGTTATGGGTACTACAACTTGGGGTAAAATTATTCCTAACATTAAGAAGGTAATAGCAAATATTACTAAGATTAATAAGAATAACTGATGGCTTAGTTTTCCAGATACTTTCATAAACTCAACCTATATCCGTAACCATAAACAGTTAATATATTTAAATCATTACACTTTTTTCTTAACCTTCTAACAAGATCGTCGACAGCTCTGTCGCTCCCAAAGTAGTCATCTCCCCATACTGACTCTAGTATTTCATCTCTTGAAAAGCTTTTATTAATATTCTTTGAAAGTAGAATTAGTAAATCAAATTCAAGAGTTGTTAATTTTATTTCTTTATCATTTTTGCTTACAACGCGTCTATCTAAATCAACCTGATAAGAGGCAATGGTTAATATATGACTTTCTTTTTGTTTGTAAGCACGTTTTATTATATTGTTAACACGTAAGACTAATTCCTTACTTGAATAAGGCTTTGTTATGTAATCATCGCTTCCTAACTCTAGGCCTAAAATTCGGTCCAAATCCTGATCTCTTGCCGAAGTAAACAAAACTGGCACATCAGGATATTTTTCGCGAATTGCTTTGATTACATCATAACCATTCACATCATCTCCTAACATAATATCTAGTATCCAAACATCAACCGGATTACCAATGTAGTTGATGGCATCAGTTCCTCTTTCAAAACAAGTAACTTCATATCCTGCTTTTTCTAGATATAGTTTTACAACCGTTTGTAAATCAACTTCATCTTCTACAAAACATATTTTATACATCTTTAAATCACCACCACTAGTATATCATCTATCTATCTAATTATCACCTTCTTTTTACGATTTATCTAATTAACATTAACAGCTTCATTTTTTCTATTTATTCATCTATCACTTCCTTTCATGAGTTAAGTATATCTAATAAATTTGGTAGAAATATCTAGAAAATATGGGAAATTGTGGGAAGTATTAATATTTTTTATTATTATTGGTCATACTACTTTTAGAGGTGACTTTCTATGTATGAAAAAATTTTTAAGAAGTTAAAAGATAATGGTGACTTAGTTACACATGAGTTTTATCTAGGAAGTAATAAGTTAAATCTTATTCATAATGAAGTATTATGTAGTAGTGACTTTGTTAATCATTTTATTTTAATGAAACTTACCGCTCTTTCAATTAAGGCTAATGACGATGTTATTACTTTTCTTTATAATAATTTACCTGATAACACGGTTAAGGTTTTAACTAAGGAAAAGGAAATGCTCGACTATATCTATAAAGGGTTTGCACTTATTATTTATCAAGATAAAGCAATTGCAATTGAAGCGAAGGCATCACTTGACCGTGGTATTAATGATGCTAGTAGTGAAATTACAATTAGAGGTAGTAAAGATGCTTTTAATGAAAATTTTAATACTAACTTAGGTCTTATTAGAAGAAGATTACGAAGTGAAAATTGTTTTAGTGAATCTTTCTTTATTGGAAAAGAATCAAGAACTAAAACAGCTATTGTTTATATGAAAAATATTGCTTCTTCTAATACAGTTAATAAAGTTAAAAGTATTCTTAAAGAGATAAAAATAGATGGTATTATTGATAGTGGTAGTTTAAAAAGTTATTTAGAAGATGATAAAAATTTCCTTTTCCCAACTGTTTTAATGACTGAACGACCTGATAGAGTTAGTCAAGCCCTTCTTGAAGGTAAAGTGTGTATTGTAGTTGATAATTCCCCTTATGTTTTAATAACTCCTTCTTTCTTTATTGATTTTTTACATACTCCTGATGATTATTATCAAAAAGCAATTAATGTTAGTTTCATTAGGATAATAAGATTACTTGCTTTTATTATTTCTATTTTTACTCCTGCTTTATATATTGCTCTTACTACTCATAATCAAGAAGCTCTTCCCCTACCTTTTCTTCTTAACTTTATGGCTCAAAGAGAAAGTGTACCTTTCTCTGCTTTAACAGAAGCACTTTTTATGAGTATTTCTTTTGAAATATTAAGAGAAAGTGATATTAGAAAGCAATCATCAACTGGTAGTGCTGTTTCTATTCTTGGTGGTTTAATACTAGGAGATGCAGCTGTATCAGCTGGTATTATCTCTCCTATTATGATTATTGTTATTTCGATATCAGCTATCTCAGGACTTGCTTTCTCTTCCCAAGAAATGATTGCATCCCTTCGTTGGTTACGTTTTTTAATGATGTTCCTAGCTATGTTTTTTGGTATATTTGGTATCTATATAGGTTTCTTATTCTTACTTTCCTCACTAGTTACTACGAAAGCCTTAGATTACCCTTACTTTGCCCCTTTTTCTCCATTAATTAAAGAAGAATTAGGAGATAGTATTATTAAACTTAGAAGTAAAAAACGCCTTAAAAGAAATCCCTTACTAACTAAAAATAAGATTAGAGGTGTAAAATGAAAAAAATTATTATACCTATCTTAGTATTATTATTACTTACTGGATATACACCTTATGTTGAAGTTAATGATTTAGTAATTGTTGATATGTTAGGACTTGAAAAAGTTGATAATGATTATATTTTAACTATTAATACGGTTTATGAAGAAAAAGATAATAATGCTACTAAATCTATCTATAAGGATTATGTATTCAAAGGAAAGAGTCTTGGAAAGGTCTTTTTAGAAGCAAAGAAGATTAATACTAAGAAAGCTTATTACGGTCATTTGAAGTTAGTTGTATTTCAAAGTAAGTTATTAGATAAAAAGATAGTTAATCACTTTCAAAAAGAGTTTAAAGAAATGAACTATTTAATGATTGGAACAGATAGTAGGATTAATGATTTATTTAAAAAGTATAATAGTAGCAGTAAAATAATTAAAGCTGTTAATAAAGAGAAAATCAGTAATGCTGATATTTATCTTGCTACTTTTGAAGATTATTTAAAGGATATTGTTAATAAGAAAAGAACTAGTACTTTACCAGTAATAAGTCTTAATAATAATAACTTAGTAGTAAAAGGTTCAGAAACTTATCAAAATAATATTCTTCTTGATAGAAAGCAAGCAAAGATTACTTATCTTTTAAATAATAAGATTACTTCTTTTCATCAAAGTATTAAATTAAATGATAAGTATTATGAAGTAGAATTTAATAATGTTAAAACATTATATCAACAAGGTAAAGTTAATTTGTTAATGGATATTAAGTGTAGTGATACTTCAAATAAAAAGATTAAAGAATTAAAAAAAGTGGTAGAAGAATTATTTAGGAAGGAAATTGATGAATTACTAACTTTTCAGAATGATAATAATATTAAGCTAGTATTACCTTCTAATGATATAAATATAGTAATTGGAGCTGATAAAAATGATTAAGAATAATCAATTATATATCTTTAGTTTAGTTTTCTTTTTTACCAACTGTTTCTTTCTTTTATATGGTAATAATATTATTAAAGTAAGTGGTAATGATACATTACTCGCTTGTTTAATAGGAATTATTTTAGATATTATTTTATTTCTATTTTCTAAGAAATTTATTTATAAAAAGATAAAACCTAGTTATTTATTAATACCTATTATAATATTTTTTACAATTATTCTTTTAAAAGATACAGCTTTATTTATAAAGAGTAACTTTTTAAGAGAAGGTAATTTATTCTATTTAATTCTTTTACTTATTTTAACATCACTATTAATCTCTAAAAGAGAACTAAATCAGATAGCACATCTTGCTTTTATCTCTTTACTTATCTTCTTTTTCTTATTTTTAATTCAAGTAACTGGAGCAACACATGCTATTGATACTTCTTATTTAGATAGCAACTTTACCTCTTCTAATATTATTAAAGGTGCTTTACTTTTTAGTTGTTATACTTACTTACCATTTCTTCTACTTACAATCTTTTTAACAGATAAAACTAAAAAAATGAGAAAAGCTTACCTTTTAGGATTTCTCTTCTCATTATTAGTTATTATTATTAAATATCTAATGATTGGACTTGGTCCATCATTTCTTCTTAGTAAATATTATGACTATCCTTATATGTTAGTAATGAATAAGATCTCATCATTCTTAATCTTCAATAGATTCTATGCTATTTTTAATATTTTCTTAATTCTTGATAGTACCATTGTCTTAGCTTGCTTATTTTCTTTTTTAAAAGGTTTTATCAAAGAGTTTAAGACTAGTTAAAACACTGCATTGTACAATTTATACATAATTTACTAGTGTTTTTCGTACATTTTATACATTTTTATTACTAGATAAAGAAAATATATAAGATTATTTATTATAAAACGCCTTTCTATTCTCTTATAAAATTAAAGGTAAATTTAAATTTTTTTCCACTCTCACACATGGGTCAACAGAGAATTATCTTCCTGATAAAGATGAAAAAATGACTTGAGCAACTGAATTAGAAATACTACTACTTAGAGAATAGCTTAATCATTGCAATTTTTCATAACTGCCATTTTTATTTTCATCTGTTTAGACAATTTATCAATTTAGTAAAGAATACTTTTTCACTTTACTAATTCCACGAGCTTGATACATTAATAATATTTTTAGCATTTAATTCACTATAGTAATTATTTTTAATAAAATTTTTATCTTAATTTTTGTTGCTCATGATTTTTTAATGTTTCGGCAAATTCATTATATCTTCGTGTATATTCTGATACTATATCCATAAAACTTGGATTTGTTGTGTTAAAATTAATTTTAATTCTACTACCATTCATATTAACGGCATCAACACCTGAAAAATTATTTTGCATCGATTTAATAGAATAATATCTTGTTACACCCATTGTTTTATGTTCTAAAAATGTATCTAAAAAATCATTTAGTATTTGTTCATATAAAACTAAACTATGATCTAGAGTTATTCCTAAATTCAAATGTTTTTCAAAGTTAGTTTCAGGTACATAAATACTTAATGTACACATATCTTGACCATCTATTTTAGCATACCAAAAATTCATTACAGAATTTACTTTTTCTGTATCTGATAAAATTTGTGTTATATATTCTACAACTAATTTTGATTTTTCTGGTGCTAAAGCTTTCGCTTCTAATTTCTTCATATTTCATTATCCTTCTATAATATTAAAAATTCTCATATATTTTGTTTTTATTTAAAAGTCGGAGGAAAATCTAGAATCTTCCTCCTCCACCGCCTCCACCGAAGCTTCCGCCACCACCGACTGATCCACCAGAGAATCCTCCTCCTGATGAAGAGGATGAAGCAGCTATTGAACTTCTTGATGAAGAAATTGCTTGATTAACTGAATGGGAAATACTACTACTTACAGCATAACCAATATAATTAAAATCATTACCATAATAATATGGATACATATCATTAACATTTTCCATAGAAGCCATTTTTATTTTCATCTGTTTAGATAATTTATCAGCACAACCTAAAACAGTTGCATATACTAAATATTTATCCCAGAAAGGAACTTCTAATAATTCCTTTTCATCAAATCTTGAGAAATCTTCTAAGAACTTTTTATGGGCCATCCACATCTTATATTCTCTAGCCCCATTTGGAGTATAGTTTTTTTGTCCTCCTATAATAAGAGCAAGAATTGGTCCAATAATGATTGCCATAGTAGCTGGGAAAAAGTCAACTTCAAAGGCTAAGCTAAGAGGTGTTACACCAATACCAAGTAAAGCTACAATAACTGCTGTTACTTGAATAGCACTCATATTGGCAAAAAAAGCTTTTTGCTTACCAGCACTTATTCCTGACTTTGTAAAACTGTTATATAAATTAATAATACTCCTCGCATTTGATTCTTTAGAACAATACTTTTTAACTTTATTAAGCTCAACACTAGTACCGTCCCCTATATGATTGATAAACATTTCAATAGCTAAGTCTTCTGTTTTAGTTAAATCTGTTCTTTTATCCTTATCTAAAATAAGTCTATAGTCTTTCTTATCTGCATCAATCGCTTCCACTTTCAATACTTTTTTATAGATTAGATTTAATACTGTAGCAGATAGACTCTTTTCTGTTACATTTTTATTTAATAAGTACTCTAAGACTTCTGGTCCATAATTTCCTGGAAAGTCACGATAATACTCCATAGCAAAGTCTGTCTTCTTAGAGTCTCTTGTCTTCTTAATAGCAAGAATTGTTAGAATAATTACTGATACATACCAGATAATTGTTATTATCTTGATAGTATCATTTTCTTTTTTAATTTTGTCTCGTATAGAATTTGCTTCATCTGCTAATTTAGTTTGATAAGCAATAATATCTTCTTTAGCAGTCATCCCACTAAGTTTAGTAGCATTCGGTACTAAATCTTTATTAAATAATAATCTGACACTTACTGCATTATAAGCTCCAACAAAGTCTGAAGTAGCAAGAGCAGTCTTATTATCTACTATTTTCATATAACCATTTAAAGGTCCATGTAACCATGCTCTAAAGTCACTATCTTCTCCTGGTAAATTGACTTGGACTTTAAAGTCTTTAATATTTTCTTCATACTCATTACTAAAAATATTGAAAGCAAATTCAGCAATATCATTATGAACTACTATCACATCAGGAATAGTATATTCAAGATAAAAGGCTTCGTTTCTATTAGAAGGATTATAAATTAGTAAATTAGTTCCAGAAGAAGTATCGTTCTTAGTATAAACTCCACTCTCACCCTTATCTGCATAACTTACTAAGCTAAAATAATTAACTGCATCATTTAAACTATTAAAAGTTAAATCGTTTCTACTAACACTAGAAACTTTTAAGTCGGTAATACCACTCCCATTATAAATACTACTCCCTTCTAAGTCACTTACTACTCCACTAAATTCTTTAGCATTATCATTTCTATATTTTATAGTTCTTCTTAAACCATTATAACTACCAGTTAATTCAAATATTTCTTTGACTTTAATACTGCCATCTGTTTCTATATCTATATTACTATAAAATTTTTCTGTCGTCTCCACAGCTTTAACTGTACTAGGACTAAGTATAAAGAAACAAGCGATAAGAATTAATAAATATCGTTTTTTCATATGTCCTCCTAAAAAGACTTGCATCTATAGCAAGTCCTACTCAAATGATACTTTTGGTACTTCTCTATCTTTTTCATCTACTTTAAAGAATGTTTCTTCTTTAAAATGGCAAAGATTAGCAACTATATTACTAGGTATAGTTTGTACTTTGTTATTATAAGTAAGTACTGTATCATTATAAAATTGTCTCATCATACTAATCTTATCTTCAGACTCTTTTAAATCTTTTTGCAAACTTACAAAGTTTTCGTTAGCTTTTAGTTCTGGATAAGCTTCAGCTAAGGCAAATAATCTGTTTAATACTCCAGATAATTCTCCATTTGCTTTCATTTCTTCTTCCTTAGTAGAAGCATTAGCTACGGCATTTCTTGCTTTTACAACTTCCTCAAAGGTACTTTTTTCATGTTTAGCATACCCTTTTACAGTTTCTACTAAATTAGGAATAAGGTCAGCTCTTCTTTTTAGTTGAACGTCGATTTGACTCCATTGATCTTTTACTCTATTTCTTAATCCTACTAATGAGTTATAAGTAGCAATAAACCATAGAGCTATTAAAACAATAATGATAACAACGATTAACCATACTGGCATCCTAACATTCCTCCTTACACTTCAAGTATATCTTATTTTTTTTAAAAGCAAAAGCTTTTTTAGTATAATATTCATCAATTTGGTGAAAATATGTCTAGGAGATGATATTTTTATGGATTTAAGTATTAGAAGTCATATTATTAATAATTTTAAAGGTGATGATTTCGATGAACTAAAGCGAGCAATTGATGAATCTATTGCAGAAAATGATGAAGAAACTTTACCTGGAATGGGTGTATTTTTAGAACTTATATGGCAAGGTGCTGATGATAAGTTAAAACAAGAAATGTTAACGCTCATTAAAGAGAAAATTAATAATTCTAACTAGTAAAAAATATAGATGCAAAAACATCTATATTTTTTTGACAAATTGTTTTCCAGTCGTTTTATTATCAGTATTAAAATAATCTATAATATCAATAGCAGTATAAGAATCCAAGTTTCTCGTAATGTCAATCATCTTATCCCTTTTATTAGCTACATCTGATGTTAAAACTCGTGATGTCAGTACATTCCCAACCAAGTAGCTGTAACCTTTTAAAAACTCTTCTCCCTTGGACAAAAAAGCAGCTGTTTTTTCATCACAAGTCGTATCAGCGTTTCTTTCATAATCAAATGGATTAATTTTTTCTACTAATACTAATAATCCCATCGCCTCTGTTATTCTTATATCCGATGAAAATGGGTTTTGCCTTATTTCTTCCATAATACTCTCTCTACTGATCGGGCCATTATTTTTATATTTATTAATTTCTGCTAACATTGGGAAAGTAGATTCATAGGCATAACAGTTAGTACTATTTCTAAAAATTATTGTATCCGTGATTACGTCTTTGTTATAACCAAGTGAAACCAAAAATTCTGCTGCTATATACTCATAGTATATTGGAGGAAATTCCATAACAGAAACTGGCGGATTATTATTTATACAAACAACACAATGCATAAATTCATGAACAAAATCAACAAATGTTCTAGTAGTAGCATTAGAAGTAATGGAGATCTTATCAGCATTAATATCATAGACAGCTTTATATTCTTCTTCATCATAAGTAAAATCAATAAGCTCATTTTCTTTTAAGTATAAATATTTTTCTTTCCATTCAGTCGGAGCATTTATATAAACTAGAAAACTGTCAAATAGATTATCAGCTTCTGCACTTGATAATTTTTCTAAGTTAAGCATCCTATCTCCGTATTTTCTCAATATCTTCTGATAGTTATCACTATCTTCTTTGATACTTTTTAAAAAATATGCAAAATTATTATAGAAAGCAGCATCGTTCTGTTTCAAACCGGTTGCATATGTATCTAATAAAAGATTATAAGAATCATACCTAGCTTTTTCTTTTAGCCAAGAAAACAATTCTTCCATATTTTCTTTATTATCTAAATCTTTTACTATTTCAGGGACATTAAAATTACGGTACTTTGTACTTAATAAAAAATTTACTAAATCAGACGAAAAAGTGTTTTCCTTTTCAAAAATTGTGTCAGCATATTTCAAAACATCATTAATTAACTTATCTAAATAAATCATCTGAAAAAATTTTTCATTATTAACAATACTAGAAATATCAGACTTTTTAATTACTTTTTCAATCACAAGACCAACTAAAGAATAAAAATTTTCAACAGTAATTGTTTCATCAACGATTTCATTCATTTCATTAGCCAAGAAATTATTATTATCAAGAAACTCCTTACATTTTTTCGCTTCTTCAGTCTGATAGTCCTCATATTTTATTTCGATTGTATTCTTCATTAAACTTCACTTCTATTCATAATTTACGAGCATAAATAGCTCTATGAGTCATTATTATATAGTAAAAGCAATTATTTTTACAACACATTTTTTAAAAGAAAATCACAACAAAACAATAGATAGAATACAAAATTCTAAGTACTGCCTTTTAATTAGATTTCTTTATTTGTAAATATAATCTTTTTTCTTCCGCCAAATTCTCCTTAGTCATTTTTGATGTACCATCCATAATAGCATCATCATAGTTCCTACTAAGATTTTTTAAACGGCTTAAACGAAGACTAATATCAGTCAAAGCTAATAAATACTCATCTTTATCAGTAAGATCGTTAAGAGATTCTATTTGTTGTTTAGTATCAATATACTGCATTTTCAAATCAGATATAGTAGTGCTTAAAATTACTGATTTTCTAACACGAGCACTGTTTTCTTTTTGATAGCTATTAGCAGCAGCAAATCTAGCAGTAATATCATCTATGGTTAGAGATGATGGTAAAGTTGTAGAATCAAGTTCTATATTATTAATATATATATCTTTTTTTTCAAATTCTGGAAGAATTTCAATCTTATAATCAGAACCAGTTGTTCTATATTTAACATATTCTTCACGATAAGTTGGCATAAATTCCATATTAGCAAAATACTCTATCATAAAGTTTTTGTTAGCAGTTACACAAGCTTCATATGATTTTCCAGTGAAATTCAATCTATCATCATATATCAAATTGTTAATTCCTAATCTTGACATTTGGTAAAGCATCAATGAAATATCATTTACTTTTGCTTTATTATCAATCATATAATCATAAAAATCATCTAAACAATTTGTTTTGTTTCCTGCCTCATCTTTTGTACAAGCTTCTTCGGCAAAAGAAACAATATCAGAATAAGCATTTATCTCATCTATTACTGCTTTATTTTCTCGATAGAACTTCTTTGCTTTAAAAGCCAAGAAAACGACATTTGCCTTCGAAACCAAACTAAGATCACTAAGACCAGCTTTGCCATTATAAGCCACATATTCTTCTATCTTTTCTTTAAAATCATCATACTCTTCAAAAATACGAGTTAAAGCAATTAAATTACTAACTTTTGACTTCTTTGTTTCTTCTATTTTATTCATAAATTGTCACCTCTAAAATCTAGTCGTGTTACTATGATAACACTTTTTATTATCTTTTCATAGTATTTTTTTTATTAAGATGACGTGCTGAAGAAAAACTATACATTAGGCCAGTTTCTTCAAATCCAACCTTTTTATAAGCATTATTAGATGAAGTGTATGAATAATCAGTATTTAAAACAGGAGTAAGTCCTTGTCCTAAAATCAATTTAGAAACATTGTAAATCAAATATGGCATGTAACCTTTGCCGCGTTCTGAAGGAGCAGTATAAGCATGAGATATTTCTGCTGTTTTATCAACCACATCATAACCTAAGAAAGATACTATTTTTGAAGAATTTTTTAAAACATAAAAATTACCTGATGCAATCCAAGACTCATCAAATCGTAAACATAATTCTAAGGAAACATCATTATAACCAAAGTGTTCACAATTTTCTTTCCAATAAATAGCAATTGTGTCTTTATCTTCTAAAGTAGCCCTACTTATAACAGCATCACATTTTTTAGGTTCGATTGGTTTATTACAAATATAATTATCATAAACAAACGGCTCGTTAAGAGGAAATGAAGTATCATATTTTAGGTAATCATACACCTCTGGAGTACAAACGAAACTATAGTCATTAATTTCTGTAATATCAGTTAAATGATTAAACATTTCCTGATATTTTTCAGGTTTAATATTATCATCAGTCCAAATCCATATTTCCTTGTTTGGTTTACCGATCACTATTGCATAACTAGACCCATCCGATAGAATTTCATGTTCACTATAATCTAAGTTATGACTAACTAAACTAAATTTATATTTATCTTTAATAAAGTTTTCATTGTTAAAAATCTCACTCATTTTTTTAAAACCTCAGTCATTATTTTTTAATTCATATTCATATAATTCTTTATATTTTTTACTCCTTGAAAGTAACTGTTCATGTGTGCCACTAGCAGCTATTTTACCACCATTCATAAAGAAAATTTTATTACAATTCATAATTGTTGACAATCTATGTGCAATAATTACGATCGTATAATCACCTTTCATATTACTTATGGCACTTTGAATATTATTTTGTGTTTCATTATCAAGCGCACTTGTGGCTTCATCAAATAAAATTATCTTTGTTTTTTGTACTAATGCTCTTGCAATAGCGAGTCTTTGCCTTTGTCCACCCGAAAGATTTACTCCACCTTCGCCAAGTACTGTATCATACTTGTCAGGAAGACTTTCAATAAACTCTGTTAAGCAAGCAAGATCACAAGCTTCTATAATCTCTTCATCAGTTATATCCGCTTTAACAAGTCTCAAATTTTCCTTTATACTCAAATTAAAAATATATGGATTTTGATTTATTATAGTAATATTTCCTCTAATTGATTCTTCATCTAATTCTTGTATATTTTCATTATCAATAGTTATAATTCCACTTTGATAGTTATATAACTTACAAAGTAAGTTAAAAATTGTTGTTTTTCCTTCTCCACTTTTTCCAACGATGCCGTAAGTTTTATTCGCTTTTATTAATAAATTAAGTTCATCTAGCACTTTCTTTTTACCATCATAAGAAAAACATACATCTTTAAATTCAAAATTTCCAATCACATTATCTAAATGTTTAGTACCAAATTGTTCTTTCTTTAATTTTTTACCATCTATAATCTCAAATACTCTGGCTGATGAGATATTAAAGCTCTTTTCCTCTTCTAATAATGATGATACAGAACTCATTAAGTTTGTCAAAACGGTGGAACGATAACTAAATAAGGCAAAAGCCACGGCAACAGAAATAATATTACCTTTTATTAGTAGAACCAACAGCATAACTGTTAGAAACTCAAATATATCTTTTACTACATCTATAAATAGATTATAGCTCATATCAATATTGCGCATAGCAAAGTTTAATTCACTTTGTTCTCTTATGTTGGAGTCTAATTTTTTCATAAAACTATCTTTAGCAAATAACATCTTTATGTCACGAGCACCTCGAACTAGTTCTCCAGTTAATCCTGCTACTTTGTCAGATTGTTCTCTAAATTCTTTGTCTTTCTCGCCAACTTTTTCGTTTTTAACATAATATAAAATTGTCAAAATGATAGAAGCTACTAAATAGTAAATAAACATATGCACATTAATTAACAAGATAGCAACGAATGAGCCAATATTAGAAACGAATCCAGTAAGTTTTCCCATTCCAGTTGTAAACATTCCAGCCATATTGTCAGTATCATTAGTTAAACGTTGAATAAATTTACCACTAGAATTAGCATCTAATGTGGCCTGATCTAGTTTTAAAACTTCTCTACCAAGTGCCATCTGCATATTCCTTACTGTTCCTCTGCGGAAAATCTGAGTGTTTTTTCTAATTATTAAGGTTTTTATTTCATTAAGAATACTGATAATTAAAATTACTAGTGACATTAATATTGCTTGAGAAAATACAGAATCTGTAAAATTAACAATCATCTTTGCCGATAGTAAGGGCATAACGACATTGAAAGCTATGCCAAATAAGCAACATATCACTTGGATTAATAAAGAATATTTGTATTCTTTTCCATAGTGATATACTCTTTTTAAATTCAAAATTGTTTCCTTCATATAAAACCTCTTTCAAATAATTGATATAGTATAAGTTTAACATAGATTGATTACAATAGTTAAAAATATTTCTTGGTCAAATAAAAAGACCTAGCTATACTAGATCCAATCAGAAGTGTTTTTATATTTCAGTTTATTAGCAGATTTACTAATATTATCTTATCTAACTCTTCTTGGCGCAGCAACTGTATTTTCTTCGTTTACTCGTTCTATATTACCAAAAGACATTGCTTCTTGTAATGCTTCCCTTATCAATTCCTCTTTATTATCTTTTCGTTTAGGCGTATGCAATATTTCTAAATCGCCATTAAAGATAGTAGCATTTGGAAATAGGTTTGCGACTGTCTCTATATATTCTTTAGCATAGTTTTCACTTTTAGTACAGATACCATTTACTAATTCTGATGGTATTCCCCCAGGAATTGCAGACCAATCACAATATGGTATATTCCCGTTTACATGAAAGTTTGTACCTGCCGGTGAAAATGGTTCAATTATTTGATCAAACAATTCTATTTCTTCTTTTGAATATATTTCTGGTATTTTTTCTAGACTTAGTTGTTTAACTTTTTCATATTCAAAATAATCTAAATGCAATAACTGCTCGAAGACTGGATTTGCACTATCAAAAAATAATACAACTCTAGGGCTACCAAATTTCTGTTTTAAATCTCTAAAATTACTATTTTTAGCATTTTGTTGATTTATAGGATCATCTGGAATATTTTCTTGATGAATTCTATCAACAAAAGCACAAAAAGTACCTTCCCTTTCACTCTCTATCTTTCCAAACCATTCACTTGCTAAAATTCCATATTGAGCTATTCCTTGTAATGATTCTAGTGAACTAGAACACCTGTGATTAATCATACCAGGCAATATTTCTACTTTTCCGTCTCTTTGTGGAAATGGTTTTATGTCAATTTTTTTACTTTCCTCTCGAACTTTTAAATATAATTGCTCAAGTCTTTTAACATCATCTTGTCGCCTTTTATCATCAAAAAAAGGATACTCTGATAATGGTCTATACTCTACTTCCACTTCTGCTATATTTCCACCTCTTAATTTCATCTATACATTCCCCTCTTTCAATAATGGACAATGGTTAACCATTTTTTTATAACTAAAGCTCTTATTCAAAGCCTTATCACAAAAGCGACATCTCAATTCGCTACACCTTAATCACTTCTAATATTACTTTATATAACTTCATTTATCAATAAAAAGTTGGTGATTATAAAAGCCAAATAAGAAGAAAAATAAAAACAGCCTTACATTTTCACGTTTTAAGAAAAGCAAGACTAAAAGTTTCTAGAAAATATAAGCACTAGAATTTTGATATATTAAAACCCTTATAAAATAAGGGTAATAGCTTTTCTGGTGTCCCCGATTGGAATCGAACCAACGGCCTATTGCTTAGGAGGCAATCGCTCTATCCTACTGAGCTACGAGGACATAATTACATTTTAGCACACATTTACTAAAATGTAACATTTTATTTACTTTCTTTTCTTAACATACACTTTATTATAATAACAAGGGCCACATAATGGTGCGTATTCTATCTTTTTATTAGCACCATCTATTTCTACTTCATTACCTTCTCTAGTGAAGACACCATCAACTTTTCTGGCATTAAACTTTGCTTTTTCACCACACCCACAAGCACACATAGAATTAGTTTCTAACTCAACAATATCATCTGCTAAGGCCATTAGTTTAGCACTACCTTCAAATAGTTCACCGCGAAAGTTAGTTCTAAGTCCATAACAAGAGATAGGAATGTTCATTCTTTTATTAATTTTCCAGATATCTTCTATTTGTTCGGCATTTAAAAATTGCACTTCATCAACAATAATATGATTGCAACTAAAAAGATCATCTAGTCTTTCAGTTACTAAAAGCTTTTCATCATTTTTAAGTAAGATATCAACTTTTCTTGTTTCACCTTTTCTATTTACTATAAACTCTGCTCCTTTAGTATCAATCATCGGCTTGATAAGTAAAACTGATTGACCTATCTCTTCTAAATCATGGATTTTTTGAAAGATTCTAGTCGTTTTTCCACCTTTCATTGCACTATAATAAAATGATAACTTTTCCATTCTTCTCTCCCCTTTTTAAATAGATGATAATAACTCATCCATCTCTTCTTGCTCCTTACTATCCAAAGAACTAGTCTGTAAATCTTCATTAAACCAGTCTGGTAAAATCTCTTTTTGCTTATTATTAGTTAGAAGTTGTTTACTATTCTTACTAGTATTAGTAGATATAGCTATTTTCTTCATCTTCTTATATTCTTTTTCAGTAAGACGCATTGCTTCTTCGACAGTTTCAATATTAAGTCGTTTCCACTGAGCCGCAATGGTCTCTAAATAACTTCTATTTAATTTTTGATTATTAAGCTTCAAAGCATAAGAGATTAAGACATTAACTACTCCAGATGACAATTTAAGTTCAAGCATTAAATCTTCTATTAGCTTCAAATCACGTTTTGTCGGTTCCGCTCCTTTTTGTTTACTCTTCAAATAATCATAAGGTGAAGTATTTTCAAAAGTATAAGCCATCTTTGCCCAGTTAGAATTATCTCCTTCTGGTTTTCTTAAGAATTCTGGTTGTTTCTGATAAATTAAAGTTGGAAGACTTCCAGCATGTTCAAATTGATAATAATTACGACAACTCTTTCTTAATTGAGTCTTATCAATTAAACCTTTTTCATTTAAAGCTGACTGTACTAAAGAAGCCATATTAGTAGTATCAAAGTTATAAACCAGTGCTAAAGAATTGATTAGTTCTCTTATCTCTTCACTAAAACACTTATTAGAAACCATTGAACTAGGAATAGAACTTATTAATAAGTTGAAATCAATCACTTGCTTAGAAGTAATCTTCGCTTCTTCCCGTTTTTCAATCGTATCTAAAACTTCAAATGGTTTCAAATTACTACTTTTAAAGACCTCATCAAAAGATAAACTTACATCTTGATAATCTCTTAAACTAATTCTTGGTACTTGAAATAATTCTTGTCTTTTTAAATATTCTTTCTTACCAATGTTATTATATAAAACAATATTTAAGATTGGGTGATGAAAAAACTCATTAGCAGAGATTGGTGAATATAATAAATATACATAATGATTAACATTTCCAGACTTTACATAAGTCTTAAGAAGACCAACTGCTTCTAGCTTTTCTCTAGCAATCATTATATCTTCTAGTTTTAATTGCATCGTCGCCATCAAATGATGATGAGTTAAGTCTTCGCTCATCTGTTTTAAAGAATCTAAATCATCTATTAGAGTAAAATACAAACTAACTGCTGTATAACCAATAATTGGTTGATAAAGCATCGTTAAAAGTCTACGGTCTTCACTATGAAGAACAGTTTTATTAATAACTAAATATTGATCAGCTGGTAAGATTGTTAAATTCTTCATAGTTTTCCCTCCCACAATAGATTATAAATCAAAAAAAGTTCTTCAGCAAGAAGAACTATTATTTTTTAATATTAATCCAATTTTTTCTGTAACTCTTTTAGTTTTGATAAGAATTCATTTGTCTTTCTAATTTCAGCATCTAATTTTTCATAATTAGCAGTATTTTCTAATGATAATGAATTATTTCTAGATAAGTTTTCTTCTTCTATTCCAAAAATAGGACTTATCACAGGGCTTGGTGTATATGGCTTTTTAGATTTAGCAAATAACTCATCCATAGTTGGTACTTTTACTCTTTCCTCTGGTTTTTCAAAGATTGGTTCTTCTTTAATAGGAGCTTCCTCTACTTCTTTTGTAATTTCTAATAATTCAATTTCTTCTTCCTTAGTATTTTCCTGTTCTTTCATACTAACGATTTCTTTATCATTTTTCCATCTTTCTTCTAACTCTTGCAAAGTAATTGGTTCATTACCATCATCTTCGTGTTTTACAATTTCTTCTTGAGTAATAACTCTTCCTCTTTCAAGTAATTCTTCCAAACTAATAATAGCATTTTCTTCTTGGTCTTGTTCAAAGTTAGTTAGGGTAATATTCTCTTTTGTATTTTCTAACATTTCATCAAGAACAGGTATTACTTCCTCATTAGTAACTTCCTTAACCGCTTTTGGTTCTACTATATCATTAATAGGTGTAATAACATTTTCTTCCTGTTCTTTTTTATCTTGAAGAATTAATTCTCTTTCAAGACGTTTTAACTCTTCTCTAGCTTCTTCTTGGGTATAAACTTCATCTTTATATGTTATTAAATCAGGACTTGGTGTAACATCTAAAATCTCTACTTCTTCTAAAGAATCATTAAACTTGATTGTTTTTGTAATAGCTTGTTCTTCCTTCTTAGGTTCTATTACTTCCGTTACAACCGGTAAAGTTGCTACTGGTGACACAAAAGTTTCTTTAACTACTACTTTAGCTTCTTCTTTTTTAACTGGTTCTTCCTTTTTAATTTCTTCTTTCTTAATAGGAACAACTTTTTCTTTTACTTGTTTTTTCTCACGTTTAATAATCTTTGGCAAATCAACTTTTTCTTCCTTTATTCTAAAAACAGGTGGCAGTACTTCTCTTTGTTCTTTTTCTAAAAGTTTTACTTGTTCTGCTAATTTTGTCAATTCCTGAGTGTTGTTTTTTAACTTTTTCTTTTCATTCTTCTTCTTTATAAAAGAGATAACCCATAAAATTATATATAGAAAAATAGCAATCATTAAAATGATAAAAATGATTAAGACTTCCTTCTTAGCTAAAAAATCAATTAATTCTTGCACTTTATTCACCTCTTACACTTCTTATATTAACTATATCATAAACCCTAAGCATAAGAAAAGGAATAATATTTTTTTTAAAAAACTTTTACATCTTATTTACAAAGGAGAAAGTTATGAAAAAAGAGACATTTATTAAGTCCACTATTATCTTAATGATTGGTGGTTTTATTACCAAAATACTAGGAATGCTTATTAAAATTGTAATGAGTAGATTAATGGGAAGTGAAGGAATTGGTCTTTATATGTTAGTACTTCCGACTTTTTCACTTTTTATTGGTCTTGGGCAGTTTGGTCTACCAATTGCTCTATCAAAAATGGTCGCGGAAGATAAAAGAAATAACAAGAAACTGATTTCTTCTTTACTTATTACTTCCTTAGTGATTAATATTTTCTTAATTGTTTTTCTAATTCTTTTTGCACCAATTCTTGCTAATAAGTTACTACAAGAAGAAAGAGCTTATCTTCCTATTCTTGCTATGGCAGTTGTTATCCCCCTTACTTCTACTTCTTCAATCGTTAGAAGTTACTTTTTCGGCAAGCAAAAAATGTTCCCGCACGTCTTTTCTAACTGCTTAGAAGATATTGTCAGACTTGCTCTTATGTTTATTCTTATTCCGCTTTTTCTTCCTAAAGGATTAGAAATAACAGTAACAGTTGTAATTTTATCAAATGTAATTAGTGAGTTAACCTCTATTCTTGTTTTATTTTTCTTTCTACCTAAAAATGCTACTTATCGTTTAGAAGAGTTTCATATTAAAAGGTCTTATATTAAGGATGCCCTAGATATCAGTATTCCTACTACTCTTTCAAGGCTTATTGGTAGTATCGGCTATTTTTTAGAACCGATTATTTTAACAACCACTTTAAAATATACTGGCTATTCATCAGACTTTATTCTTAATCAATATGGTATCTTACAAGGTTATGTCTTACCTTTAGTATTAATTCCTTCTTTCTTTACTTTAGCTATATCACAAGCCTTACTACCTGTCATTGCTAAAGCAATTAGTGACAAAAAGATAACCTATACTAAAAATAAGATTAGACAAGCGATTATTTTTTCTTTGTTAATCGGCATACCAGCTACTATTCTCTTTCTTATAATGCCTACTTTTTTCTTACAAATAATGTATCATACTAATCAAGGTAGTTTATATCTTCAAGTTCTTGCTCCTATCTGTCTTTTTCAGTATATTCAAGCTCCCCTTGCTTTCTCTTTAGATGCGATGGGAAGAAGTAAAGATAACTTAAAAGCTACTATCTTGGGAACAATCATTAGAACTATCACTCTTCTTTTCTTTTCACTTTTAAGAATAGGTCTATGGGGCTATATTATTTCTACTAGTATTCACGTTATTTTTGTTACTATTTATAACTATTATCAAGTAAAGAAATATTTAAATAATTTCACCACAATTTCACAGAAATAAGTTATACTAGCAAGTGAGGTGGTTTAGTTGATTAAAATATTAGTTGTTGATGATGAAGAATATATAAGAGAGGTTATTGTAGAGTATTTAAATAATGAAGGTTATTTAACCACTCAAGCAGAAGATGGAAAAGAAGCGAAAGAGTTAATAGAAAAGGAAAAGTTCGATTTAATGATTCTAGATATAATGATGCCAGATATGGATGGTTTTACACTCTTAGAAGAATTAGATAATAGTAATAAAGTTCCTACTATCATTTTATCAGCACGCGGAGAAGAAATTGATAAATTAACTGGTTTTGATAAAGGAATAGATGACTATCTTTGTAAACCGTTTTCTCCTAAAGAATTAGTAGCAAGAGTTAAAGCTATTTTAAACCGTGTTTCGACCAAAAAAGAAAATTATCGTTATAAAGATTTATTTGTGAATTTTCTAGAACACACCATTACTATTAAAGATGAAGGAATCTATCTTACTCCAAAAGAATTTGAGTTACTAGAATATTTTATTCAAAACAGAAAGATTGCTATTAATCGTGAAAAGTTATTAAAATACATCTGGGGTTATGACTTCTTTGGTGATGATAGAACAGTTGATACCCATATCAAAATGCTTAGAAATCATCTTGGTGAATATCGTGATTTAATTGAAACTGTTCGTGGAATAGGATACCGTTTTAATGATGAAAAATAGTTTAAGAAGTAAGATATGGCAATATCTAATTATTTTTTCCTTAATAATTATCGTTTTTCTCTGGCTCTTTCAAGTAATTTTTATCAATAAGTATTATCAATATACCAAAACAAAAGATATAAAACAGATTGCTACTAAATTACTTACTGGTTATAAAAGAGAAAATATTTATAATACATTAGATGAAATTTCTTATCAGGAAAATTTATGTATTGAAATAACTTCTAGCAATTCTACTTTATATCGTTCTAGTTCTAGTGGCAATTGCCTATTTAGTAAAAGTTTGTTAAAAGAAGCATTTATTAATAGTAATCAAAAAGAAGAAACTTATAACTTACAAAACCCGCAGTTTGCTAATAAAACGATTTTAGAAGCAATTAAGTTAGATGATAATTTATATGCTTTCTTATCTACTTCCTTAGAACCGCTTGATTCAACTGCTAAGATTCTAAAAGAGCAATTAACAATTATTAGTATTTTGATTCTCTCTTCTTCCTTATTAATTGGTTATTTTATTTCTAAAAGATTATCTAACCCAATTGTTGATATTTCTAGGAAAGCTTCTTTAATTGCTAAAGGAAAGATGAAAAAAGAATTCAATAGTAATAGTGATATCTTAGAGATTAAGGACTTAAATAATTCTTTAAATGAAATGATGATTGAACTTTCTAAGACTGAGGAGTTAGAAAGAGATTTACTAGCAAATGTTTCACATGACTTAAAGACTCCTCTTACAATGATTAAAGCTTATGCTGAAATGGTAAGAGATTTAACTTATAATAATAAAGAAAAACGTGATGCTAATTTAAATATCATTATTGAGGAGACTGATCGACTAGCTCTTTTAGTTAATGATATTTTAACTCTTTCAAAACTACAACAATCAATGGATAATTTAAATATCGAAGAATTTGATTTAATTATGTTAGTTAATAACATTTTAAAAAGATTTACTATCTATCAAGAAAAGTATAATTATATAATTAAGTTCAAACATACTAATATTAAGAAATTAATTATAAAAGCTGATCAAAAGAAGATTGAACAAGTTCTCTACAATTTAATTATCAATGCTATCAACTACACTGGTGATGATATGAAAGTTATTGTTAATATTTCTAAGGTTGATGATAGATATAAGGTTGAAGTCATTGATAGCGGTAAAGGTATTGATGAAAAAGATTTAGAAAATATCTTTGATAAATATTACAAATCAGCGAAGAAACATAAAAGAAATCTATATGGTACTGGACTAGGTTTATCTATTGTTAAAAATATTTTTATTCTTCATAATTATGAGTATGGTGTAACCACAAAAAAAGGAAAAGGTACTAGCTTTTACTTCTATATTAACGAAGTAAAGGAGTAACTTTTCCTTTATTAAAAAAGTCATCACTATCTCAGACCTATGTTAAACTATGGGCGATGTAGAACAAGGTGGTAAAGAGACATACGATGACTAGAAGTTGTATACAACTTCTACCAATAATATATACCATATTCTAAAAATATACAAGTATCTAGTTAGTAATTATTTTATAAGGAGAGATAGAAGTACCATCTCCCTTTTCTATTTTGACATCGGCTTGCAAATTTATAACTGGTCTTACTCCATAGCCAAATGAAACATCAAAACTTGGAGTAAGACTTCCATCAGATCGTAAATTGAAGTTAACGGCAACTAAATAGTCAATGGTAAATACTGAAGGAGACATTGTATGATAGTCATAACCATTGTAAAGATAATATTTTTTATTTGCAGTACGTATACTTGCTCCCGCCATAACAGTTTCATCAGCAGTTATTAATCCTACCGGATAATCTAGTTTAGCAATATCGTTATTCATCCTAAATTTATCTGACATTTGACTGCATTTCAAACTAGGTAACTTCTTTGTATACAACCTATCATAAACACTATAGATTGTTCCTTCTAATTGATAACCTGAACCACTAAATAAGCTTCTATCGTTACAAAAAGTATTATCACTTATACTAGTAGCATATTGCAAAAGATTAGTTGCATACCAATTGTCAACCTTTGATTTAATAGTTGAGTTTACCGTATTAAATAGAGTATCATTATAGCTATTACTTCGATAGTAGACTGGCTGAATCAACATTGTATTATTACTTACGTAACCAACAACTCTATAAATTTGTTGATAACAATTCCAACCTAAACAAGTGTACAATTTTTTATTAACTATCTCGTCATGATCGTCTTTCCAATTTAACTGTTTTATTTGACCAGATAATGAGAATTTAAGATTAGAAGGATTAACTACATAGTCTGTGCCAAAACTATAAGTATTGGTATTAGTAAAAATCGAATATTTTATATTAAGGTTATCATCATGTAAAGAAAAATCGGCACCATACATATAACCTATGTAATTAGGAACAGCATTATTATAATTATATGGAGAATTCCCTATAGTGGTAGCAATACCTGTATCATTAGTTTTCTTTCCAGCATAGATCATTCTAATACTCCCGTCGCCATTTTGACGAATAATTCGCCACATAAATCCTGCAAATGAGACATAATTATTTTTCACTGCTCCGCGGTAATAATAACTTGCTCCATCGTCATCTTCTGCCATAAATAATCCTTCATCAGTTGCTGCTGTTTTTGAAAAGTCCGGGGTACCTTTTGCTACTATGTTTTGTTTAGCAGTTTCTACACTAGATTCATGATTATTCATTACTAGCATACAATCTGATAATTTTGTAAAACCATTTCTTACACAATAATCGTCTGCCTGTGATAATACTACTTTTAATTTTCCAAAATAATATTTTCCCATTGCACTATTATCTGCATCTATTGACAACCATATTCTTAAATTTAATTTATCTGTCGACTTACTCTCTATTGTTCCGGTATATAATTCTGTCGATGAAGATGATAAATTACCATTTTTTAAAGAATCACTATCATTTGATAGATTGTATCTTACATAGTTATAAGGTATTAACGCACAATCATTTCCACATTTATTCTTTGCACCAGCATCATCCTCTAAATAAATAGTATATTTTAAATCTGTTACTGCATTATTCACTAAGGAAAAACTATATGGAACATTTTTCATTCCATCGCTATCTTCCGTTGGAATAGCATTATCCAAACTTATATCTCTAGATCCAGACTCATCTAATTTAACTTCTAAATCTCCAACTTGATAAATTATTTTTTCATTATCACCAACTACGTTTTTTTGAAGTAGTGCATAACTTACTCCTAAGATAATTAGCACTACTAATATCAAACTCATTATTAAAATATATTTCTTTTTCATCTTACTACCTTTCCTCTCTTTAAATGCAAAAAACAGAATAAGATTTTTCCTATTCCGTTATTTTTACACTATGAAAGAAAGTAGTTTTACTACTTAGTACTAATAAGTACCCCCCCCCCAGGTTAATTTTTGGTTAACTTTTATCATAAAATTACCTACTTTCTATTTTTTACTATGCTGCTTTGTTTTGAATTTCAGCAGTTGGAAGCAATACATCACTCTTTGCTAAAGCTTTTACATCAGCAACCGCTTGTTTAATTCTTATAGCAGAAGAATTATTATTATTTACTCCTGTTTCTATTGATTGTTCATATAATTTTGAATTCTCACTAGTTGGATCAAGATAATCATAATCAAAATTTTTAATTACTGATTGTAACAAATTATCATTAGATAATAGAGCGTTTTTCATATCTTCTGCTGAGAATACGTTCTTAGATAGTTCATCCTTAACAAAAGATAAAATTTGTTGCATACGATCAACATATCCAGGATCCTCAGCTGCTTTCTTACCACTACCTGCAAAAGATTTAATCATATTTTCAAGTAGTAAAGAAGTATAATTATTTGGTTTAACACTGCTAGCCATCGCCCTTGCATTATAACTAGAAGTAAACCTATTAGCTTCTCCCGTTTTTAAATAATGAGTTAGAGCAAATATACCTTGCCCATCTCTATACTGATTATCAGAAATAGCTGCTGCCATATTTAAATCAAAGATAGCATTAACATTTTGATATAAAGGGGCTTTATCCTCTTCTATCTTGACATCATTATTACCACTAGTATTAACACTCATTAATTCTTTTTTTCTAGTTTCGATATAATCACTAAGCTTTTGATAGTTAGTAGTTATCGTACTTGGTGCTACTGGTTCTTCTTGTTTAGCTGGCTCTTGGACTTCTACTGCTACTACTGGAGGAACAGTAGTTACTTCAGCCTCTTTATGTTCTTCTGAGAAATTTAAAACTAATTCTTCTACTTTTTTAGGTCCATAAATAACTGTTAAAACATCTTTAGTAGTTATTTCATTGGAAACAGTATCATCAGATAAACGAACCATCAATTTTCTCTTTTCTTTAGTTGCATCATCTATTAAAGAAGTATCATTTAAAGTATCAGAATATAATTGTTTTATAGGAGTGTCATTATAAATGATACCAGGGAATTTATCACTTGGTTTACCATTTAAGATTGGAGAAATATCTTCAATAAAATCAAGTTGACCTTTTAAAATCTTTTCCATTTCTAAAAGACGAGTTTTATATTGAGCGATTGCATCATCTATTTCTTTAGTCATCTGTTTCTTATAGATCATCTCTACATATCTTGTATATTCGTTCAAATTATAATAAACAATAACATTGTTAACAATTATCTTTAAATTTTTATCCGTTTCTTCTTGATTCATTACAAAGTTAGTAAACGTCTTAAATTCTTGCTCTTCTGATAAGACTGTATTATTATCTTCAACAATAGCATAATAATAGCTGCCATCTTCTAGCTTATACCTAGCATATATAAGATTATCCACTTTCTTGTAATCTTTATCAACTATTTGATCATTTATTTTATCAAATAAATCAAAAGTTTGCTCCTTAGATTCTGCTTTTAAAGTCGCTATTTCTTTTGCTTCTTTATCTTTTGCAATTATTCTCTTTTCTTCATCTAATAATAGAGTAAGATTTGCTAACTTATTGGTGTCATCTGATGCTAAAGCCCTTTTATATAGGTCCACTAAAGGAAGTAAATTACTATCTACATTAGTGTCTGTTTCAACGTAAGAATTATCTATTTTGGTAAATAAATCATTTACAGAAGAAACAAGTTCTGCAAGCTTTTTATTATCATCATTCTTGGTCATTTCTTTCTGTAAGTTAGCAGAAAATTCTTTATATAAAGTAAAATACTTTTTTAAAACTTCTTCTAAATTTTCCTTACTCTTATCACTTTCTTTATTTGTAAGTTCTTGTGCTTGCTCTTTATATTTTGCAAAATCCTCTGAACTAACAATTCCATCACCTTTCAATAGCAGTTGGTTGAAATAGCCATTCGCTTGAACTAGGTAATTAGAAAGAGCATCAATATATCCCTTTTCTAAAGAATTACTATTTTCTGCTAAAAATGTATTAATCTCACTAATTTTTTCATCCGTTAGATAGCTAGGAGATGAAAGTCTAACTTGTTCTTTACTATTTTCGCCATCCAACAGAACTGATAATCTACCCATTTTATTCACCCACTATTCTCTATTCTAGTAAAAGTATAACACAATTTTAAAACAAAAAAAAGGGAAAAATCCCTTAAATATTGTATTGCGTTGTCTTAACTTCTTGGTTAGTATCATCAATCACTTCAACATGCCAAGTATTTGTTTCTTTATCATAAACTGGTATCGCATTAATACCACTTTCATTGTAAGCTACAATTTGATCAACTGTGCTTGCTGAGTCTGCTGAAGCGGCTAATTCTTCTAAATCAAGAGATTCTTCGGCAGTTTCATCATAGATATCTGAATCTGACGTTTCGTCATAAATTGGCACTTCTTCAATAGCGGCTTCTTCAGGTTCTGAGTATGAAACTGTATCATAATTTTCTTCTGCTGGAGCTGCTACTTCATCTGTTTGCGTTGTTGTGTCTTCTTGATAAGTAGGCACTTCTTCTGTAGCAGTTTCTGCTGATTCGATAGAAATATCAGTAACACTTCCATCAATTACGTTAGAACCATCAATTAAATATTCATCATCAATAGTCCAACCATCTGGTACTTGGGCATAACCACCATTACTAATAGTGTCATTCATATCATTAACAATCTCTTCTTCAGATTCAAAAACTTGATTATCATCTACTGTTACTTCAGGAGTTGTTGTATCTGGTGCTGGCTCTGGAGTAATTTCACCTGTGCCTTCATCTGACTCGATAATTTGATCTGACCACGAGTTATCTGTTTCTTCTTTAGATTCCTCTGGTGTCTCAACAGGAGTTTCAACAACTTCTTCTTCGGCAACACCAACACTATCATCTAACTCTGGAGTGAAAACTGTATCAGCAGTAGAACTATCATCAACATACTCGTAATTACTATTATCATCATAAGTATAATAATCATTTGAATCATAATAAGTATAATTACTACTTGTCTCTACTGGCGCAGGTGTAGCAGTTGGGATTGGAGTAGCAGTAGGAGTTGGTGTTACTTCTACTACTTTTTCCTTTGCAGGAAGTTTTTTATTTTCTTGATATAATGCCGTATCTTTAATATTTCTTTCGTCATCTATTACATATAAGTCTTGCGAATTTAAGTCATCAGCAATAACTTTCATGTACATCTCATAACTTGGTGTAATATTTTCTACTACATTAATTGAATTTCTTGCAGCAAAAATATTTTCTGTGACTACCTCTTTATAAGCTGTACTTAATTCTTTCATTTTATCTTTAGAAATTGCATTATCGTAATTGCAACCCTTAGTTCTATCATAGAAGCTTCTAATTAATGGCATAGTTGCAATATACTTAGGATTGCTTCTGAATAAATCTTCTTTCTTATAGCTTTCACTATCAACAATATAATCAGTTTTAATTTCACTTAAGATTTTCTCAGCTTTAGCAATCTTTTCATCTTTGTTTGTAGTATTATTCAAATCGATGATTAGATTTTCATATTTCTGATAAAAGGCTTTTTGATCGCTATCAGTTAAAGTATCAGCAAAACCACTTGATGCAGTTTGAACAGTTGCTAATTGTTTTAATACACTATTAACTTTTTGATAGTTTTTGTAAACTGTATCAGCGTCATAATAAGTTGAAACATTAGTTACGTCTTTTCCAAATTGACTTCCTAGTAAAGCCATCTCATAAGCCGTAAAGTTATCAGTATCAAGTCCTAAACGACTATTTTTGCTTACATCTATATAGTTTCTAGCAAAACCATTAAATTTAGCAAGATTAGCTTTAAAGTTTCTCATATATTCTTTAGTAGTATCACTACCTTGACTAGATAAGTAAGCTTCAAAATTATCTGGAATAGTAGTAGCTGTTGGTTCAGGTGTTACAGTTACTTCATTATCATAATATTCTATTGGTGGATCTTGTAGCTCATCATCCTCAGTGCTATTACTGTTACTATAAGTAGCACCATCCAAATAAAGATCAGATGTGTTTCCGCTCTTACTGCCACAAGCCTTGATTGAAGCACCTACTGCGGCTACAATTCCTAGACCAATTAGTATTTTTTTAATACGTAATTTCTTAATATTTAGTTTCTCGGCTACTTTTTTAGCTATTTTTTCAAGACTTGCTAAAAACTTAGGTTCTTCTGGCATGACTTTATCAGCATCTTCTTCAGCTTCAGTTTTCTCTTCTTCGGCCTCTGTTTTTTCACCTTCAGCTTCTGCAATTTCTTCTTTATTGCCATCATCTGATTCAGTCTTTGGATCATCAATACCTTCTTTGAAGTTTTTCAAAGACTCTGTACTGCCCTGTTTCTGAGATTCAGGTTCTTCTTGTAATACCTTGGCGAAATCTATTTCTTCACGTTTGAAAATTCGCCTTTTACCATCCAAATTTAATAAACTCTTATTATTTATCCTAACATTATAGTTTTCTTCTAAATGCTTACGAAAATCGTCATTACTCATTTGAACATGTAGATTATCAGAATTAATTAAATCTTCAGTAGTATATATTTTATTTGCATTAGCAAACTTCTTTAATTCTTCCAATCCGTCATTATAATTTCTAAGAATGGAAAAAGTAATTTTTCCATCTTTTTCTTTGACTGTACAATACATGTATATGTCTTTACCATTTTCATCTACTTCACGAAACTGATAATATTCTAAATATTTATCCATAAATATTTCACCCCTAATTTATTTCTTTTTTATTTCCTGTCGTAACATAACCAGCAGCGATTAAATTCTGATCATTTTCACTACTCCATTTTATGTCCATACTAGCAGGAGTATAAGTTCTATATCTTACTTGATAATAACTTACTGTTGCTACAACATTTCCTTTTAATGAAGTTCCAACAACCTTTTTTTCGGTTTTTGTAGTAATTTCTTTCAAACAAGTAACATCTGTAGCTTCACAGGTAATATTTGTATATCTATTACTATTCTTAACCCAGTTAGCGTCATTCCAATCAGGAAATTCTGATAGAACTGCTTCAGTTGTTTTCTTATATTCATAAGAATAACTAACTTGAGATGTTGATTCACCTTCATCATAGATACTAGAATCATCGCTTGTATCAGGTGTTTCAACGCTATCACTTGTTGAATCATCAGCAGTACTAGCAGTTTTACTATTTTCATCAGTTTTACTAAGATCTTTTTCGCAAACTTCTCCATTGCAGTATGAATAACTACCAATCTTAGTTAAAACATAATCCTCTTCACTACTACATTTTAATTTTACTTTTAAAACATAATCACCATTATCAGAATAAATTTCTGAATAGCTTTTATCTACATCACAAGCTTTTCCTTTATTATCAGTAAATGCTGTTAACATTTTCTTATCAATCATTTGACGTAGAGTAAGTACTTCTTTATTGTCATCTGTTGGTAAGTTTGCTTTTTCACTATAATAATTTATACTAGCTTGTTTCATAGTATTAAGATTCTTTTGAAATACTTTAGATACCGTTGTTTCAGTATTCTTAGTTTTTGGACTAGTGAATTTTGGAATCACCCAAATAAGAAATAGTGCAAACACTACAATAATAATAAATTTTAATAAAAAGTCTCTAAACGGAAATGGCCGTTTGTTATATTCTTCTGTGTACATGAAATCCCCCTCCTCTATATATGGCACATATTATATCTTATTTTTTTGATTTTGTCAAATCATTTTTTAGTTTAATTACGGTACAACCAGGATTCATAAAATCTAGTTTATACTCTAAAATTCGTTTGTCATGACGTAGATATTCTCCTACTTCTCTTCTTAAAATTCCAGTTCCAATACCATGAACAATTACTCCATCTGTTTCTTTAAGTCTTATCAAATCATTAATAAACTCATCAACAGCGATCTTAGCAGTAATTCTGTCCATTCCATGTAAATCAACACTCCTAATACTAGAAAGATACATTCTGCTACTTCCTTTCAGATATATTATACCTAAAAACAAAGAAAATGAACAGTTTTTTTTAAATTATGTTATACTATCACTAGGGTGAAATAGTAATGAAAAGAAAGAAAGAGAAGAAAATAAAAAAAGAGAAAAAAAAATTAACTAAAAAGCAATTAATAGTTTTAATAATAATAACTATCATTCTAGGAATAGGAGCTTACTTCTTAGGTACTACCCTAACAAAATCCTATCTAGATAAAAAACAAAAGAAAGCAAACGAGATTGATTTCGAAGAAATGACTAAACTAGAAACAATAAAAAATATTAGTATTGATAAATTAATTACTAATTACAACAAACTGCTTAACGAAGCAGGTCTTGATAAATATAATATCTTAAAAGAAAAGCTAACAAAAAAAGAAAATCTATATGAATATACTACTAATAATATTACTTACGTTTTCCAGGTAGAAAAAAAGAATGTTCAGATTATGACCATCTACTATAAGGAAGAAAATGATGACAACAAAGAAATAATCAAACTCGCTATAAAAGCTAATAATAGTGACTTAACTGATGAAGATATTAATAACATTTATGATAGTATTATTAAAACTAGAGCTAATAAGGAAGAAAACAATACCAAAACATCTGAATATTTTCAATATAAGGGAATAGAAACTAACTTGAAAGAAACTATAGTTGGTGATAAGTCAATTTATCAATTTAGAATTGGAAGAATTACTGAATAAGAAAAACGATGACTAAAGATAAAACTAGTCACCGTTTTTCTTATTTATTTTTATAACCTATTCTATTAAATGGAAGTATTACTAAAGATGTCCTACCTAATATTTGATTTTTCTTAATAAAACCGAATGCTCTTCCATCATAAGAAGCTTCTCTATTGTCTCCCATTACAAGATAAGATCCAGCTGGTATCTTTTCACTTTTATAATCAGCTGTTTCTAAACCTTTTACCTTTTCTTCTACTTTCTTACCATTTACATATAAAACATTATCTTTATATTCAATAACTTCTCCGGGAAGACCAATTACTCTTTTAATAATGTCCTCATCATCTAATCTTACTACTACTATATCAAATCTTTTAGGACCCTTAGTAAGATAAGCGGTTTTGTTTAGAATCATTATATCTTTAGGATGCAAGGTATTCATCATGCTGGTACCATTAACTCTAATTGGTGTTACTACAAATAATTTTAAAAGTATTACGAAAACAAATATAACTATATATGGCATTAATTCTTTCATTTTTTCCATTTTTCACCCTTAGCAAAAAAAGTAGACTTTAAATCTACTTTTCGTTTTCTTTCTTTGTTTTTAATCCACGTTCTTTAATCTTGTATTGACCAACCATTCCTTTTAAGAATGTTAGTTTAGCTCTACGAACGCGACCACGACGTACTACTGTAATCTTGTCAATCTTTGGTGAATGAATTGGGAAAATTCTTTCAACTCCAACACCAGATGACATCTTACGAACAGTAAATGTTTCAGAAACACTTCCACCACGTCTTGCTACAACTAATCCCTCAAATGCTTGAATACGTTCTCTTTTACCTTCTTTGATTTTTACATCAACACGAACAGTATCTCCAACTCTAAATTCAGGAATTTCAGGATTCATTTGTTTTTCATTGATTTTGTCAATTATATTCATCGTTTTTTCCTCCTAACTATACCCAGTGCTCATATGTTTACATATAGTAACAAAGCGGAACACTTTCTTTTGACGTTTCCTATTATAACAAATGTTTTAAATTTGTGCAATAGTTCTATGAATTATTCTCTATTAATTTAATGAAAATATCATTCATAGTATTACTTAGTGATAAGTATCTATTTATTTCTTTAATCGTTTTTACCACTTCATTTTCAGCTAATTGTATTTCTTCACTATCGTTTGATTTGATACCTAAACTTCTTTCAAGATTATATTTTAACCACCCAAGTCTGCCAACTAAATTACCCTCTATAACATCAGACCAATTGGCATCTTTAATATTTTTATTTTCTGCATAAGCTTCTATTACCGCTATAAACTTTTTCTCATCAAAATTATTACTCAAAAAACCTGACCAGCATAAAGCATCTTCTAGTAATTCTCTATAAGGATTAGCAAGACTAGCTGATTCCCAGTCGATTATAATAGGATTATCTTTATACCACATTACATTTTTAGGATCCATATCTCTATGACAAATAGTTAAAATTTTATTACTATTATTAAATTTCTCATTAGCATTTTTTAAAAGATCATTATATTTTTTATAATTAGCTGTGAATAGTTCTTTATAAGTCATCTTTTCAAAATTGGTATTATTCAGATAACTTTCCCAGTCATATAATTTTGTATATTTGATTATTGTTCTATCTAGTTCCAAACTAGAGTAATCTAAAGAATGGAGCTTCGCTAATACCTTTCCTATTTTTTTACAATGATCAACAGTTATCTCTTCATCAGAAAGTGTTTTTCCTTCTACAAAATCAAATACCATATAATAACTATCTTCAAGTTTGTTTAGATAGTTATTATTAATTGCTAGTGCACTTGATACAGCAATACCATTATTTTTAGCTAAATTAGCTATCGTCTCTGAAATAATAAAATTATTATAGGCTTCTTCTCTAGACATTACTTCCTGATTTAAAACTTTGATTGCATAAACGCCTTTATCAGTTTCCACTTTAAACATTTTATGCATTAAACCACCAGTAAGCTTTGTTATATTTTCTACTACTCCCAGATTGTTCATTCTACAAAATTTTTCGATATTCATTTTTACCTCCATCAATAAGGAAAAGACTTTCTATAATAGAAAGTCTCATTACATAGAAATTTTATATAATTAAACCAAGTGCAATTAACTTGCTATTATTACTATCATTTATAGATTTATTTGCTGTTATTTTAGTCATAATAATCACACCTATTAACTATTAACTTTACTTTATTTTATTATTCTTAACATAGTTCAAAGTCTTAGTAATTACTGGCGAATTCTCATAACGGACTAAATCACAACCATACCAAATATCAAAAGCTGTTTCTGCGCCATCTTCAATCAATTTTCTTACTTTAGTACTTTTAAATACTACATTATTATCTTGGTCAGTTAATGGATGTTGACATCCCATATCTTGATAAACTTTAGCTTGAATATCTGCTTCTAATTTATCACAGTAATAAGCAAACTTAGCTACATTATTTTCATTTTTATCAAATTCAAATATGGAATTAGCCATTTTCTCTTTATCTGTCAAATTACCAAGCACTTCAACAACTGCTTTATGTTCTATTTCTTCTTTTTGTTCAAGAGTTATTCCATCAAATGGAGTAAGATCTCCTATTTTTATCTCACCAAGTTCATGAATGCATAATAAGGAAGTAACTTCATCAAGATCAGCACTAAAATCAAATTCTGAGTCAAGAGCAGTTGCTAAAGCTATTGTTCCAACAATGTGCTCTGAAATTTTCTCTCTTCTCTCACTAGAAACATGCCAATGGCAATCATCCCAACCGCTTCTAGCCTTATCCTTTAAAACATTATTTAAGCAGTAAAACCTAAGTATCTCAAAGTTCTTTTTATCATCGACACCAATTTTGTCAAACAAGCCATAATTCTTAGCAACTTTATATAACTTATCAAAGTCAAATAAAGTTAAACCTTTTTGATAAACATCAGCAAAAAATTGTTCCATTTCAAGCTCATACTCTATACAATCAAAAGCAAAATCATTATAAGAATGACATGGCATGTTTTCATAATTAGCTAGCTTTGCTATATATTCCTTTCCTTTGTCCATTTTCTTTAAGATACCAAACAATTCATCTTTAGAATAATCACTCATCGTTTTAAGTAAAATCATTCTAATAGTTTCTCCTAAATTATCTACTCTTTTATATTCAGAATTAATAGCTGTTGCTAGGATCATACTACCGTATATCTGAGTAGCAACACTTTCTCTTTCATCAACTGTCAGATATTTAAAGTTATTGGCTAGCATATAAAATGATAGTGCTGTTTCTATCTTTTCTGTTTCTTTATCGTTCATCCTTAACACCTCTTGTAAATTTATTCTACAAAGATATTATTAAAATAGCAAGAAAAAAATGCATCAATATGCACTTTATTCTACATTAGTAATAGGTTCATAAACAGTTCCAACAAACCATACTTCTCCAGTGTCTTTATCTCTTATTAAGAATAGATATGGTTTATCAAAGGTAATGTTGATTTCTTCTACTGGTACATCATATAAATGTTCAAATCCACAACCAGTTGAACCAAATCCACCTTCTACTGTTACTGCAGCAGCTTTTATTCCTTCATTTGAAAATTCAATATTAGCTTTATGATCAGCTGAATCTATGTAATTACTAGTGCCAGTTATCATATTAGATAAATCTGCTTTTTTCTCATCGAAAACATCAAGAACACCAAGTTCTTTTAAATCTTTTTTCAATTGAAGTTGATAATCAAATTTAAATAGTGGAATATAACCAGTGATTTTAGTAACTTTTCCTTCAGTAAAGTTTTCAGCTTTGATTTCTTTTAGATTTTTAATAATTCCACTTATATCAGAACTATCAAGATTTTTAACATAACTTGCTAAATCATCAGTCTTAGGCATAATACCTACATATTGTAGTGTTGTCCCATTATAAGTTTTCAAATCTTTTGCAAATGCTTTAACTTTATCGTCAGTATATAGCATGAAATCAGTTGAAGAATCTACTCTTTTATAGTTTTCTTTTAATTCACTAATAAATTTATCCGTAAACTTATCTACATCAAGATCATCTTTATTAGCATCAGGATTAGTTCTAATTCCACATGAATCTTCATCTATAAAACTTTGATATTCACTCTTAATTGTTTTACGAATGTTTTCTTCGCCTAGTTCTTTAATAATATCATAGTTATTAATTGATGCTCCTATTTGTACTGCCTTAGCATTTATACTATTATTATTAAATTTAAGAGTTTGATAACGTTCTCCCATAATAGGTTCTATATAATCATTATATTTTTCATGATTATAACTAACGTTATAAAAATCTTTATAATCACTTTGACTAGTAGCTTGTAACCATTTATTCCACTCCATATCAATTGCTAAAGCATTAACTAGAAAGAAATTATTACTAGAAATATCTCTATCAAATAATTTATTGATCAAGCCGAAAGTCTTTTCACTAACAAAACTATTAATTTTATCAGGTGTTTTAAATGAGTCATAAATAACTGAGGCATCATATCTACTACTTAGTTTATCAGTATAGTCTTTTTTTACATTGTCCTTAAAACTATCTTTAATAAACATAGCATTAGCAAAAGACATATTATTACTATTTATATATTTTTTAGAGCTATAATCACCAATAATGGCATCTATCTGTGCTTTACTATTTCCATTAGCACCAGTACTTAGCATTGCTAAAGCGTATTTTATTGATAGCGGACTATACAAAAGATTTGTTTCTTTATTTTCTAATTTTAGAAACGACAAGTCAAAATTTTCTATACCATTACCAGACATACGATAAGCTGATGATACTTCTGTTTTATCATTAGTAATACTATTATTAGTTCCTTTATTTTTCTTATTATAAATATAAAAGCCTACTACTGCCACTATTACTATTAATAAGATAATTATTATGATCTTTAACTTACTCTTTCCTTTCTTTTTCTTAACTTTTTCATCCATTTTACTTTCCTCCCATCCTCTAGTTAGAGAATACTATAATTAAGAAATAAAAACAATAAGTTTTTGTAAATATTTTAAAATATACATTTTTTAAGACTTTTGATATGCACTTTTTAAAAAAGAAAAAGATGATTACTCACCTTTTTCCATTTCTTTACTAATCATTCTAACAAATGCTTTATTTTTAAAATCTAAACTTTCAATTACTGAATTCATCGTATCAATATTCATTTCTCTAATAAGATCAATATAATGATCACAAAAATCATGATATAAGTTTAAATCAGTTACAATGTTATTAACCATTGCTTCTTTATAATCAGTTTTCATTACTTCGGAAGAAATCCATACTTTTTTAATTCTTTCTAAGTCTTCCTTCGTGACTTTTAAGTTAGCTAATTTTTCATCTAATAAAGAGGTATAACCTTCTTCATTTAAAGCATCAGCTTCTACTAAGAAAGTTAAAATATTACCAGCTTTATCAAAATTATAACCCGTATTAATTGCTAAATGATTGTTTCTTACCTGTTCTTGGAATAATGATGTACTACCAAAGTTAACAGATAGAAGCATATTAAGATACAAATCTAAAATCATATCATCAGAAATTTTAAATTTACTTCTATCCATTTTATAACCAATAGCAATCTTTTCTAACTTAACATCTTTATAAATAGTTTCTTCTTCCTTTAAAACTGCTAATTGTTCTTTTAGTTCTTTCTTCTTAACACTAAATTCTTCTTTTGCACTGAATCCTAATTTATTTAGTTTATTTTTAACTAAAGGGATAACTTCATCTTTATTGAATACTCCCCCTATTACTAAAAACATATTACTAGGACGATAGAAAGTATTATAACAATCATATAATAATTCTTTATTAATTTCTTTAATATCATAATCTTTACCTGCTACTGGATATTTAAGTGGATATTCTTTATATAAATTATTACTTAAAGTATAGAACACTTCATAATCAGGATCATCTTCACGCATATGAATTTCTTCGGTAATAATTCCTTGTTCTTTTTTAACATTTTCATCCGTAAAGTAAGGACTAAGAACAAAGTTTAATAACTCTTCTAGATTTTCTTTAAAGTTCTTACTACCAGAAACAACATAACAAGTTGTATCGTAATTAGTATAAGCATTTACGTAACTACCAGTCTTAGAATAAAAGTCAAAAGGTATTTCGCCTTCTTCCATTTCAAAACATTTATGTTCAAGGAAATGAGCGATACCATGTGGAAAATCAACCATTTCTTTTTTACCATAAGGAACAAAAGAGTTAGTTAAAGCTCCATAGTAAGTTCCAAAATTAATAAAATAATTTTTCTTTTTATCATTATCATCTGGAAGAAGAATAATATCTAATCCATTAGGAAGCATCTCACGATAATAGTAAGTATCAGTTCCTTTTATTTCATACTTAGTCATTATTTACCCCCTTTAAGCAGAATATGGTATGAATACCAACTTTATTAGCAACAGAAACTATTTCCTCTTTACTAACCATCAACATCTTTTCTCTTTTAGTATCAAAATCATCTACGCCTAAAACTTCCATCATATAATAGCAATCAATTATTTCTAATGGACTTTCTAACATATCATCAAGAGCAGTAGTAAAGTATTCTTTGGCTTTAACGATATCTTCATTGGTAAAGTTACCTTTTTTCAAGTTTTTAATTTCTTTCTCAATTAAATCTAAAGCTTTCTTCTCCATTCCTGGTGTTACCCCAGACCTAATTAATATTAAGTCATCACATTTATTTGGAACACTACCGATATAATAAGCAAGTGATGATTTCTCTCTAACTTCCTTAAAAAGGTAAGAATTATCTCCTCCACCTAAGATTATATTATATAAAGTTAGTGGATACTTTCTTTCATAATCAGTTAAGTCTTTTAAATTTAGAGCTAAAGCTAACTGACTTTGTTTAGCATCAGATATTTCTTCAATATAGTTAGTTTTTTTATTTGGAGTAACATCTACTTGAATATCATCATTCTCTTTCTTAAAAGTATCAAAGGGAAATAACTCTTTAATCATCTTCTCTGTCTCATCAACTGAAACATCACCAAGAACAAAGATATCAACTAAATCATGTCTCATCATCGCTTCATAATATTCGTAAAGATTCTCTAAAGTGATACTATTTAAATCTTCTAAATAACCAGCACCTCTAATAGAAACCGGACTATCTTTATCTATTTCATCCATTAATCTAACAGCAGCATAACGCGCTTTATCGTCAGATAAGCTTTCAATATTTGCTTTCTTCCGTTCATAGACAATATCAAATTCTTCTTTATAGAAGGCACAATCTTTAACTTTTGGTCTAAATAAAATAGCGGATAAAAAAGAAAGAGATGCTTTAAAATTTCCTTCTTCCGTATATTTATCATTTAATACTTTTAAGGTAATGGAAGTATCAAAATAGTTACCAAGCCTTCTTAGACCATGCGTAATATTAGCAGCATATAAGTCTTGTTGTTTTAAAGTAATTTCTCTTTTACTAGGATAATCTTTACTAGATAAAAAGAGTATTCTATTCAAAAAACTTCGTTTTGTTATGTTGTCCTTTATGGCTTTTTCTCGTAAATGAATCTTAACAGTTATTGTCTTATAACTAGTTGTCCTTATAAAGTGCAATTTATAAGCACCTAAATCTTTTCTTGTATATTGCATTCTTATCACCTTTTCATAGTATTTACTAAACTTTCATTTTTATTCAATAACTGTATCTAATGCTACTTTTATCATATCGTCAAGAGCTTTTTCACGTTCTTCACTGGATAAATAAGCTTCTTCATAGATTGAATCAACTACAGTTAAAACACAACCTGCTTGTTTATTTAAATGTTCACTCATACAGTAAAGAATAGCACATTCCATTTCTGATACTAACGTATCAACTGAACTATCGTAGTTTTTAAAGTATGTATCTTTATCAACATAAACATCAAAAATGTCACTAGTCATTACTGTACCCTTTTGAACGTTATATTCAGAATCTTTAGCATGTTTATATAAAGAATCTACTAATTTTATATCTCCTTTAAATATTTGTTTAGTATCATTAAAGAATAGTTTTGGATAACTTGATAAAGTATAAGCAGCATCAGCTATGACCAAATCACGTACTTTAACACTTTCTTTATTACTACCACAAGTACCTATTCTAATTATTTTTTCAACATCATAAAATTTATACAATTCATAAGCATAAATACCAATAGATGGTCCACCCATACCTGACGCAAAGATAGTAACATCTACACCTTTATACTTACCAGTAAAGCCTAACATTCCTCTAGTTTGATTGATACATTTAGCATCAGTTAAAAATTTATCAGCTACGTATTTAGCTCTTAGCGGATCACCAGGCATTAATACTCTTTTAGCAATTTCTTCCTTTTTACTTTCTATATGTGCAGTCATTTCATCTTCTCCTTTACATTTTAATTTTAGCATGTACTTCTTCTTTTTTAAAGTAAAAAGTAACCTCTTTGCAAAAAGGTCACTAATTAGTTGCTATTTTATAGGGAGCGCTAGAAGTTCCATCTCCAGATAATATTGTAACATCTGACTTTAGGTTGATAACTGGACGAACTCCAAGCTGACCAGTTGTTCCATTCCAAAGTGATAAAGAACCATTGGCTTCAAAGTCATAAGCATAAGTAGAAAGTGAATGATAAGCAAAGTAAGCGGGAGTCATTGTCCAAAAACTAGTACCGGTATACAGATAGTACGTATTGTTTTCATCTCTGATTACTCCGCCGGCCATCGCTACTTCATCTGCTGTGATTAATGCTATCGGATAAGTAAGTTGGGCCGAAGAATTATTAATCCTAAATTGACTATTTGTTGAAGGACATTTTAAGCTTGGATTTCGCATAGTACATAATCTCTCATAAGGACTATAATCAGTCTGTTGCATGGAATACCCATCACCTAAAATGATATCTTTATCATTGCAATATGTAGCATCTGCTAAGAATTCACTATAGTTTTTTAAATTATCAGAATACCAAGTATCAACTACACTTTTGATCGTTGAGTCCTTTTTATTTGTTATTGCAGATAAATAAGAATCTGATGAATATGAAATTGGTTTAATAAGCATCGTTCTTTCATCGATATAATTAAGTACCTTATATATAATACTACAGTCAGTATTAAGACAACTAAATAAATTACCATTAACTATTTCATCATGGTTATCCTTCCATGTTAATTGTTTGATAGTTCCCGTTAAAGTAAATTTCTTTGTTACTGTATCGAAACTATAAGCTGTACTAAAATTATATTTTGTAGTATTAATAAACCAGGTAAATTGAATGTTAGAATTGCTTTCATGCAGAGAAAAGTCATCATTATACATATATCCAACAAAAGTAGGATCAGAAAATCCAGTATTATACATTGAATATTTTATAATAGTATCAGTTGCTTTAGAGATGCTAGTCTTTTTGCCAGCATAAATCAAACGGGCACTTCCATCTCCATTACGACGAATGATTCTCCAGATAAAACCTGCAAAGGATACATAATTATTCCTTACTGCTCCTCTGTAATAATAACTTGGTCCATCTTCATCTTCAGCCATAAATAAACCTTCATCTGTGGTCGCTGTCTTGGAAAAGTCTGGAGTACCTTTTGATATTATATTTTGTTTTGCTGTTTCTACTGATGTTTCATGAGAATTCATCACTAACATACAATCTGATAACTTAGTAAAACCATTTCTTATACAGTAATCATCTGCCTGTGATAATACTACTTTTAATTTTCCAAAATAGTATTTTCCCATTGCACTATTATCGGCATTGATTGATAACCATACTCTCAAATCAAATTTATCGATTGATTTACTTTCAATTGTTCCCATATATAGTTCTGTTGATGAAGATGATAAGTTACCTGTTTTTAAAGAATTACTATCATTTGATAGATTATATCTTATAAAACTATAAGGTATTAATTCACAATCACTTCCACATTTATTTTTGGCATCAGTATCATCTTCTAAATAAATTGTATATTTTAAATCAGTTACTGCTTTATTTACTAGTAAAAAACTATATGGTTCATTTTTTAAACCATCACTATCTTCTGTTGGTATAGCGCCAGTTATGCCTATATCTTTAGAACCAGTTTCATCTAATTTAACTTCTAGATCTCCTATCTGATAAATTACTTTATTACTATCTCCTACTATATTTTTTTGAAGTAAAGCATAACTTACTCCTAAAGTAATTAGCACTACTAATATCAAAGTAATTATTAAAATATTTATCTTTTTCATCTTACTACCTTTCCTTTCTTTAAACACAAAAAAACAGAATAAGATTATTCCTATTCCATTATTTTTACACTATGAAAGAAAGCAGGTTTACTACTTAGTGCTAATAAGTACCCCCCCCCAGGTTAATTTTGAGTTAACTTGAGTCAATTGATACATACTAATCACCTACTCCCTATCTTTCTTATTATCAGTATTTTTTGACATTTTAATCGTATCATAATCTTTGATATTTTACAACATAGATTTTACTCACTCAAACCATGAATCTTTTTAATGTCATCATCACTTACTTTATCTAAAGTCCATTTACCATCCTTTTTAGTAAGAGTAAAAATTATTGTATATTTAGCTTTATTAGTAGTAGCTTTTAATTTTTTAATCTTATATTCTTCTATCTTTTCTTTCTTTGATTTATCTTTTTCATCTTTGAAATCATCACTATTTTTGTCTATATCTTCATTAACATTTTCTAAAGTATTATAGTAATCAAATACTTCTATTTCTACTTCAACATTTGCTCTCGTTCCATCTATTTTTTCATCTTTTATCTTATAAGCTAGATTTTGATATTGCTTTAATAAAAGACTTTTATACTCTTTCTTATAGTTATCACTAGCATTCATCTCTTCAATCGTATCATCAAGTTCTTTGACAATAGATGTATCCATTGTTTGATACTTTCCTAAAAACTCCTCTACTTTACTAGATGGCGTATTCATAATATCAGCACAACCAGTTAAAAAGATAATACTTATCAATATAATTAATTTCTTCATACTTTCCTCCTTTTAATATGATGTAGCAATTATTTAGTTTTATACATTTTTCTTAGAAATCATTGAGAAAAATTTTTTCAAATCATTTATATAAACACTATCACCTTTATAAATATTTTCTTTTAATACAGTAAATTTATCTTTAGTAGTAGTTAATTCATCTTCAAAATATTCTTCATATAAATAAGATATTTCTTCTTCTTTATCTTTTATTCCTGCTAGTTCTTTTAAAAGAAAAATTCTATTTTCTTGTTCTTTTCTGGTAAGATATAAATCTTTCTTAGCTATATTTTCTTTCTTATAACCAATCGGTGTTTCTACTAATTCCTCCGTCATTTCAATTACTTCTTCCTCTTCATCTATTATAAGAGAACTTTTATAAGTACTATTACCTTTACTATCAAACTCTAAAGCAAAACACTTTCTCCCATCAGATAAAAGGACAGCATAGGGTATTTCTTTCACTTCACCATTAAAATAACATAAAGCTTTATTCCTTATTTTTAAAAGAAAACTAATATCAATTTTTATTTTATTAGTAAACAAATCTTCTATCATTGTTTTTGATACTTTAAATAATGGAATCTTTTTAATATGTTCCACTTCATCACTATCACGCCACTCATAAAACTCACAACTATCTTCAAATTTCTTTAAATTAAGTAAAATATCATAGATATAAATCATCTTTCTCTATCCTTTCTATAAATAGAAATACTAAGAAGAATTATTCCTAGTAGTAAACTATAATTTTTATAATGGGTTAACATAAAGATTAAATATTCTTTTAAAGAATAACCAAAAGTAAAAAGATTGGTATAACAAATCACATAAAACATACCGATAGTAGTAAATAGAATTCCTAAGAGATATATTATTATTCTAGTCAAATTATTCACCTAATATACTTTATTCCAATCTATTTTTAGTATACAAATTATTAATATTTTTATACAAAGAAAAAGACTTATTTTTAGACATAAATAAAACTCTTACTTATTTCGTAAGAGCTTTAATTTTATTAGTTAACTATAATGCTATAAGTAAAAATTAAAAAGAAAAAGGAACAAATCTAATTAGACTTCTTCCTTCTCTTCTTTTAAAGCTTTTATATCTACTTGGTTAATGGCTGTAAACTTTCTAGTTATTTTATCAGTAGTAACTGATACATTTTCTACATCTTTATTAACAGCTTGAATACTACGCGATAACTTATCCCAACGTTCCCTATATCTAGCAAACTCTAAACCTAATTTATTTAACTCTTCATGAATAATAGAGGTGTATTTGTCTTTTTCAATATTTTTAAGTATCATTTGGATAACCGTCAATGTAGATATTAAAGTAGTTGGTGATGTTATGAACACTCTTTTTTTATAAGCATAGTCAATCAAGTCTTGATGATAAGCATTTATTTCAGCAAATATTGCTTCAGCAGGAAGAAACATTATTGCTTGATGGGCTGTTACTCCTTCAATTATATATTTACTACTAATCGCATCAATATGTCTTTTTACATCAATCTTAAAATTTCTTTCTGCTATTACTCGCTCATCTTTTGTTAAGTCTTTATCAACCATTCTTTGGTAATTTTCTAGAGGAAATTTAGAATCAATACCGATCGTTCCCAAAGGTGATGGTGCAAACAAAATACAATCAACTATTGTATTATTAGGAAGAGGATATTGAAGCTTGTAGATTTTATCGTTCTTCTCCCCAAAAATATTACTCATTAAATGTTTAAGATGAATCTCGCCATAAATACCCCTTGCTTTTTTATCTGTTAGCACGCTTTGTAAAGAAATAATATCACTAGATAAACCATCTATCTTTTTTTGTGCTTCATCTATTTTACTAAGTCGTTCTACTACATTAGTAAATGTTTTATTAGTCTTTTCAAAGTTTTGATCAAGTCGTAAATTAACTTGTTCATTAACAGCTAGAAGCCTTCTTTCTACTTGCTCATTTAAATGATCAAAATCTTTATGAAGACTATCATTCAAATCGTCTTTAAAAGTTTGTAACTCCTTCATTGTATTTATTTCTAAAGTTTGTAATCTAGTAGTTATTTCTCTTTCATTAATATTTTTCATCAAGCTTATAACTAATAAGATTAAATTTACTATTAATAATCCAATTATTATGTAATCCATTTTTATCACCTTAACTAAATTATATATTACAAATATCTTTTCTTCAATTAATATTTCATTTCTTGATATCCTTCTTTAATACTAAACACATTAAACCCTAGTCTTGTTAAATAATCAGCTAATTTTTTACTTTCTATTCCACTTTCACAGAATAAGTAATAGACTTCATCTTTTAATAAGTACTTCTCTGGATATTCTCTTAATATCGGATAAGGAATATTAATCGCTCCTTTAAGACTACCTCTTACATACAAATAGTTTCTTCTTATATCTATTAAGTTAAGACTAGCTAAGTTATTAAGAGTTTTAATTGATATTTCATTCATACTTCTCACCTATTATAAAGTATGAATTTAATTCTTACTGATAAAGTTAATTAGTCTAAAAAAAAACAAATTCTAATGAACTTGTTCTCCTATAATTCTAAGTTTTCCTTTCCAAACCTGATTAGCAATATCACCGTCAATATCTGAGGTAACCCAAAGCTTTAAAGTATAAGTTATTTTTTTACCAGTATTTAATGTACCAGTATCAATTACTCTTGCTTTATCACTGCCTAGATCTGTTATAAACTTTGCTGCTGATGAAGAAGAATCTTTAGTTAAAGAATATTTAATATACTTATCATCTAGTTTTGTGTCTGAACTATCAACTGCTACATCATCTAAATAAATACTATAGTCGGCATCTGTTGTTCCCTTATTCTCTAGTGTAAAAGAATAACCTGTTAATGCCACTCCTTCTGAATCAGTCATTGGATAAGTATCATCAAGACTTATTTCTGTACCTTCACTCAAAGTTAGAGTTAAGTTGCCCAATTTAATAGTATTAACAATACTACCTCTTTGTGAAAAAGAAAATATTGAAACAGAAAATGCTATTATAACAATTAAAAACGCAAAGATCATTACTACTAAAATTCTATTCTTCTTTTTTAGTTCATCCATTATATAACCACCTTACAATGAAAGTATACCATATCGTTTAGAAAAATAGCAATAAGCTATGACATTTTTTGTCTTTCAAGATTTACTACTTCTTTATTATCAACTTGATAAGAAATAACATTGACATCATAGTTGTCAAATATAGAATAACCAATCGTATATAATACTTCTTCTTTAATTTTACCTGTTGTATCAAATAGAGCATCATTAAAGTTAAGAGTCATTACTTTATCATCAACACTTTTATCAAGTAAAGTTAAATCTTCTCTTACTATACTCATTAAGTTAGGTTCATAGATATAACCTGTCGTTAGTTCCTCTACTATTATATCTATTTTATCCCTTGAATCATTCTTATATTTAGTAACTGGTACATAGTAAGAGTTATCATTAATGTCTTCTAAATAGTAAATAACTGTTTTACTAATATCATTTGTTTTCGTAAACTGATAAGTCTTATTAATACCAAAGTCTCTTTTTAAAGGATAAGTTATTTTTTCTTTACTATTAGAATAAGTATCGTATAACTGACCTTCTACTTTTATTTCTAATTCTTCAATATCTTTTAATTCTGTTAAACTATAAACTAAAGATTCAACTTCTCTTTTTTCTAATTCTTTTGAGATATTTTTAAATTCTTTAGAAAAATCAAGAGTTACTTTTTTATCTTCTATCGTTATATTTTTTAGCTTGGTCTTAGCTGGTATAACTGGTTTTAATGAATCAGTATATTTTAGAGAATTTGATTCGGTTAAGTAACTAACGATTGTCTTTATATTTTCTTGTAAATCTTTACTATCTAATAATATCTTCATCTTTACAAGGTAGTTATTATCATCAAGTAAATAGATAGAATGATTTCCAAGGGAAGTTACATATTCTATTTCTTTAGAAACAGGTGTTACTTTTAGATTACTTTCTATTGGTATGGTATAAATAGTCATTATGATAAAAAGACTCATTGTTGTAATAAATGTTTTTCTTAAAGCCTTTCGTCTTAACATAAAATCACCTAGTAAATCTTATGATGAAGTTTTAAAAAAAGTACCGTTATGGTACTTAAAGATGAATTTCTTTCAGTCTTAATAATTCTACTACTGCACTACTTCGTCCTTTAACACCTAGTTTTTGCATTACATTTGAGATATGATTTCTTACTGTTTTTTCACTAATTTTCAAGATTTTTGCTATTTCTTTCGTTGTTTTTCCTAAAATTAATAGTTCAAACACTTCCTTTTCTCGTACTGTTAAGATTTTCTTTAACACAACATCTTCTCCCCTTTCCCTTCCTTTGTTTGCACTTATTCATAGTATCATATGAAAAAAAGGATTTTTGTTGTGGGTAAAATCCTAGTTATTTTTCAAACTTAACGGTAATGTTTTTCTTTTGTTTAAATTCTTCTTGGACCAAACGCATTATATTATTAGCAAGAGTAGTATCATGTTTCTTTGCTACTGCTACTACTTTAATCTCACTATTATCTATTTTAACAAAGCTAGAAAGACTATATTTTTCTTTTATTTTCTTTTCTAATTTTTCTTCTGTTCCTTCTACTTCATTTAGATATTTTAATTGTTCATAAGCATTATTTTTTTCTTCTGTCGTTGCATCTTCTTTAGTCATTGTTTTCTTTAAGTCACTCTTTTCTTCTTCTCGTTCTTCTTCTTTACTTACTCTAAGTGCTGTTAAGTTATCACTTTCTTTAACTGTTGTTTCTTCTTTTGTATTTGTTTTTTTAGTAGTTGCCGCATTTTTTGCTACTAACAAATCATTCGGCATAGTAATATAGTAAACACTAAGTACTAGAATTAAACTAAACAGTGTTAAAAACCACAGATTTTGTTTCTTTATCATATAATGTCCTCCTCAATTAGTACATTATATGTCCTAGTTTTATTTGGTATGTATTAATTTTCAAGGAAAAAGAAAAAGAGAGGGAAAGTCTCTCTAGTATTATAGAAGTGTGTTTAATTGATTAATACTTAAACCTGTATATTTAACTATTTTGTCTAATGATTCTTTTCCTTGAAGCATTAACCTAGCTATTGCTAGTTTCTCTTTATTAGAACCTTCAGCCAAGCCAGATTTTCGTCCTTCAGCCAAGCCAGATTTTCGTCCTTCAGCCAAGCCAGAATTCCTTCCTTTTTCCAAGCCCTCGGCAAGTCCAGACTCTCTTCCTTCATCATATTTTTCGTTAAGATCTTTCTTATAGATTGCTTCATGATCATAATAAATATTAAACTCGTCATTTAAAGCTAATTTTTCCAATTCACTCATTATTATTTCTCCTTCCTTGTAGTTTCCTACTATTTCTTTCATTTCTTCTTTACTAGTCGCTGTTAACATTGATAGTAA
>CAKPDM010000009.1 GCA_934148995.1 uncultured Bacilli bacterium
GGTCCTGTTGCACCTTCTAGTCCTTGTACTCCTTGAACACCTTGCGTACCTTGTAAACCTTGTGGTCCAGTTGGTCCCGTAGGTCCAGTCGCACCTTCTAATCCTTGTACTCCTTGGATACCACTAGGACCTGTAGGACCTTGTGGTATGGTTAAATTTAAAATAAAGTTTGGTGTAGTACCTGTTATAGTAGCACTAGCTTGACCTCCGGGTTCTCCAGTTGTTACACTTCCTATTGTTAAAAAGGGAGTTTGACCGATTGGCCCCGTAGGCCCTGTAGGTCCAGTTGGTCCAGTTGGTCCCGTAGCACCTTGAATTCCTTGTAAGCCTTGCGGTCCAGTTGGTCCAGTAGCACCTTGAGCTCCCTGTAATCCTTGAGGTCCAGTTGGTCCCGTAGCACCTTGAGCTCCCTGTAATCCTTGAGGTCCGGTTGGCCCAGTTGGACCAGTCGCTCCTCTTGGAATGACGAAGTCTAGAATAGCATTTTGGTTACTACCACTGTTTGTAACGGTAGCACTGGTTCCGCCATCTGAAGTAGTAGTTGTTCCTACATTAACAGTAGCAGGTCCCTGTGGTCCAGTTGGCCCTTGAATATAGCAAAATCTGCATCGTGATTTTTCTTTATCACAGTTACAGTTATTACTATTAAAATCATTGAACATGTTTTTGTCTCCTTTCTTTAATAGTTTATGTAACAATACTATTTCCATTTAATAAAATTGTCTTATAAATAGCTAATATATGCTAAAATATCATTAGATAATTACATTGAATGGAGAAAAATAGATGAATAAAAACGAAGTATATGCTTATTTAAATGAAAAAAATATTAACTATGAAATTACAAATCATTCAGCAATTTTTAATATGGAAGAGTTAGAAAACGTTAACTTGCCTTATAAAGAATTAGATGCCAAAAACCTATTTGTAAGAGATGATAAGAAAAACAAATATTATCTAATAACGGTAAAAGGTGATAAGAGGGCAGATTTAAAGTTGATAAGAAAAGAATATAATACTCGTCCTTTAAGTTTTGCTAAGGAAGATGAATTATTAGATATTTTAAAACTTACTCCAGGTTCTGTAAGTCCACTTGGAATCTTAAATGATAAAACTAAAAAAGTAACTTTATTTCTTGATAAGTATTTTATAGATAAAGATTATATTGGCGTTCACCCTAATAATAATACTGCTACTATTTGGTTGCAACCTAGTGATTTAATAAATATTATAAAAGAACAGGGAAATGATGTTATCATTATAGATATCTAAACCAATACAAAATTTTAGATATAATAATACGACTAGATATTGTGTCGATTAAAAGAACAACTAACTTTAAAACGTTAAGATTTAAAAATAAATTAATCATATTTGGAGTGGTCATAAATGAGATATAAAGATATGAAAGATGCAGTCAAACTTTTAGAACTAGAATGGGATTTAGGTAAAAAAGAAAGTGGAACAAGTGGCAGTATATGTGCTTGGATTTACTTAATGGAGATTTTAGAAGAAACAGAACAATTTGTCTATTATAGGGAAAATGGTATTCAAAGAAACATAAATTAAAAAGAAAATTTTATGGTTTCATAAAAAAACAATTATATAAAAGTAAAAAAATAAAGAATTTAGAGGCTTTAAAACGTTATGAACATAACTATGATTATTTACCAAATGATATGAAAGATCATTTTGATGGTGAAGTGTCTATATTGATTTTAGATAAATCATATAGAGGTAAAGGCATTGGCAAAAAAATATTATTACAAGTATTTGAATTGGCAAAAAAAGATAATATGAAAAATCTTCAGATATTGACAGACGAATCATGTAGTTGGGAGTTTTACGAAAGAATAGGTTGCAAAAAAGTGTATGAAACAACTGTAAAAAACGAAGAATGTGGTAAATTGGAAAGTATTGCAACAGAACAAGCTTTTATATATGAAAAGAGGTTTTGATGATATTGTTTTGTAATAAATATAAAATGCAGAATGTGTCAAATAGAAGAACTTATCCTTTGCAGTGTCTAAAGAAATGCTTGTTATAATTAACTATGGTTAGACGATGATTACCAAGAAGATATAACTTAAATAAAAAAATTATAATTACACTAGTAAAGACGGAGAAAACAGAATGGGAATAAAGAGAGTAAAACTAAACTATAAGCCAATAATGAAACGAAGGAGCAATGAGATTGCTTTTAAAGTATCTCATATGCATGTAAATGCAGTTAATAAGAGTATTGACCAAAAAATAAAGAGAAATGCTATTGAAAAGCAGGAATCTTATTTAAAAGCAAATGATTATATTGTTGGTGAAGATACTAGAAAGATTCTGAAGAAAATATAGCTTAATTTCTCAACAATCGCTTGACAATAATCCTTATTGTGATATGATGTTAATGTGAGTTTGCCCCATAGCCAAGCGGTAAGGCAGTGCGCTCTGACCGCACGATGCGTTAGTTCGAATCTAACTGGGGCAGCCAATAAGTGATTAACCCTTATTTTATAAGGGTTTTAATATGTGAAAATATAGTTACATACTATCTATATACTGTTTTTAAGTATAATTAGTTGTAGATTGAGTTTGACTTTATTTTATAAATATGGGAAAATATTACTGAAATATGAGGAGTGATTTACATGTACGAAGAATTAGCAAATTTGTTATTTCCAAATTTACCATTTACAGTTGAAGAAATAGAAGCTAAATATCCAGCAAGAGATTTAAAAGAAGGAGCAATGGTTACTAGATTTGGACCAAGCCCTACAGGATTTATGCACGTTGGTAATTTATATGGAGCATTTATTGGTAGCGAATTGGCAAGACAAAGTGATGGAGTATTTTATTTAAGAATAGAAGATACTGACAGTAAAAGAGAAGTAGAAGGAGCAACTGACTTAATTCTTTCTTCTCTAAAGCATTTTAAAATATACCCAACAGAAGGTTTTTCTTATGGTGGAAGTTATGGACCATATAAGCAAAGTGAAAGAAAAGATATTTATCAAGCTTATGCTAAGAAATTAATAAGTGAAGGAAAAGCTTATCCTTGCTTTATGAGTGAAGAAGAAATAAGTGAAATTAGAGAAGGACAAGAGTTAAGAAAAGAAGCAATCGGTATTTATGGTGTTTATGCTGTTGATAGAGATTTATCTCTTGAAGAAGTAAAAGAACATCTTACTAAAGGTGATAGTTACGTTATCAGAATGAAATCACCTGGAGATATTCATAAAGAAATAGTTCTTCACGATATGATTAAAGGAGAAATAGTTTTACCAGAAAATATAATAGATGAAGTATTATTAAAGAAAGATGGTATTCCAACTTATCATTTTGCTCATGTAATTGACGATCATTTGATGCATACAACTCATGTTACTAGAGGAGACGAATGGGTTCCAAGTTTTCCAAAGCATCTTCAACTTTGTCAATTATTAGGCTTTAAACCTTGTAAATATGCTCATATTGCTCCCCTTACTAAAAAAGAAGATGGTAAGATTAGAAAACTAAGTAAAAGAAAAGATCCAGAGTTTTCAGTTAGTTATTATAAAGAAGCAGGTATTCCAGTAGATGCTGTTCGTTTGTATCTTGCAACACTAGCTAATACTAACTTTGAAGAGTGGTATTTACAAAATAAAGATAAGAGTATTGAAGACTTTACTTTTAGTTTTAAGAAGATGCCTACAGGTGGAACACTATTTGATATGGAGAAGTTAAATAACATTTCAAGAACATATTTTTCTAGATTAACAGCAGAAGAATTATATAATCAAGTATTAGAATACTCTTTAGAATATGATAGTGATTTTGCTAAACTTTTAACTACTTATAAAGATAAAGTAATAGCATTTCTAAATATTGAAAGAGATGGCAAAAGACCACGTAAAGATATTGCTGTTTTAAAAGATGTTAAAACTGAATCAAGTTACTTATATAATGAAATATTTTATGAAGATTTAAAAGCAAGCTATAGTGAAGTTATTGAAGAAACAGTTGATTATGATATTTTAACTAAATATATAGAAGTATATAATGGTAACGATAGCCAAGATGAATGGTATCAAAAGATTCAAAAATTAGCTGAAGAAAATAACTATGCACCATCAGTTAAGATGTACAGGGAAGATGAAACATTATATAAAGGACATATTGGTAGTGTTTGTGAAATGATTAGACATATATTAACAGGCCGCAATAAGACCCCTAATTTATATGACTTATTAAAAATAATAGGAATAGATGAATTTAAAAATAGATTAGAAGCATATAAAAATAATTTACATTAAGGATGTTATTAAATGAGACTAGGTAATATAACTTATAAAAAAATAAGTAGTAAAGAGGAATTAAAAGAATCATTAAATAGATATAAAAGAATATTAAATCCAAGAGTAATTGATTATTTAAATCAGTTAGTTGAACTTGAATTTTCTGCTGTTAAAGATATTATAGATATTGAAGATAGAGAAATACTACAAAATCTTGATTTATATAAAAATATAGTTGCTTATAACATATATAATAGAACATTGGAACTACTAACTAATGAACAAGAACTTAAAATATTTGATAATAAAGATAGAATATCAGGATTAATGGCTTATAAAGATATTGGTAATAATACTATTAGAATACTTGATTATAAGTATGATAATGGGACATTAAAATTATTTCAAACAGTAGATGATAAGAAAGTAAGAAAAGAACAATTAGAATTAGTTATGACGAAACTAGAACAGTTATATGATAAGGAAAATCCTTATCATAGTAATTTAGAACTTTATGGTGGTCCAGCTAGTAGATGGAACTTTGACTATAGAAAAGAAGTAAGTGAGTATGAAAAATTATTTACAAGACTAGATAGTAAAAAAGAAATAACTGATTATGAAAAAAAGAAGATTAGTATAACTAAAAGGTATCATGATTTGTTATTTGAAGAATATGGACTAACTGATGAAGAATTTATTGTTTCTAAGCAAACACCTACTACTATTGATAATATTAGTAACAAGACATTAGTTAAGAAACTACCTGGTTTAAGAATAGAAAATAATATTGAATATATTTAATAAATAAGCGTAATTAGATTAATTCTAGTATGCTTTTTTTCTTTTTGCATATATTTAATTGAGGTGAGATATGCAAACATATACAGTTCAAAGTGGCGATACCTTATATGGAATTAGTAAACAGTTTGGAGTATCAGTAGATGAAATTAAAAGATTAAATAATCTAACTAGTAATACTATTACTAAAGGACAGATATTAAAGATTCCTTCTACTGTTACTACTATTGATTATGTAGTAAAGAAAGGTGATAGCTTATATTCAATTGCTAAAAGATATAATACTACAGTTAAAGATATAACAAGACTCAATAATTTAACTAGTAATAGCTTAACAGTAGGACAACAGTTAATAATTGCTATTGATGATAATGCTACATCTACACCAACTACTTATAAAGATTATGTAGTACAGAAAGGTGATAGTCTATATTCTATTGCTAATAAAAATAATATAACAGTAGATGAGCTCAAAAAAATTAATAATTTAACTAGTAATATGCTTAGTGTTGGACAAGTTTTAAAACTACCAATGCAAGATAAGGTAGAAGAAATAGCAATGTATACAGTTCAAAAAGGTGATAGCTTATATTCAATTGCTAAAAAGTTTGGTATTACGGTAGATGAGATTAAATCATTAAATAACCTTACTAGTAATAATCTTGCAATTGGAGAGCAACTAATGATTAAAAGTAGTACAGGCGATGAACCAATTAATCCTGAGGAAGAATGTATTGGTACTGGTTATGTTGAACCACAATATATAATGTATACAGTCCAAAGAGGTGATAGTTTATATACTATTGCTAGGAAGTATAATACAAGTGTAGATAATATTAAAGCCTTAAATAATTTGACTAATAATAATCTTACCATTGGAGAGCAATTAAAAATAAAGGAGGTTAGTTAATGGCAACACTTATTTCTTATGAAGAATTTTCAAAAACGAAAGAGTATAAAGGTTTTATTAGCGTTAATCCTGAACAAGGAAGTTTGAAAGTAATGGTTTTTACAGCTTATCAAGCTATTCCTATTGAGAATGCTGAAATTATTATTACTAAAGAAATTGGGGGTAATAATGTCTTATTCTTTAGAGGATATACTGATTCTAGTGGAATAATTGATAATATAACACTACCAGCTCCAACTTGTGGTTATGATGATAATAGTTTCCAAACATCATCTACTACTTCATATAAGTTAACGGCAATTAAAGATAAATATGATTGTCTTAAACAGTACATAATAAATATGATTGGAGATGTAAAAGTTCTTCAATATGTAAAAATGACACCTATTATGGATAAAGGTGATGTGAATAATGGAAATTAATACTCCAGTAATTCCTGAAGTTATTACCGTTCATTTAGGAGCACCTGGTGAAAAAGCTAATAATATAACTGTTCCTTTTACTGAATATATTAAAAACGTTGCTTCTAATGAAATTTATCCAACTTGGCCAACTGATGCGATAAAAGCTAATGTACTAGCTCAAATATCTTTTGCTTTAAACCGAGTTTATAATGAATGGTATCCTTCTCAAGGTTATGACTTTGATATAACAAGTAATCCTAAATATGACCAAACGTTTAAAGAAAATAGTCAGTTCTATGATCCAATAGTTACAATAGTAGATGATATTTTTAATAACTATATTGCAAGAACTGATAGTGTTCAACCACTTTATGCTCAGTACTGTGATGGAAAAACAGTAACTTGTAATGGGCTATCACAGTGGGGAAGTGTAAGACTTGCTAAAGATGGATTAAATCCGTTAGAAATATTATCATACTATTATGGTAATAATATTAAGCTCATTTATAATGCCCCAATTTCCGATAATATTGTAAGTTATCCTGGTGTACCAATTAAACTAGGAGCAGCTGGAAATTATGTAAGAATTTTAAAAATCCAGTTAAATAGAATAAGAAAAAATTATCCCGCTCTTCCCTTAATAACTAATGAAACACCGTTTTTTACAGTTGATATGGAAACATCAGTTAAAAAGTTTCAAGAAATATTCAATTTACCTGTAACAGGAATAGTTGATAAAGCAACATGGTATAAAATAAAATATATTTATAACTCTGTTAAACAAGTTGCTAATTTATATTCTGAAGGAATAAGTGAAGATGAAGCGGAACTTGCTTTTAAATCAGTTATTAAAAAAGGTGATAGTGGTAATGAAGTTGATACTTTAAACTACTTGATAAGTATAATAGCTTATATAGATCCAGATATTCCTTTTTTAGAAGCAGGACATAACTTTAGTGATAATACAGAACAAATGGTTAATGCTTTCCAAAAGAAATATAATTTAGAGGAAACTGGGGAAGTTGATCAAAAAACTTGGGTTGCTATTATAACAGCGTATCGTAATATAATCTCTCATATTCCATCAGAATTATTAATATATCAAGATGAATTTTTTCCAGGCTACACAGTTTCTAAGGGAATGACTGGTCCTAATGTTGTTAGAGTTCAAAGATTTTTACTAATAATTTGTAATAAAACTCATTCTATACCAGGTATTAAAGTAACTGGTAACTTTGATGACTTAACAGAACAGTCAGTAAAAGCAATTCAACAACAAGAAGGTCTACCTGTTAATGGCGTAGTAGACCCAGAAACTTGGTATAGAATAGTGGAACTTTCTAAGAAGAAGTAAAACGCTTCTTTTTTTAATTGATTATGTTAGAATTAGAAAAAGGAGGATTTTATATGGAAAATTTAATGATTCCTAAAAAAGAACAAATATTTGGAGAATGTAGATTAAAACCAATAGAAAAAAGAGGAACAGCTGCTTTTATAACTGATTATGCCATACTAAATGGTGGATCTTATAGTATAGATGATAATACTTTAAAAAATAATGGTAGTTACTTTTTAAACTATTATGAGAAAATAAAAAATAACGGTATATTAAATTATGTTGGTGAATCTGGAGAAATAGAAAGAGGATATATTACTAAAGGGGTTGGAATTAGACCAATTTTAAATTTTTCTGAGATTTGTCGTTTATATCCAAATTTAAAAATAGAAACAGCTAGTGATGGAATACTAGAAGTATTATTTGGTGAATATCTTCAAATGGCTGCTGATAGTGATATGCAAAATGAATTAAATAATATCATGTTAGTTAATCAACTAAGTGTTCCAAAAGAAAAAAAGGAAGAACTAAAAGAAATTATAGGACTTGAGGAAATAATTAAAACAGATTATAGCTATACAAGAAACACTTATAGATACAATTCTTTTTATCCAGAAATAATTCCAGTTTATGAATATAGAAAAAGAAAATTTGCAAAAGTAGTTGCTAACACTATGCTTTTTAATAATTGTAACTTCGAATTGGAAAATTTAGAAGAGTACAAAAATGGGGATGCTGTCTGGGTAGAAGAACAACCAATCAAATGGTTAGTATCTAAAAAAGAAGATGTAATGATTAGTGAAAAAATAATTCAAGCAGGAATAAGATTTGATAAAGATGACTGCCTTATGTATACGTGCATTCCACAATACTATCAGACTGGAATGAAAAAATATATTGATAAATACTTAGAAAAAGAAATATTTAGAGAAAGTTGTGTATATCAAAAAAATGATTTAATTATGCAAATAATATTTTATCATATTGTATAATGCCGATTTATAAGGAAGAATATTTACATTCTTTTCTTGTAAATAGGCTTTTTTCTTAGTATAATAAAGTTGTTGTGAGGTGATAATTAATGGAAGAGACACGTAGTGGGGCAAGAGAAACAGCTATGAAAATACTTTATCAAATATCAATACTAGAAAAAGCAGAAGCTAGTTATGATTTGAATGAAATTTTTTCAAAAGTTGAAGGTCGTAATAAAAAATTTATTGAAAGTATTGTAAATGAAGTAATTTTAAAAAAAGAAGGATTAGATAAGAGAGCAAATACTTATTTAATTAACTGGGAAATAAATAGACTTAATAAAGTAGATCAAGCTATTTTTGAAATAGCTATTTATGAGCTTCTTTATACTGATACACCGAAAAAAGTAGTAATTGATGAAGCAATAGAACTATCTAAGAAATATAGTGAAGATGCAGTTGTTAAGATGTTAAATGGTGTTTTAGATAAGATTTATCACGAAGAGGATAAAGATGCAGAATGAGTATTTAACTGTCAGTCAACTAACAAGATATATTAAATATAAAATAGATAACGATACTAACTTACAAGAAGTGTATTTAAAAGGAGAAATATCTAACTTTAAGGCTCATACTAGAGGGCACTTTTATTTTACCATAAAAGATGAAGGAAGTAGAATTAACGCTGTTATGTTTGCATCTAGTGCAAGAAGTGTTAAGTTTACTCCAGAAGATGGAATGAAAATCTTAGTTAAAGGTAAAATATCAGTTTATGAGGCCACAGGAGGTTATCAAATTTATGTAAATGAAATGACTGAGGATGGAGTAGGAAACTTATATGTTGCTTTTGAACAGTTGAAGAAGAAACTTGCTAATGAAGGTTTGTTTTCAGAAAGTCATAAAAAGAAGATTCCTAGAATACCAGAAAGAGTAGGAGTAATAACCGCGTCTACAGGAGCAGCTATAAGAGATATTATTTCTACTATTAATAGAAGATTTCCTTTAGTAGAAGTTATTTTATTTCCAGCTCTCGTTCAAGGAGAAAACGCTAAAGAAGATATTGTAAGGCAGATAAAAAGAGCAGAAGATTATAATCTAGATGTTCTAATAGTTGGTAGAGGTGGTGGCTCTATCGAAGACTTGTGGGCTTTTAACGAAGAAATAGTAGCAAGAGCAATATATGATTGTTCTATCCCCGTTATTAGTGCTGTAGGTCATGAGATAGATTTTACTATAGCAGATTTTGTAGCAGATCTTAGAGCACCAACACCTACAGGAGCAGCAGAAATAGCAGTTCCTGATAAAAAAGACGTTATTAATTATATTGAACAGTTAAAACTTCGTGGTATTAAAAACGCAAATACTATTTTAGAATTAAAAAAGAAAAGATTATTAAAAGTTAAAGATAGCTATATACTAAACAATCCAATAGATTTATATGCTAGTAAAGCAATGAAACTGGACTATTTAGAAGACAGATTAGTTACTAATTATAAAAACTTATTAGATAGAAAAAAAGCTAAATTAAATTTAGTATTAACAAGAAGATGTATTACTAATCCCGAAGTGATTCTTGATAAGAAAAAACATAATTATCTTTTATTAATAAATAAATTAGATGCTCTTAGTCCTTTAAAAACACTAGATAGAGGTTATAGTATTATTAAACATAACAATAAAGCAATAGGTAGTGTTAAAGACTTAAAGAGTAACGATAAAATAGAAATAGAATTAAAAGATGGTAGAATTGACGCTACTATCATATAAAAGAGGTGTGTGTATGGAAAAGAAAGAAAAAAAGTTTGAAGAAAAAATGAGTGAATTAGAAAGCCTTGTTAAATCTTTAGAAAATGGGGAAGTTGAACTTGATCAGGCGATAAAAAGTTTTACCGAAGCAATGAATCTTGCAAAAGAATGTGATAAAGATTTAAAAGATGCTGAAAAAGCCTTAACGGAAATAGTAAGTGAAGATGGTACTATCAAAGAATTTGCAGGAGAAGTAAATGAATAGTTTAGTAATACATGGAATATATAGACATTTTAAAGGGGATTATTATTTAGTGGAAGATATAGCAACTGATTCAGAAACACATAAAGAAATGGTTGTATATCGTAGATTATATGACGACGGTTCGTTATGGGTAAGACCAGTAGAAATGTTTCTAAGTGAAGTTGATCATAATAAATATCCTAATGTAGAACAAAAATATAGATTTGAATTAGTAGATGTTAAAAGTGTTAAAGATAAATTTAAAGCATAATAAAGAAAGAATGAGACATGATGAAAAATTTAATATTACCAAGTAGGTTAGAAAAGTTTGATAACTATAAGTTATGTAAAAATGCAAAAAATGGAAAAATAGCAAAAATAACTGATTATGCTATGTTAAATGGTGGCTTTTTTTGCTGTGAAGATGATACGCCAAATATTGGTAAATACTTTATAAATGATTTTTGCCATGGTAAAGATTATGCACCTTATATAGTTTGTTATATAGATGAGTTTGGACATAAGGTATCAGGTGAATGCACACATGATGTTGGTATACGTCCTGCTATGAGATTATCTACATTTTATGAAGAAAATCCAGATTTAAAGTTTTCTAGAATAACATCGGATTTTTTAGAAGTTTATTATGGTAATTACTTACAAGATAGTGCTGAAAAAGAACTACAAGCTAAATTAACAAATGCAATTACTATTAATAGCTTAATTCTTAAAGAGAGTGAAAAAAAACAAATACAAGATATTTTGAAAATTGATAATATAATAGAAACTAAAGATTTTTATGAGAAGAATGAAACAAAACATCATAAATTTACCCCTTTAAAAATTAAAGTTTACGAATATCAAGGAAGAAAGTTTGCTAAAGTGAAAGCTAATACCTATCTTCCTGATGATGTTAGTTTTTCCCTTTCTAATGGAGAACTTTATAAAAATAATGATGAAGTTTGGATAGAAGAAAAACCATTAAAATGGCTAATAGATGAAAAGCAAGATATAATGTTGTGTGAAAATATTATCCAAGCTGGAGTAAGGTTTGATGATAGTATTACTACTTATAGACCTGATTTTCATTATACAGAAATGAATCAATATTTAAATAAATATATGTCTAAAGAAATTTTTAATAGTAAAAAAGAATTGGTTAAGAAAAAGTAAAAGATATTAATATTACTATCTTTTACTTTTTTTTAAAACAATTATAAAAATTGATTTATTATTTAGTGATATATGATAGAATCAAATTAAGAGTTAACAAAAAAACTGCCTAAGCAGTTTCTCAAATAAATGAGTATTTAGGGTAAAACCTTTATTTTAACTCTCTATGTCATCTTAAATGGTATTAAAACATGGAGTAGCACAATTCCAACTGTTGGTCAGTTTTAGTTCTAAGCCATGTTAAAAAGATGCTAACTACTAGCACCTTTTTTATCGCCTTCTTCAAGCATTGTTGTTATAAAAATACCATATCCCTTCTTTGTATCATTTACAATAACATGTGTTACTGCACCAACTATTTTATTATTCTGAATGATAGGTGAACCACTCATCCCCTGAATGACTCCACCAGTTTCTTCAAGAAGAGTAGAATCTGTTATTTCAAATAAAATATTTTTAGTATCACTGTTTTTATTAACTTCCAGAATGTTTATTTCATAAGTGTTAATATCACTACCATTTAAAACTGTTCTGATAGTAGCCTTACCTTTAACTACTTCATTTTTACTAGCTACTTTTAAAGTATCATTGCTAGGAAAAGTATCCTGATATTTCCCAAAAATACCAGATTTCTCATTAGTAGTTACTTTACCATAAATAGTACTTTTATCATAAATAGCATTTTTCTCTCCAGGAGAACCATTGCTACTTCTAGTAGTACTAGTTACATCAGCTTTAAATATCTTACCATCTTTAATTTCAAATCTTTCACCCGTTGTTTTTTCTAAGATTTCATGTCCTAATGCTCCGAAAATCTTGGTTTCTGGGTCAATATAAGTAAGTGTTCCGATACCTGTTATTTCATCTTTTACATAAAGTCCCGTCTTACAAATACTATCACTCTCACAGACAAGATCTAAAGGTAGAGTAGAAGTCTTACTGTTACGTTCAATAGTTACATCTAACTTTTTGTTCGTTGCTTCCTTATTAACAATATTCACCATTTCATTAATAGTAGTTACTTTTTGATTATTAATTGAAACAATTTTATCACCCACTAAAAAACCAGCATCTTTTCCAATATATTCATCTTGTACTTTGTAAAAACCAACAACTAATACACCTTTAGAATTTACTTCAATACCAACGGTTTCTCCGCCTGGGATAATATAATTAGAATAAGCTAAAGCATTTAAGGGAATAATAAATATAGATAGAAGAAGGAAAAAATATTGTAGCTTACATTTTTTGTTTTTTAAAAAATTCATGATAATCATCTCCTTTTAGTAGGCTACATTATTATTATGACTAAAATTTAGAAAAAAATAGAGTAAATATCTACCAGTTGCTTCGCTAGTATGTTATAATATAGTCCTTGTAAAGGATTTGATAAAATGAAGGTTTGGAAACGTGTTAGATTTTTAAAAAAAGACAAAAAAATTGACATGATTACTAAAAGTTATGTCAATTATATATATGAGAATAGCCCAATAAATGAGATTTTTGATAGATATAAAGTATCCCCTAGTGAAAGAGTAAGACTTAATCAGTACATTGCTGATAGAATAGCAGGACTAGTTGTTTTATCGCTTGCTAATGATAAAGAAAGACTAAATGATATTGTTATAAAATATTATAATAATCAATTATTAGTTGGCGAAATAGTACCGGAAATCGAAGGATTTATTGATATTAAATAACATAATAAATAATAACACTTAAAAAGCTAGCAATTACAGCTACTACTAAGATAATAGACATAATTTTCATAAACTTATTCATCTTGTTCACCTCTAGAATTATTATATAAAAAAAGTCACTTTTTGTAAAAGAAAAAATAACAAGTTACTAAATATTTAGAATAAGCTTTACTAAGGGTGATATTAATGAATGAAGCAAGTAAAAAAGTAAAAAATAAGCTTTATGAACAGAAAAAAATCTACTTATCGATTATTATAACTATTGCATTAGGGATTATTTCAGGAATTATTTATAACTTAATTTTATCAAAAAGTGATCATACTTTAATAACCAATCAATTGAATAGTTTCTTTGATGCTATCAAGAAGAATGATATAAATTATATACCAATGTTATTTAATAGCTTGATAGGAAATTTATCCTTAGTTATACTCATCTGGCTTTTAGGTATTTCTATTATTGGTCTACCACTCATTTATATATTATGCTTTGGAAAAGGATTTTTACTAAGTTTTTCTATAGTATCTATTCTCACCACTTATAAACTTAAAGGTATTATATTAGCAGTTTGTTATTTACTGCCAGGACCAATTATACTTTTATTATATTTAATCTTTCTAGGATTCTCTTCAGCTTTCTTTTCTAAAAAATTATTTAGCTATTTATTTTTAAAACAAGATATATCACTAAGACACTCAATGAAAAGATATTTACAGGTATTATTAGTTAGTATTGTAGTAGCAGCAAGTTGTAGCTTGTTTGATACATTCTTTATGCCGAATTTTTTGAAATTATTTTTGTTATAAAGCAGTAGTGTTTTATACTTATTTAAGTGTATTGTATTCTAAAACTAGGAATTTATTAGAGGTATTGAAAATGAATTCAGTAAATATTGTTTATCGCTACATTAATTGCTATATAAATAGTGAAGAATTATTAGCTTTCTTAAAAGAAATGAATAAGTCCTCATTTTCTAAAGAAGAAATAGTAGAGATTAATGAACTATTAGAGAAAGTAGAAACTATAATAAAAAATGTTCCCATAGAGATAGATGAAGTAGAAAGAAAAAAGAATTTCTTCTATTAATCGTACTTTAGAAACTTATGAAGAGATATTAAATAATAAGAATAACAGCCAGAAGGCATTAGAGTTTATTCAAAAAAGCTATGATAACTTGATTGAAGAAAAATCAAGAGTAAGGGATAGTGGGTCTCGTTATATTGAGTTAGCTAATTCTCTAACCAAAAACAAAGTATACATTAATTATTGTCAAAAAATGGTCCTTTCAGAGTTACTAGACTTTATTACTCAATATATTTCTGCACCTATGCCTGCTAAAATAAATCAAGATTTATTTGATGATATGGTGGAAGTCGGAATAAAAGAAGATAAAAGAGAAGCACTTTGGAGATTAGCATTTAATTATGTTGATAAAGAGAAAGACTTTACACGTATTGAGGATTATTTTCTTGAGAAAAGAGATGTTTATTATCTGACAGAACTTATGTATGGTGAAGAAGAGAATCATGACATAGAAAAAATAGTTAAAAAGATAAAGTTTACAAACGATGAAAAGTTTATAAATGACTGTTTTAAAAGACTAGAAGCATTAGACATTCCTTCTGACAATAATTAAAAAAGCAAAGAAAAATTGTATAGCACTCATGTCTAGAATTAGTGCTTATTGACAATTAGATAATAAAGTGATAAAATTAAGCTACTTTTGAAAGGGAGATTTATCAATATGAGAAGCAATAAATTAACGACCACAACTATTTACAAAAATTTAAATCAATGAGTTAATTGGTTGCTTTAATATACTTAAATATAAGAAATATAAGTCTATTACAATCAAGTAGTAGACTTTTTTAAAAACTATAATACAGGACACGATTGTTAGATTTTATTTTAAAGAGAGTTATCGGTTGCTGAGAGATAATAAATAAAACTAATAATTACTACCTGTTAAGTTGTACTGGAAACAGGCTGCCCGATATATATCGGTTATCAAAAAGAGTAGAAAAGGATGGTACCGTGCTTTCTTTAGCACTCCTTATGGTAGCATCCTTTTTGTTTTAAGGAGATGATTAAAATGACGGATACGGAAAGTGATACGATTAACTCCCTATCAAAAGTAGAAAAATAGGAAAGAAGGAATAATATATGTTAAATGAAAAAGCAGTTCTATTATTAGAACAAATTATAAAAAATAATTATAAAGAAGTAGAGTATTCTAAAACTTTTGCTGATGAAAACGAGTTTTTCTATGAGTTTAAAATTAATGAAAAGATTAGTGAAAATGATTTTTCAGTATTAGAAAAGAAAATAAATGAACTTGATAATGAATGTTATGTAAAATTATTAAAAATCAGTGGTGTTTACTACAATGGAAATAAAGAAAATGAAATGATAAATCGTATCACTGGTAAAGCGTTTACTAATGTTGATGAACTTAATAAATATCTAGCTTTTCTAGAAGAAGCTAAAGAAAGAGACCATCGAAAAATAGGACAAGAACTTGATTTGTTTTGTTTCTCTGACTATGTTGGTGCTGGTCTTCCTTTATATACTCCTAGAGGTACTATTGTTAAAGATGAATTGCAAAAAGAAATAGAAAGAATCTGTAGAAACTATGGCTTTCAAAAGGTAAGTTGTCCAGCTCTTGCTGATATTTCTTTATTTGAAACTTCAGGTCATGCCAAAAAATTTAATGATGAATTATTTAGAGTAACTTCGCCAAAAAATCACAGTTTTGTTCTTAAACCAGTTCAATGTCCACATCATACACAATTATTTGCATCAAAACTTAGAAGTTATAAAGACTTACCAATAAGATATATGGAAAGCGATAAGCAATATCGTGCAGAACTTCCAGGAGCTGTTGGAAATAGTTTATCAAGAGTATATGCAATAACAGTGGAAGATGGTCATTCTTTTTGTAGAATTGATCAAGTAAAACAAGAAGTTATTAATATGTGTAATTTGATAAAAGATTTCTATTCTAGAATGGGACTATGGAATGACGTTTGGGTCTCTTTATCGGTAAGAGACTATGAACATTTGGATAAGTATATCGGTGAAGAAAGTGACTGGAATATTTGTGAACAAATGCTTCAAGAAGTATCAGACGAGCTACATTTAAATGCTAAGAAATGTGAAGGTGAAGCTGCATTATATGGTCCTAAACTAGACTTTATGTTTAAAGATGCTCTTGGAAGAGACATTCAAATACCTACTGTACAGCTCGACTTTGCAATGCCAAAACGATTTGATTTAAATTATATTGATGAAAATGGAAATAAACAGCATCCAGTAATGGTACATAGAGCAATATTGGGCTCTTATGAGAGATTCTTAGTCTTGTTGTTAGAACAATTCAAGGGTGTCTTACCCATTTGGCTATCACCGGTACAGGTTGATATAGTACCAGTAAATATTAAATATCATGATGAATATTGTAAAAAGATACTTGAATTATTATTAGAAAACGACATAAGAGCTTCGTATGATGATTCAAAAGAAACTATAGGCAAAAAAATTAGACAAAGTAATATTATGAAAAATCCGATAACTTTAATCATAGGTGATAAAGAAAGAGACACTGAATCAATAAACTTTAGAAGATATAACAGTGAAAAATTAGAAAGTATGTCATTAGCCGAATTTTTAGATTTTATTAAGCAAGAAATAAAAAAGAGATAATATTATGATTATCGTTTTCGAGGAGTGTACAAAACTCCTTTTTTTTGCTATAATTAAGCAAGAAATGAGTGATGTATATGAGTAAGAAAGTAGTTGTTGGTCTAAGTGGAGGAGTAGATTCGTCTGTTGCTGCTATCCTTTTAAAAGAACAAGGATATGAAGTCATTGGTCTTTTTATGCGTAATTGGGATAGTACTATTAATAACGATTTTTTAGGTAATCCTAACCTAAATGAATCAATTTGTCCACAAGAACAAGATTATAATGATGCTAAAAAAGTAGCAGATAAAATTGGTATACCTTTATATAGAATAGATTTTATTAAAGAATATTGGGACGATGTTTTTACTTATTTCTTAGATGAATTAAAGAAAGGTAGAACACCTAACCCTGATATAATGTGTAATAAATATATTAAATTTTCCGCTTTTGTAAAAGAAGCTAAAAGATTAGGAGCTGATTATATAGCGACAGGGCACTATGCTAAGATGGAAAATGGTCGTCTTATGCGTAGTAAAGAAAAAAATAAAGACCAAACTTATTTCTTATCACAGCTTAATAAAGAACAACTTGAGAATGTTTTATTCCCTTTAGGAGATATTGAAACGAAGAGTGAAGTAAGAGAAATAGCTAAGAAATATGATTTAATTACCGCTAGTAAAAAAGATTCAACTGGTATTTGTTTCATTGGTGAAAGAAACTTCAAGAATTTCTTAAAGAACTATTTGCCAAGTAAAGAAGGCGATATGGTCAATATTGATACTAACAAAGTAGTTGGTAAACATCAAGGATTAATGTATTATACAATTGGTCAAAGAAAAGGCTTAGATATCGGAGGAACAAAAGAAAAACTATTTGTAGTTGGTAAAAATCTTGAGGAAAATATCTTATATGTTGCTGAAGGAGAAGATAATAAATATCTATATTCTAATGGTGCTATAATTGAAGACATTAACTTTAATTGTGAAGAAAGACCAACTACTTGTACCGCTAAGTTCCGTTATCGTGCAGAAGATGTACCAGTTAAACTAACTTATAATGATGATGGAACTATCTATGTTACTTATGATAATGTCAAAGCAGTTACTCCTGGACAAGCTTGTGTCTTTTACGATGGTGAATACTGTCTTGGTGGTGGAATAGTTAAGACAGTAATGAAAGATGAAGAGAAATTATGGTATTTATTATAGAATAGGTGAGAAGTTAGATGTATAAAAGTGAAGAAGAATTTTTAAAACATTATAATCCAAAAGCTTTTGATCAATTATCAATGACAGTTGATATTTTACTTGTAAGTGTTTCGTCAGAAAAGCAAGAAAACTATCGCAAAACTAATAAAAAAATGATGAGTATTTTATTAGTTAAAAGAGATGATTATCCTTATAAAGATAAATGGTGCTTGCCCGGTGGATTTTTAAATCCAAAGACGGAGACTTTAGAAGAATGTGCTAAAAGAGTCTTAACAAGAGAAACAAATCTTAAAGAAATATACTTAGAACAGTTATATACCTTTGATGATATTAATAGAGATCCTAGAACAAGAGTGGTATCTACTTCTTATATAGCTTTAATAGATAAAAATAGATTGACCGATAAAATTAATGCTAACGCTTCGTGGTTTGATATCATATTATTCGAAGAAAATCAAAATAGGGTAGATATGGTCTTATCTAATGGAACTGATGTGATTAAGTTTTCTATTAAAAAGAAATTATGCGAAAAAACAACCGATAGATATAAATTTGAGATAATAGAAAATAAAGACTTAGCATTTGATCATTCATTAGTAATTTTATCAGGATTAGAAAGAATTAAGAATAAGTTAAATTATACAGATATTGTCTTTAATATGATGCCTGAGTATTTTACTTTAGGAGAATTGCAACAGGTATACGAAGTAATATTAAATAAAAAATTATTAGACCCAGCTTTTCGCAGAATTATTAAAGATAAAGTTGTCAAAACTGATAAAATGAAAACAGGGGAAGGACATAGACCATCTTTTTTATTCAAATATAAAAATAATAATTAAAATAAGGAGAAGATATCGATGAGATGTACTTTAATGAATAAAAATAAAGAAGTATTAATTGCTGAATATAATGAAACATTAAAAGTATTTACTGATATATATGAAGTAAAAAACATCGAATATGCTCCTTTAATTGTTTATAATAATTATTTATCAGGACACGAAATAACTGCTCCTCTTACTGAATGGTTTAAAGGTAGAGGTATTCCTTCTTGGCGTGATGATTTAGATTTGTTACTTTTTAGACTTGAAATTACTACTCCTGATGAATTATTAGATTAAGCGTTATCTTTTAAAAGGAGCCTATAAAAATGAAGTAATGCAACCCTTTAATGAGGTGTTAGCCAGCCTTATCTGTCAACGTTTAGGATTTAATCATGTTACTTATACTATAGGAGTTATTAATAATAAAATAGTTTCTAAATGTGAATGCTTTATAAATAGTGATACTGAACTAATACCAGCTAGCCAGATATTAGCTAATATTAGTGAGAAAACAAATGCTTATGAAGAATGTATTAAGATATTAGAAGAAAAAGGTATCAGTATGGTACGAGAAAAGTTAGAAAATATGTTTATACTGGATTATCTAATGTTAAACGAAGATAGACATCTAAACAATTTTGGTATAATTAGAAATGTTAATACTCTGAAATGGCTAGATATTGCTCCTATCTTTGATAATGGGCAGTCATTAAATATCATTGATTATAACGACGATGAAGTAATTATAAATGGACAGGGTCGCTTTTTCTATAGTGTAATGGATTTTGATACAATTATTTCTAAAGTAAAAAGCATTAAAAGATTTGATTTAGCAAAGTTAGACGGCATGGTAGAGGAGTTTTCTAATTTACTGCGTAAATATCAATCAGTAACAAAAATGACAGATAGAAGAATTAATAAGCTATGTAATTTACTAGCAACTAGAATAGCTAGATTAGATAAAATTATAAATGATAGTAATAACTAATAAGAGTGCTATGAATTAAGTTTCAGACACTTTTTTATTTGACATAGTCATCTGTTAATTTACATAAATTATTTTCTTTTTAAAAAAATGTTAAAAAGAGGTTGACAGTTTCATATGATATTAATATAATGTTAATAACAAGCGAAGAGACTTGTAAATTTTTTTAACTATAGTTATTAACAAATTATTAATAAGAGGAGAAAAACTATGAATAAAATAGACAACTTAAAACTATATAAAGATTGCTTAATTATTGTAGATATGCTTAATGGTTTTGTAAGAGAAGGAGTATTACACGATGAAGAAATTAGTAAAATAATACCTAAACAAATAAAACTAATAAAAGAGGCGAAAGAAACAAAACAACTGATTATCTTTATTAAAGATAATCATACTAAAGAATCAACGGAATTTGCAAGATTTGGAAATACAACCCACTGTCTTAAAGGAACGAGCGAAAGTGAAGTAGTAGATGAATTAAAAATCTATGAACAAGAAAAAGATACCATTAGTATTGAAAAGAATTCAACTAGTTTTATGGAAGCGCCTGGCTTTCGAAAACTACTAGAAAGACAAACTGCCCTAGAAAACTTCAACGTAGTAGGTTGTTGTACGGATATTTGTATTACTAATGGTGTGTTAGGACTCGCTAATTATCTCGATGAAAATAATAGAAGTCATAATATAAACGTCTACTTAGATGCTATCGCAACTTACGATGAGGAAAATCGTAGAGATTACGTAAATGCTAGTAAAATCTTATTAAAACAACAAGGTGTTAACTTAATTAACACTAAAAGAAAGGAAAAATAATATGGAAAATAAAACATTAATGACAGATTTTTATGAATTAACAATGAGTCAAACTTACTTTGACGAAGGAAAACAAGAGGAAGAAGCTTATTTTGATATCTTCTTTAGAAAGAACCCCTTTGATGGTGGTTATACAATCAGTGGAGGTTTAGCTGAAACTATTGATTATATTAAAAACTTTAAATTTGAAAAAGAAGAAATTAACTATCTAAGAAGTTTAAATCAATTCAGTGAAGAGTTTTTAAGCTATCTAGAAAATCTAAGATTTAAAGGAGATATTTACGCAGTACCAGATGGAACAATCGTTTTTCCAAATGAAACAGTATTAACCGTAAAAGCACCTATCATTACTGCTCAGCTATTAGAAACTGCTTTGTTAGCTAATTTCAATCACGCAGCACTTGTTACTACTGCTGCTAAAAGAATTACTAACGAAGCAGAAAATATACCTGTTATGGAGTTCGGTGCTAGACGTGCTAGGGGAATAGATTCTGCCATTGAAGCTAGTAAATATGCTTATATCGGTGGATGTAGTGGAACTTCCAACACCTTAGCTGGTATGAAATATCAAATACCTGTTCTTGGAACAATGGCTCATTCACTAGTAACAGAAAGTAGCGATGAATATGAGGCTTTCTTGAAATACGCCAAGAGTAATAAAGACAACTGTGTATTTTTAGTAGATACATATGACACTTTAAAAAGCGGGATACCAAATGCTATTAAAGTAGCAGATGATTATCTAAAACCAAACGGTTTAGAGTTTAAAGGTATCAGAATAGATAGTGGTGACTTAGCATATTTGTCAAAAGAAGCGAGAAAATTATTAGATGAAGCTGGTTATACTAATACTGGTATCTGTCTATCAAATGGTTTAAATGAATTTACTATTAGAGATTTAAAACTTCAAGGAGCAATCATTAACTCTTTAGGAGTAGGTGATAATATAGCTGCTGCTAAAGAACGTGTTGGTGGTGTTTACAAACTAGTCGCAACTATTAAAGATAATAGAGAAATACCTAAGATAAAAGTTAGTAACGATAGTGCTAAAACTATCAATCCTGGTCATAAAAAAGTATATCGTTTTTATGATAAGAAAAGTGGTTATGCTTTAGGTGATGTTTTAACATTAAGTGATGAAAAGATACCTGAAGATAAATATACTCTAGTGCATCCAGTTGAAACTTGGAAGCAGAAAGAGCTAAGTAATTATCAAGTAAGAGATTTATTAGTACCAATCTTTAAAGATGGTGCATTAGTTTATCAAACACCTGATATAGAAGAAACTAAAAGCTATTGTAACAAGGAATTTAATACTTTATATGAAGAGATTAAAAGAATAGATAAACCACATGAATATTATGTTGATTTATCAGATAAACTAAGAGCACTAAAACAAGAACTAATTAATACACATAGAATGCAAATAACAGAAAAAGAAAAAGTAAAGGTTAAAAGATGAAAAGAGAAAAACTAGAAGAATTAAAAGATTATATTTCAGAATTAAAAACAATTAAAAAGGAAAAACTAAGGGAAGAATATATTTATCAAGATAACATACCTGTAGGAAGAAAAGGTTTCTTAAATATTGAAAAATACAAATGTTATTTAAATAATGGACAAGAGGTGATTAGAGAAAAAATCAGAAAAGGTGGAACTGATAAAAGTGCTTGTATCATAATGCCACTTACTCGTGATAATAAAACTATTTTAGTAGTTCAGCCAAGACTATCTACTATCGAAGGAGTAAGTGTTGAATTACCTGCTGGGTATATTGAAGAAGATGAATATAAAGAAACAGCTGCTTTAAGAGAATTAGCTGAAGAAACTGGTTATATCAGTAATAATCTTATCTACTTAGACAAATTTTATCAAGACCAAGCTTGTGGAGTTTCTGCTTATAATTATGCTTTTCTTGCTAAGAATTGTGTCAAAGTCCAAGAGCAAAATTTAGATAAAGATGAATTTATTAAGTATTTTGAATGTGATGTAGCAGATGCTTACGAATTAATCGATTTAGGTTACATCACAGATATTCAGTCAAAATATACTATGGAAAAAGCAAAACAATATATAAAAATAATTAAATAGAGGTGAAATATATGCGAGATTATGGCTACGTTAGAGTAGGAGCAATAGTAAATAAATTAGCACTAGCTAATCCATTGGAAAATGCCAAAGAGTTAATAAAAAACATTAAAGAAGCTTATCAGAAGGAGATAGCTATCGTTGTAACACCAGAGTTAGCCCTAACTGGATATACGTGTGCTGATTTATTTTTACAAGATAAGTTAATTAAAGATGCCCTAGAAGGTCTTAAAGAAATTTTAAAAGCCACCAAAACACTTGATATAATAGCTATCATTGGTATGCCATTAGCGACTAATAACACTCTTTATAATACCGCTGTAGTTATTAATAAAGGGAAAATACTAGGAATAGTACCAAAGAGTTATATACCAAACTATAATGAGTTTTATGAAGATAGATGGTTTAGTTCTAGTCTTAATTTGAAAGATAACTATCTAGAACTTTTAGGACAGTTGGTACCATTCGGAACAGATTTATTGTTTCAAGATGAAAATACTAAAGAGATAACTTTTGCTATCGAAATATGTGAAGATTTATGGTCAGTTGTTCCACCTAGCAGTAACTATGCTGTAAATGGTGCTACTATTATCTTTAATTTATCAAGTAGTAATGAACTAATTGGTAAAGACAGTTACCGTCAAAAATTAATTTCCAGTCAATCAGCAAGAACAGTTACTAGTTATATTTACACTTCAAGTGGCATAATGGAATCATCGTCAGATTTAATCTTTGGTGGAGCTAGTTATATATATGAAAATGGTAAATTATTAAAGAAAAATGAACGCTTTCAGTTAGAAAGTAATATCATCATTTCTGATATAGATATTTTTCTTCTTACTAATGAACGCCGCCGTAATAGAAGTTTTATGCGAAAAAAAGATAATAAAGAATATCGTATAGTAAAGATTAAAACTAATTGTAACGCTAAAACTATTGATAGAATTTATGCAAAATATCCATTTGTTCCAAATAATAATCTAGAAATGGATGAACGTTGTTTAGAAATAATTAACATTCAAAGTAGTGCTTTAGCAAGACGTTTAATTCAACTTAACAATCCTAAATGCATTATTGGAATGAGTGGTGGCCTTGATTCTACATTAGCTTTCCTAGTAATTATTGAAGCTTTTAAAAAACTTGGACGTAACAATAAAGATATTATCGGTATAACCATGCCAGGATTTGGTACTACTAATAGAACTTATCAAAATGCTTTAGACTTAGTTAAAAGTTACAATGCCACTTTAAAAGAAATAAGCATTAAAGAAGCTTGTCTTCTTCATATGCAAGACATAGCTTTAGATGAAAATGATAGAAGTATAACTTATGAAAATTTACAAGCTCGAGAAAGAACGCAAATATTAATGGATGTAGCTAATAAAGAAAAAGGAATTGTTATTGGTACAGGTGATTTATCAGAACTAGCTCTTGGTTGGTGTACTTATAATGGAGATCATATGAGCATGTATGCCGTAAATATTGGTATACCAAAGACATTGATTCGTCACTTAGTAAATTGGTATATGGAAAAAGAAGATGAAAAGAAAAAACTAATATTAACTGATATCTTAGAAACACCTATCTCTCCTGAATTATTACCACCTGATAAAGACGGTAATATTGCTCAAAAGACAGAAAATTCCATTGGTAGCTATATATTACATGACTTTTTCTTATATCACTTCTTACGATATGGAACCTCTCCTAAAAAGTTGTATTACCTAGCTAAACTAACCTTTCCTGAATATAATAAAGAAGAAATTATTAAATGCTTAAAAATCTTTATTAACAGATTCTTTACCCAACAATTTAAAAGAAATTGTTTACCAGACGGTGTCAAAGTAGGAAGCATTAGTCTATCACCAAGAGGCGATTTAAGACTACCTAGTGACCTTAATTATCAAAGCTATCTAGATGAAATAGAAAAAATAGAAAGCAGTGAGAAATATGAATAACTTAAAAATAATAGCTCTTAAAAGCATAAATGAAATGGGAGAAAAAGTTAATTATGAACTAAAAAAATTAAATAAGAGTGAGACTAATTATCTTTTACCAATCAAAGAAGATAGATTTTCTAATGGTGAAGGAAAAGTAAAGATTAGTGATACCATTAGAGATAAAGATGTTTACCTTTTAGCTGATGTTGGTAATTATGGGGTAACTTATAAAATGCATGGGTTTACCAATCATATGGGACCTGATGAACATTTTCAAGATATTAAAAGAACAATATCTGCTCTTGCAGGTGGTCCAGAAAAAATTAACCTTATAATGCCTCTTCTATATCAAGCAAGACAACATAAAAGAAAAGGTAAAGAATCACTTGATTGTGCTATTGCTCTTCAAGAATTAGAACACTTAGGAGTTGACCATATCATTACTTTTGATGCTCATGATTCAAACGTTTCTAATGCTATTCCTAATCTTCAATTTACTAATTTTTATCCCACTAATACTATTTTAAAAGATTTATTAATTAATGAAGATATTCATAATCCATTAGTAATAAGTCCTGATATGGGAGCAATGGAACGTGCAAGATACTATGCGGAAATGTTAGATAGTGATGTTGGTGTTTTTTATAAAAGACGTGATTTACAGAATGTAGTAAATGGAAAAAATCCTATCATTGAACATATTTATATGGGAAATAATGTAGCGGATAGAGATGTTTTAGTAGTAGATGATATGATTGCTTCTGGTAATTCTATGTTAGAAGTAGCAGAAAAACTATATAATAAAGGAGCAAATAATATTTATTTCATAGCAACGTTTGCACTTTTCACTGAAGGAATTCAAGAATTCGATAAAGCTTATGAAAAAGGACATTTTACCAAACTTTATACTACCAATCTTTCTTATATACCAGAAGAATATCAAAATAAAGAATGGTGTCATGCTGTTGATAATTCTTATGATATTGCTAATATCATTAATACTCTACACAATAAAGAATCTTTAAAACCACTTTTAAATGGTAAAGAAAAAATCTTACAATTAAGAAAAGAGTTAAAGAAATGAAAATAGGAATATTTGGTGGAAGTTTTAATCCACCTCACAAAATTCATCAAAAAATTGCTAATTATCTTGTTAAAAATAATTACTTAGATAAAGTTATTTTCGTTCCAACCGGTAGTAATTATGAAAAACCTTATCTTGCTAGTGAACAAGATAGATATAATATGTTAAAATTAATGATAGGTAATGTTTCTTATTTAGATATTTCTACTTATGAATTTGGTAAGTTAACTCATACTTATCAAACACTTGATCATTTTAAAAAGCACTATAAAGATGATGAAATTTACTTCATCTGTGGTTCTGACAATTTAAAAGAAATAAAGACTTGGAAACGCTACCAATATATTCTTTCTAATTATAAGTTGCTAGTAATTAGAAGAAATGGTGAATCTATTACTGATATTCTTTCAGAACTTAAGAGTTATCAAGATAATATTATCGTTATAGATGATATTAAAAGTTCTTTATCTTCTACTAGTATTAGAAAAAAATTTAAAGATGATAAGAAGCTAGTAAAAGATGGAAATATAGATTCTAAAGTATTTGAATATATCAAAAATAATTTATATAGTTAGAGGTATGATATGAAAATTAAAAGAATAAAAATATTTGCAAATAATAATGATAAGTCACTTAGTCTTAAAGATGAAGTTGCTAATAAATTAATAGAAAATGACTTTGAAATAGTAGATAATAGCTTTGATTTAGGTATAGCTATCGGAGGAGATGGTTCTTTCCTAAGAATGATTAAAGATAATAATTTTGATAGTGACACCTATTATATCGGTATTAATGCTGGTACTTTAGGATTTGCACAAGAAGTAGAAATTAATGATATCGAAGAATTTATTAATGACTTAAAAGAAAATCAGTTTTTAGTAGAAGAGATAGGAATCCAAGAAAGTACTATTTATAATGAAAATAACAAAATGGATGAATTTTACTCTTTAAATGAAATAGTAGTACGTGAAAAGACTTTAAATACTTTAAAACTAGATGTTTATATTGATAATTATTTATTAGAAAACTTTGCGGGAGATGGTATTTTAGTAGCTACTTCTTTTGGAACAACAGCATATAATCTTAGTTTTGGTGGTAGCATCATTTATAATACTTTCCATGCTTTAGAATTAACTACTATTGCTCCTTTAAATAATAAAACTTATAAGACCATCTCTAATTCAATTGTTCTTCCACAAAATAAAAATATCACTCTTCTACCTACTAAAACTGATAATTTAATAGTAACAGTAGATGGAGTAAATAAAGTATATGATAATGTTATTAAAATAGAAACTATTATGAAAGACAAAACGATTAAATGTCTTCGTAATAAAGATTATAATTTTATTAAGAAAATAAATGAAAAGTTTATTAAATAATTATCTAATCAATTAGAAATAATAAATAGGGGAGGGAAAGAAATGAATTTTAAAAACATTATTCATAAATTACAATTAAAACAATTAACTATTGCAACAATGGAGTCTTGTACTGGTGGAGGTGTTGCTAATGCTATCACTAATATGGAAGGTGCTAGTGAAATCTTTAAATTTAGTGCTGTTACTTACTGTAACGAATATAAAATAAAGATGGGTGTAGATAAAGAAGTTATTGATAAATATACTGTTTATAGTATGGAAACAGCTATGTCTATGGCTAAAGCAATATCAACTTTTGCTGATAGTAATTATGGTGTTGGTATCACTGGTAAGCTTAATAGAAAAGATGAAAATAATGATACTGGAAGTAATAATCTAGTTTATATAAGTATCTATTGTAAAGATGAAGATAGGTTCTATAATGAAGAAGTAACTGTTAATAAAATGGTTCGTTCTCTAAATAAAGAATTAGTAATTAATAAGATAATTGAGCTGATGGAAAACCTTTTAAAAGACATAAATTAACTGTCAAGAGTTTACATAAAATTTTCTTGACTATTTACGTAAACCTCGCTACAATGATAGTGGAGGGTAGACAATGAAGAAGTTAGATGAATTATTATTGGAACTTGGAATTTCTAAGGTTAGATTAGCTAAATACTTAGGTGTTTCAAGACAAATGTTATATAATTACTTGGCACTTTCATCATTAGAAGAATGGCCAAAAGAAAAAGCTTTAAAACTATTAAGTTTATTAGATATAGATAATGAAGAAGAAATTAATTCTCTTAGTATTACTGGAGATTATATTATGAGAGTTGAGACTAGATTGAATGAAGGAGTTAGAGATAGTTCTAATAGGGAAGTCCTTGCTGATTTAAAAGGTTTAAATAAAAAAGACCAAGATATCCTATCAGATATTATTAATATATTAAAGGAAAAATTATTAGAAGATAAAACTAAGAAAACACAGCAAACATATATATACTTATATCACTATTTACAATCTATGGAAACTACTGAAGAGTTACGTTATATCTTAGCTTATATGTCAAAATCAATGGGATTTACTGATCCTTTAAAATTTGATTTTGATCAAAGTAAGCAATTTATATTTGAAAGTATTATGTTTTCGGCGATGACTTTATATCATAACGGTGGATCTTCTAAGAGTAAAATTGCTGAAGTTCACAAAAGATTTGTACAAGATATAGAGCAAAAAAATGAAGAAAAATTAAGTCGTACGCAAGAGTTAAATGCTGCTAAGGTTCAAGCTTTAAGAGAACTTGGCTATAATTCTATCAGTGAAGAAAATGCTAAAGAAGTATTAGAAAAAATAGCAGAAATTCAATCAAGAAAAGTATAATTAAATAGAGTAGGGGTTACCCTACTTTTTAGTATTATTTTTTACGAAAAATTAAAATAGGGAACTACCCTATTTCTTGATCAGTTAATTTAATTATTAATAGATAAATGTTTAACTAAATATATCTATACTATTAGATAACAATGGTATACAAATATAACTATTTTCTAAGAATGGTTAGTTAATATTAATATATATCAAAATATATTTTAGCTGATAATAAAAAATTAATTTAATATTATTCATAAATAATTTTAGTATATAAAATAACAAAAGGTTAATAGTTAAAAAATATAGTATAATATTTGTTGAAAGTATACTAGTTAACATAATTCCCATTATATGAAGTAATAAATAACTTAATTTTGTCTTAACAACTAATCATTTAAATCTTTTTTAAATTTTACTTTTCGTAAGTTAATTTTATAAAAATCATTTTTGTCTTAATATTTATGTATTACATCAATCATATTATTAAGTTAATTATTTATACTAATACTAATACATAAATTCTAATAATATTATACTTAATTAATTAAAATAGTATTACCTTTTATTATTAATTACTTCTCCCCTTCTTTTCTTTTTATAAATTTTAAAGTAGGGGAATAAAATAGGGGAAAAGGGTACAAATTAATATTGAAGGAGGAAAGAATACAATGTTTAAAGAAAAGAAAAAACAGGTAATTCATTGTGACGTTAAATCTTGCAAGTATCATAATGAAGAAGATTGTAAATGCGATTTAGATGAGATAAAAGTTGGTTCATCTTGCAACTGTGATAATGTTAAAGATAAAGATGAAACAGTATGTTCTAATTTTAAAAAAGAAAAATAAAAAAATGAAATGACACTATTTATATTTAATATATAGAAGTAGTCATTTCATTTTTATTTACTCTACTCTACCCTTTTCTAGTTCAAAAATTCCATTAAACTTGATCCAATCTCTGGAGTATCTAAGTCAAAATTATCAGCAATAGTTGCACCGATACAAGCAAAAGTTTCTTGAGGTTCTAAAAGATGAGGCGTTTTAAAATTACGACAATATAAGATTACAGGAACATTCTCTCTAGTATGATCATTTCCCTTAAAAGTTGGATCATTACCATGATCTGCTGTTATAATTAATAAATCATCCATTTCTAGTTTATTAAGTAATAAAGGAATTTCCACATCTAAATCCTCTATCGCCTTACCATATCCTTCTACATCACGAACATGTCCATACAAATTATCAAAATCTGATAGATTTACCATGCAAAGACCAGTAAAGCTTTTATCCATTATATTAGCAAATTTTGTTAGTGCTTCTTGATTATTGGAAGCCTTTAAGACTTTATTAATTCCTTGCTCTGCAAAGATATCATTAACTTTACCAATACCAATTACATTATAACCATTGTCATTTAAGTCATCTAATATAGTTCGTTTTGGAGGCCTGATAGAGTAATCTTTTCTTCCTGCATTATTTAATTTAAATTTGCCATTTTTACCAGTAAATGGTCTAGCAATAACTCTTGATACTAAGAAATCTTCACGCATAGTTAATTCTCTTACTTTTTCACAATAGGAATATAATAATTCAGCCGAAATAATATCTTCATGTGCTGCTATTTGTAAGTCAGAATCAGCAGATGTATAAACAATCAAAGAACCATAGTTTAATTGTCTTTCTCCTAACTCATTAATAATACTATTATCATGACTACACTTATTACCAATGACACGTCTACCTGTTACTCTTTCAATCTCATCAACTAATTCAATAGGAAAACCATTTTCATTAAAAGTTTTAAAAGGCATATTTGATGTTATACCAATCATTTCATAATGTCCAGATAAACTATCTTTTCCAATATTATTTGGTTGAGCGATAGTATAATAAGCATCATTAGTTTCTTTATCTTCAAGGGTTAAAGTATCAAGAAAACCAATCTTTGCTAGATTTGGAATAAATAAATCATAATTATCTTTGATGTGCCCTAAAGTATTACAGCCATTATCATCATAATTACTAGCGTCCTTTGCTTCCCCTACTCCTAACGAGTCTAAAATCATTAAAAATACTCTTTTAAATTTCATAAATTCACTCTTCTTTCTTTGCTCTTGGATGATTATGTAAGTAATCATTTCTAACTTTTTCGTTAGTTATATGTGTATATATTTTAGTTGTTGTAATATCAGAGTGTCCCAACATAGTTTGAACACTTCTAAGATCTGCCCCATTTTCAATTAAGTGGGTTGCAAAAGAATGCCTTAGACTATGAGGAGAGATATTAGTTGGCATATTTTTTTCAGCTAACAGTTTTTTTAGATTTTTAAAAAAACCTTGTCTTGAAATGCCTTCCCCTCTAGAATTTAAAAATAATTGTTCTGAGTTTTTCTTTTTTAACATAGCAGGTCTATATTCTAAATAAAGTTTTAAATATTTAATTGAATTGCTATTAATAGGAACAATTCTTTCCTTACTACCTTTTCCTTTAACTCTTAAGAAAGCATTATAAAAATCAATATCATAAACAGTAAGACCTATTAATTCTGAAACCCTAAGGCCTGTGCCGTACATCAATTCTAACATAGCCTTATCACGATAGTCAAATGGACTCTTAAGTTCTATATCAAGCAACTTATCAACCTGACTAGTACTTAAAGTGTAAGGTAAGTGTTTAGCTAACTTTGGTCTATCGATAAATTCTGCTTCATTTTCTTTTACGACTTTTTCTCTTAAAAGATACTTATGAAAATTATAAATAGTAGTTATTTTATGAGAAACAGTTTTACTATCTTCATCTAATGAATAACAATATTTCAAATAACTTTCAATGTGTTCTTTTTTTATATCTTCTACATCCATTATACCCAATTTATCTTCTAAATAATTTTGATAAGCATTTAACTCATAATTATATGACTTTAAGGTATTAGTAGCTAATCCCTTTTCATACTCACAGCAGTTAATAAAATCTTCTTTTTTTACTTGAAACCTCATAGCATAATTCCTTCCTATAACAGTATACCATAAAGCTTAAAAACGTGTTATAATAAGTTAACCAAAAAGGAGGAAACTTATGAAAGTAGTTGGAATCGTCGCAGAATTTAATCCATTTCATAATGGACACTTATATTTACTAAATAAAGCTAAAGAAATGTTTGATAATGCCATCTATATACTTATAATGAGTGGAAATTTTACACAAAGAGCAGAACCTTCTATTCTCGATAAAAAAAGCAAAACAGAAATAGCTCTTACTGCTGGTTTTGATTTAGTAGTAGAATTACCTTTTCCATTTGCTACTGCTTCTAGTGAAATATTTGCTACTGGTGCTACTTGTTTAGCTAAATCTTTAGGAGTTACTGATTTAATCTTCGGTAGTGAATCAAATGATTTAACTTATCTTTTAAAAATGGTTGATATTGAACTAAATAATAGCAATTTTGACCCATTAGTTAGAGTTTATTTAGCAAGTGGAATGAATTATCCATCTGCTAGAAATGCTGCTTTTTTAGACCTTACTAATGAGAGTATAAAACTACCAAATGATATTTTAGCTAGCTCTTACATTAAAGCAATAAAGAAAAATAATTATAAAATAAATGTTCATGCTATTAAAAGAACTAACGATTATAATAGTAATGTCTTAGAAAGTGATATTTCAAGTGCTAGTAGTATCAGAAAAGCCTTAGCAAAGAATGAAAATATCGAAGATCAAGTACCTAGCTATGTTTTACCGTATCTAGAAAAAATAAAAGATAAAGTTTTAACCAATGAAGACTATTTTAAATATATTAAATACAAGTTGTTAACGGAAGATAATGAAAAAGAATATCCATCACTAGATAGAAGTCTTATCAATAAATTAAAGAAAAATATCAATAATGTTTCTTCCTATGATGAGTTAATTAATAGTGTTAAAACTAAAAATCTTACTTACCGAAAAGTAGCAAGAGGACTTTTATACTATTTATGTAATTATACTAAAGAAAAGCGTGACATGATGGAAAATATTAATTATATAAGAATTTTAGGTCTTGATAAAAAAGGACAAAACTATTTAAATAAAATAAAGAAAGATTGTTCTTTACCATTAATTAGTAAGTTTACACGTGAAAAAGATGAAATGTTAGAACTTGAATATGAAGCATCACTCATCTACTGTTTAGAACATATAAATGCTACTAACATTATAAATGATGAGTTTAAAGCTTTTCCAATAAGAAAGGAATGATAAAATATGGAATCAATGCTAAAAACAAAAAAACAAGGATTATTAGTTGTCCTATCAGGACCTTCTGGTTGTGGTAAAAATACTATTATTAATAAAGTTATGGAAAATAACAAAAATATTTGGTTATCTATTTCTTGTACTAGTAGAGCTCCTCGTGGAGAAGAAAAAAATGGTGTAAACTATTACTTTTTATCAAGAGATGAGTTTGAGCAGGAAATTGCAAATGATGAATTTTTAGAATACGCTGAGTACTCTAAAAACTACTATGGAACTCCCAAAAAATACATTAAAGAGCATTTAGATAATGGTGAAGATGTTATTTTAGAGTTAGAAATTCAGGGAGCTTTAAAAGTAAAAGAAAAGATTAAAGAAGTGGTATTTATCTTTATTCTACCACCTAGTATGCAAGAATTAAAAAGAAGATTAGAAGCTAGAAAAACCGAAGATCAAGAAAAAATCGATATGCGTTTCAAAAGAGCGTATGAAGAAATAAATGAAGTTAGTAAATACAACTACGTTGTTGTTAATGATGAAGTTGATCAGGCAGCTAGTAAAGTTCAAGCAATACTTGATGCAGAAAGATGTAGGGTTGATCGTATTGAAGAAGTTTATTTAAATACTGAAGAAGAACGTCTACACGAAAAATTATTAGAAGATAAAAAAGAATTTAATAATGAGGAAATATCTCTATGAAAGATTTAATAAAAAACTATCAGAAACAAGTTGATAACAATCTTAAGAATAAAAGTTTTACTAAACAAGACTTAGAAGATTTTAAAGTAATAATCAGTTATTTTCAACATGAAAGACTTATTCATTTACTAGTTACTATAACCGTCATCTTTGTTACTTGTTTCTTCTTTTATTTATTAACTATCAAACCATCTATTATATTATTTATATTAGTTGTTATTCTTCTAATTTTGCTTGGGTTTTATCTTTATCATTATTATTTTTTAGAAAATAATATTCAAAAATTAGAAGAAAAATATTTACAAATCAAAAAAGCCCTTAAATGAGCTTTTTATTTTGTCTTAATTAATCAATAACTTCAATCTTCATTAAGTTAGTTGTTCTAGATACTGCATTATTAGGGAAACCTCCAGTAGTAACTATGATATCTCCACTTACTAATTCAGTATAATCTTTAGCACAAGCAACACTCTTTGTAAGAACTTCATCAGTTGAATTACAAACTGGTAATAATGCTGGATAAACACCCCAGTTTAATGCTAAACGACGTCCTGTTTTTTCATCGGGTACTAAAGCAAGAACAGTTGCTTTTGGTTTTAAATTACTAATTACTCTAGCTGTTGAACCACTAATTGTAGCAGCACAGATTAATTTAGCATTAAGTCTTTTTGTTGTATCAACTACAGCATCAGCAATAGCAGATTGAGCATCAACGACACGGTCATTTTCATCTGAATAATTAAATTCAGCATATTTTTCAGCAGTTTCACAGATGTTTGCCATAGCAGCTACTGTTTCAACTGGATGTTTACCAATAGTAGTTTCACCACTTAACATAACAGCATCAGTACCATCAAATACAGCATTAGCAATATCACTAGTTTCTGCTCTTTTTGGACGGTTATTTTCCATCATTGTTTCAAGCATTTCTGTAGCAACAATAGCAATCTTTCCAAGTCTTCTACAAGTTTTTATCATTTGTTTTTGAACGATAGGTAACATTTCACTAGGAATTTCTGTACCTAAATCTCCTCTAGCTACCATAACACCGTCTGATACTTCTAGAATTGATTCTAAGTTTTTAATACCTAAATCACTTTCAATCTTACAAATTATTTGTAAGTCTTCTCTATTGTGTTGTTTTAAAATTTCCTTAATTTCTAGAACATCTTCTTTACAAGATACAAATGATAATGCTAGGTATTCTCCACCATTTGCACAAGCATATTCGATATCTTTTCTATCTAATTCACTTACATAAGGAATATTTAACTTAACACCAGGAACACTCATACTTTTTCTGTTTCCTAAAGTTCCACCAGCGATAACTTTACAAGTAACACCGTCTTCTTCTTTGCTGATAACTTCAAGTTTCATCTTAGCATTCTCAAGTAAAATAAAGTCACCAACAGATAAACTATCAATAGCTTCTGGATGGTTAACTGAAAATCTCTCAGTAGTTCCAAGCACTTCTTCTTTAACAATACGAATAATATTTTCGTTAACTAATTCGATAGAATCATTTTCTAGCATACCACTTCTAAATTCAGGACCTTTAGTATCCCATAATATTGCTACAGACTTACCAGTTCTTTTTCTAACTTCACGAACTGAAGCGATAGCTTTATCTCTTTCTTCGATTGTTGCATGGGTAAAGTTAATTCTAGCAACATTCATACCTGCTAAAACCATTTGTTCCATTACATCGGCTTCATTAGATGCAGGTCCAATACTACAAACTATTTTTGTCTTTTTCATTTACTACTCACTCCTCTTTCAAACAGTAATAATTATACTATAAATTTATCATTTTGTATAGAATTTTTTGCTATTTTTGGCAATTTGGACAATAATAAGTTCCTCGTCCACCAACTCTTGTGAAAATGATTTCACTGTTACAATTTTTACAAGTCCCATTCTTTCTACCATGAACTATTAATTCATTTTGAAAATTACCATGAACTCCCTCACTAGATTCAAAACTTTTAATAGTTGTACCACCCATTTTAATGGCTTTTTTAAGAACAATTCTTGTGTTTTCAATTATTTGCTCTGCTTCCTCACTATTAACCGTTTTAGCAGGTCTTAATGGACTTAGATGACTTAGATATAGTATTTCATCATCATAAATATTACCAATTCCAGCAATAATACTTTGATCCAATAAAACAGTCTTTATTGGTGTAGTTTTACTTTTAAATCTATCTAATAGATACTCTTTAGTTAATCTTTCATCATCAAATTCATAACCTAAATCACTAAGTGGTTTTTGTTCATTAATCTTATACTTAGGAAGAAGCATCATTCTACCAAATTTTCTAACATCATGAAAGCGCATTTCAATATCATTATCTAATAATAAAGCAACGTGTTCATGTTTTGATACAACTTCATTTTTATGTCTAAAATAAAATCTTCCTTCCATTCTAAGATGTACTAATAAAGCATAATTCGTTAGATAAATAACTATCCATTTGCCTCTCGTTGTAACACTTTCTATTTTTTCATTCTTTATCTTTTCTAAAAATTCATTCTTATCACCAACTATTACATTATCATAATAAACATAAGCTTTAGTAATAGTATGTCCAACTATTCTTTTTTCTAACATTTTGGCAACTGTAATTACTTCTGGTTTTTCTGGCATATTTTATCACTTTCCTTTACTACTTACTACTATTTAGCTTCATACCAATCGCTACCAAGTTCTATATCTACTTTTAACGGTACACTAAGTTTAACTACTTGTTCCATCTTCTCACGTACTAACTCTTTCATTATGTCAAGCTCATCTTTATAAACATTAAATACCAATTCATCGTGAACTTGAATTAACATTTTACTCTTTAAGTTCCTATCTTTCATTGCTTGATATAATTCAACCATTGCTTTCTTTAAAATATCAGCAGCGCTTCCTTGAATTGGCGTATTTAAAGCCATGCGCTCACCACTACTTCGTACCATATAGTTACTACTCTTCAACTCATCTATTTTTCTTCTACGATTCATTATTGTAGTAACAAAACCATTTTTATAAGCTTCTCTTTTTTCTTGCTCCATATATTCCTTAATACCAGGATAAGTATTTAAGTAGTTTGATAAAAACTCCTTTGCACTAGCAACATCTATTTTTAAGTCTTCACTAAGACCAAAGCTACTTATTCCATATAAGATACCAAAGTTGACAGTTTTAGCAATTCGGCGCATCTTTTTATCAACTTCATTTATTGGTACCTTGAATATATCTGAAGCAGTTTTTGAATGAATGTCTTTATCTTCAATAAAAGCTTCTTGTAAGTTTGTAGCATTAGCCATATGTGCAAATACTCTTAACTCTATCTGACTATAATCAGAACTCATTAAAAGGCTATCTTCTTCTGGAATAAAAGCTTTACGAACAAGTTTAGAGTAATCACTTCTAATCGGAATATTCTGTAAGTTTGGTTTGCTACTAGATAAACGACCAGTTCTTGTTAAACATTGATTAAAAATAGTATGAATTTTTCCATCTTCTCTTATTTCATCTATTAAACCAATTGAATAATTAGCATATAATTTATAAAGATTTCGATACTCTAACACTTTTTCAACAATAGGGTGTTTATCACTTATTTTATCTAATATATCTTTACTAGTAGAATAACTAGTATCATCTTTTTTTCGTTTTTTAGGATATTCTATCTCTAACTTTTCAAATAAAACTTCTCCTAACTGTTTAGGTGATAAAATATTGAATTCACAACCAGCATCTTCATATATTTCATCTTGCATAAGTTTCATTTTTGCTTCTAGTTCTTCTTTTTGCTTTAATAAGTAGTTTTTATCAGCCCTTATACCTGTTAACTCCATATCAGCTAATACAAAAGCAAGTGGCATTTCTATTTCTTCAAACAATTTAGTTTCCTTATAAGTAGCTATTTCTTCAAGGATTTGCTCTCTACTATCGTAGATAAACTCGCTTTTCATTATAGATTGTTTCTCTGTCGTCTCAAGTGAAGCTTCTCTTTTTTTTCTTTCTGTTCCATAAGTTTCTTCATAGCTTGGACAGTCATAATTAAATTGTCCCATTAAAACAGTGATATCATCATCTAATTTATAATCTAATAGATAAGCACCAATCATTGCGTCATAGTTACAATTGTTTATGACTATATCATACTGATTTAAAAGAATGATCATTCTCTTGACATCATATGTATATTTAGTTACATCGTTATTAAATATACATTTGTGATTAATAATTTCTTCAATAGTCATAAAACAAGACGTATCTTTATTAGTAAATGCTCCACCAATAATTTTACTTTTACTATAGGTATGTCCATCCATTTCTAAATAAAAGGAAAAAGGTATAGTAAAGTCAAAGTCGTTATAAGACACAACTGTTTTAGTAATTGGTTTTTCTTCTAATAAGTCAAAACTTTGTTGACCTGTCAAAACAGTATTATCTATACTAACACTTATTTTCTTTAAAAGTGATTTAAATTCTAATTCCCTTAAAATAGCAATATACTCTTCTGTATTAAGTCCTCGATAAATACACTCTTCTAGGGTAAAAGGAATAGGTACTTCACGGTAAATAGTAGCTAAGTCAAAGCTTGTATAAGCATCTTCTTTGCCTGTTTCTAATTTTTCAGCTGTCTTACCACCAATATTTTCTAGATTATTATAAATCTCATCAAGACTACCATATTTTTTCAAAAGAGTAATTGCTGTTTTCTCACCGATTCCTTTTACTCCTGATATATTGTCACTAGAATCTCCCATTAGAGCTTTTAAATCTATCATATGAATTGGTGTTGTTCCATAATATTCTTTAAAAGTTTCTTCATCAAATCTGATTGAACCTTTTGTCTTTAAAAGTTTAACTTCTACTTCATTGCTTATTAGTTGTAATAAGTCTTTATCACTAGATATAATCGTCGCAATAAATTCATCTTCTTCATCAACTATTTTAGCAAGAGTACCAATTATATCATCAGCTTCATAATTATCTATTTCAAAATGTTTTATTCCCATAGTATCAAGAATTTCTTTGGCTTTTGGAAACTGTAGTTTTAACTCTTTTGGCATTTCTCTACGACCAGCTTTATAGTCTTTATACTTTTCGTGTCTGAAAGTTTTTCCTTTATCAAATGCCACCAAAATATAGTTTGGTTTCTCTTCTTCAATTATTTTATTCATCATATTAATAAAGCCATAAAGAGCATTAGTAGGAAATCCCTTACTATTTCGCATAATAACTCCACTATAACTTGTTGCATAATAACTTCTAAATAACAAATTGTTCCCATCTACTAATATTATTTTCTGCATAGCACACCTTCTCTTCTCTAATTATTATAGCAATCTTTCTAAATTTTCGAAAGCAAATTAGCGCATATTATTAAACTAAGTATGATTGCTACCACATATAAACCTATTATTAATATGATTGTTTTTATAATTTCTATGATGTTATTTTTCATTAACGCCTCCATCTCTTCTTACGATTTTATTAGCAAGCATAAGTTTTGTCAATATATTTTCGAAATTTTGTTTGACTTTTTCCTATTAGACGTGTTAATATTGAGAAAAGGAGGAAAAAAGATGGAGAAATTAACAGATAGACAGTATGATATTCTACAAATAATTAAGAAATTAACAGCGAAAAAAGGTTATCCACCCACAGTTAGAGAAATTGGTGAAGCAGCTAACCTTCATTCCCCTGCTACTATTCATTTTCACTTAATGCAATTAGTTAAGAAAGGTTATATTTCTAAAGAAGATGGTTCTAATAGAACAATAGAAATACTAGTACCAAATGAGTTTTTAAAAGAAAAAGAAGATGTAATTAAAGTACCTCTTCTTGGTAAGGTTACAGCTGGTACACCAATTGAAGCAATTGAACGTCCCAACGAAACATTTGCACTTCCTGTTGAAATAGTTGGTAATAAAAAGGAAGTATTTACTTTAAGAGTAAGTGGTGAATCAATGATTAATGTTGGTATCTATGATGGTGATATCATAATTGTTGAAAGACAAGAAACCGCAAAAAATGGTGATACTGTAGTAGCAATGAATGAAAATAACGAAGCAACTGTTAAAACTTTTTATAAAGAAGATAATCATTTCAGACTACAACCTGAAAATGATACAATGGAACCAATCATTCTTGATAAAGTTACAATTCTTGGCAAAGTTGTTGGTTTATATCGAAAATTCAACTAAAAAGAACAAGCTAGATATCTTATCTATTCTTGTTCTTTTTTATTGTATCTTTAACTACTTCACTAGCTATTACCATTCCTGCCGTTGCGGGAACAAAAGCACAAGAAGCAATTATATTACTATCTAATTTAAATGGTAATTCGCTTGAAAAACACACTTTTGTTTTTAATGATAATCTATTTTGTTTTATAAAGTAACGTAGTTTTCTAGCCAAAGGATCATTATAAGTCTTTTCAATAGTAGTTATTTCTATCTTTGTTGGATCTAATCTTTTTCCCATACCCATACAAGATATGATTGGTATTTTTTTCTTATTACAATAAGTTAATAACAGTTCTTTAGCTTTCATATCATCACACGCATCTATTACATAGGTATAATTAGTTGAAAATATTTGCTCTATATTATCCTTAGAAACTTTAATTTTAAGAGCTGTAATATTTGCTTCTGGATTAATATCTATAGCTCGTTTTTTTATTAGTTCAACTTTATCTTGATTGATTGTACTAGATAAAGCGATGATTTGTCTATTGCAGTTAGTAATATCCACTTTATCATAATCGACTATAGTTAAATCTAAAAAACCACTTCTTACTAGTCCTTCGATAACATAACCACCTACGCCACCACAACCAACTACTAGTATTTTTTCATTTTTAAAGCTAGTAACCATTTCGGTCCCTAGCAAGCAATTTATTCTCTCTAGTCTTTCCATACTAAGCTACTTTCTCTTTAACATACTGTTTTTGTGGTAATCTAAATTCCGTATATTGTTTGTTGTTAAGTAACTGATAATAATAACTGTAAATTAAATAATTTTCTTCTCCCGTTGTCAAATAATTATTCATTTCTTTCTTTAGCTTTGTTTCTACATTACCAAAATCTCTCAATACTTGTTCATAATTATCTTTTTCTCTAACACTACCAGGTACAGTTGTAAAGTCTAATGTTTCCATAAATTCTAGCCATTCAGCTTGTTTTTCTAAACCATTCACATTTAATTGATAAAGGTATTCGGTTTTACCAGTACTACCTTGTCTTAATTCTAATAGTTTTATTTGCTCATGTTCATTTAAACTATTAATAACTCCAATGTTTTTTAATGCTATTACCCTATCTTTTTTCTTATTAGGATTAGCATATCTTAAATTATTTACTAAAAGTCCATATAGCGTATCAACATATATATTAGCTTTAGCTGGAGGTAGTGGTATAGAGTATTGATCACAAAAATCTCCACCATTATACTTTTCTCCCACAACTTTAATAGATGAAACTTCGTTATTATAATAAGAACTGATGTTTCTTATATCTCTTGTTAGTCTTGCTGGTTGATCTTTATAATACTTAACATCTGGAAATTCCTTTATTGAATACTTACCGATTAACACATCACTTTCACTATTTTTAGTTGCTTGCAGCTTCATTTTTTCTTTATATATATTATGAAAAGATACCTCTAATTCAAACATGCTATTATTTGTTGCCATTGGTAAGATTAACATAACTTCCACCTCCTGTAAGAGAAATATTATAACATAAAACATCTATAAAATGCAAACATTTTTTCTAAAAAAATTTAGGAGTAATTTAAGAGTAATTTTGGGAGTAAAAAAATAAAAAAGCCCGTAAAATCAAGGCTTTAAGAACATATTTGGTAGCCTGTACGGGGTTCGAACCCGTGAATACGAGCTTGAGAGGCGCGCGTGTTGAACCACTTCACCAACAGGCCATAATAAAATCTTCAAAGAAGATAATATTATTTTAACATGATTAACTATTTTTGACAATTACTTTAGCTAATTTTTTCACACTTTGTTTTTCTTTTAGCATCTGAACAATTAATCCTCTACTCATTGGTAGATTCTCTTCCTTTAATTCGTTTACTACATTTACAAAACTAGCTGGTTCATAATCAATTCGTTCCTCTTCAAAGAATAGCATTGTATTTTTGCTATAAATAGAAATTTCTTTTGTATCATAACAAGTAAATGCATTAGGATGCTTAGCTAAATATTTCCTATATTTTTCAGCAATATCGTCTAAATTTATTGCCCTTAAAAACTCAAAAATTTCATCTTTATTAAACTTTTGTTTATAGAAATAATGATAATCAATCGTTGTTACAGAACTATTTTCATCTAAAGCATCAACAAGTTGTGTTACAAGAGGTTTTATTTTTTCGACCTCATCTAATTTTACAAGATAAAGTCTTTCTAATTGTTTTGCTAAAGTTAAATCGAAGAAAACAGTTTCATTTGCTCGTTGCAAACGACAATATCTCCTAACCATACTTACTGGTAAATTATTTCGTTCACAGAATGCAATAAAATTATTATGATTTTTTGGAGAAAGGTAATCCTTATCTAAAGCTTTAACTTTTATTTCTTCCTTTTTAGTATAAGTATTTGCACGAAAAGTATGTCGATTTTTCCTAAATTTTTCTTTATCTAACGAAGCATAAAACTCTGTATTATATTCCCTCAATAGTCCATATGCTTCATAAATCTCTGACATTTTAATGCCAAACATTTTTGTCAAAAGATCGTTGCTTGGGGAATCTGCTTCCAAATATATATTAATTTTGGCCTTTGCTTCTTCAATTCTATGTGCTAACTGTCTTTCCTTAAAATCATTTTGTGGATAAACTTTTAAAGTATATGCAAGTAAAGCTTCATCTATCTCATCTTTGTTTTGTTTCTTTAGTAAAATTTCTCTTATTTCCCACCAAGCAAGTCTGGTATCATTTGCTGTCAAATCAACTGCATTTTCTTGGACATGTTTAATAAAATTTAATAATAAACTATTACGAACCTCTTGTTCTCTTTTTTGAATTTGTTCATAATAAAATTCATCTTTTTTATTCTTCATCAAATCTAAATAGTCTTCTTGTTTTAGAGCACTACCACATCGCTCTAGGCGCCAACCAACTATAATTATTTCTTCAAGCGTATCTGCTTTAGCTAATTTTGCTAGTAAAGCATCTCTCTTTTCAACCATATTCATTATAACCACACTCCCAAACTGTTCTTTATTATACCAAAATATTTGTTGTAAAGCAACGAAAAAAGCAGATAGTTCTGCCTTTAGTCATTATTAATAATTAATAATTCCATTGCTAGTTCTTTATCAACTTGACCACTTTTTAATTTTAAATCAAGGTCAGCTAATTTTAGTAAGAAACTTTTCACTTCTTTAATAGTAGTAGTTCTTCCAAGTTCTAATATTTTCTTAGCACGGTAAGGATGAATTGCTAATTCCTTAGCTATTTCCCCTTCTCTATAACCACGATTATTTAATAGCTTAACTTGATACAACACTCTATATTGACTCTCTAAAAGCCCCATCAAAGCAAATATTTCGATATTAAACTTTTTTAGTTTCTCATATAGTTTTAAAGCTTCTCTTTTATCTTTAAGACCAATCGCTCTTATTAAATCAAAAGTTAATTGATCTTGTTTTTCTAAAGGAGCGGGTAACATATTTTCTACATCACTATTTGTTATTTCTTTACTATCAACTTTATAAAGTTTTAGTTTATCACTTTCTTGATAAATCTTGTCATAATCATCTTCAACTCTAGAAAGAATATTAGAAATTACACCTTTTTCCAACTTATAACCAGTTAGTAGACTCTTAAGATATTCTTCTTTATCAGGACTAATATTTAGAAAAGTCATTTTTTTCTTTAATTCTTTACCGATCTTTTTTCGCTCATCCATCTTATCAACAGTTAAAAAGAATAAAGTTGTATCAATATTTTGATCTAAATACTTTAATAAATGATTAAGACTTGCCTCTTCTTCACTAGCTGCTGCTGTCAAAAAATTAGCATGATTAGAAATTACTACTTTCAAAGGAGTCAAGAAAGAAACAGTATCTAACTCTTCTAAAACATCAACTAAAGTTACTTCTTCTAAATCATAAGTTATAATACTTGCTTCTCCAAATTTTTTCTCTTTAATAATTTTTTCTATTTCTTTATCTAGTAATATACTAGAGGAAGAAAGAAGCAAATAATTATTCTGCTTCATTTATTTGCTCCACTAAATATTTATATATTTCTTCAAGATTAGCACTAGTCTTTCCACCGCCTTGAGCGAAACTAGCACTTCCACCACCATTTCCGTTTGAAATAGCAGCGATTTGTTTGATTAAATATCCAGCACTTAGACTAGCCACCTTATTACGGCATAAGAAATTAACACTATTATCTTCTTTAATATTAACAATAAACACTAATGAATTATCAAGTTTGTTAGCTACAGCATCCATTATAGCTTTTAAAATTCCCATCTCTTCATGTTCGAAAGTTAAATATAAAAATTTCTTACCATTTATATCTTTTAGATTAGTTAGATAGTCATCTATTCTATTTAAACTTTGTTTTTCTTTTTCTTCTTGGAATTTTCTCTCTAATGTTTTAACTTCGCCTTGAACATAAGAAAGTTCATTACGATTAAACACTATATCACGGTAGCTCTTTGGAGCACTATTATCAATAGTAACATCAAAAGTAAGATTGATTCCTAACTTTCTTGCTTGCTCAAGTATTTCTTTAGATTTCATTAATAATTTAACCATTTCATCATTATAAGGTTTGATAATATCAAATAAAGTTGTTTCTATCTTTTTATTAGTACAAGCTTCTATACGATAAGTATTGCTTCCTTTAGATTCAAATGAAGAAATAGCAAATCTATTAACATCTTTAGTATTAGCAATATGTGTACCACCACATAATTCAATAGATTTATCAATTTTAACAACTCTTACAGTCTCTCCGTATTTTTCTCCAAATAACGCCATCGCTCCCAACTCTTTAGCTTTATCAAGTGGCATTACTTCTGTAGAAGTGATTATTCCACGATTAATCATATCATTAACCATATCTTCTACTTTATATAAATCTTCATCAAAAATCTTACCAGTATAAGTAAAATCAAAACGAAGTTTACTATCATCAACATAACTACCAGCTTGAATAATCTTAGGACTTATAACTGTTTGTAGAGCATATTGTAACATATGAACACTACTATGATTAGCTTCAATATTATGACGACGTTCTTTATCAATAATTACTTCACACTCATCGCCAGTAGTAATTTTACCTGATAATAATTTAACTTTATGAATATGTTGACCATTAGGTCCTTTAAAGACATCAACAACTCTAGCCGTAAAGTTTTTACCCGTAATCATACCAGTATCTGCTACTTGGCCACCACTTTCCGCATAAAAACAAGTTCTCTTTAAAACGATATAACCATCATGATCAAGTGTCTTTTCAAGTGCATCTTTACTAATAATTGCTAAAACACTACTTTTCAAACGATATAAGCCATAAACAAAAGTTGAAGGCTTCTTAAAATCCATTAAAACTTGTTTTTGTTTAGCCATTGATGTTTTATTACGATTACTCTTCTTAGCAGCTTCTTTTTGTTTATTCATATAATCAACAAAGCCTTCAGAATCAACTCTATAACCTTTCTCAGTAGCAATTTCTTCAGTTAATTCAAGTGGAAAACCATAAGTATCATATAGTTTAAAAGCATCATAACCAGAAATAACGCCATCAGTAACAGTTTCTAAGATATCATCAAGTTTTGACATACCTTGTTCAAGTGTTTTTAAGAATAATTTTTCTTCTTCTAATATTAGTGCTTCTACTTCACCGCGTTTTTCGTATAGTTCTTTATAGAAGTCTCCCATTGTCTCACAAACAGTACCTACTAATTTATAAAGGAATGGCTCATTGAAACCTAATTGTTTACCAAATCGAGAACTTCTTCTTAAAAGACGTCTTAAAACATAATCACGTCCTGTATTTCCAAAACTAGCACCATCTGATAAAGCAAAGGTAATGGCTTTAATATGATCAGCAATTACTTTAAAAGCCGTTTGACCATTATAAAGAATTCCTGACATTTCTTCTATCTTCGCTAAGATTGGTGTAAATAAATCCGTCTCAAAACTAGAATCTACATCTTGGAATATTGTACACCATCTCTCAAGTCCTGCTCCAGTATCAATATTCTTATGAGGAAGTTCCTTATATTTTTCGCGAGGTTTTCCTTCTTCTGATTGAAACTGACTAAAAACGTTATTCCAAATTTCAATATATCTTTCTTGCTCATCATCATTTTTAAACTTCTCAAATGCATCGTGGTTAGGATCATATTTTTCACCGCGATCAAAGAATATCTCACTATCAGGTCCACAAGGTCCACTACCAATCTCCCAGAAATTCTCATCTAGTTTAATCATATGAGAAGGGTCCATTCCAAGTTCTACCCATTTATTTAAAGCATCTGTATCATTAGTATAAACAGTTACATAAAGTCTATCTTTTGGAATGGCAAACCAGTTTTCACTAGTTAACAATTCATAAGCAAAAGTAATCGCTTCATTCTTAAAATAATCACCGATTGAAAAATTTCCCATCATTTCAAAGAAAGTATGGTGGCGTCTTGTTACACCGACATTCTCAATATCATTTGTACGAATGCACTTTTGAATATTAACAATTCTTCTATTTTCGGGAATAACAGTTCCATCAAAATATTTTTTTAGTGGAGTTACTCCTGCATTTATCCATAATAATGAATCATCATCACGGGGAATCAAGGGAGCACTTTCTACATATTTATGTCCATGTTCTTCAAAGTATTTTATCCATAATGATCTAATCTCATTACTAGTCATCTTCCTCATTTTCATCTACTCCTTCTATTAAACTCTTAATTCTTGTTAAGTCTTTTAAATATTGTTCCATACCTCTATTATTTAAAATGTAATAGTCAGCATAAGCGATAGGTCCCCCTTTAGCAGAATTTTCTATCTCCGCTACATCACGAGCAATAATTTCTTTTTCATTAAATGCTCGTTCCTTTCGCTTCGATATTCTATCATACCTTAATTTTTTATCGCAGACAATAGCAATTACTGCTAAATCTTTAAATTCTTCTTTTAATATTTTATATTCATCCCAAGAATACAAGCCATCTAAAATGACATTTCCTTCTTGATAAAGTTTTTTAATCTTTGGAAGTACTAGTTTAGCAACTACTCCCATACCATGTTCTTTTCTAATTTTTTCTCTATATTCTTTTTGACTTTCCGGCGTTATTTCGATATTTTCTTCTTTCATTTTTTCGTAAATAACTCCCCCAAAATAAACTAAATTATAACCATTCTCTTCAAAATAAGAAGAGGCGATACTCTTCCCACTTCCAGCCATTCCAACAATTGCTACTATTTTATTCATTTTCTTCCTCCTACTATCTCTTCTGCTTTTAATAAAAGATTATCTATACCTTTATTTTCGACAATGTAATCAAAGTCTTTATAACTATCTAAATCTGTTTCTGTCTTATGTTTCTTTTCTTTTTCAGTCAACAAATTATCTTTTTTATTAGTTAATAGAATAGTTTTAATTGAAGGATATTTAGCTTTTAACACTTCTATTTCGTGAACTAAACGTCCATCAGTAATAATTCCTACATCATAAAAATTATCAAGTATTTCAATAGTAGTAATCAAATAATCTAAAAGGAAATCTTTCTTTTTAAGCTTTGTCTGAAGTAAGTCAAAACCTATTGTTTGTAACAATTCTCTTGGTTTCTCATCTTTCGTACTATCATAATCAAAGTAGTCTTCTAACCATCTATATAAAGGAGCAGTTAATTTCAAAATACAAACTTTTTTATTATTTTTTTCTTCTTCTTTTTTTAGAGTTCTACCAAACGTATCTTTACCACTTCTTGCTTTTCCACATATTAAATAAAGTTTCATCATGTCACCTCAACTTAGTCTATCACTTCTTTTTTATTTAGAGAATGGAACTTCTCACCAAGGCCAGTTTTCTCATCGATAAACTCAAAAATTATCTTTAAACTAGCAATAACTGGCGTCGCCACTATCATTCCTATCATACCAAAGAAGTAGTTAAAAATCAATAGTCCGAGCATAATGGTAACGGGGTGTAATTTCATTGTTTTACCCATAATTAAAGGCTGATAGAAGTTATTTTCTAAAGTCTGACAGACCATTATAGAGATGATTGTTAAAATACCAACCCGTGGATTCATTGAAAAACCAACTAAGACAGCGGGTAAGGCGCCAATCCAGGGACCAATATAAGGAATAACATCCGTAACTGCACAAAATAAAGCAAATAGTAATGGTGCTTTTATACCAGCTAAGGTAAGCCCTATCGCCTGGGTTAAAAAGACAAAGAACATAACAATCAAAACACCTTGAACATAATTTCTTAACTTACCATTAATTCGGCGCATTAAGTCTTTAGCATTGTCGTGATAAATATCCGGTATAAATGATAAAGTATGTTTCTCAACTTTTTTAAAATCAAACAAGATATAAAAGCCAATCATGAATCCTAGAAGAATAGTTGCTCCACCGCTTATCACTTTACTAATAGTTTTAATTAATAAAGTTGGTAAAGTCTCCGTTGCATTTTTACCAATTGTTTCAATTTTTGTAATAATATCAGCTTCATAGCCAGTAATTAAGGAGTTATGACTAATGGAAAAGAAATTATCCACGGCCGTTTTAACTTTATCAATCAAACTAGGTAAAGCATTAACAAGATCAGTTACTCCCGTAGCAAAAGACGGTATTACAAAGTAGCAAAGTAAAACACACATAATAATTAGAATAAGATAGGTTAAAATACACGCCACTACTCTATTCATTTTTTTCTCCATTTTAGTAACTAACGGATCTAAAAGCCAAGCAACAACAAGGCCAATAAAAACAGGAGAAATTACTTTTATTATATTAAAGATGAAATCTAAGACTTTCCATTCTTTAATAACATAGGTAACTAAAAGGACTACTAAAACAAAAACTAAAATATAAATTAGTTGTAAAACTTTATTAGAAGTCTTTATAAATTTATTAAGTTCTTTTTTATCAACTTTTTCACGGAACATCATATCACCTTCATTTCTATTTCCTAGTATACCACTTATCTTTACATTTAAAAAGAAATTTAATAAAATATAGATGGTGAAGTAAATGCAAACAATTAAGGAAAATGTCATTTATCAAGAAGAGATAAAACATTCAAAGTTTATCACTCTTTTATATAAAGTTAATAGTAATGAAGAAGTTAATTTCTATCTAAAAAAGGTTAGAGAAGATTATAAAGGAGCTACTCACTACTGCTATGCTTTTAATCTTTTAAATACCAGTGGTTATAGTGATGATAGGGAGCCTAAAAATACAGCTGGTCGTCCAATGCTTTTTACCTTAATCTCTCTTAATATTGTTAATGTATTAGTAATATCTGTTCGTTATTTTGGCGGCATAAAACTAGGTACTGGTGGTCTTTTAAAAGCTTATACAGGTGGACTTACTGCTGCTCTTGCTAAGACTACTCTAGAAGAAGTAATAAATGGCTACTTAATCACTTGTGAATTCAGTTATAATAATGAAAAAAAATATTCCTATCTTTTTAGGGATAAGAATATTATAGCTAAAAGTTATCAAGAAAAGTGTATTTATCAAATAGAAGTAGAAGATACTTTTCTTAAAGAAATACAAACTCTTCAAGATTTAACTATTACTGCTAAAACTAAACAATTAATCGTAAAGAAATAATTATTTAATGAACCAAGAAGCAATCGTATCATAATCACGATACCCTACTTCTTTTTTTATTAGTTTGCCATCACGATACACTTCTAAAGTAGGAATACTCATTATGCCATGACTTTTAGCAATATCTTCAAACTCATCAACATCAATCTTAACGATTTTTACATTTTCAAAGTGCTCATCTAATTCTTCTAACACCTCGCCTACCATCTTACAAGGTCCACACCAAGTAGCATAGAAGTCTACTAAAACATCTCCTTTAGAAATAAGTGATTCAAATTTACTTTCATCTTCTAGATATATCATTTTATCAAGTCCTTTCTAATATTTATTAATTATTGTGTCAAGTCCTTCAACATTAACTAGCTTTCCATTACTAGCTAACTCTTTTACTTCATCTTTTGTAATAATTTTATTCTTTAGTAGTATGTCAATTACTTTTAAATTCAAACTATTTTCGTTATCATTTTTATCAAGTTGCATTACTTCTTCTAAACTAGTATTAAGTCCACCAAAGCTATCCTTCAAGATAGGTGTTTCTTCAACAATGTATTTTCTAACTTCTGAATCCATAAAAGTTGTATTGCTACTTAGTGGTATCATTAAAACATTTAAAGCGATAAACATCAAGACATAACCTTCAATTATTCCTAGAACAAAACCTAAGATTCTGTTTGGTAGTAACAGAATAATAGTAGCATCAACTATTTTACTAATAATTCCTGAAAGACTTACAATTATTCGTAAAATAAAACGGAAAATGATTAGTAATACCAAAAATGCTATCAATTTGTAAAAAATTATACTTAAAGAGCTAAGCGAACCAATAACAGAATTGACTTTATAAGCAGGAAATACACTTATTAGGTAACTAGCAAATAGATCTTTTAAGACAAATGCTAAGACTATTGCTAAGATATTTCCAACAACTACAGCTGCTTCTTTTATTACACCACGTTTCAGTCCCAAAACACCAAAACTTAAGATAATTAAAACAATAACTATACTAATAGTATTCATAACAACATCCCTTCCAATTTAATTATAACGATATTTTTAAAAATATGCTATACTAAATTGAAAGAGGTGTGTCAAAGTGAATGAAGTAATCAAAGTTAGTGATAAAACAAAAGCAAAAATGATTGAGTATTATAAAGATAAAGTTAAAGATAAGAAAATACCATATGTTGTTTTTCAAGCGGTTGATCTAGATACTACTATTACAATGTATGAATCTGGAAAAGTTATATTTCAAGGAAAAAGTGCTGATGTTGATGCCGCTATGTGGAAAGAGATGGATGGAATAGAAACCACTCCCAAAGTAAATACTGATGATAGTAAATATCATGACTGTTCTTCTGTCGGTAGTGATGAGGTAGGAACTGGTGATTATTTCGGACCGATAGTAGTAACTGCTACTTACGTAAGAAAAGAAGATGTTAAGTTTTTAGAAGCTCTAGGTATCAGAGATAGTAAAAAACTAACAGATGAGTTTATTTTAAAAACCGCCCCTACTCTTGCAAAAAAATTAACTTATCGAAGTATCATTTTGAGTAATGTTGATTATAATAAAAACTATACTAAAGACTTTAATATGAATAAGATAAAAGCCATCATGCACAATAAAGTTTTATATCAATTAATGCATGAAGTTAATCCTAAGGTTGACTATATTATTGTAGATGAATTTGCAAGAGAAAAAAGATATTACGAATATATCAGTGATGCCAAAGAAATTCAGCGTGGTATTACTTTTATGACAAAAGCAGAAGATAAAAACTTAGCTGTTGCTGCTTCTTCTATCATCAGTAGATATATATTTTTAAAAGAGTTCGATAAACTAGCTGACAGTGTTCATCTTCCTCTACCAAAAGGAGCTTCAAGAGAAGTTGATAAGATTGGTGAAGAAGTAGTAGCAAAATATGGAGAAGAAAAATTAAAAGAAATTGCTAAATACAATTTCAAAAATACAGAAAGAATATTAAAGACGGTCATTTTCTGATCGTCTTTTTTAACTAATAATTATCTTTTTTTAACATAGTAAGCACCAGTAAACTGTCTACCAGCTTTACTTGGATCTTTTCCTTGAGCACTGTTTGAGTAATAGTTTTTATTTGTGATCGTATCTTCATTATTTACAATAAAGGAATCAAATTCTGCTGGCTCTAATTGAAGTAATAAAGCTTTTCTTAAATCAATTCGATATTCATTATCCGCTACCTGTTTGATTATTTCATATTCTTTCCAAAAATCTTTCTTGGCCCATGGTGGCATAGAATCATAAGTCCAATTAGGCCCAGCATGACTACCAATATAAATAGCAATATCTGATTTTTTACTGTTATATTTATCTTCCATCATTTCAATTGTTTTTCTTGGTAACTCCATATCAGTCATTTCTGTCCCACAGTGTGCGGTGACTGTTATTCCGTTTTTTAAATCAGTTGCTACTAAAACAGGACAGTCTGCAACCGGATAGCCAGCTACAGCACCTGGAGTTTTATGTGTTACTACTAAAATATCTGATTTTATACTCAGGTTCCAACCGTCTTCACAAGCTTCTACCATCTCTTCTGTTAATTCAATAGCTGAACCATCTTTAGTTTGTGATGGCATATAAAACTTTTTTGGATCAAATCCAATATCATAACTATTACTCAAGTTTCTTCTGCGTTCTAAGAATATAGCTTTTCGTTCTGTTTCACTAATTCCTTTTTCATAAAAAGCTTCAACAGTAGTCATACAACCATATCTTCTGGTACTATCAACTATTCTGTAATTATAGGTAAGACTTGTTTCAGGACGCTTATAATATGCGTACTTTCCATCAGTAATAAAATGATTTCTTCTAATTTCTAAATTTGCTACTTCTATTTTTGACATTTTCTTTTTCCTTTCATCATTACAAATATAATTATTATCTAACTTTATAATAAGCACCAGTAAATTGTTTACCAGCTTTACTTGGATCTTTTCTTGCTGCACTATTTGAATAATAGTTCGGATTAGTTATAGTGTCATCATTATTAACTAAGAATGACTCGAACTTTTCTGGTTCAAAGTTATAAGATTCAAATTGATAAAGAAGAGCTTTTCTTAAATCAATTTGATAACTACCATCTTCTCTTTGTTTTATTGCTTCTGAGTCTTTCCAAAGATTTTCATTAGTAGCCCACTTTGGCATAGAGTCACAAGTCCAACTAGATCCAGCATGACTACCAATATAAACGTAAATTTCATCTAATTTACTATTATATTTATTTTGCATCATCTCGATTGTTTGTCTTGGTAATTCTCTATCGATCATTTCTGTCCCACAGTGTGCAGTCGCTGTTATTCCGTTTCTTAAGTCAGATGCTATTAAAACGGGACAGTCAGCAACTGGATAACCAGCTACAACACCTGGAGTTTTATGTGTTACTACTAATATATCTGCTGGAATATCTAAATCCCAACCATCTTCGTAAGATTCTACCATTTCTTTTGTTAATTCAACAGCTGATCCATCCTTAGTTTGACTAGGCCTAAAGAACTTCTTAGGATCAAACTGGAATCCTTCATAAGCAGCTGCATTCTTTCTATGTTGTAAGAATTTCTCACGAATCTCCTTCTTAGTCAATCCTTCTTCATAAAACTTCGGATTAGTACTCATACAGCCTAATGTTCTATTAGTATCAATTGTTCCCATATTATTAAGTGAAAGGTCACCTAACTTGTAGGCCCAAATATTATTATATATTTTAATATTATGTTTTCCTTCTACAATTTCCATTATAATATATTCCCCCTCAAATGTGGCTATATTATACTATACACTACGCCATTTGTCAAGTTTTGTCGAAAAAACTGCAAAGGAAAAATTTTCTCTTATAACATAAAAAGACTTTCTTCGTGATAGAAGATAGCCTTTTCTTATTATATTTTGCCTTTGTTTTTATAGTAAACAGCTACTATAGCTCCACCAATAATGATGAAAATTGTTCCAAAGACATAGAATATTTTAGAATTTTTAGAAGTGTTTGGTACATCTTCAATTGGTTTACTGTTATACATTGTTGCTGTTTGAATCTCTCCTGTATCTTTCACTTCAAAGCTAACGATAGAAGTATTTAAGATATAACCAGATGGAGCAATTATTTCTTTAAGTTGATAAATTCCAACTGGTAATTTTTCAATATAGTATGGATCTTTTGTTGATGTCCATTCTTTTAAAACTTCATTTTTGCTATTAGTAAGAGTCAAGGTTGCTCCTTCAACCTCCTCACTATTAGTAATATCTTTTTTACTAATATATACTTTTGTAAAGTCATTAGTAAATCTAATAGTATCCGTTAAAGTATCTCCTATACTGAAATATATCAAATTAGTATTAAGAGTAACACCTGCTGGAGCCTCTATTTCTTTTAGATAATAATCACCATCAGGTAATTCTTTACTAACACTCTTATCATTACTAATAGCAAGATTAGTTACAAGAGTACCATCTGTTTTATAAACAGCAAATTTATAACCATTTTCACCATAGATTGTTAAGGTTTTATCAGTAGTTGTTAATGACAAAACATCATTAGCAATTAAATAGGTTTCAACCATTCCTTTATTAGTTACTTCAAAGTATATTTTTGAATTAGAGCCTACATAACCAGTTGGAGCTTTAATCTCTTCTAAAACATATTTACCAGCTGTTAGACCTTTAATTTCCGTTGGGGTACTATCTGATACAAAAGTAATTTCTGTTGCATCAGCAGTGGCACTAATTGATTTAGCAGAGTTCGCTACTTTACTAACTCTTAATGTTGCCCCTTTAATGTATTTCTTCGTCTTAGCATCTATTTTTCCTAACATAACAGTAATTGGTTTATTTTTTAAGGTTATAGTAAATTCATAATCATCTTCACTAATACTAAATTCATGAAGAGTATCATCTAATACATAACCATCTTTAGTGCTTATTTCTCTTAAATAATAAGTTCCGGTTGTTAATTTTACTAAGTCTGATATTACTGTCTTACTAGTCGTTGTTTTAAAAGTAGTAAGTCTTGCTTTGGAACTATCTAATAATTCAAACATAACACCATCTAGCGCTTTTCCAGTATCAACTGCTACTTTATTTAAGGTAACCTTTATCTTTTTATTCTCTAAAGTTGTTGTTATTTCACTAGTAGTATCGGTTATTGTTATTTCTTTCTTTGTCTTACTTTTTATATAACCAGCTGGCGCTTTAACCTCTTCAATATAGTATTTTCCTTTACTAAGACCTCTAATTTCTGTTAAATTACTTTCACTTACAAATTCTTTTACTTTATCACCATTACTATTGGTAATTCGAAGTGTAGCACCAGCTACATATTCTTTAGTATCAGCATCTACCTTACCAACTTTAAGAGTGTTTTTCTTATTTTTTAGTGTTAACTGGAGATTTGTAGTTGCATCAGTTACAGTAAAAGCTTGTTTTGTGCTATTTAATGTATAACCGCTAGGAGCTTCTACTTCTTGTAAATAATAAGTTCCATTAGCTAGTTTATCTAACAAATAAGGGGAACTAGTAGTAGTAAAGGTTTTAATAACAGCATTAGAACTATCTAAAATATTTACTTTAGCTCCAGAAAGGATTGCTCCTGTCTCTTCATCCACTTTACTAATACTTATTTGATTAGTTGTATTATAAAAAGTAATCATTTGTTTTTCTTTTTGATTAGTAGTTATTGTAAATTCTACTTCCTCATTACTTTTTACATACCCTGCTGGGGCACTTTCTTCTATTACTTTGTAAGTTCCCACGCTTAAGCCTTTAATACTATGACCAGTTGTAGTTGTCGTAAATGTATCAACCGTCGCTCCAGTCGCTTTATTTATTATCTTTAACACTGCACCAGCCAAAATTTCATTAGTTTTAGCATCTTTTTTAACAATGACAGTTTCGTTCTGTTCATCAGCAAAATCTAGTGTAACTGATGGATTAGCAGCATTAAGAGTAAATTCTTTTTCTTCAGTGCTAACAATATAGCCATCTGGTGCTGTCACTTCAACTACTTTATATTTGCCCTCAGCTAAATCATTAATTTTTACATAGTCATTCGTTGTAGTTATAGTTTTTACCGTCTGATTGGTACTATTAACTATTTTTAAGACTGCTCCACTAACTGGTTTTTTCGTTACACTATCAATTTTTCTAATTGAAAGACCAAGTTGATCATTAGCAATTGTTTTTGTTTGATCCAAATTTGAACTAGTTATTACTACATTGATTGTTTTATTAGTTATGTAATAACCAGCTTTAGTTGAATTTTCTATAACTTGATATTCACCAGGTAATAGATTGGTTGTTTTATGAGCGGTGCTACCGGTCGTAAAATTATCAATCGTTTCTTTAGTAGCTAATCTTATTATAGAGAAATTAGCTCCTTCTAAGTTCTGATTAGTGCTACCATCTACTTTATTAATAGTAATACTTCCAAGCGGTATGTCTAAACTAGTGGTGATTGTTTTTTGCTTTGGATTAGTAGCAAGTAATGCTGCATAAGATTTTTGCATCGTATTTGTCATTTCCGCCGGTGGAGCATAACTATAAGCTACATATTCACGATAATTATTAACAATTTCTACATTGATAGTTGTAAGACTAGTTATTTCAGAAAGCGGTATTCTAATTTTAAAGCCTGTCGACTTATCTATACTTGCACCATTTGAAATAACATTATTATTCTCATCAAGTATTTCAATAGCAGATGCTTTAATCCCTGTTCCTGTTGCTACCGGATAATAAGATGAGAAACTTTCAGCATTTGATGTAACTCTCATTACGTTACTTATCAAATAATTGTTATCACTCGTTGTTTCAAACACTCCAGAGCTTACTGAAAAGGTTGGATTTGACAAAGGAGTACTACCCTTAGCACTAAGTGCTCCTTCTATTAACTTATTTATAGTAGCATAGTAACTACTATTTTTGATTGCTGTTTTTTGCTTTGCTGTTAAGACGCCATTAGTAGCATCAGTTACTCCATTTTTACGATCTTGATAGAACCAAACAGCAATTTGCGTTAGATATTCATCATTTCGATTATTACCTGTCAAACTTTTCGCTGGATATCCATTTTTTATAATATATGCATAACCATCATCTAATGGTGCTTCTATTCGAGTAATTGTCTGATTAGAAGCCCAATCTTTATCTTTTTCTAAGCAATAAACATTATATTTATTACCAGCTGTATCTGTTCCATAAAAAGGAACCAATGAGATCATCTCATCTTCAGTTAAATCATCAAACAAACTAACTCTATCCGAGAGGACATCTCCTGTACTAGTTACCAGCTTATCAGGAGCAATACTTGTCTCACTAATCGCATATGATGTTAAAAGAGTTTTAGCAAGTAAACCTACTCCAACAATTAAGAAAGCAACTAGAGCTACTGATAGATTAGTTACATTCACTTTGTTTTTCTTTTTCACTTTGACACCTTCCTCTTATTATAAAATAAGTATAGCACAAGTTAAGTGGCAACTAAAGAAAAAAATAATCAACAAGTTCTGATTATTTTTTAGTTTCATTTTGTTTTTTAGTTTTAATTTTGCTATTATTTTTGTCATCAGCTAAAAGTATTTTATCGATCAATTTTAAACATTTCCGATGTCCAAAATCATTTTCATCTATAGCTAATAGTTTATCACCATACATATTAATCGGAAAAGTATTAAATGTTCTTTCAAATAGTAGCTTCTTTTCTTTTAAAGATAAGTCAAAAGAATCAAAGGAAGTGCTTTTTCTAAATAAATAGTAATAGTATAACTCTTCGGCTTTTAAGTCGACATTTAATTGTTGTGCCATAGTATTAATTTGCTTTTTCACTTCCGGACTAATGAGTTTAGAAAATTTTTTTAATAATTTAGACCTTTCAAAAGCCATTTCTAAGTTAGAGTCATAAATAAACTTTAATTTGCTATTTTCTAACTCATCTTTATTATTATAAAGTTCATCAATATCTATCTTCTTAGAATAAGTAACTAATAATTCCTGATTGGCAATTACATAATTAGCTAATTCATTATCATAAAGACTTATATATTTAATCATACATTTTTTAAGTCCATAAGTTTTTAATTTTTCTTTCTCTGGAAACTTTTTTATTACACTTGCTAAGAATTTACTATCATCAAGTGCAAATAAATCAGTTAAAAAATGGTCCGCAAAAAATCTTAGAACAGATGGTTCTTCAAATTTATGATCAAAATAAATAAAACCAAGTCCAAAGTCTTCAATCCCATCTTTTTCACAATAATCAGCAATCTCTTTCAAAGCCAGAGTGTAATTTTTTAAGATATAGGTTTGCATATCATCATATTTTTTATATTCTTCTGAGATCAATCTTGTTTTTCCTAGTCTACCGGCCAGCATAAAAATAACAGCCATCGTCTTTTCTTTAACAAGGTCAATATAGATAAGAGACATATTCTGATAATTGTTTAAGAATTCCGGATCAGTTTCTTCTAAATATTTGTCAACTGCATCGCAAACCATCTCATAGTCAAAACTAGTTTTAATTAGTTTCTTTAATTTATCATATTCAGTCATAATCCCACTCCATGTTTAATCTAAACTGTCTTCTTTTTAATCCTTACCTTTTCTTTTTTAAGTGAATCTAAGCAATCATCTAAAAACTTTTCACAATACGATAGCTTCGTTTCATTAATAGCCGCCTCATGGGCAGCAATATCACTTCTTCTTATTTTCATAAATTTACTATTGTAATCAACATCACCACTAGCTAGTATTATTTTTCCATGAGCCTTTACATCAGCTCCCTTAACAGCTCTAGCAAAGACAAGATTATAATCTAAGTCTTTACTGTCCATTATTACTTGCCCATGAGCTATTACATCAGCACCAGCTACATCACGAGCAAACTTATAATTATAATCTAAGTCTTTACTGTCCATTATTACTTGCCCATGAGCTATTACATCAGCACCAGTTACATCACGAGCAAACTTATAATTATAATCTAAGTCCTTACTATCAATTATTACCTGGCCATGAGCTTTTACGTCAGCACCATCAATATCTTTAGCAAATATATAATTATAATATAGATCTTTATTATCTATTATTACTTGACCGTGAGCTTTTACATCAGCAGCAGATACGTCACGAGCAAATTTGTAGTTATAATATGAATCTCTGCTATCTATTATTAATTTCCCATGTGCTTTAACATCTGCTCCTTCAACTTCCTTGGCAAACTCAATATTATCTTCTATATCCTCACTGTCTATTATTACCTGGCCGTGGGCCTTTACATCGGCTCCTCTAACTTCCTTAGCAAACTTAATATTATTTGCTATACCCCCACTGTCTATTATTACCTGGCCGTGGGCCTTTACATCGGCTCCTTCAACTTCCTTGGCAAATCTATAATTGTAGCTTGGCTCCTTACTATCTATTACTACCTGACCATGTGCTCTTACATTTGCACCTTTAACATTTTGAGCAAAATCTATGTTATAATCTAAATATTTACTTTTTAGTATTACCTGTTCATGAGCTTTTATATCAGCACCTTCAATTTCCCTAGCAAATTCATAATTATAATACACATCTTTAACATTTATTACTACTTGACCATGGGCCTTAACATCCGCGCCCTCAGCCCAACTAGCAAAATCGTAGTTTATTTCTGCATCGCCAGAATCTATTACTACTTTTCCAAGTGCTCTTATATCTGCTCCTGGCACATAATATGCAAATTTGGCACTCTGATCTTCATTTTGGCTATCTATTATTACTAGCTCGTGAGCCCTAATATCTGCCCCTTTTACTAGGGCAGCAAATGAAGTATTCATATCGATATCCTTGCTATCTATTATTACTTGCCCATGAGCTTTTACATCGGCACCTTTAAAATTTTCAGCAAAGTAAAGATTATATTTTAAGTCCTTACTGTCTACTATTGCTTGCCCATGAGCTTTCATATCGGCTCCTTCAATATTTTTAGCAAACAAATAATTGTACTTCGGATCTTTACTATCTACTACTACTTTCTCATGAGCACTAATATCTACTCCTTTTACATCTCGAGCAAATAGATAATTATATTTTGGATCTTTACTCTCTAGTATCACTTGTCCATATTGTTTTATATCAGCACCTATAATGTTTATAGCAAAAAAGCGTAACAATTCTAAATTTCTTAATTGTAATATACTAGCTTCATATTTCTTTAAGATTTCTCCATCAGGATATTTAAGTTTTTTCATTTTCTTTATAGCATACTCAAGTTCTTTTTCCTTACTATTCATAAAAGTTCTCCATTTCTTTTCTAAGTATCGTTTATTATACTTATTTTTCATCTTCTTAGCAATAAAATTACATATCTAAATCTAGATTCTAAACTATAAAAAAGAGAAAGAATATCAATAGTTCCTTTTGTTGAAACTACTTTTTCCTCTTTATCTTTACTTTTGCTTTTTTAATTGAATCTAAGTAATCAGTCGAAAACATCTCACAAAGTTTTTCATTAATAACCGCCTCGTGGGCAGCTACATCTGCTTTTTTAATCTCAAGAGCAAATCTATAATTATAGCCTAAGTCTTTACTATCAATTATCACCTGACCATGCGCTCTTACATTAGCACCTTTTACATCTCGAGCGAATCTGTAGTTATAATCTAAGTCTTTACTGTCTATTATCACTTGGCCATGTTTTTTTATGTTTGTTTCTTTGACATCATGAACAAATGTATAATAATAATCAAAATCTTTAGCTCTCATTATCATTCCATCATAATAAGGCCTTATATCTTGACTATTGCATTTTTTAGCAAACTTGTAATTATACTTTAAATTCTTGCTATCTAATACGACTTGTCTGTGAGCTTTCACATTGGCTCCTTTTATATCTTTTGCAAATTTATAATTATACTTTGGATCTTTACTATCTATTACTGCCCGACCATGGACTTTTACATCAGCTTCTTCAATATCTCTTGCAAATTTATAATTATATTTTGGATCTTTACTATCTATCACCGCTTGACCAATAGCACTTACATTAACGCCTTTAATATTTCTCGCAAATAGATAGTTATATTTTGGATCTTTGCTATCTATTACTGCTTTAACATGAGCCTTTACATCAGCATCTTCTATATCTCTTGCAAATAGATAATTATATTTCAGATCTTGGCTATCTATTATCACTTGTTCATGAGCCCTTACGTCAGCTCCATCAATATCGTGAGCAAATTTGTAATTATATTCTAGATCATTGCTATCTATTATCACTTGTCCATGAGCCTTTATATCTGCATCTTTTACCTCCTTTGCAAATTCATAATTAAGAGCTATATCTTTACTATTTACTATTACCTGGCCATGTGTTCTTATGTCTGCTCCTTCAATATATTTAGCAAAACAATTATTGTATTCTATATTTCCACTGTCTATTATTACTTGACCATGTGCTTTCACATCAGCGTCTGGAATAGTAGTAACAAATGCAATATTACATTCCAAATTTTTACTTTCTATTACTACTCGTTCATGGGCCTTTATATCAGCTTCTTTTATATCTCTTGCAAACTCATAATTATATTCTGGATCTTTGCTATCTATTATAATCTGGCCATGGGCTTTTACATCCGAATCTGCAATATCTTTGGCAAATCTATAATTATACTCTAAATTATTACTCTCTATTACTGCCTGTTCGTGAGCCTTAACATCTACACCTTTCACCTCTTTTGCAAAGAGATAATTATATTTTGGATTCCCACTATCTATTATTGCTTGGCCAATTCTTTTTACATTTACTCCTTCAATATTCTGTGCAAATAAGTATAACAATCCTAAGTTATCTAACCGTAATATGCTAGTTTCGTATTGTTCTAAGGCATCTTTATCATAACCTTTAAGCTCTAACATTTTCCTTATAACATAAATAACCTTTTCTTTACTATTCATAAAAGATCTCCATTTCTTTTCTAAGTATCATTTATTATACTTATTTTGCGTTTTTCTGACAATAAAATATTTCTTTAAATAGATCTTTAATATTTCAGTTCCAATAAAAATATAGATTGTAAACAAAAATAGCTAGTTTTTATGTATTCCGATGAGTTTCTGCTGCATCTCGTTCTGGACAAAAATACTAACATTATGATATAATATGCGATACGAGCAAATTGGAAGAAAAAAGGAAGTTGAAAATATGAAATATTCTAATCTTAATGATGGTATTGATGAGTATTTAAAGAAGTATGAAAACACTTTTTATGTCTCTAACCTAGATTTTGCCATTGATCTTATAAGAACAGGTGGAAAGAAGTTTAATTTGCGAAACACGACTAATTATAATGCAGAAAATCAATGCTTTGAAGAAAAAGTAAGTGGTGTAGAAACGCTTGACCTAGTAACTAATTTTCTTGCTGAATTAGATGGCGACTATTTACAATGCTTCACAAAATCTTTTAATGAAGGAAGATTTGACTTTTATAATGATTTAGAAAATAATGATAAAAAAATAAGGGGTATATGTAGTTATGAAGGCTATACAGTAAATTTTAATGGTACAATAAGTGACTCTCGTACTATTATTCATGAGTTTTTTCACTCTTTAAATATAAAAAATTATAAATTGGCACCAATTTTTTCTGAAATGATCTCGATTTTTATGGAGAATAAATTTTTAGACTTTCTTAATACTAAAGGTTACTCAAGAAACGATATTGCTAAATCAAGACTTGCTAGATACAATGATTTTTCAGGTGCTTGGAATAGATTAATTATTCAAAGTAATTTTTTAAATTTAAAAAATAAAATAGGATACTTAGATGAAGAAAGTTATGATTTTATTTCTATGCACGAAAAAGAATTGAATTTTCCTCACTTATCGAAAGAAGACTTTATAGAAGTTCTAGAGTTCTTAGATGATCGCATTAAAAATAGTGAAAAAATAGAACAAGCCTTCAATCCGGAATATTCATTCAGATATTATATAGGAACTATTTATAGCAGCTACTTATTACTACAGGAAGATTCCTTAGATAAGGTGTTATTATTAAACGAGTATTTAAGAAAGCCGGTAGAAGAGACAGATATAGAAAGCGCTTTTAGAATAATAGGAATAAAAGATGAAACTGACTTTCGCTTCATAGATGCAACTAACAAATATTATCAAAAAGAAAAACTAATTTATCAAGGTGTAAAGAAAGAAAAATTTAGTGATATGAAAAATAGACCGAGAAACAAAAAACTACTCAAGGCTAATATGGAGTGTGTAAGAAATTCTGTGTAAATGGAATCTAACCACGATATTTTGAAACCTTAATCGGTTTCTTTTTTTTGTTATTTAAATAATAACATATAATATTTAATTTTCAAAGAACTAAATTCTTCCATCAAACATAATAGATA
>CAKPDM010000010.1 GCA_934148995.1 uncultured Bacilli bacterium
GTGAAAACTTTAATTTTACTACTAATGATTTATTAATTTTAGAAGATACAGAAACGATTGATACTTTTGTTAATCCTGATATATTTTTAACTAATATTCTAAATTTAACTAATGCTTCAAGAGAAGAAATGAAAAGAATAATTGGTACTTATATTGATAATATTGAAGTTAATAAAGTTGGAGATAAAATAGAATTATTAAATATTGAGTATAGAAAAAGTTTTCTAACTGATTTAGTAAATTACCATAACAATTATGGTGTACCTTATAACTTTAATATATTTAGTGATGAAAAAGGTTTTAAAATACCAATGAATCACGAGGGTAAAACTAGTTTAGAAGCAAAAGAATATTTTAATAAATTACAAGAAGTTGTTTCAAAAAATAGTTTAAAACTAAATTATTATGAAACTGAAGCAGATAGTAAATTAGAAGATATTAGTTTTGAATCTAATGGAGATTATGAACAAATATTAAGATTAATAGTTTTATCAGATACTAAAAATTATAATGATAAAACTTTAAGATTAGGCGTTATTGCTTTAGATTTAGAAAGTGCATTATATTCTCGCTTAAATAGAAAAGAGAAACCAAATGAGTTATGCAATATTTAGATGTCAAAGTATTAACACATTAAACGATTTATCACATATTGGTAGTCATAATAAACGAGAAAAAGAATCTTATAAATCTAATCCTGATATAAGAAAAGAAGATAGTAAAAACAATATACAATTAGTTAAGTGTGATAAGAAGTATAGAGAAAAATTTTATGAAATAACTAAAGAATATAAAAAAGAACATGACGAAAAAATGAAAACTATTAGACAAGATAGATATAAAACTTTTGATCAGATGGTAGATGATTCTAAAAGTTGTGTAGCAGATGAGATGATATTTACAAGTGGACCAGAATTCTTTAAAGATATGTCAAAAGTAGAAATATTAAAATGGGCTAATGGATGTATGGAGTTTGTTTGTGAAGATTTGGGTTATACTAAAGAACAAGTAATACAATCAGTATTACACTTAGATGAAAGAACACCACACATTCATTGTGTAGTAGTTCCTCTAGTTAAAAAGTTTGATAAAAGAGTTAATAAAGAAAGATATTCTATTTCTAAAAGAGATTATATAAAAGACCAAAATTATTTAAGTATATTACAAGATAAATATTGTTTTAGATTAAATAATCTAGGTTTTAAATTGGAACGTGGCGAAAAAGGAACTAAAATTAAAAATCTTTCTTTAGGCCAATTAAAAGGTATAACTAGACAATACGAAAGACTAGCCAATAAGAGTAAAAAGAATATTGAAAATGAACATTTAAAAATTATTAATATGTTAAAATTTTCAAAAAAGAAAGCTTTTTCTGATTCAATTATTCTTAATGGTGAATCATATCACATCTTAATAAAATATTTAGATTTATATACTAAAGAAATACAAAATTAAGTAATATACCAAAACTTTTTTAACGATTTAGATGATTATATTTTTAATTATAAAGAGTTAGAAAAAGAATATAATCATTCACAAAAAGTAATAGATAATTTAGAAGAAGAATGTGAAAAACTAGACCAAAATAATAATAACTTAATTGATTTTATCAAGCGTATATTAGAAATATTAAAAGACTTTTTTAGAAGAACTCTACTTTCAAAAAATGAAATTGATAAAAATAAGACTGTAAATATTTTAAAAGAATGTTATGATAAAGATTTATATAATTCTAATGATTTAATAGATATTTCTAAAGATACTGATAAAGAAATGGAAGTAAACAATTTTATAAAAGAAGAAACATTAGAAAAAGAATGCGACTACTTCGATTAGTCGTATTCTTTGCTTATACTAAATTTTTGATAATTTAGAAACACACTTGCAAATTGACATAATCAATTAGTGTGTAGAGTTACATTTAGTAATTCAATTTTAAATAAGTTGTGTTATAATAATAAATTAAAAGGAGATGATAGTTATCAAAACAGAAGAATTAAATAAATATATTAATGCACTACTAAATAAATCAGAAGAAGCATATTTAATGTCAATTGAGATAATAAATAAACCTACTATTAATTATAGAACTGAAGGATTTTGTTTTTTTATCTGTAATGCTTGGGAATTATTATTAAAAGCATATCTTATTAATAAAGCAAAAGATATCAATGTAATAAATTATAAAGATGGTACTAATAGAACAATTGGACTAGATGAATGTGTAGAGAAAGTTTTTACAAGTACAACAGATAAAACAAAGAACAATATTTCTTTTGTTAGAAATATTAGAAATAAAGCAACACATCTAATATTACCAGAATATGATTTTATATTATCTCCTGCTTTTCAAAGATGTTTAACAAACTATAATAAATTTTTCAAAAAACAATTTCCAGAATATAATTTAAATGAAAAAGTAACACCATATATTGCGTTAGTTAATCCTGGAGATGATAAAGATGTTTCATCTTTAATATTAAATCCTAGTAATTTGCTAATGCTTAAAAAAATAAAAAAAGAATTAGATTCAGATGAAAATTTAACTCAAACATTAAGATTAGTATCTACTAAAAAAGAATCAGAAGCGGATATTAAATACACAGTTGTTAAGGATGGTGGAGAAAAAGCTACAGTAATTAATGTTCCAAAAGATATTGATAAAACTCATCCTTATACTGCTACAGAAGTAATTAAAAAGATAAAAGAAACATTGGAGCTATCTCTAGGTCCAAATCATAAATTTACATCAAATAAATTTCAAGATATATGCAAAAGAAAGGGAATAAAGAATAATCAAGATTATTGTTATCAGTTTCCTTATTCTAAAACCAAAATTTATAAATATAGTGATATAACAATTGAATATATTAGTCAAGTTTACATCGAAGAATTCAAGAAATAAAAAAATTGTGAATAATTAATAATTATGTGTTATAATATATATGTAGATGGGATACTTGTGAAGGAATAACGATGTGTTGGCAATGCCAGTAAGCATACTTTGTATGTGAGCATTCATCTCGCCTGGGGTACCCATCATTTTTTTATGAAATTTGACTTTTTGTAGAAATTGTATATAATAGTGTACTAACAAAAGGGGGAATATTGATGAAAACAGAATATTTATTTAAAATGTTTTTAGAATTTTCAAAAGCGTATGGAATAAATGATACCTTTAATAATTTTGAAAGATATCAAGATTTATTTGCAAGATGGGTATATGAAAAAGAAAAGGCATCAAAATGTTATGTCCAATTATTTGATTATATGAAAAATTATGACGAAATAGAGCCATCAGTAATTGCTGAGCTTGGTAAAGGAAAGTATGATACTGCTGCTATTTCAATGAATTTATATACACCACACAAGGCTATAGTTGTTTCTCCATATGCAGAAACTATTACTTTACGTGGAATTGAAGTCCATAAAGGTGAATTAAGTGAAACAGATGGAGAAACTTTTATAAAATATGATAGCAAAATAGATTGTTTATTAAGTCCAAATTGTCATTGGTGGTTTAACAGTGATGAAATTAATACACTTATGACTCAAGTGCCATTTACGAAAGAAGAATTAAAACCATTTTTAAATTTAGTAGATTCAAATAAAGCATTATTCATAGGTACATATGGTTCATTAGTAGATAAAGATAGAGAACAGAACATAGAAAAAATAAGAGATTTATATAATCTTTTAAATTCTATTAGTTATAGAGATGTAAATTTTTGTTCAGAAAGCACAGATGGATATTATCTGTCTGCAATTAAAGTTAATTCAAAAGAAAAGGTTTTACGCAAAGTATTGACTAGATACTAATTAAAATACTAAAAATATATATGAAATAATGAATTTAATGTTATAATATAGTTAGTTAATAGTTATTACTAACTATTTCTGTTGCCCTAGAAGTTGTTCTACTTCTTCCATTAGGGCACCATTAAAGATTTATTCGAACTAGAAGTAGTTCGTTTTTTTCGTTTAAAAAAATATAGTGACCAAAAAGTGATCAAATATATGTTAAATATCAGTTGAAATGATACCGATTTATAATATAGATAACAAACAAAGGTGAACTTTATTTTAAACAAAACTATAATCGATGAAATCTTATTATGAACTATCTTTGTTTGCTCTTGCTTTTAATCTTTCATCTCTTTCTCTTAAAATTTGTTAAAGCTGTTTTTGAATATTTATTTGTTTTCTTTTTTTCTGGATCTTGTCTATGACCTTCAATTTGCTTTGTATCATAAAATATATTGTAATATTTAACTTTAACTACTTTAGTTAATACATTTTCCAACACGTGTATTTCAGTACATTTATATATTTGTTTGATGGAATTGTCTTTATCTAATATTTGATAGTAATTGTTGTTCCAAGAAATCATATTACCATTAAGTATTATTCTTTTATCTCTTATACAAAGAATATTAGATAAATCAATATTATCTAAGGGTACAAATGCTGTTTCTTTCTCTTTAGGTTCACAAGCATATTTTTGATTAAGATAGTTACAATAATAATCATTAAAGAATATATTTATTTCATCAATGGCTAAATGTAATGAGTATTTTCTGTCATCTTGAAACCAATCGTGAGGAGTACCAGCAATTATAATCAAGATACTTGTTTGTGTAGAAGAAGGTTCTCTTAAAGGCTGGCTATCATATTCTTTACTAAAACATTTATGTTTGATAGGTTTAAACCAATGAAACTTTTCATACAAAGATTCATAAAAAGACTAACTTCTAACTTTAAGATTATTTTGTTTAACAATATCTTTCATTTTAGGATTTCAAATAATATCTTCATGATAAAGGTCTTGAAATTGTGTTATACTAATAACTGGATATCTATTATTAAAGTTCTTAATAAATTCAATTTCTTTGGTGGATGGTGAATTATTAGAAGTTTTATTAGTACCCTGAATTAACATAGAATCAATATTCTTTTCTTTTAATTGATTAGATAATCTAATAATCTGTAACTTCTTGTAATCAGTTAAATAAGCAATTTGAACATAGGAATAATTATTTAAACCATTTTATTTTTCTTGAATAAGTTTTAATGCATAAGATTTATTGTGCCTAATAAAATATACCTCTTTACAAGGTATATTATAATACATATCGAGGTATCTTTTAAAAAAGGATTAACAGCTGCTAGCTGGTATAAGTGTGAATCAAATTGTTTTAAATGTAATTATGATCTTACTTACATTATCAATATTAGCTACAGGTTTAAATATCAAAAAAATAGAAAAAAATGAAAAATAATATGAGGTAATTGTATGATAATATATAAGAATATAGATGGAGCATTTAGTTTTTATAATATAGATAATAAATATAAAAAAGCATGTTATGAATGTGTAGAAGAAATAAATAATTCTGATAAATATACAAAAGCATTTAATAAAGTATATAAAATATTATATTATGAAGATTTTAATGATATAAGAAAATTGTGGGATATAAGAAATATAAATGAATTATTTACTGATAATGTTAATCCTTTTATAACAAATATTATGATTTTACTTGGATACGAATTTCATTTATATAATATGAAAAAATATAATCTTGATGATAAGCAAATAAGTATTCATAAAAAAAGAGTTAAAGAATGTTTTGAAAGTGATTTAGTTAATAGAGGATATAAAAGCATTAGAATATCCCAAATGCTATGGGCAGTTTATTTTATAAGAGTTAAAATAATAGAAGTTGGTATATTACAATATGAATACTCCATAATTAATGATAATAAGCAAGTTATTAAAATACATATACCAAGAGGAAATAAGTTAGATATATTATCTGTTAGAAAGTCAATTAAAGATTCTAAAATAGAAATAGAAAAAATATTTAGAGTTATTAATTGTGAATATATTTGTAGTTCTTGGCTATTAAGTAATCAAATACACGAATTAGTAGATATAGATACCAATATATATAAATTTCAAGAATTATTTAATGTTAAAGATGGAGAAAATTGCATAAAAGATATTTTAAATTTTGTTTTTGAAATTGAAAATTGTGACGATTATTCTTTATTATCTGAAAAAACTACATTACAAAAAATAGTAAAGAAGCAATTATTAAAAGACAAACAGTTTTATTTAGGATTAGGAGTCATTAAATAAAAAATTAAAAATATGGAATTATTTATAAAAATAGTGTATTAATTAAATTAATGATTGATATAAATCAATCGTCTTTATGCGAAATAGTTGTAAACTACTTCGTCGTTCACACCATTAAAGATTTATTCGAACTAGAAGTAGTTCGTTTTTTCTTGTCTAAAAATATATAGCGAACGAAAAGTGCTCAAATATATGTTAAATATCAGTTAAAATGATACCGATTTGTAATATAGATAACAAACAATGGCAGAAATATGACTGATGATTTAGTAGTAGGAGCATTTAATAAAGCAATGAGAAACAGATGTTTGGATAATGATGGACTATTTTATTCTGATAGAGGTAGTCAATATACATCTAATAAGTTTGAACATCTTTTGGAAGAACTTGGAATAAAACATTCATATAGCCAAAAGGGATATCCCTATGATAATGTAAGTATGGAAAGATTCAATGCCATATTAAAGAAAGAAGAAGTAAATGTTAATAATTATAAAACATTTGATGAAGCCAAACTAGCAATATTTGAATTTATAGAAAGTTGGTATAATAATCAAAGAATACATAGTTCTTTAGACTATATAACTCCAAATGAGAAATATAATAATTATATAGCTAGTTTAGCAACGCATAGTATTTAATCTTTATGCCGAGAAAATTATTCAGTCAATAGGCAAATTGGAATAAATTTAAATACGACAAAATTAAGTTGTTCGAAAAAATGTGCCTAAAAACTTGACATAGATCCATTAAGATTACAAAAAAATTAAATAATACTAATAAGAAAGTTTAACATAAAGATAGATATTAAAAAAGTCACAGGTATGATAGAATAATAACAGTGGAGGAGTTTATGGAACAAAATAAGATTAAATATTTAAAAACAAAAATTAAAAAAACTTATGAAAGATATACTAGTGAGAGAACTGACGGGAAAGCAACAATATCAGATGTGGCAAATTTTTTCAATATTCCCATAGATCAATCAAGAATGGGCGATTATATTATTAATAATATTAATTATTCTACTCCAGCTATTGAAATAATAGATCAAAAGAATAACGTTTTCTATAATGCCGAATATACTGGTGATGCGAATTTACTTGATTACAGTGGACCAGTACAGTTTAATAGTGTTATCTCAACTAGCCCATTAAGAAAAGAAGAGATACTTTATTATATAGGAAATGATACTCCTGTTGCTATCAAGCTGACATTTAAAGATGAAGATTATGAATTGACTTTTGAACGAGAAAATATTAATTCTGTTGGTATTTCTTCTAGTAGTGGTGCTGTGATTATCATAAGATACTTACAAAATATAAACTATAATGGAAAAAATGTTAAACAACCATTATTTAATAAAATTTATAAAAATAGCTATAGGTATGAAAACTGCATTGGCTCTTTTGAGCAAACTTATACGTACGGAATGAGCAATTTTATCAGATTACATGATACACAAGATAAGTATACTTATACAAAAGATAGAAATGTAATTTATGGGATTAATGAATTACGGCAAGAAAATGGATGTAAATATTTACGTGGAATTTGTTTTGAAAGTACCAATGTTTTTAAGCATTATTATCTTCCTTTTAATATGGATGAAAAGAACTATCCATTATTAAATGAAACTGATGTTAATTCTGCAATGATATTTAAGTTTGGAACTGGATTTGGTCACCATTATGCACTACAAGTTTACAAAGATGAAGAGAAGATTAAGATAATATATTCTTTTAACGAACTTCAATCAACAAAAGACGAAGAAGAAACTATGGTTAATAATGAATACTACCTACCGAACTTATCTAGTGGAACTATATCAAATGAAGAAATTCAAAGTGTTTTGTCTCTTTTAAAAATACAGTTAGACGGTAATAAAGCTTTGGAAACTATTTTAAATGAACTAAATACTTTTGGAACAAAAATTGATATTAGAAAAGGCTTGATTCAAGAAGATATCGCTCCAATATCTCCAAAACTATTTATGAATAAATCTTTCGATGAAATAGACTCCTTAGTTGGTACAAATAAAGATTATTACTTTAGTTTGGCCAAAGAACAATTTGAAATGTTAACAAATACTAATAAAAATCAAGAAGCAAAACCTAAAGTTTTAAGATTAAATAGTATACAAAATAACAAAAAAATTTAATAAAAGGTTTTTATGCTGATATGGTAGATACTAAGTTAAATCAAATTAATAAAGAAGAATTTTAATCCTATTAATTCAAAAAATGGCCAAAGTGAAAGAAACTAAAAAATTTAAGAGAAAATTGCACGGCTATTTAGGAAAAGCAAACTAACAAATTAGAAAAAATAAAATTATTATTGTGGAATTGATATAATGTTTAGCAATTTGATTAATAAATTAAAGGCAAAAAAGAAACAATTGCAGAGCTTAAAAGTTGACGATATTGAAGTGCCAGATTTAGAAGAGGAAAAAAATAACTATAAACTATCAAGATGGAATATATCAAATTGAAATAGGCGATTATATTTCTCTTACTGATTATGTGAAAATGGAGGATTCAAACGAAGAATATCACATTTTAAGCTCGATTTGCACTAGTGTATTATGAAATAGTAGTAGACAAAAAGTTAATAAAGAAACATATTATGTTATACCAATTTCCAATTGTATATATAATATTCTAGTTGGTGACGAAGAGATCATTATAAATGAGTGAACTAAAATAAATTTTGATGAGCAAACCCAAAATGAGGACGTATTGCAAGAACTGAAGATTATACTTAACAATGATAAAAACGAATATTATTATTCTAGTAAAAAACATGCTAAAACTGGTAGTACTTTTTATACAGAGTCTTATAGCAATAAATCTTGTACTATGGGGAAACTTAATTTGTCAAAAGAAGAAGCACATTCGGAGATGAATTCTGTTATAAACACTTTAAGCAATATAGATGGAGTGAAAAATGTCCTAGACCTTGAAGCTTTAAAACAAAATATTACAGAAGATTTAAGTGAAAAAATGTATTTAAAAAAACTGTAGACTGATATTCTAGTGATTATATTTTTATCAAAATAAATTAAAAGAAGTAAAACTAGGTGTACTATGTTATAATACTGTTGGGCAAAGTTATTAATCGGTAATTAATAAGTTACTTTTAAATAAAGGATTGAAAATGTAAATGGAAAGGAATCAATAAAGAAAATAATATTTTTATCAAATTGATTAGGTGTGATGTTATGAAACCAGGTTTGGGTGTTGGAATAATGATAATAAGAGAAAATAAAATTTTACTAGGACTACGAAATCCTGATAAAGAAAAAGCTGGCAGTGACTTAAATGGGGAAGGCACTTGGACTATGCCAGGTGGAAAAGTAAAATTTATGGAAAAATTAGTTGATGCAGCTAAAAGAGAACTAGAGGAAGAAACAAGCTTGAAAGCAACAAAGTTAGATTTTTTGTGTATATCAGATGATATGACTGATACTGCTCATTATGTTACTGTAGGATTCCTAGTAAAAGAATATACAGGTGAGGTAAAAGCTATGGAGCCAGAAACTATACTAGAATGGAAATGGTTTGACTTAAACAATTTACCAAGCAATTTATATAATCCTAGTAAAAAATGTATAGAAAAATATAATAAAGAAATTATATATGAATAATTTACTAGACTAAAAAGGAGAGATAGAATGCGAATAACAAAATATAACCAATCATGTTTATTAATAGAAACTAATAATAAGAGAATCTTAATAGATCCAGGCAATATTTGTTATACTGAAAAAATGTATAATGAGGAATGGGTTAATATAGATGCTATCTTAGTTACTCATCGTCACCAAGATCATTGTTGTCAAGAAGTTATAAGAAAAATAATTGAACGAGATAATTGTAAAATATATACATCAAGTGAAGTTAATAATTATAACCATTTTAACAATACTGTTGTAGTAAAAGAAAATGATGTTGTAGAGATTTTTCCTAATATAAAAATGGAAGTTACGCGTGCAGTGCATGGCTATTTTATTGGAATGCATGAAGCAGATAAAGAAATATTTGAAAATATTGGTTTTATTATTGATGATGGAAGTATAAGACTCTATACAACTAGCGATACAATAAATTTTTATAACGATTATAAATGTGATATCTTGTGTATGCCGTTTAATGGAAATGGCTTGACACTTGGAATGACTGATGGTATCTGGTTTGCCAAAAAAATTAATCCTAAATTGGTGCTACCAATTCACTTACAGCATCCTAAGGACATTATGAATCCTGATATTGATAAACTAAAACAAGAATTAGAACTTAACTGCCTTAATTATAGAATTATGAAGGTTGGTGAAACGATTGAGTTTAATAGTAAAGATGATTTAACATAACTAATATTTTTTTAATTATGTGCACTTTTAAATTTGTGTAATATAATAAATGTTATTAGGAGGTTCAACTTATGAATAGATTAGAATTTAATGAGGTTTTAAAGACGTTTAATACTGACGGTTATTTAAACGATATTTCGATGCATTTTAGTGGTACTTTCTATACTGTGATCAAAGGTAAAGTACCGTTAGAAGTTGCTAACATTATTTATACAAAGTATCCAAATAATCCTTACAAGATAAGAGTTGCTGGAGGATGCGAATATAATGTTCCAGTTGAGTGGGCAGTGGATGATAAATATAAGAAAGAATTAGAAGTTAACTTAATTAGTGGACTGGATTCTAAAGAGTATTTAAAAAGATTAAAAAGAGCAAGAAAAAATCTTTTAAGGAGAACAATTGAAAATAGATATATAGAAACATATCATATTGATTCTAAAGAGGGACTTGTTATTCTTTTGACAGAATTACAAGATTACTATGCTAGAAAGAAAGGGTTGCCGGAAACAGAAGTACAAAGATACGATGAAATAATGGCAACTATTAATACAGAAATTCTAAAGAAAGTTAATCCTGGTATTAGTATTTATGATTGGATGAGTGCTGATGCAAAGCATGGTAAAATGTTTCTGGATACTGTTGCAAGAGATAATAAAACTCGATCTGGTCAGGATTTTAGAAGAATTATTGAACAATTTGACAAGACAATTAATCCATATATGAATAAAGATATTGAGCTTGATTCTATTAGCAATTATCAACAAAAAGTTAATATTCGTGCCAACGTATATGATAATACAGAAGGCGAGTACCGAAATAATTGTTGTTATATGACAATAGTAAAATCTGAAAGTGAAGATGCAGTCAAATATCGCAGAAATTCTGATGGATTTTCTTGTCATCTAGTGTATAATCTAGGATCTGGCGATTATCTTAATGTATCGCATTACTTTAAGAGCAGTGAATATATCTGCATAGATTATTTTGGACAAAATTTCAAACAAAAAAATGAGATAAGATATGATGTTAACCAAAGAGCAGTGCTGGAAGAAAATGGACTTGCGGTAGAGGCTACTTTTGAACAATTAGATTATATTTATAATGAATTAGTAAAAGCAACAGAGTTAGCTTCTACAATAACTATCAACAATATGAAAAAAGATAATTGCCCAAAGAAATTAGTATTTGATAAGAAATAATTATACTTGTAAATAAAGTTTGTAATACGAAAAACAAAGCTAGTACGTATCTGCTAACTTTGTTTTACTTTTTATCTGTTTTTTAATAATCTATTTTAGAAGAAAGAAGGCCATTATTATGAGTAAAATTAATCTACATATGCATTCAAATCATTCACTTGATGGAAAATTGAGTCCTAATGAAGTAATAAATAAAGCCTTAGCAAGTGAAATAACTTATTTGTTTATAACTGATCATGATAATTGTTATGCTTATTTAGAATTAGATCTAAATAATGCCCTTAATAGTGGTACTTTGGTTTATGGAATGGAAGCTGATACAATAATTAATGACGTAACGTATGACATTTTATGCTATGGTTTTGAACTGGAAAATGTCAGAACTTGGACAAGAGAACAATATGGAATAGTTGCAACAAGACAGGTGAAGATTTATAGAAACTTGGTAGAGAAGTGTAAAAGTTTGAAACTTGTTTTAGCTGAAAGTGTTTCCGTACAATCTTGAAGAAGAATTTGCACACGCTGCTATTTTTAGAATGTTAAATATTTCTTTAAAAAATAAAGCTTTTTAGAAGAATATAATGTATCAAATGTAAGTGGCCTTTATAGCTTGATTACAATGAATAAAAGTTTCTCATTATATGTTGATATGCATATTGTCTAGCCGGATATCACTGTATTAGGAGAAGTTATTCATGACAATGGTGGTAAGCTATTCTTAGCTCATCCTTATAAATATTCTAAAGAAGTCAATATTGAAGAAATGTTAAACTCTTGCCGAACTTATATTGATGGAATAGAAGTTAGTAACGAATCTGAAAATGCAGAGCAAGTTAATTATCTCTATGATTATGCAATTAGAAACAACTTATTAATAAGTGCTGGTAGTGATTTTCATGGTTCTAAAGGACACAATAATTTGATGGTTAATTATCTAAATGAAGAAATGGAAGATAGAATTGAAGATTGGATTCCTACTGTTCCTGGAAAAGTAAAGATATTGAAAAAATAACTTAAAGATTTAGTGATAAGTTGGAAAGTTGATATATCTTTCAATATTATAAATATTAAGTAATACCATTTTTAAAATTATTACAACATTTGTTTGTATAGTTCTGTTTTTTATGATAGTATATATATCGACTTAGGGGGATTGGTACTAAGATGGTGACAGAACAGGAAAAGAGTAATTGGGAAATATATAATAAAAAATATGATTCTTTATTTGAATATGGTATAACTAATGGACTAATAGGGGCTTATGATAATAAGTTAATAGGAAATTTAAGACATATTTATTATGGTGGACTTCCATTATCTATATTACTGCTATGCGAAAGATTTTGTAATGGATTTTGCTATGATAGAGTACCATTGTTGACTTTAGGATTTGATAAGAGCGATGACTTCAAAGTTGTTTATGCAGATGTGGATAGCTTAAGGCTTAATCCTGAAAATATTGATGAATATAGAAAGGGCCAAGCAGGAGAGCATTATGCTAATCATTGTTTTGCTGAAAGAACATTTAGTAATGGAAAGACGATAGTTTATGATACATCTTTGGGATTAGTATTTGATAAAGATATATACTATCAACTTGAAAGGCCTAAAATAACTAATGTTAATGACAAAGAAAAAACGCTTTCCTTTTTATATCACGATTTTTTACAAGATCAAAATATAGAAAATGATAAATATATTTTACCTTTCGTTCTACCAACTATAGAAAGAGATTTACTGCCAATCCAATCCCTCTATTTAGAACAGTTGGAACAGGAAATTGCCATTTTGAAAAAAGAGATTGGTTACGAAGATATATGTAAAAGAATGCATAGAAATGTTAAGATAAAGAAAAATATCAAATAAATTTTAGAAATTATAATTTTTAACATTAAAAAATAAATATGAAGAATAGTTGAATATAAAAAAAATTAAAGCTATAATATTATTCACTTGCCTTTAAAACTAATTAAGTAAGGCAAGAAAGTTAAATTAATAATTAGAGGGGGCAACAAAAATGAAAAATGTAACAGATAAATCAGCTACTAAACCCACTAGTATGGGTATGATAATTGATCTTAATTTTGAGAAAACACAAGGAGAAATCGAAAAGATTAGAAAGGATAAAAATCCTTTTAGGTCATTTTATGAAAGATATAGTAATAAAAGAATAGAATTATTAAATGAAATAGGTGATAATTGGCTAGAAGTAAAAGAAATAATAGATAGTGATTCACTAGACGAAGTAATGAAATTATTATCATATATTAAACTACTTTCTGCTTATGAAGAAGAACTTGATTTTACTGCGTCTGTTGATATTTATACGGCTGAATTGTTAACTAGTGATCGCGAAACAGTCAGTGCAAAAAAATATGATAAAATAGTCCAAAAATATGAAGAAGCTATAAATAAGTTTAAAGTTGAAAACTTTGTTCAAAAACCAGTAAGTAATAAAAAATTACTTAAGACTATGCTACCAGTTAATAGTCAGAAATAATAACTTTACCGTTGAATTTTTTCTTATTTCTATATAAAATTAATTTTATCTACTGTAACAGACATACTATCTATTTAATGAGAAGCATATCTTGGATGGTAAGAAAAAGTTAGGAAGTAGAGATATGAAAATTTTAGAGGTTAAAAATAGATCAGAAACATTAATAACGCAACTATTAGAAATCTGGGAAGATTCTGTAACAGCTACACATACATTTTTATCAAAAAGTGAAATGAACACTATCAAAAAATATGTTCCATCGACTTTAAAGAGGGTATCATCATTAATAGTAGCAGAATCTGATGATAATTTTCCTATTGCTTTTATGGGAATAGAAGAAACTAAAGTAGAAATGTTATTCGTTAAGAGCGTAGAACGTGGAAAAGGAGTCAGAAGTCTATTACTTAATTATGGTATTAATAATTATCATGTTAGTGAAGTAACAGTTAACAAACAGAATCCTTTAGCTCAAACTTTTTATGAACACATGGGATCTAAATCTTACAAAAGAACCGAGCTAGATGAACAGGAAAATGCTTATCCGCTTATATATATGAGACTAGAAAAGTAGTTATGGGAGAAAAAATATGAATATTAAAGATGAATTGTTAAAAATAAAAGATAAAATCAGTAAAACTATAGAAGGTACTAATGATAGAGATAAGCAGTTAAGCAGCGATGAAGAACTAACTACTGCTTTAGAGTGTGATCTTGATTATAAGGTAGATAGCTTTCTTTCTTGGTATAGTAAGGCACAAAAAGCTAACTATGATTGTATTGGTGATTATGAGTCATCAACCGAACTTAGAAATCTTATAGAAAAGATGGCTGTTTGGTATGAGTTAAGATATCCTGATTATGAGATGAGTACATTATTTACTAAAGAAGATGACAAGCAGGATAGAATTAGTGAACTTATGTTTCAAAGAAATCAATATGTAAGAGATAATGTGTCTTGTGACTCGGAAATTAAGAAGTTAGATTGGTCTAAGTTTTACAATTCACAAGTATTCTTTGATTCCTTAGATAATTATGAATTATTTTATTTTGTTAAACCAAGATATCAAGATATCGTCTACTGGGATAATCGTCACTCTTTTTCTCATCTTCATTTAAGTGGAGATGGAACAGTAATGATGGCCGAAGAGATGGGACGTATTGCCCCTGGAGTTACTGATAATGAGCTAGAAGGAAAAAGCTTAAAGGAAGTAGTAGAGATCTTAAAGGCTAAAAACATTGAATTTCCAGAAAATAATGAGTTAGAGAAAGCTATCACTGAATACGACAATTGGTCATATCAAAGGGAAGAAATGTTAAATTGCGTAATGTATAGAATTATTAGCCGAGGTGGTAATAGAAGTGGACCTATAAGAGCTTTTCTTTTTGCTAAAGAATTTGGTAGAAATATAGAAATTCCTATGATGTACGGGGTAGATAAGACTGATCCTAATTTAAGAAGATTTATGAATGAATATTTAAAAGCCGGCGGTTCTAAGGAACTAAATTGTTATTTGGATTATTTTTCAAGAATAGATAAAGAGAAAGAGCCAGATAATGTATCAGTGCAAGAATTAATAACAAGTACAAGTGACAGTTGTTCTAACTTCTATACTCCAGAAGAGAATGAACTTCATCAAAGTTTAGTTAACATTCTTGCCAATCAAGTTGAATATAAGAAAAAAGAAGAAGCAAAAGTAAAAAAGTTAAGGCTAGAAAACAATAATTAGCGAGGTGAAAAGATGACAAAATTAATGGATGTTAGATGTTACTATAAAAATTTTAATGGTAAATTATTACTAGAAGAAAATGGTTGGTTTGAAGGCGTAATTAAAGACAAAATGAAAAGAGAAAATCTAGTATTTGGTGTTTATCAACCAGAAAAAGCCATTGAGTTTATTGAATTACCACTAATAAAAGAAAAATTTCCTACTGTATATAAAGGAAAGATAGACGATAAAGACTATAAAAATTGTTATTTTGCAACAAGTATATCTGGTTCAGTACCAAACTTCATGTCATATCTAACTATACGTGATGTTGAATACTTAAAAACAAAAGATCACTTAGAAGTTAGAAAAAGAAATATTGATGCTGAGAAAAATGACCTTTTATTAAAAATAGCTAGTCTTAAAGAAAAAAGTTATTGCATGAATTTATATTACAATATTTTTTCGATGCGTGAAAAGATATCAAAGATGGTTTTAGATAGTTATTTGAGTGCTACTAGTTCTCAAGAACTTCCAGTTATTTCTGATAAAACCAGTAAAACATCAGCTGGTGCAAAGAGATTAGTTAAATCAATTTAATGTGGTGGTATAAAAATGTATGAAAAAGATTATTTGTTAGAATATATAAAAAATTCTGAATTGAGAGTTTTTAGTAACAATATAAAGGTACGATTATCTAAAGAATTGGTAAGTAAATATGATGAAGGTGTATATACAGACTACCTGACTAGATTTCAGTTGGAACTTGATATGTTAATGGTACTTAAGATTAAGTTGCCCGGCAATGCTAAACCTAATCTGTATCTATACATAGTACCTGATGAAAATTTTATTAAATTATTATCAGTTCCACCATTATTTACAAAAGATCAAAAAGGTGGTGGTCGCCCAGTTAAATGCTATGATTTAGATGGCTTCAATCTTGCTTATGGTGTTAGCCAAAATCTATTAGAGAATAATGATGATAGTGATTCTATATCAATAAATGAAATACACGAAATTTCTCATATTATTTTAGGACAATTTCTTCTTGGTAATCAGGCAATTTCTGAAGGAATAGCTGAGGCTTTTCCTTTGTATGTTTTAAATCTAGAAGAAAGATATACTGAACATAAGAATATTATTAGTACATTAAAACAAGATCAAATATATAACATGAAAGAGTTAATTACCAAGTCAAAAAATGGTACTTATGGAAATGATGCAATTGTAAAGAATAAAGCTTGTTCATTTAGAATGTCATATATTTCTTCCTACTTATTTGTTGTAGGAATATTAAAAACTATAGAAGAAAAATATGATTTTTCCACTAGTGATTCTATTCAGTATTTTTTAGAAATACTTAGAAAAAGTCGCTGCAGCAATGAATGGCTTATCTATGATATTGCTAATTATTTGGAATTACCAAAAGAACAATTACTTGAAGAGAAGAAAATGCAGTTAAAAGCTTTAAATCTAATAGTGAATTCAAAATAATAAAATTTATTATATGGGGGTATATTAAATGAAATTTGGATATGATGGTGCAAATTTAAGTGAACTAATTTCGCACTATAAGATTATTGATGATAAGATAGAAATTACGTTTTTAAGCGATAACAAGAGTGAAATTCCATTTACAGAAGAAAATGAAAGTAAATTACTAGAATGCATGATTGAACAGGCTGAAAAAAGAAATTTTGCTTTAGCTTTGACTAATGGTGGGAACCGTTTCCAAAAAGAATTTTTGGTTGACACTACTAGTGACTGTACTATGGTCGCTGTTATTGTTGGCGCAAATATTATGAATTTATCCTTATATGATAAAGTTGGACCTTTAAATGTTGCTGGTTATGCTATGACATTATCAGGTGTAGCATTCTTGTATCTTTCATATGCTAGAGACAACGGTCTATTCGGAAGAAACTCTAAATTAAAAAAATCTTCGGAGCTAAAAAAATATGATATTTATTTGACACTAAGAGAACAATTAGAAAATATGTCTGATGCTAGAGTGTATGATGGGATAAGTATGAGCGATGAAAAAATAAATATAAACACGTTAGATAATTATTCTTTGAGAGATTTAAAGAAAGTAAGAAAGAATTTAATTAAATTAGAGAAAACGTTATCTTATGCTGATAAAGAAAATAAAGATTCTAAAATACATCAATTAGTAAAAAAATAGTGGAAAAAATTGAGCAATATATGATAATATATTAAGCTGTTAGTTTGGAGGGCAATAGATGAAATTTGGTTATCGAGGGGCAGATTTGGGAGAATTAGTCTCACACTATGAAATTTCTGATGATGAGATAGAAGTCGCATTTTTAGATGGTTCTAAGGCTAACATCCCATTCACAGAAGAAAATGAAATCAAATTATTAGAATATATGGTTGAGCAGGCAGAAGAGCGAAGGGATAATTCAAAAATCTATAATGTGGAAGGTAACCTAAAAAGAACTTTTATTAGAGACTTTTCTTTATCTGTGCCGGTTGTTGCAACCGGTGTTTATGCTCTGATTCAGTCAATGCACTATGATGTACAACCTAGATTAATATATGCTATGTATGCTGGAATATGTTTAAGACTTAGTTTATCACTGTATTCTGACGAGAAAAAAAGACATGAAAAATATTCAGAACTAGAAAAGTATGATATATACTTAGCGATCAGAGAAAAGCTAGAAGAATCCGATGATATAAGAATATTTAATGGAGTGAAAATGACTGATAATGTTCTCAATATTAATACTTTAGATAACTACTCTGCAAAAGATATGAAAAAAATAAGAGAAAACTTAATTAAGTTAGAAGAAGATTTTTCGGAAACATCAATTAGAACAAAACAATTTGTGAAAAAGATATAAATATGGGAGAATAAAATGATTGAATATAAAATATATAAAGAAGTTTATGATGAAATACTATCTGGTAGGAAAACGATAGAATTTAGATTATTAAATGATAAATCGGATAAAATAAAAATTGGAGACACAATTAACTTCAGCGTGCTTAATGATGAGATGTTGACTGTTAAAGTTGTAGTAATCGATAAAATTGTTTTTGATGACTTAGATGAACTATGGAATAATAAGGACCTTTTGGAATCAAACTTATCTTTTGCTAATAAAGAAGAGTTTGTTAATGCTTTTTATAATATTTTTGGTGAAGAAAAAGTAATTGCTAGTAAAATAGTTGGTATTAAATTTAATGTTATTGACTAAATACTTATATTATGAATAAAATACAATATATTAAGTATGATAGTAATGTGATGAATATGAAAAAAATAGATAAAAAGCAACTAGCTATTTCTATAATTGTTCCATTACTACTTGGAGGAATAGTAGGTTTCTTAATAAAAGATGCTACTAAAAGTTATGATGGATTTATACCTAGTTATGTTTTTCCAATAGTATGGTCAATTCTTTATATATTAATGGGAATAGCAAGTTATCTAGTAGGAGATTATAAAGAATTAGCTAATATTTATAAAATTAATTTATTTGTTAATTACTTGTGGCCGATAATCTTCTTTCTCTTGAACTTAAAATTTCTAGCATTATTAGAATTAATTTTTCTAATAGTAATTGTTATTTATATGATAAGTAAGTTTTATAAAAAGAATAAAACAGCTGCTTATTTATTGATGCCATATATACTTTGGTTATTTGTAGCATTCTTTCTTAATCTTTCCCAAGTTATTTAATACGTAGAAACTAGCCATTTAGAAGTGTTTATAAACATTATATGGAATTTAAAAAAGTAGACTAGAGAGCAAACTCTAGTCTTTTGTTTTTTTGTAATAAAGTATTAATTTTTAGTAGTATTTTTCTAATTTTTATAGTATCCTTTAGTAAAGGAGGAAGAAGTGACAGAGGCATGGTTGATTTTCTTTATCATCCTAGTAATAATAGAACTTATAACTGTTAATTTAGTAACAATTTGGTTTGCTTTTGGTGCGTTGGTAACCTCACTAGTTAGTTTGTATACTACTGATACAGTAATATTACTAGCAGTTTTTACATTAGTATCATTACTGCTCTTATTAATAACTAAACCAGTGGTCAAAAAACTAAAAGTAAAAAAGGTAGTAGCTACTAATCTTGACCAAGTAATAGGTAAAACTGGTGTTGTTACTGAACCTATTGCTAAAGATAAAATAGGAGAAGTTAAAGTTCTTGGGAAAAGATGGAGTGCTTATAGTGATAGAGAAATATCAAAAGATAAAAAAGTAAAAATACTATCTATTAGTGGAGTAAAACTAAAGGTAGAAGAGAAGGAAGAGTGATTTAATTTATGTTATGGTTTATTTTAATAATTATTATAGCGATTGTGGTACTTGGAGTTAAAGTAATACCACAATCAGAAGCAAAGGTGATTGAAAGACTTGGTACTTATCATCAGACTTTGGGTACTGGCCCACATTATGTAGTACCTTTTGTAGATAGAGTAGCTAATACTGTTACTTTAAAAGAAATTGTGAAGGACTTTGCTCCTCAACCAGTTATTACAAAAGATAATGTAACAATGCAGATAGATACAGTTGTTTATTTTCAAATAACTGATCCAAAGTTATATACTTATGGAGTAGAAAATCCAATTAATGCTATTGAGAATTTAACAGCCACCACCCTTAGAAACATTATCGGGGAGTTAGAACTTGATCAAACTTTAACATCTCGTGACATAATCAATTCTAAAATGCGTTCTATTCTTGATGAAGCAACTGACCCTTGGGGAATAAAGGTAAACAGAGTAGAAGTTAAAAATATTATTCCTCCAAGAGATATTCAAGAAGCGATGGAAAAACAAATGCGTGCAGAACGTGAACGTCGTGAGAAAATTCTTCAAGCAGAAGGTGAAAAGAAAGCAGCTGTATTAATTGCTGAAGGAGAAAAGGAAAGTACTATTTTAAGAGCTGAAGCTAAAAAAGAAGCTCAAATTAGAGAAGCAACTGGAAGGGCGGAAGCTATTATGAAGGTAAAAGAAGCCGAAGCTGAAGGAATAAAACTAATTAAAGCAGCAAAAGCCGATGAAACAGTATTAAAGTTAAGAAGTTATGAAGCAATGGTAAATGTTGCGAATGGTACTGCTACTAAAATAATAGTTCCTAGTGATTTACAAAACTTAGTAACAGCTGGTTCTATTTTAAAAGAAGCAATAAAAGAAGATAGCAAGGACTAATTGCTATTTTTAGTATATATAAAATCATTATTTTTAAATTTTGAAATATCTTTTTTTGAAGTGCTGAATAGCAAGATGGTTATATAAATAGTTTCATTTATCTTATGATTTTATTAGTAATACTAATAGTTATAAGTGGTTATAAAAAAATAGCTGATAGTTTATTACTTCTAAATATAAAAATAATATAAGCGAAACTTTAACTGGTGAAGTTAAAGAATAGTTTTTCTAAAAAAGAAGCTAATACTATTTTTTCGGATAATTCTAATGGTTATGTTTGTTTTATTAATAATAATTAATTATAGACAAGGTAATTTCTTGTCTTTTTCTTGACAAAAATCAAAAAATATTGTATTATATGTGCTGCTAAAAAGGGGGACTATAATATGATAAACGATAAATATGCTTTAAACCAAACAGCGGTTACTGAATTATCGAAGTATTTAAAATCTTTAAGAGAAAAAGGAGGGCTTAGCTTAAGAGAACTTGGTTATTATTCGGATGTAACTGCAATTGCTCTTGGAGCGATTGAAAAGAATAAAACGCTTATACCACGTTTAGAAACGGTGCTACGATTAATTGATTATTGGCAATTTTCCGATGAACAAATAATGGAAATTTATACAGCTTTCTGTAATAAAGATAAAAAGCTAACTATCATTGATAAAGAAGTTGCTCCAAAGGAACGTAAAGTAAGTCTAAACGAGACAGAACTAAATAATATAAATACTTATTTTCGAAATGAACGTAAAGAAAGAAAACTTAAGCAAATTGAAATTAAGAATATTATTGGAATTCCAGTTACTCACTTAAGTAGATTTGAGACTGGCCATGAAGGTTACTCTTTATTAACCTTAATACCACTATGTAATTTTTATGAAGTTAAACCGGAACAAGTAGTAGATTATTATCATAGAGTCTTTAATAAAGAGGGAGACTCTGAAACAATTAACTTAGATTTTTTGTCTAGAGATGAATTGATTCAAATTATATTAAAGCAAAATTCAACTTCCAATAGATTTTATAGTGTAAAAAGAGGAAAAATAAAAACACTTCAAAAAGTTAACTATTAAAAATAAACTTTGCCTTTAAGACAGAGTTTTTTTGTTTACTTAAGAAAGTACTATACTGTTTGAAAAAATGTTAAAAAAACTTTGATAAATTAAATTTCTATGATATAGTAACAAAAGGAGGAATGTATGGGTTATATAGTTAAAAATACTAGTCAAGATGATGATACTAATAACCTAGATATTGGTAGTAATGTTTATATACCAAATACTAAAGAAAAGGGTGTCATTGTATTAAAGATAGGGGTGCTTTATCAAGTTAGAACAGAAAGTGGTGAAGTACGTTCTTATTTAACTAGTGAACTTGAAAAAATATAGCAGGGGGCAAACTATGGATTTAAGAGTAAACTTAGATAAAGTTAAAAAAATATTAAAAAATAATATTATTCTTAATAAAATTAAGAGTAACAAAATAGCAAAGAGTAGTAGTAAGTATAATAACGCGATAGAAGAAATAAATAAGAACCATAATCATGCATGGGATAAAGAAATAGAGCTTCGAAACATTGATAATCTTGAAAAGGAAGCTTTGTTTTATCGTGGAAATGTTATAACTTATAAAGAAATGTTTAGTAAAAGAAACTTAGTTGCAGCTAGTTTATTAAACTTAGGATTAAAAAAAGGTGATACTATTCCACTTTGTATGAGTAATACACCAGAGTTCGTTTATACTATATTAGCAGCTAGTTTAATCGGGGCAAAAGTTAAGATTTTTGGATCACACTTTGAAAAAGATTTTATTAAAGAATTATTACAAGATACTAATAAAAGTGTCTTTATTGCTACTAGTGATAATTATTTAGAACTAGAAGATATAGTTAAAGATATGGGTTATTCTAAAATAGTGGTAGCATCTTTAAGTGAGTCATTAAAGGACGGAGTTGATTTATTCTACGATTTTGATAAAAAATATCATTCTTTCAAGCCTTATGAGAGTGAAGATACTATCTCTTTTAGCGAATTTTTAGATCTTGGTAAGAATAGACAAGTTGAAAGAGCTGACGTGACTTTAAGTGATGACTTTTTAGTTACTTATACAAGTGGTTCTACTATTGTTGGTCTTCCTAAAGAAATAGTGCAACAACATAAGAGTTTGATTGTTATGGGAAGACTTCATGATCATGATTTGTCAGGACTTCCTAAGATGAAAAACGTGAGAATGTTAGCTCATATTCCAACTTATTCAAATACAGATGTTATTACTAGTATGTCTGATCCTTTATCTCAAGGATGTAGCGTAGCCTTAGAACCAATTTATGATCGAGATTTCTTTAATACTTCTTTAGTAATTAATCGTCCGAATGCGGTTGCTGCCACAAGAAGTTTTTGGATACATGCCGCTTTAAAATATCAAGAGGAGTTTCCTAATATAAAACAAAGAGGACTTTTAATCCCTATCTCAGTTGGAGAAAATACTTCATTAGGCGAAGAAAAATTAATCAATAAATTCTTAAAAGAGGTAGAAGCCGGTCGAGATAGATTGCCAGTACCAGCAGTGTTGTCAATGGGAGGCGGCGATTGTGAACATGGTGGAATCTATTTTTCCTTGTATCATGCCTATAAGAGTAAAATAGCTGGAACAAAGAAGTATGGTTTAATACCATTCAAAGGTCTTTCACAAGCGGTTCTTGATAAAGAAGGTAACCACATTACAGATGGCAGTGCAGGTAGACTTGTTGCAATTGGACCAACGACGATGCATGAATATAATAATAACGAAGAAGCCACTAATAATTTCTTTGTTAAAGACAAAGATGGTAATGTTTATGGAGATTGTAAGCTTTGGGCTACTATTAAAGGTGATAATAGAGTTATTCTTCATGGACGAATTGGTAATGATTTTGTATTAAGTGATGGCAGTGTTGTACCATGTTATCTTCTAGCTGAGATGATAGAAGATGATAGTAAGAATATTCTTTCTTGTGAAGTTGTTAATGTAAAAGATAAGGATGGAGTAGAAACTCCAGTTGTTCATTATAGTCTTCAACCTGACTGTAAAGATCAAATAACGACCATTGTTTTAGCTGATAGAAGATTAAGAAAAAAATTACCAGATGAACTTATGGATAAAGTTTATTATTTTCGTCACCAAGATGAATTTTCTTTGACTGGTTCTGGTAAAAGAAATATCAATGATTTAAATGAACAAGGTCTAGAAAATGCCTTCTCTGTTAGAGTAATTACTAAAGAATCTGTTGATTCTAAAAAAAGCTATGTAAAGAAGATCTAAAATCTTCTTTTTTTGTCGATTTAATGCTATAATTAAAAAAGATAGGAGTGAGTTTTAATGACGACAGGGCTGTTTTTTCCAACTTGTGCTCTTTGCTTTTCAATATTATTAAATATAGTTTATTTTAGTAAGAAAAGATTAAAAAATGTCGAAAATAAATTGTATCAGTTCTTAGTAGTAAGTAATTTATTTGCTTTGCTTTTTGAGTATGCTTGTACTTATTTTTCTCTTAACTATATTGAATTTTTTAGTGATTTAGTTTTAAAAACCTATCTCTTATTATTATTAGTTTGGATTGGTATATTTTCTATTTACATGATCTATATAACTAAAAAAGATCATAAAGTATCAAGACCATTTTGGTTTATAGCACTAGTATCATTTGCAATACCAATTCTAGTCTTTCCAATTACCTTTTTGAAAGGTGCTTATGGACCAATCATTACTGGTATACCGGTTAACCTAGTTTATATAGCAAGTTTTACTTTTATAAGTATTTGGGTAATTACCGCAATTCTTAATCGATCTTTTAATTTTAATAAAAAAATCACTCCTTTGATGATTTATGTTATTCTAGGAATTATAACTTCAATTGTTCAAAATTATGTTCCTGGTTTATTACTAATTACTCCTTCTGAAACTTTAGTTACTTTTCTTATGTACTTTACAATTGAAAATCCGGATGTTAAATTAATCGAAGAGTTAAATATTGCAAAAGAAAGCGCCGTAAGAGCAAGCAATGCTAAGACTGAATTTTTATCAAGCATGTCACATGAAATTAGAACACCACTAAATGCTATAGTTGGTTTTTCGGAAGCTCTTCAGGAAGAAGAAGGAATGCCGGAAAACGCAAAAGAAGATATCAAAGATATAATGATGGCTAGTCAAAGCTTATTAGAAATAGTAAATGGTATTTTAGATATTTCTAAGATAGAAGCTGATAAACTGGAAATTGTTAATACTACTTATGAGCCATTAAAAATCTTTAACGAGCTAGTTGTACTAACTAAAGGACGACTTGGAAACGAGCGACCAATCGAGTTAAGAGTTAGATTTAGTAAAGAGTTACCAAGTTCGTTATATGGTGATTATGCAAGAATTAAACAAATTGTTTTGAATTTATTAACTAATGCGGTAAAATATACTGAGAAGGGATATATTGATTTTGTAGTAGAAAGTGTCATTTTAAAAAATGATATTTGTCGCTTGATTATCTCTGTTGAAGATACTGGTATTGGAATTGAACGTGATAATATCGATAAGTTATTTAGAAAGTTTGAACGTGTTGATGAAGAGCGAAACATAACTATCGAAGGAACAGGACTTGGTCTTGCTATTACTAAAAAGTTAGTAGAGTTAATGCACGGAGAGATGGTTGTTCAAAGTATCTATGGTAAAGGTAGTAAGTTTACTGTTTCTATTGACCAAAAGATAGTAGATATAAAACCTAAAGAAATAGTAATCCCGAAAGAAGAAGTACCAGTTAAAAGAAATTATAAAGGAAAGAGAATACTAGTAGTTGATGACAATAAACTTAATCTAAAAGTAGCCGAACGATTACTTAAGGATTATGGTGTATTTATAGATGAAGTATCAAGTGGAATGGATGCTATTAAAAGAGTAGAAATGGGCGTACCGTATAATCTTATTTTAATGGATGATATGATGCCAGAGATGAGTGGCTCAGAAACCTTATTAAAATTAAAAGAAAAAGAAGATTTTAAGATTAAAACGGTGGCACTTACAGCTAATGCAATAGCAGGAATGAAAGAAAAATATCTAAGTATTGGTTTTGATGACTATTTATCTAAACCAATCCAAAGAAATGAATTAGAAAGAGTACTTGATAAGTATTTAAGGGAGGAAGAACAATGAGAGATGTAACACTATTAACAAGTAATGGAGTAAATGTTGCTAAAAGTTTGGAACTATTTGGAGACATGGCAACTTATGATAGTACCTTAAGTGACTTTTTAGCAGATATTAATGAAAAGGAAAATAAAATCAAATTATATAAAGAAAGTGGCGATATGGCTAATTATTCAATCTATGTTCACGGATTGAAAAGTGATGCTAAATACTTTGGCTTTGATACTTTGGCAAATTATGCTTATCAACATGAAATGGCTAGTAAAGAGAATAATCTTTACTTTGTAACAGAACATTTCAATGAATTAATACTAGAACTAGATCGAATCGTTCATTTAGTTAAACAGTATTTAGGCTTAGAAGATGCAGGAGTACAAACAACAATTACTGTTCCACGTAAAGATAGAGCACTTATTGTAGTAGATGATTCTGCTGTTATTAAAAACTTTGTTTTAAAGATTTTTGATCAACAATTCGAAGTTTTAATGGCTGGAGATGGGGAAGAAGCCTTAAGATTAATAAATAATAACAATGGCCAAAAAATAGTTGGTATGTTACTTGATCTTAATATGCCAAATGTTAATGGTTTCCAGGTTTTAGAATATTTTAAAACTAATAATTTATTTGATTCTATTCCCGTTTCAATCATAACGGGTGTAGGTGATAATGCTTTAGTAGCGCAAGCTTTTGAGTATCCAATAGTAGATATAATTAGAAAGCCATTTAACGAAAGAGACATTAAAGCAGTAGTAGAAAAAACAATTCAATATGCACATTAATAATAGAAAAAAAACAAATCCCTAAAGACTTGTTTTTTTGTTATTTTATAATTTTTTTCTTAATTAAAACAGGAATAGTATTTCGCATATATGCACATTGATCATTAGTCATTTTATAATTCTCTAGCTCTTCCCAAGGATCTTTTTGCTTGTATGGTGAAGTTAGTAGTGTTTTTTTGCTTATTAGGTCTTTCTCAACGTCTTCTTTAGAACCATTAATAGTTATTTTTCCTTTATCTATCAAGCTAGCAAGACTTAATTTTAATTGTTTCTTCATATTTTCTTCTGAAACTATCTTTTTCATTCTTGCTAATTGATCTTTTGTATAACAATTTGCCTTATGAAGACATCTATCGAATGAAGTTAGAAGTTGATCAATTTCTTCCGCTTCTAATAATTTATTATCTATCATGTAAGATACTATATCTAACTTTTCATTGGTCATATCATATCTTTTATAAAATCTACATTCATCACTTTCAATATCGGCGAAGGAAAAGACAAAAGAATCAAATATAGTGTAACCAGTAGTTAATGGTTTTATCCTTAAATTAACATCATTGTTATGAATTATATAATCCATTAATTCTAAAGCTATATTTTGCGGATTCATTGATAAATTTCCGACTATAGTTTCATTTTTCTTCCTTTTTTCATAACCAATAATCTCTTCGCCAGTCTTGACACTGTTGATATTTAATTTCTTCTCTAATATATTAAGATCAGTTACCAAGATTAAAAGTTTTAACGATTTTAAGGCATCAATATTTGTTTCTTTGGCTAGATATATTCCCAACTCATTCAAATCCTTTAAGTTTTTCGTTGTATCATTCAAAATACTAATTCCATTTCTTACGTAATAATTCATAGAGCCACTCTTTCAACACAGTATTATAACATTATCTAGTTGATAAGTCTTGCTAATATATACTTTTTTCAATATAATAAGTAAAAAAACTTGGAGGTAAAAATGACTGATATTTTTAAAGAAGTTTATGAAAAACTAGATGCAGATACTTATAGAAAAATACAAAAGATAGGAAAACTTTCTACTTATGGACTAGTTGGTACTAATATTTTTCTGGCTAGTCAAAATGTGCAACCTAATACACTATCATTAACTGCAACGTTTCTTCTCAGCGTTAGTTATTTTGGAGTGAACTACCTTTATGATAGGAGAAGAACAGAATCTATTAGAGAGTTATATCAAGAATTTATTAAAAATTATAACGAAGATATTAATAAAGCTTTTCGTCTTAGTAATCCACTCGAAGTCTACTACGTGTTTAATATTTTATTATCTAATGGTTATCTGTCTAAGAATAAAGAGTTTCATTATTATGATAATCCAATCTTTGCAGACGTTGAAAATTTATTAGGAACCGAAATATTTTCTGGTATTTCTGTTTGTCGGCATTCTTCTGCTATGCTTTCCGATATTTTAAATGAATTTGGAACACCAGCTTGCCAGTTAGGGGTAAATGTTGTTAATAATGATATTTTAGCTAGAAGAAGGCTAATTCCTTTTGTGTATGCCGATCATGCAATTGTTTTCGCTACGCAAGATGAAAAATCTTATTTTTTAGATCCAACAACCAATACTACTTATAGGAGGGATCAAGAAAATCCAAATGTTTTATATGATGAGAATAATGATAAAATAAGAATTTTGATTAATAAAAATACATCAACTATTATTAATATAACGAATAAAAACTATAAATTAATAAGGCAAAATCTTTTAAAACAATATCCTTGTGTTTCTTTAGAAGAAGAACAAGAAAAATTTAAGCAGTTGTATGCGTTTTGTCAACTTAGTGCTCCTTATCTTGAAAAATTCTTTGCCCATAATCAAGAAATATATAGAGACATTGACGATAAACTTGAAAAAATAAAGATTAAGAAAAGAAAATAATATGATAGAATAAAACTAACATGGAGGTAATAAGAAAATGATAAATGTTTTAGTAGTAGATGATGAAGAAAATATTAGAAATATTATTAAAAAAGTTCTAGAAAGAGAAGGTTATCATGTTTTTTTAGCAGCAACTAGTACCGAAGGATTAGATATTATTGATAAAGTTCATATTGATTTAATTGTACTTGATTTAATGTTACCAGATATGGATGGGTATGAATTTACTAAAGAATTAAGAGAAGCAAGATATGAAATACCAATATTAATGGCCACTGCTAAGCAATTACCAGAAGATAAAAGAAAGGGCTTCTTAGTAGGAACAGATGACTATATGACTAAACCTCTTGATATGGAAGAATTTGTTCTTAGAATAAAAGCACTTTTAAGAAGAAGTAAAATAGTAAATGAACGAAAAATAGTGATAGGTAAAGTAGTTCTTGATTATGATTCTCTTACTGTTACAAGAGAAAATGAATCTATTACTTTACCTCAAAAAGAATTTTATCTTTTGTATAAACTATTATCTTATCCTGATAAGATCTTTACTAGAGTAGAATTGATGGATGAGATTTGGGGTTATGAATCAACTACTGATGATACAACCTTAAATGTCCATATCAATAGATTAAGAAAGAAGTTTGAAAACTATCCAGAATTTGAAATAAAAGCGATTAGAGGACTTGGTTATAAGGCGGTGAAGAAAGTTGAAGAGTGTTAATAATTCTAAGAAAAATAAAATTCATACTTACTTCGTTATCTGGAGTTTAATAGCATTATTTTCTTCTATCATTGTATCAGGAATTCTTATTCTTACTTTAATACTAAGTTTAAATATTGATATCTTTGATATGTTAAAAGAAAAGCCATTCATATCGCTATTTATTTTAATTGCTACCGAAATAATTGTAGGAGTAGTAATGACTGTTGTTATTGGAAATCCGATCGTTAAATTAATGGATGAGTTAGAGCGAATCTTAAAAGAAATAACGAAAGGTAATTATAAAGTGAGACTTAAAGATACTAAATATCTTAAAGAGATGAACCGTAACTTTAACAAGATGATTTCTGAGTTAGATAGCGTAGAAATATTAAGAAATGATTTTATTAATAACTTTTCTCATGAATTAAAGACTCCTTTAGTTTCTATTAAAGGCTATGCTGAAGAATTAAAAAGAGGAGATTTAACAGAGGAAGAAAAGAATAAATATTTAGATATTATTATTAACGAATCTAATCGTTTGACTTCACTTTCTACTAATATCTTAAATCTTTCCAAAGTAGAAAAACAGCAGATACTAACTGATTTAACAAAAGTAAATGTTGGGGAAGAAGTAAGACAAGTTGTTTTAATTGAACTTAAAAAAATCGAAAAGAAAAATATTTTCTTAGATTTAGATATAGATGATTGTTACACTCTTGCTAATGAAGGAATGTTAGAACAAGTCTTCATTAATATTATAGAAAATTCAATCAAATTTACGGAACCGAATGGTAAGATAAATATTAAAGTTTATGGAAAAGATAGTAAAGTAATAGTAAAAATTAAAGATAATGGTAAAGGTATTGAAAGAGAAAACTTAAATCATATCTTTGATAAATTCTATACTACTAAAGATAAGAATAATAATATTGGAAATGGTTTAGGACTTGCCCTTGCTAAGAAAATAGTTGATTTACATGAAGGATGTATAGAAGTATCTAGTGAGAAAGATAAATATACAGAGTTTACCATTATTCTTAGAAAGGAAGATTAATATGCGAAAAACCTTAGTTCTTTTAGTTTTAATTTTAGTAATAATATCTACAGGTTGTAATGGCAAAAAAGAAAAACTTTATTCTTTTAAAGGAGTTATAACTGATTGTGAAGAAGAAAGTATGTTAGTTAAACCTAATAAAGATGAAGATATCTTTAAAACAGCTTCTTTAATAAGAGTTAGGTTCACAGATGATTATAAGTCTTGTACTGTTAATCAAAAAGTTAAAATTACTTATGAAGGGATGATAAATACAAGTTATCCAGCTAGTATTGGTGCTACTAAAATTGAAATAATATCAGCTAATTAATAGAAGAAACATATTATAAAAAAGTGTTTCTTTTTTTTATAAAATAAATAGTAATTGCAATATAATAATATGACTGGCATAAAATATTTGAAAATAAATTTAAAAAAATATAGTAAAGTTTATTTTGAGTTTATTTTTCTATTATATAATAACCCGCGAAAAGGAGAGAGAATGATGAAGAAATTTACAGATTTTATTGTAGAACATAAAAATATTATCTTAATGATCTTTGTGTTCTTAACTGGTATAAGTTTATATAGCTCAACTAAAGTCAATATAAACTCTGATATAACTAAATATCTTCCCAAAACATCAGAAACGAGAATTGGTAAAGATATTATGGATTCTTCTTTTAAAGAACAAAAGTCTAGTGAATTAAATGTAATGTTTGAAGGACTAACTTCAAGTGAAAAAGAAGAAACCTTAGAAAAATTAGAGAAAATTGATGGTGTAAGTAAAGTATTACATGATGATGGTGAAGACTATAACAATGGTGAATATACACTATATACCCTAAAAGTAAATGACTATGATCACTCAAAAACAGCTGAAAATGTTTATAATGAAGTAGTTAAAAATTATGATTATAAAGCGATGAGTGGTTCTATTTATAGTGAGTATAAACCAGTATTGAAACTTTGGATTGTTGCTCTTGCTATTGGTATGGCGATGGTAATTTTAACCTTCTTAAGTAAATCATATATTGAACCTTGGTTATATTTAATCTCTATTGGAATAGCTGTCTTTATTAATAAAGGTACTAATATAATATTCCCTAGTGTATCAAATATAACTGATTCAATAACAGCCATACTACAACTTGCTCTATCAATGGATTATTCTATTATGTTATCTAATAGATATAGACAAGAAAGAGAAAAAACAAAAGATAAAAATAAAGCTATGAAACAAGCCTTATTTGATTCATTTAAAGCTATATCTAGTAGTTCTGTTACTACAGTTGTTGGACTACTTGCCTTAGTATTTATGGGCTTTACAATCGGAAGAGATTTAGGATTTGTTTTAGCTAAAGGAGTATTCTTAAGTTTAGTAAGTATCTTCTTCTGCTTACCAGGCTTATTACTATTATTTGATAAACAAATAATAAATTCTAAGAAGAAATCACCAGAATTCAACTTAACTAAACTAGGTAAATATAGTTATAAAACAAGATGGGTACAATTAGTAATCATTATAGTAGCTTTTGTTGGAGCTTATTTACTAAAAGGTAATCTTGGTATTCTTTATACAGATTCTGAACAAGATGAAGTAGGAAAGCATTTCCAAGCTACTAACCAAATAGCAATTATTTATGAAAATAAATATGAAGATACAATAGCTAAATATTGTAAGTCATTAAAAAATGATAAGAAAGCTAATCAGGTATTATGTTACTCTAATACTATTAATGAGAAATTAGCTTATGATGAACTTAATGCTAAGTTTAAAGATTTAGGACAAGATACAGAACTTGATGATTATTTAATCAAATTAATTTATTATAATTACTATAATAAAAATACTAATGATAGTATGAGTTTAGATGAATTTATTAAATTCATTAAATCAGATATCTATACCAATCCGAAATTAGCAGATGCCATTTCATCTGATGTAAAAGAAAATATGACTTTATTAGAAGAATTTGCTAGTAAAGAAAATGTTAGTAAAGTACGTGATAGTAGTGAAATAGCTAATATCTTAGGAATAGGCGAGAGTGATGTAAATGACTTATTAGTACTTTATAACGCTAAGAATATTAATAGTAAAATGACTATTGCTGAGTTTGTTAACTTTATGTTAGGAACAGTTGTTAACAATCCAACTTATTCATCTAGTATTGATAGTACAACACTAGCTTCCCTAAAACAATTACAACCTTTTACTGATAAAAATAATATCAATAGACAAATGAGTCAAAGTGAAATAGCAAGTCTATTTGGACTTGATGAGAAAACAGTCAATGATTTATTCTTATTTGCTAGAACTAGTGGTAATTCAACTACTACAATGACAATTAATGAATTTGCAACTATTGCTTTAAGTCTAAAAGATAATCCATCACTTAGTAGTATGTTTACTGAAGAAATGGTTAATAAACTAACTATTCTTAAGACATTAAGTGATACTAATAACATTAATCAAAAATATGATAGCGCTACTATTAGTGTAATGTTAAGTAAGATGGGCTTAACTGGTTTAGATAGTAATACCATTTCACTATTATACTTTTATAATTACTATTTAAGTAATGTTAAAAATAATAGTTATAATACCCAAACTAAGTTATCATTAAATACTTTTGTTAATGAAGTATTAATGGATAGTAATATTAGTAGTTTACTACCTGAATCAATTAATACTTATAAACCATATTTAGTTAAATTTAGTAATAAAGATTTTATTACTACTAGTTTAAATAAAACAGATATGTATAATGAATTAAAGAATTATGGCTTTAGTGAACAGCAAGTTAATATGATATATATGAGTGTTTATAAGAGTTTAAATCCTAATGCTAGTAATGAAGAAATTCTAGCAGATACTTCTTTAAAATTAACACCATATAAAGTAATCAGTTTAGCACTTGATTCTATGCAACCAACTGATACAATGTATGCTAGTTTAAAATTATTAGTTAGTATTATGGATTTATCTTATAATGAAACTTATAATATAGTACCTACTTATACTTATCAAGAATTAGCTGGTTACTTAGCTAATATAAGTAGTGATGTTACTGAAGAAACGGTTGTTTTAGGATATGGTTATTACGATTATAAAACTACTCAAACTTCTAAAAAAATGAGTATTAAAGAGTTAGTAAACTTTATCGTAAATAATCAAAATGATAGTTTAATTGCTTCTAAATTAGGTAATAACAAAGATATGTTACTACTTGCTTATAATATTGTTAATAATAGTGAGTATAAATATAATTATAAAGAATTAAGTAAAGTAATATCTCAAGATGAAAGCATTGTTAAAAGTGTTTATGGAGTAGCAGATTATACTAATCTAGCAACTACTATGTCACCTTTAGAATTTGCTAACTTAATATTAAATAATAAAGATAATTCTCTATTAGCTTCTAAACTTAATAAAGCAACATTAACTAAATTAAATCTAGTTAAAACAGTAATGATGTCTTCCCTAGGAGATAGTAAGTATACTGCTAAAGAATTAGCAAACTTACTTGGTAGTGATAGTGATACTATTTCTCTTGTAATGGCTTTATATAGTGGAAGTAGTAATACTAAAATATCATTAGTAGATTTTACTGATTTCATTATAAGTGATGTCTTAACTAATTCGAAATTTTCTAGTAGATTTGATGAAAAATCAAAAGAAAAATTAGTAACTGTTAATGGTATTATGAAAAATACTTTAATGGGTAGTAAGTATAATTCCTTAGAATTATATAATATCCTTAATAAGTTAACAGCTGGACTTGATTATAATCTAATTGATTTAGTTTATATCTATCACGGAAGTGAAAACTCATATGATAGTAGTTGGCGTCTTACAGTTGAAGAGATAGTTAATTACTTAAATGAGGTTATTTTAAAAGATGAAAAATATAAATCATTTTTAGATAAAGAAATGCAAGATAAAATTATTAGTGCTAAAGATACTATTTCTACTGCTAAAGAATTACTAGTATCTAAAAAATATTCAAGAGCTATACTTAATACTAAGTATGGTGCAGAAGATAAAGATACTTTGAAATTTGTTCAAAAAGCTTTAGATGAAGTTGGTAATAAGAAAGGTATCTACGTAGTAGGTGATTCACCAATGGCCCTTGAAATGAGTAAGTCATTTAATAGTGAATTAGATTTCATAACAATTCTTACTATCTTATTCATCTTTGCAGTAGTAGCCTTTACTTTTAAAGATTTATTAATACCATTAATATTAGTTTTAATTATTCAATGTGCTGTTTATGTAACAATGGCGATTCTTTCAATGACTGGTTCATCAGTATACTTCATCTCTTTATTGATAGTACAAGCTATACTAATGGGAGCTACTATTGATTATGCGATTGTTTATACAACATATTATAAAGAATCAAGAGAAACTATGAATGTTCAAAACTCAATTATTAATGCTTATAATAAATCAATTCATACTATTTTATCTTCATCGTCAATATTAATAATTGTTACTTTAATAGTATCATCATTTGCTGATGCAATAGCAGCTAAGATTTGTGAGACAATCTCCCAAGGAACTTTCTGTTCTGTAATATTAATACTATTAATGTTACCAGGAGTATTAGCTACTTGTGATAAGGTAATTTGTCGAAAAAATGCCTATAAAGACTAGATAAGAGCCACTTAGTGGTTCTTTTTATGTAAAGTTGAAATATTTAGTTAACTATTAATTGACTAGGAGTGATAAGAAGACTTAAAATAAATAAAAGAAGAGGTGTTAGTTATGTATCAGGCATATTATAAGAAACAAAGACGTAAAAGTATAATTATAATTATCTTTTTAATTACTTTTGCAGTAGTATCTACTTATTTAATTTATGAAAAGTTTTCAACTTCCAGAAATACTGATTATGATTCGGGAGAGATGGAAGTAGTATTTCATGAAAAAAGGGGAAATGAAGTATCACTTACTAAGTTTACTCCTGTAACTGATGCAGTTGGTCTTACTAGTCCTAGTTATACTTTTACTGTTAAAAATAATACTAGTGAATCTGTAAAGTACAAAGTAAAATTAGTTTTAGATAAAGATAAAATGAAGAGTGATGGTTGTAGTGAAAGACAAATTCCTAATGAACTGTTAAAGCTAAGCTTTAGAAAAGATCATCAAGCACCTAAAGCTTATATCTTATCAGAATTTCCTGATGGTGTTATTTATACTGATACATTAGAAGCAGGAAAGAGTGAAGATTATTCAATTAGATTATGGGCTATTGATAGTAACTTTTTAGTAGATAAGACAAGTCATTATCATGCTTTAATTGAAGTGGAGGAAGAATAATGCGACTAAACCAAAAAGGGTTTGCTGTTTCAACAATTTTATATGGACTTGTTTTAGTAGTGAGTTTACTGTTATTCTTACTTTTAAGCGTTGATAGTTTTGAACGTAAAAATACAACAGATTATACTAAAGCAATAACTAAGGAACTAAATGAATGTGTTAACAATAAAACTTGTTAGCACTTTTTTATTGAAATTTACAAAAGTGTGATAATATTGCAAAAAAAGTATACAAAACTGTGAATAAAAGTGACATATTTTATGTAAAAATGTGATATGATATGTAAGAGGTGATAAAATATGCAAAGATTTGTAACAGAAGAATTAATTAAATGGAAGAATAGTAAGGATAGAAAGCCATTAATTTTAAAAGGTGCAAGACAAGTTGGAAAAACCTATATATTGAAAGACTTTGGTTCTAAGTATTACGCCAATGTAGCGTATTTCAATTTTGATCATGATGATGGATTAGCTTCACTATTTCTAAATACAAAAGATCCTAAAAGAATTATTGAACAGTTATCACTTGTAAATGGAAAAAAGATAAATCCAGAATCTACATTGATTATATTTGATGAAATTCAAGAATGTCCAAATGCGTTAAATTCTTTAAAATATTTTTGCGAAGAGGCGAAAGAATATCATGTTGCTTGTGCTGGTTCATTACTAGGTATAAGACTATCTAAGACATCTTTTCCAGTTGGCAAAGTTGACTTTATAAATTTGTATCCAATGACTTTTAGTGAGTTCTTGATAGCAGATGATTCAGAAAATTTGGTCGAAGTTATGAGAAGAACAAGTGAAATAGTTAATATTCCTAAAATATTTGAAGATAGGTTAATAGAAAAATTAAAAACTTATTATATAGTTGGTGGAATGCCAGAAGTTGTATATAGTTGGGTAAATGATAAAGATATAGAAAAGGTTAATAAAATTCAATATAATATTTTAGTTGCTTATGAAAATGATTTTTCAAAACATACTGATGTAAATGAAGCTAATAAGATATCATTGATCTGGAATGGCATTCCATCACAACTTGCAAGAGAAAACAAGAAATTTGTATACCAGGTTGTAAAAGAAGGAGCCCGTGCTAGAGAATATGAGGGAGCATTAAATTGGTTAAATGATGCTAATTTGATTACTAAATGTTACTTAGTAAATAAATGTGCTTTTCCATTAAAAGCTTATTATGACTTATCTGCTTATAAAATTTATATGAATGATGTTGGACTTCTAAGAAGAATGTCAAATTTAGATAGTAATATTATTCTAGAAGAAAATAAACTTTTAGAAGAATTTAAAGGAGCATTTACTGAAAATTATGTAGCAAATATACTTAATTATTTATTTGACGAAGCGCCAAATTATTATACTTTTGACAGAAATGAGATTGACTTTGTAATTCAAAGAAATAATAAAATAATTCCTATTGAGGTAAAGTCAGACAAAAATACTAATCACAATAGTTTGACTAAGTATAATGCTAAAAATGATAATGAGATAGCATTAAGATTTTCATTGAATAATTTAAGTAAAGACGGTAAAATAATTAATATTCCTCTTTATTTTATTGAGTATATCAACAACTTAAATTTAAAATAAATGGATCTTGTTTCAAAATTAATTTTTCCTTGCTGTTAAAGTCTATATAAAATGTTGATAATACTGACATCCAACATAAGAAGACAGAAGTCGATTTTGATATATACGCTTCTACAATTTAATACTTATGTAGAAAGGAAGACAATATGTATGATGATGTAATTAAAAATATAAAACGATCATTTACTAATTATTTTAGTAGTAGTCAATCAAAAGAGATTGAAGATTTATTTAATGATATGACAATTATATTGTGGAAGCATGATGACAACGAAATAAAATATACTTTTGATAGTAAAGAAACTTCGTATTCAAATTTATTAAAAAAATATTTTCATGATAATTGGAATGATATTGTTGGTGAATATGTGGCTGGTTTTAGTTTATCAAAATCTAAATCACCAATTGTTTTTGCAGATAGCGAAAGCAATACACTCGTAGCAGTATTAATCCATGAAATTCTTCATTCATTGTTAAATAAAAGATTAAATACATCGCATGTAGTAAAACATGATTTTTTAGCTGAATCAATGATTGAATATACTACTCGAGAAATTTTGTTTATATATAACAGTATGCTGAATCAAAATAACACTCAATTTAGCACTTATTTACAAATTGATGAGATACTTGGATTTCCAATAAAAAGAATACATCAACAAATAGAAGACATAATAAAAAATGACACCATATCTATGAGTGAATTTGTGAGTATTCCAGATAGAATGATTATTTGTACATATTTTCAAGAAGTGTTAAACAAGGCATATACAGGTGATAGAGAAAAAAGTTTTAAAGAACAGCATAAAGAAATCGTTAATGAGTATTCCAATATACTAGATATGACAGCTGAAAATATAATTAGAAGTTACTCAAATTATCAAGAAAAAAATAAATCATATCGTAAATAAAGATTATAATGGATAAGAGTCAGTTATACACATTTAACCATGAGAAAACAGAAAAAATTAAATAGGATCACAGTGTAAAGTTATTGATGATCTTTAACTAAAAGAGAGTGTTGATAACAAAGATATTAAAATTAGCTTCTGCTTTTTATAAAAACTTCCGATTTTTCCTTATTGTTAAAAGTCAAGTATTATGATATTATTAAAATGTCAAGAATACTGATAATAAACAATAAGGAAGGTGGAGACAGTTGTGGTAGTAGTAAAAGATTGTCAACAATTAAATTCTGATTCAAGAAGTAGTAAGCCTACTTTCTTTTTTCAATGATAGATTAATATCAAAAAGGTATAAATCTATCTTTTTTGTTAAATACTAAAATAGAAAGTGTAGGTTTTGATCATGAAGAATAAAAAGAAAGATTTCATTTTAATATTAATAGTTTTTATCTTATTAATAGCAATAGTAGGTATCAGTTATGCAGCATTTAACTATGTGGGAACTGGTCAAAAGTTAAATACAATCACAACAGGTACAATAACTATGGAATATGTAGAAAGTACCAATGTTATTTCTATGAATAATGCTCTTCCTACGACAGATTCAACAGGAAAAACAAGGTTGAAAGCTGGTGAATATTTTGATTTTACAGTAAAATCATCAATCACCGGTAATACAGATATCAACTATGAAATAGCAGCCAAAGAAGAGAGCGGAAATACTTTTAGCGGAAGTAATATCAGATATTATTTGACAACAGTAGATGAAAACGGAAAAGAAACAGAAGTAATGGCACCTCGTACATATTATGAAGAAACATCAGGTAATGGATATACAGGTCGTCCTGCTGATATGATGAGTCTATATACAGGAAACTTAAATCAACAAGGAACAACAGAAGTAAAATATAGATTAAGATTATGGGTCGATGAAAGTTACAATCCTCAAAATGATAATGGAGGACTAATTTACAAAGTAAAAGTAAATGTTTATGGTCAAACAAGTGACACTGTAGCTCAAGCAGAAGATACTTATTGTAAAGATAACGGCTTTACAAAGCTATCAGATTGTATGCTTGTTATGAATAATCATGAAGCATCAGCAGATGCAGCCGGATCAGCAATCGTAGCAAAAGGAACTCCAAATTTTGCTAAAATTGCACCCAATAGTGATGAGGCTGACGGATTATATGCAGCAGACGATGATGATGGAACTAGTTATTATTATCGTGGAGCAGTAAGAAATAATTATGTATCATTCGCTGGATTTATGTGGAGAATTATCCGCCGTAATGGTGATGGAAGCATTCGTCTAATTTATTCAGGAAAAAATACATCAGATACAGGAACAGCAGTAACAATTGGAAATTCACAGTATAACGGAAAGTATTGGGATCCAACATATGTAGGATATAAATATAACGAGAAGTTCTCACTACATGAAAGCAATGGAACAACAGGATATAACTGGTTTACCAATACACAAAAATATAACTATGGAACCGGATATACATTTGATGAGTCAACCAAGAAATTCACATTAACAGGAGATATCCAACAATTAACGTGGCAAGATAACCACGACGAAATAGTGAAAAATAATTTATATAGTTGTTTAAATACATCATGTAATGTGGTTTATAAAGTAACTGGTTACTCAAATGAAACAGCAATGATAGTACAGCCAATATCATATAGTAGTGATAGTTATGCAGATGCAGTAAAAAACACAACAAACTCATCAATAAAGACAACACTAGATACTTGGTATAAAAATAACATGACAGCATATACTTCATACTTAGCAGATACAACATTTTGTAATGATAGAAGTGTAACAGGTGGTTCAGGATATTTAACAACTCCAACAACAACTTATGGAGCATATGGCCGTTTAGCATCAAGAAGAGCACCGAGTTTAAAATGTGCACAAAATAATGATAAATTTACACTTACAAACGAAAGTGCAAAATTAGATTATCCAGTGTCATTAATAACAGCAGATGAAGCCTCAATGGCCGGAGGAGTTGTAGGTGTAGCAAATAGTAATTATTATCTATATAATGGCCAATACACTTGGACGCTGTCTCCGTCTACTTTCACTTCTAACTACTCGCTTGCGTACGTGTGGTGTGTCCTTCCTTCGGGCGGTTTGAACTCTTGGAAGTACGTCGCGGGTTCCATCGGGGCTCGTCCAGTTATCAACCTAAAGGCAGATACACAGATAACTAAGGGAGATGGAACGGTATTAAATCCATTCGTCGTGAAAACATTATAAAGTCTAGAGATGGACTTTTTTCTTTTTGATAAAAAATTAGCAAAAAGGGTTGACAAGTGCTAATGAAATGAATACAATATTATTAGCACTTGAGAAAAAGAAGTGCTAAGGAGGTGCTTATCATTTGGAAGTATTATCAAATAGACAAGAACAATTACTTAAAATGATTGTAGAAAATTATGTTAAGCAAGCTACTCCTGTTAGTAGTAAACAATTATGTAAAAGATTAAAATGTTCTAGTGCCACCATCAGAAGTGAGATGGCTGATCTTGAGGAAGCAGGACTTTTAGAGAAAACACATACTTCAAGTGGTAGAATACCTAGTCAGAAAGGTTATCGCTATTATGTTGATAACTTATTAAAACCAAAAAAAATGAATGGCGAAGATATGCTTAATTTGCAGATTATCTTACATAACCAGTCATTAGAATTATCTGACTGTTTATCAAAAAGCTTACAACTTGTTTCGGATATGACAAGTTATACAGCTGTAGTGCTTGGTAAAGCTTCTCATGATAATTTATTAAAAGAAGTTAATGTTGTTCCTTTAACTAATAATCAGTTAATAATAATAGTAGTAACTGATAAGGGAAAAGTTGAACATAAAACGGTAACACTTGATCAAGTTAATTTAACTGATGTTAAAAAAACCGTTGACTTAATTAATAAACTAATAGTTGGTACACCAATAGATGAAATAAGTACTAAGCTAGAATTCGAAGTTAAACCAATTATTGGTAACTATGTAGAACAACATGAGAAACTGTATGATGTTATTTATCATGTATTTGATGATTTAACTCATCCAGATATAAACGTTGTTGGAAAAACAAAATTTTTAGAACAGCCAGAATTTGAAAGTATTGATAAAGTGAAAGGATTATTTGCTAAACTAGATAATCAAGACTTAATTAAAGAAATCAAGCAAGATAATTCAAATAATATAGAAGTATATATTGGTGATGAAAATAATATTGATTCTGATGTAACTGTTATAAAAACTGGTTTTAAGACTAATTCAGAGGAAGGGACAATCGCTATAATTGGCCCTAAAAGAATGGAATATGAACGAGTTATGAGTTTATTAGAATTCATTAAAGAAAATATTGAAAGGTGATGAAAATGAAAGAAGATAAGAAACATAAACATTGTGCTAAAAAACAAGAATGTAAAGAAGAAAAGTGTAATTGTGATGAGTCTTGTAAGTGTCAACATGAAAAGCTAAATGAACAGGAAAATAAAGAAATAGAAAATTTAAAAAATCAATTATCTGAAATTTTAAATGAAAAGCAAGCTCTTCTTGAAAAATTACAATATAGTAAAGCAGAACTTATTAACTATCGTAAAAGAAAGGAAGAAGAAACTGATAATAAATTAAAATATGCTAATCAAGATTTAATATTGGAAATATTACCAGTTTTAGATAATTTTGAACGAGCTATTAAGTTAGATGATAACGTTTTAACTGATGAATTATCAAAATTCTTAGCTGGTTTCAAGATGATGTATGCTTCACTTTGTGAAGTGTTAAAGAAATTTGGTGTTGAAGAAATTGAATGCGAAGGCAAAGAATTTGATGTCAATACTATGCAAGCACTAATGACTGATAATGACCCTAACTTTGAAGATGATGTTGTCCTTGAAGTATTGCTAAAAGGATATAAATTAAAAGATAGAGTTATTAGAGCTGCTAGTGTTAAAGTAAATAAAATAGAAAAATAAGAAAAGGAGATAGATAATTATGAGTAAAATAATAGGTATAGACTTAGGTACAACAAATAGTTGTGTTGCAGTATTAGAAGCAGGGGAACCAAAGGTAATCCCTAATCCAGAAGGTAATAGAACAACTCCTTCTGTAGTAGCATTTAAAAATGGAGAAAGAATAGTAGGTGATGCTGCTAAGCGTCAAGCTATTACTAATCCTAACACTGTATCATCAATCAAGAGATTAATGGGTACTAGTGAGAAAGTAGAAATTGAAGGAAAGAAATATACACCAGAAGAAGTATCAGCTATGATTTTATCTTATATGAAAGATTATGCTGAAAGTTATTTAGGTGAAAAAGTAGATAAAGCAGTTATTACTGTCCCAGCATACTTTAATGATGCTCAAAGACAAGCTACTAAGAATGCTGGTAAAATAGCAGGACTTAACGTTGAAAGAATTATCAATGAACCAACAGCAGCTGCACTTGCTTATGGACTTGATAAACAAGAAAAGAATCAAACTATCTTAGTATATGACTTAGGTGGTGGAACATTCGATGTATCAATTCTTGAATTAGGAGACGGTGTATTTGAAGTTAAATCAACAGCTGGTAATAACCACTTAGGTGGAGATGATTTTGATAACAAAATTATGGATTACTTAGTTGAAACATTTAAGAAAGAAAATGGTGTAGATTTATCTAAAGATAAAATGGCTATGCAAAGACTTAAAGAGTTAAGTGAAAAAGCTAAGAAAGATTTATCTTCAATGACTACTACACAAGTATCAGCACCATTTATTTCTCAAAGTGCCGATGGACCACTTCACTTAGAAATGACTTTAACAAGAGCTAAATTTGAAGAATTAATTCATGACCTTGTAATGTCAACACTTGAACCAGTAAGAAAAGCTTTAAAAGATGCTGATATTAAAGCTAAAGACTTAGATAAAGTAATCTTTGTTGGTGGATCAACTCGTGTACCACTAGTATATGAAACAGTTAAGAAAGAACTTGGTATGGAACCATCTCGTGAAGTTAACCCAGATGAAGTAGTTGCTATGGGTGCCTCTATTCAAGGTGGTGTATTAACAGGAGATGTTAATGATATCGTTTTACTTGATGTAACACCATTATCACTTGGTATTGAAACATTAGGTGGCGTTATGACTGTATTAATCCCAAGAAATACAACTATCCCAACTTCTAAATCAGAAGTATTCTCAACTGCTGCTGATAATCAACCAGCTGTAGATGTACATGTACTACAAGGTGAAAGATCAATGGCTAGTGACAATAAGACACTAGGAAGATTCCAATTAGCTGATATTCCACCTGCACCTAGAGGAGTTCCACAAATTCAAGTAACATTTGATATTGATGCTAATGGTATCGTTAATGTAACTGCTAAAGATTTAGGAACTAATAAGGAACAAAAAATTACTATTACCTCTAATACAACATTATCTGATGATGAAATTGATAGAATGATGAAAGAAGCAGAAGCTAATAAAGAAGCCGATAAGAAAAAGAAAGAAGAAGCAGATTTAAGAAATGATGCTGAACAAATGATTTTCCAATCTGAAAAAGCTTTAAAAGACTTAGGTGATAAAGTTGATGCTAAAGAAAAAGAAGAAGTAGAAGGCTTTGTTAAAGAGTTAAAAGAAGCTCTTGAAAAGAATGATATGGACAAAGTTAAAACTATTAAAGAACAACTTCAAGAAAAAGCTATGAACTTATCAGCTAAAGTATATGAACAAGCTGCTAAAGAACAACAAGAAAATAGTAGCAATGAAACTTCAAATGATGATTCTAAAAAAGACGATGTTCAAGATGCTGAATACGAAGAAAAATAATAATCTAAAAGTTCTAGGTGACTAGAACTTTTAGCCTAATAATTGAGTAGTAATAGAAAGAGGACATATGAAACAATACAAAAATAGAGATGAAGTAGAAGAGAAGTACAAATGGGATTTAAGTGAGTATTACAAAAATGATGATGAATTCTTTGCTTCTTATAGGGAATTAGATAAAGAATTAGACATATTAAAAGAATACGTTGGTTGTACTACTGATGCTGATAAATTATATGACTATTTAGAAAAAGAAACAAATTTTGATGCGGAAATAGAAAAAATCTATATTTATGCTGCTATTAGAAATGACGAAGTATTAGGTCAAGAAGTACCTTTAGATATGCTTAATAAAGCTAGCTTATTGATAACTAAGTTTAGTAATTTAACAGCTTTTTTCAATCCAGAGTTATTGAAATTAACAAGTGCTTCTTATGAACAATTATTTACTCTTAATAAGAAACTAAAGGATTATAAACCATATCTAGATGATATTTATCGTTATAAAGCTCACGTTTTAAATGAAGAAGAAGAGAAGATAGTAACTTCTTTAGTATCTGCTACTGATGATTTTAGTAATATTTCTTCTAACTTACTTAATAGTGAACATGATTATGGTAAGGTAAAAATTAATGATCATGAGAAAGTTGAATTGACAACTACTAACTCTCGTTTTCTAAAAACTTCTAAAGATAGAAATGTTAGAAAACAAGCTGATACAAAACTATTAAAGAAAGCAAGTGAGTATGCATCTACTACTGCTAGTCTTTTGAATGGTTATGTTAAACTAAAAGATACATTAGCGGGTATTTATCATTTTAATGATTCTTTGGAAGCAAAATTATTTTCTAATGAATTAAACGTTAAAATATATGATACTTTATCAAAAGTAGTTAGAGAAAACGTTGGTTCATTGCAAAGATATTATAAAGTAAGACAAAAAATACTTGGTTTAGATGAGTTATATACTTATGATTTAGGAACAAAACTTTCTAATTCTACTAAAGAATATTCAATCGAAGAAGCACAACAAATCGTAAGAGAAGCCTTAAAACCATTAGGAGAAGATTATCTATCTAAATATGATAAGATAATTAAGAATAGATATATTGATTACTGTCAATATAAAGGAAAATGTAGTGGCGGTTATTCAATTAGTGGACATAAGACTAACTCAAGAATTCTTATGAGTTATAACTATGATTTTGAATCAATTTCCACTATTGCACATGAAGCAGGTCATAATATTAATCATCAATATATGATTGAAAATAACCTTTTACCTTATCGTGAAAATACATCAGTTAATGCCGAAGTAACTTCTTTGATAAACGAATGTTTACTTGCTAGTTATATGATTAAAAATGGTAAGACGAAAGAAGAAAAGATACTTGGCTTAGAAAATATTATTGGTGTGTTTGAATCAAATTTATTTGGTGCTGTTCGTGAAGGTGACATGGAACGTCTGATGTATGAGCATGTTCATAATGGTAATTATTTAACTAAAGAATTTATGTATAAGATAAGTAAAGATTCCTTAAAATACTATTATGGCAAGCAAGTTAAATTAACTAAATATACTCCTTATAAATGGATATATCGTAGTCATTTTTATATGAATTTCTACTTATATAGTTATGCTATTTGTATAGCAGTGGCATCAAGTCTTGCTAAAGATATATTAGATGGTAAAGAAGAAACGCTTACTAAATACTTAGAATATATTAAAACAGGATCAAATATTAAACCTCTTGCTACATTTAAAATATTAGGTATAGATTTGGAAGAAGAAAGTGTCTATTTAAATGCTATTAAGTATTTTGATAGTTTGGTAGATGAATTAGAAGAATTAACAAAATAGGAGGTGTGATTTGTGGCAACTAAAAGAGATTATTATGAGGTATTAGGGGTTAGCAAAAGTGCAAGTCAAGATGAGATAAAAAGTGCTTTTAGAAAACTTGCTAAGAAGTATCACCCTGATATTAGTAAAGAAGAAAATGCCGAAGAAAAATTTAAAGAAGTACAAGAAGCTTATTCGGTTTTATCAGACGAAAACAAAAGAAAACAATACGACCAGTTTGGCCATGCAGCTTTCCAAGGTGGTGCCGGTGGTGGTAATCCTTATGATGGTGGATTTTCATCTGGTGGCTTTGGTTTTGACCCAAGTGATTTAGGGGATATTTTTGAAGACTTATTTGGTGGTGGTTTTGGGGGATTTTCTCAATCATCATCAAGAGGAGGAACAAGACGTCAACGTGGAAGTGATATGTTAATTCGAATGAGTTTATCATTTGAAGAAGCAGCTTTCGGTTGTGAAAAAGATATCGACTTAGATGTCGTTGATTCTTGTGATAAGTGTAATGGTAAAGGTGGCTTTGACGAAAAGACTTGTTCTAAATGCCATGGTAGTGGAACTGTTACTGTTGAGCAAAGAACTATTCTTGGTTCTTTTGTAACAAAATCAACTTGTCTAGATTGTTCTGGTACTGGAAAGACTTTCGGTAAAGTATGTTCTGATTGTCATGGAAGTGGAACAGTTAAAGTTAGAAAGACAATTACTGTTCACGTTCCTGCCGGAATTGATAATGGTGAAAGACTAAGATTGGCAGGCAAGGGACACGCTTCACCAAATAGTGGAGAACCAGGTGATTTATATTTAGAATTTTCTGTTAAAGAACATGAATACTTTAAACGTGATGGAAATGATATCTATCTTGAAGTACCAATTACCGTTGTTGAAGCAACTTTAGGTACTAAGAAAGAAATACCAACTATTTACGGAAATATCACAGTAGCAGTGCCAGCTGGAACTGATAGTGGTACTAAGCAAAGAGTAAGAGGTAAAGGTATCAAAGATGATCATAGAAGAACTGGTGATATGTACATAATCTATAGTGTACAAACACCAAAGAGATTATCAAGAGAACAGAAAAAACTATTCGAGCAACTTGCTGATACTGATTTTAAAGATAGCGATATCGATAGATTTGATAAATTTACAAGAAAGAATGAATCATAAAGGTTTGTTCTTTTTTTTCGACATTTTTTGCTTCTTCTCCATGATAATTTATTATCAGGTGATATTATGCGAAAGGAAAAGTGGTGGGGAACAATTCTTCTTTTACTTATCATAATGTTTTCTTTAATAGGTAAAGAAAATACTTCTAAGATGAGTGTAGAAGTTTCTGATACGAATATAACTTTTCAAATAGAGAATTTGACTTCTAAAATTGCAGTATATCAAGATAGAGAACTTTCTAATGATTATCTGTTACTGGATGATTCTATACCAAAGGAAAAGACTTTGTCGATCAATGGTGAGCAGGATAATAAATTATCATATTCATTAGTTAAAAATTACGAATCAAGTGATTATTTGAAAAAATATCCAAACTTTATCTATAACAATGAACTTTATCAAATATTTACGGTAATAATAGATAATAGCGATAAGATAGCTAATAAAAAAGATTACTTAGAATACTTGACTGAGTTAAAGGAATTATCAAATTATTACATATTTTATGAACCAAAACTGGATGATGAAATTATTTTACTTAGAGTTATTAAAACTAATAATTCAATTACTCTAGGGGCAGTAAAATTGGAATGAGTTTTAATCTTATTAAAATTGTTCGATGATAGAAAGGGAAAATATATGAATACAGAAGAATGGTTTATAGATGGAAGTAAATTACCAAGTTCATTACCTAGATATGAATTTAATAAATTATTTAAGGAAGCAAAAGCTGGATCAAAAGAAGCGGTAGAGAAAATAGTTACACATAATATACGTTTGGTATTATATGAAGTTTCTAAAAAATTTAAGAATACAGGATATGATCATAAAGATTTAGTATCTATCGGTAATATTGGTTTACTTAAAGCACTTAACAGTTATGATTTGACAAAGGAAATAGCATTTCCAACTTATGCAGTTAGATGTATTGATAATGAAATAGCAATGTATATTAGAAATAATAAGAAACATCAGGCGGTAGAAAGTCTAGATAAAGCGGTATTTATAAACAGCGATGGCAGTGAGATAACGCTAGAGGAACAGTTAAGTGATGATGTCGATATAACTGAAAATTATGATAAGTTAGAGACTTATAGAGCAATAAGACGTGCTGTAGATAATCTTTCGGGAAGAGATAAGGAAATAGTGTTTCTGTACTTTGGATTTGGTGATGACGCTGTTTTAACTCAACGGCAAATTGCTACTAAATTACAACTATCACAATCTTATGTTTCAAGAGTTATTAAGAAAATTGTAAAAGATATTGGGAAGAAGTTAGAAAGTGAAAAATATATAGAGTTACATGAAAGACCAAATAAAAGAAAGCCTTATGTTAGACGTGAAGACACTAATAAAACACTTTTGACTGAAGATGTGATAGTTCCAAACTTTACAGTTCAAAGTCCAATAAAACCGAATAGTTTTGTTAATTATCAGGTAAAAGGAGCAGCTAAAAAAACACCATTAATCAAGGAGTTTTCACCATTAGAGTTAACAGATATTAAAGTTTTGCAATTAAAAATATAATTTTAGGAGATTGTAAAATGTCAAAAATCATGATAACATATAAGATATCAAGAATACTGATAATAATAAGCAATAGAAAGTAGGTGCATGAGTATGTATCAATTAGCTCTAGTTAACAAAGAATTAACCCCGGGGGGGGGTACTTATTAGTACTAAGTAGCAAAACTGCTTTCTTTCATAGTGCAAAAATAACGGAATAGGATAAATCTTATTCTGTTTTTTTGCGTTTAAAGAGAGGGAAGGTAGTAAGATGAAAAAGAAATATATTTTAATAATGAGTTCGATATTAGTAGTACTAATTATTCTAGGAGTAAGTTATGCACTGCTTCAAAAAGACATGGCAGGTGATAATGGAAAAATAATTTATCAAGTAGGAGATTTAGAGGTTAAATTAGATGAGACTGGTTCTAAAGATATAACTTTAGAAAATGTTATTCCAACAGAAGACAGTAATGGAATGAAAAATGAACCATATAGTTTTTCACTGGTAAATAATGCAGTTACTGATTTAAAATATACTATTTATTTAGAAGATGATGCAGACGCAAAGAATAAATGTGGAAGTGATTGTGAATTAATACCTTATAGTTTTATAAGATATAATCTATCGAATGATAGTAATTCTTTAAAAATTGGCAATTTATCATCTCCATCGACAGAATTATATGTTGGAACAATCGAAAGTAAATCAATCGATAAATTTGATTTGAGAGTATGGCTATCAATCGATGCAGATAATAGTGCAATGGGAAAATATTATTTTGGAAAGTTAAAAGTAGTATTATCGCAAGGAGATAATTACTGTATAAGAAATGGTTTTACCAAATTATCAGATTGTATGTTAGTAATGAATAATCATGAAACATCAATAGAACAAGCTAAACAAAACATAGTAGCAAAAGGTATCCCAGACTTTAGTAAAACAGCAACAACAGATGAAGGATTATTCATGGCCGAGGATGATGATGGACCTAGTTATTACTATCGTGGAGCAGTAAAGAATAATTATGTATCATTTGCAGGATTTATGTGGCGAATCATTCGTCAAAATGGGGATGGAAGTGTCCGTTTGATTTATGCTGGAAAAAAAACAAATGATACAGGAAAATCTGTAACGATTGGAAACTCACACTATAATGATAACTACTGGGATCCTACGTATATTGGCTATAAATATGGTGATAACTTTTCGTTGCATGAATCTACAGAGAAAATGAATTACACATGGTTTACAAACAATCAAAAGTATAATTTTGGAACAGGATATAGTTTTGATGAATCAATAAAGAAATTTAGTTTAACTGGAAATATTCAGCAATTAACGTGGCTAGATAATCACGATGAAATCACCGAAAATGGTTTGTATAGTTGTTTAAATACTAATTGTAATGTAGTATATAAAATTGTTGATTATCAAAGTGATACAAGAATGATTGTTCAGCCAATTTCATATAGCAGCAATAGCTATCTTGATACTGTTAACAATTCAAATAGTTCTACTGTCAAAATTAAAATTGATAATTGGTATAAGAATAATTTATTGAATTATACTAAGTATTTAGCTGACTCTACTTTTTGTAATGATCGAAATAAGATGAATGACTCTGGTTATTTATTGACTGCAACTTCAACCTATGCTTCATTTTATAGACTATATAGTGGAAGAGTTCCAACTTTGAAGTGTCAAAACACAACGGATAAATTTAAAACTACTAATGTTGATGCTACTTTGGAATATCCAGTAGCACTAATAACAGTAGATGAAGCTTCAATGGCTGGCGGAGTTTTTGGTATATCGAATAATAGCTATTATTTATATAGCAATGATTATTTTTGGACAATGTCACCATCATATTTTGCTGAAAACTATTCTACAGCTTTAGTTTGGCGTGTTGATTATTCTGGAAATTTAAATCCTTGGTACGGAGTAATGGGAAATCATACTGTTAGACCAGCTATAAATTTAAAACAAGATGTTGAAATTGTGTCAGGTGATGGTACTTCAATAGCACCATTTAAGATTAAAATATATTGAAATTATGGGTTATTGTGCGATATACTGGAATAGTAAAAATAAAGAAAGTAGGAAATAGAGATGAATGTATTTCATGCTAAAGAATTTAAATATTATATTTCTAACCAAGTTAACTCAAAATTAACCTGGGGGGGGGGTACTTATTAGTACTAAGTAGTAAAACTACTTTCTTTCATAGTGTAAAAATAACGGAATAGGAAAAATCTTATTCTGTTTTTTGCATTTAAAGAGAGGAAAGGTAGTAAGATGAAAAAGAAATATATTTTAATAATGAGTTTGATATTAGTAGTACTAATTATTTTGGGAGTAAGTTATGCACTTATTCAAAAAGACATAGTTGGTGATAATGAAAAAATTATTTATCAAGTAGGAGATTTAGAGGTTAAATTAGATGAGACTGGTTCTAAAGATATAACTTTAGAAAATGTTATTCCAACAGAAGACAGTAATGGAATGAAAAATGAACCATATAGTTTTTCACTGGTAAATAATGCAGTTACTGATTTAAAATATACTATTTATTTAGAAGATGATGCAGACGCAAAGAATAAATGTGGAAGTGATTGTGAATTAATACCTTATAGTTTTATAAGATATAATCTATCGAATGATAGTAATTCTTTAAAAATTGGCAATTTATCATCTCCATCGACAGAATTATATGTTGGAACAATCGAAAGTAAATCAATCGATAAATTTGATTTGAGAGTATGGCTATCAATCGATGCAGATAATAGTGCAATGGGAAAATATTATTTTGGAAAATTAAAAGTAGTATTATCACAGGCAGACGATTATTGTGTAAGAAATGGTTTTACTAAGCTATCAGATTGTATGTTAGTAATGAATAATCATGAGTCATCAGTTGACATAGCTAAACAAAACATAGTAGCAAAAGATACCCCAGACTTTTCAAAGACAGCTACTACTGATGAAGGATTATTTATGGCTGAAGATGATGATGGACCTAGTTATTACTATCGTGGAGCAGTAAAGAATAATTATGTGTCATTTGCCGGATTTATCTGGAGAATTATCCGTCAAAATGGAGATGGAAGTATCAGGATGATTTATGCTGGAAAGAAAACAAATGATACAGGTGAAAAAGTTACAATCGGGAAATCAGCATTTAACAGAAAGTATTGGGATCCGGCATATGTGGGTTATAAATATAATGAAGATTTTTCTCTTCATGAAGATAATGGGGTAATAAATTATGATAATTTTAAGAATACTGCAAAGTATAATTTTGCAACAAGTTATACCTTTGATGAAACAACAAAAAAATTTACTCTGAGTGGGGATGTACAACAACTAACATGGAAAGATAATCATGATGAAATAGTAAGCAATGGTTTATATAGTTGCTTAAATATGGACTGTAGTGTGATTTATAAAATAATTAGTTATCAAAGTGATACCAGAATGAGAGTACAACCAGTTTCATATAGTAGTAATAGTTATGAAGTTGCAGTAACAAGTAACACAAATTCAACAGTTAAAACATTTCTAGATGCATGGTATAAAGAAAATTTAGTTGATTATACAAAGTATATATCAGATTCGACATTCTGCAATGCTAGAGGTATAAATTATGGTAATGGTTATTCAATTGCTGTCACTACTACTTATGAAGCGTATGGAAGATTGGTAGAAAGAAAAACCCCAACTTTAAAATGTACTAGGACTGGAGATAGATTTAAAGTAAGTAATGAAAGCGCTAAATTAGACTATTCGATTTCGTTGATAACTGCTGACGAAGTATCAATGGCTGGAGGAAGCTTTGGAAAGACTAATAAAAACTATTATTTATATAATAATCAATATACTTGGACTTTATCTCCGTCAGATTTTTATAGTAATCGTTCGGCTGTTTGTATCTGGTATATTGATACATCAGGTAATTTAAATGATGGCAATAGTTCATCATCAAAGTTTGGTATAAGACCAGTCATAAATTTAAAACAAGATATTGAAATTATATCTGGAGATGGTACTTCTATATCGCCTTATGTGGTTCAAAATAATTAACGCATGTTTATCGAAACTATTTATTTATATTTAGCAGGATGTTTAAAAAAATTAAAATTTTACTTTTTTAAGGTAGATTTTGCAAATTCAGGTACTTGTTCGACCTGAATTTTTCATTTTGCCGGCGGAATTTAGTAAATTGATGAGTATCTACTAGGAGAAAATACAAAATTCCTGATTTGCTATTTAGTTTTGAACCTGTTAAGATGGTGTCACTTTTTCGAAAAAGCAAAAATAATCATCTTAGAAAAGGAGCTAAATATGAACAATAATTTTATTAGTATCTTATCAGATACAACTATGAAATATCTTATGAAAGAAGAAAGGACAAGGAATATCTATCTCGAGTTATTCAGTCATATAATTGGTATTGATTTATCTAATTATAAGATTATTGATAATGAGTTAAATAGCGGTAATAAAAGAAAAGATTATCGTCTTGATTTGTTACTAGAAGAAGGAGATATTATTGTTAATGTTGAAATAAATAAATCGATGGAGAACTATACGACCGTAAAGAATCTTACTTATGCTTTTCGTCTAGCAGGTAGTAGATTAGAGCAAGGTGAAAAATATACTACTAAAGAAGTAATTCAAATTAGTCTAAATAATAATAAATTTGAACATAATGATACCGTTTTAGAGTATGAATTAATGAATAGAAAATATAATTTAGTAAAAAGTGGTATCAAAATTTATGATGTATACCTAGTAAATTACAAAGACATTTGTTATACTGGAGCTAACGAAGACGAAATGCTATTAGCAATGTTAACAGCACAAACTGACGAAGAGTTAAAAAAGATAACTGGTAATAGTAAGAAAGGACTGGTCATAATGGATGAGATTGAAAAATTGAAACTTAATGATGAATTTAATGCTTGGTATAATGCTGAAAAGGTAGAAGAAAAATGTCGAAACTCTGCTTATTCAGAAGGCGTAGATGTTGGTGAAAAGAATAAACAGTTAGAAATAGCTAAGAGTTTGTTAAATACAGATATGTCAATTAATGAAATAAGTAAGCATACCGTACTTTCCATTAGAGAGCTAGAAGAAATCTCTGTTAACAAAAATTAACATGTAGTATGTATAATTAGCTAGAAATTGTAAAAACTAAAATAATAAATTTTTCAAAAAAATTTATATAAATAATTGACAAGTTATAAAATATCATTGTAAAATTTACTAGAAAACGTTGATGAAGACGAGTAGGAATACTTTACTTATAAGAGAAGCTGTGGTTGGTGCAAACAGTTAAGATAAAGTATTTACGAATAACACTTCGGAGTGCTTAAAGAACAAAGTAGACTAAGCCGGGTAGTTCCCGTTAACAAGATAAGCGATTATCTAACCGATAATAAATTGGGTGGTACCGCGGGTAGAAGACTCGTCCCTTTACTGGGATTTAGAGTCTTTTTCGTTTTCAAAAAAGAAAGGACTGATAAAGTGATAACTAAAGAAATGTTAAAAGATTATGCTAGAAAGCTAATGTTTGATATGGATGATAATGAATATGAAACATTGCAAGATGAATTTGCAACAATTCTTAAACAGATGGAATTAATTGAAAATATTCCTAACATTAAAGAGATAGAACCATTATTTTATCCGTACATTTCAAACGAAGCAAAATTAAGAAATGACGAAGTAAATGAAATGGAAATGCTTTCTGTTAGTGAGGTATTAGCTAATACAGATCATCAAGTAAGAGATCAAGTAAAAGTACCAAGGGTGGTGGATAGTGATGAATTATAGAAAAAGTTTAATTAGTGATTTAAGATATGAACTTGATAATGAAAATGTTACTAGTGAGGAGTTATTTAATGAAGCAAATCAACTTGCTCATAAATATCAAGCTACTTATAATTCTTTTGTTACTATCTGTGATAAATGCAAGATAAAGAAAAGGACTAGTCCGTTAGCAGGAATACCTTATGCTTTGAAAGATAATATTTCTACTAGTAATATTTTAACAACAGCATCTAGTAATATCTTAAAGAATTATGTACCCGTTTATGATGCAACCGTTTATAAAAAATTGAAAAATTCGGGAGCAGTCTTAGTTGGGAAAACAGTCCTTGATGAATTAGCAATGGGAGGAACTGGTACTACTGGTCACACTGGTATTGTTAGAAATCCTTATGACGTAACAAGAGAAATCGGTGGTTCTAGTGCTGGAAGTGCTGCTGCTGTATCTTTAGGAATAGTTCCTTTTGCACTTGGAAGCGATACAGGAGACTCTATTAGAAAACCAGCTGCTTTCGGTGGTGTCGTTGGTTTTAAACCGACTTATGGTTTGGTATCACGTTATGGTTTATTTGCTTTTGCTTCTAGTCTTGACCATGTTGGTTGCTTTGCAAGAAGTGTTAAAGATGTAGCAACTGTTATTAACACTATTAAAGGTTATGACATTCATGATATGACAACTTATCAAGATGATAGTGATTTACTAGAGGGTATTGATGAACCATTAGCAGGTAAAAAGTTATTCTATATTAAAGAAATAGTAGATAGAAGTTTATATAATATAGATGATAAAGAACTAATGGAAGTATTAGATAATTTTTATTCCTTATTAGAAAGACTAAAAACAAGAGGAGTAGAAGTTATTGAAGTATCAATAGATAAATCTTTATTAGAAGCAATATATCCAACTTATATGACCATTTCTTGTGCGGAAGCGACTAGTAATAATTCAAATTTAACAGGTATAGCTTTTGGAAATAGAGTTAATAAAGATGACGTTAATTCCTTAATAATTGCTACTAGAACAGAAGGATTCTCAGAACTTATTAAACGTCGTTTTGTATTAGGAAGTTATATCTTACAAAAAGAAAATCAAGAGAAACTTTATCTAAATGCTTGTCGTGTCAGAAGATTATTAGTAGATAAATTAACAGAATTATTTACTACTTATGATGGTCTTATCTTACCTTGTAGTGGAGGAGCAGCTCCCAAGTTTGATGATGCTACTGATAAGTTAAGTGATAAATATCTATTATTAGAAAATCACATGGCTTTAGGAAACTTTGGTGGTTTTCCATCAATTACTATACCTTCTGGTTTTGTCAGTGATTGTCCGATTGGTATTAATATTACTAGTGGTATAAAAGAAGACAAGAAAGTATTAAATATTGCTAATGAAATAGAAAAATTAACAGGGCTTAAAGGACAAATTGGAGGTGAAGAATAATGTATGATGTTGTTATTGGATTAGAAGTACATTGTGAGTTAGAAACAAATTCTAAGAACTTCTCTAGTAGTGAGAATAGTTACACTAAAATTCCTAATATTCATGTTTCACCTGTTGATTTAGGACTTCCAGGAATTTTACCAGTTGTTAATGAAAAAGCTTGTTATAATGCTTTACGAACCGCCATGGCTCTTCACTGTGAAAACCCTGATGTTATAATGTTTGATCGTAAAAACTATTTTTATCCTGACCTTCCTAAAGGATATCAATTAACACAAGTTACCAAACCAATGGGAAGAAATGGTTATCTTGATATTATGGTAGAGGGAAACATTAAAAGAGTATTAATTCATCAGTTACATCTAGAAGAAGATACAGCTAGTTTAGAACATGATAAAAACTATTCACTAATAGATTATAACCGTAGTGGTGTTCCTTTAATTGAAATAGTAACAGAACCTTGTCTTACTAGTAGCTTAGAAGCAGTAACCTTTCTAGAAGACTTAAAAGATGTATTCTTATATCTAGGTGTTAGTGAAGCTAAGACAGATAAAGGACAAATGCGTTGCGATGTAAATATCTCCTTAAAAGAAAAAGATAGTGACAAATTAGGTACTAAAGTAGAAATGAAGAATATTAACTCCTTTAGTAGTGTTAAACAAGCGATTGAATACGAAATTAAAAGACAAAGTGAAGCCTTAGCAAATGGTGAAAAAATAATTCAAGAGACAAGACGTATAGATGAAATGGGAAAAACACATTCTATGCGGGAAAAAGTAGATGCTGTTGATTATAAATACTTTGTTGATGCTAATTTACCGCCTGTTAAAATAACAGATGCAAAGAAACAAGAATTGAAAGAGTCAATTCCAGTCTTAAAATTAGATAGAATAATGACTTATCAAAATGATTTTGGACTAGATTATTATGACGCTAGTGTTATTGCTAAAAATCGTAAATTAGCTGATTACTTTGAAGAAGTAGTTAAGAATGTCAAAGATATATCTTTAGCAGTTAACTTTGTAACAACTAGTATTTTATCAACCTTAAATAAATTAGAAATAACTTTAGATGAGTTTTATATTACTCCTTCAATGTTAAGTAGTTTAATAAATTTAGTAAGTGCTGATAAATTGTCACTAGATCATGCTAAGAAGATACTTTATCAAGCAATAGATGAAAAAATAGAACCAGTTAAATTAATTGAGAAAGAAAACTTATCACAAATAAATAATAAAGAAGAATTAGTTAAATATATAAAAGATGAATTTACTAAGTATAATTTACAAGTTGAACAATATATTAAAGAAGATAATATGTCAGTAATTAATTTCTTTATGGGAAAAGTAATGGTAGCTACTAAAAGACAAGCTAATCCTAATATGACAAGAGAATTAATTAAAGAAGAATTAGAAAGGATGAAGAAAAATGATTAAAAATAAATATCGTGATTGTTATGCTGGTAGTTTAAGAGAAAAAGATATAGATAAAGAAGTAGTAGTAGCAGGGTTCATTGAAAATATAAGAGATCATGGGGGAGTAATCTTTGTTGATTTAAGAGATTTTTATGGAACACTACAATTAGTTAGTAATGATGATAAGATGTTTGATGATCTAACAAGAGAATCAGCTGTTACCGTTAAAGGAAAAATACGTAAAAGAGATGAAGATGATTATAATGATCGAATTGAAACAGGTACTATTGAATTACTAGTTAGTTCAATAGAAATACTTGGTAAAAGTAAGAATGTTTTACCTTTTGAAATAATGACTAGTAAAGAAGTAGCAGAAGATGTGAGACTTAAGTATCGCTATTTAGATTTAAGAAATCCAAAGGTTAAATCATCTATTATTTTCCGTAATAAAGTAATTCACTTTTTAAGAAATTTAATGGAAGAAGATGACTTTGTTGAGTTACAAACACCTATTTTAACTTCATCTTCACCTGAAGGAGCAAGAGACTTTCTAGTACCTAGTAGAAAATATAAAGGAAAGTTTTATGCACTACCTCAAGCTCCCCAACAGTTTAAGCAATTATTAATGTGTGCTGGGTTTGATAAATATTATCAAATAGCTCCTTGCTTTCGTGATGAAGATGCTAGAAGTGACCGTGTTTATGGTGAGTTTTATCAATTAGACTTTGAAATGGCTTTTGCAACAGAAGAAGATGTCTTACAAATGGGAGAGAAAATCTTTTATGAAACATTTAAGAAATTTTCTAAAGATAAAGAAATATCAGAACCACCTTTTATTAGATTAACCTATAAAGATGCTATGGAAAAGTATGGTTCTGATAAACCAGATTTAAGAAATCCTTTAGTAATAATTGATTTAACAGAAGAATTTGAAGAAACTGAGTTTCGTCCTTTTAGAGGAGTACCAGTTAAAGGAATAAAAGTTGAGAATTTAGCTAGTAAGAGTAATTCTTGGTTTAATGAAATAGTTGATTATGCTAAAAGTATTGGAATGCCTGGAATTGGTTATTTAAAAGTAAATGAAGATTTATCTTTTGCAGGTCCAATTGATAAGTTCCTAACAGAAGATGAACGAGAAACTTTAATAGATAAAGCAGAACTAAAAAAAGATGATGTTTTATTCTTTATAGCAGATAGAAAAAAATCACTAGAATTAGCAGGTTCTATTAGAATGGAACTTGGTAGAAAGTTAAATCTTATGGATCCTAATAAATATGCTTTTGCTATCATTCATGACTTTCCTATGTTTGAGTGGGATGAAGAAAATGAATGTTATACCTTCATGCACAACCCATTTAGTATGCCTAAAGGGGGCATGGAAGCATTTGATCAAAAGATAGAAGATATGCTAGCTTATCAATTTGATTTTGTTTGTAATGGTGTTGAATTATCTAGTGGTGCGGTTAGAAATCATGATTTAGAAATTATGAAAAAAGTATTTGCTATTGCAGGTTATGAAGAAGAAGAAATAGAAAGAAGATTTAAAGCCTTATATGAAGCTTTTCAATATGGTGCTCCGCCTCATGCTGGTATGGCTCCTGGACTTGATCGTATTCTAATGATGCTTTTAGATGAAGATTCAATTAGAGAAACAATTGCTTTCCCAATGAGTGCTTCTGGAAGTGATATTTTAATGAATGCACCAAGTAATGTTACAGAAGAACAGTTAAGAGAAGTTCATATTAAAGTAAGAGATTAGTAAGAAGATGGCAATAGTCATCTTTTTTGAATTGTTTTACTGAATTAATTTTGTTGCTTAATTAATATATAAAGTGTATAATAAATAGCACTATTAGAGAAGATGTGAAATTTGTATGAAAAATAAGGAACAAGAGATTATTGATATGATTTTGGAAATGATAAAGCTTGGTTATCCAGATGAGAAAATTGTAAAAGACTTTGAAGTTAAGTTATTAAAACTCCATAATTTAAAACTATCACAATTTTTTTCTGTAAACATTAAAGGAGCAGATGTAAAGGCTCATGGACAGGTCATAATAGATAGTGAAGATTTAGAAGAAAATTATGAATTTGCTACTAATGTTAAGGGAGCAGATGTAAAAGCACATGGTAAGGTGATAATAGATAGTGGAGATTTGGAGTATAATTATAAATTTGCTAGAGATGCTAAAGGAGCGGATACATGGGCACATGAACAAGTGATACTAGATAGTAAAAATTTGGAATATAATTACATATTTGCTAGAGATGTTAAAGAAGCAGATGTAGAAAAGTCTAGTCAGATAATAATAGATAGTGGAGATTTGGAGTATAATTATAAATTTGCTAGTGATGTTAAGGACGCAGATGTAAGAGCTCATGGTAAGGTAATAATAAATAGTGGTAGCATTGAATATAATGAGAAGTTTAAACTTATAGAAGGGTCAGATATCGATGCTCATGTTACTGCTATTAATAATACTAAAATTCAAAAATGCAAAGAATCTTTAAATGAATGTTTGGATTCTATGATTAAAGAAAAGGTAAAAGTCAAAAAATAAGTAGTGCATAAGGGATAAACTATGGATGAATATAATAAATTAAAAAAACTTATTAGGACTAGTTTTGATTATGGCTTGATTTGTGATGAAGTAGATAAGTATTTAAAAAATAATGATCAAAAGTTCTTAGAAAATTATCAAAATAATTTTATGGAATATATTGATTTGGTTAAAGAACCAACAATGACTATTATCTTTATGCTCTTAAATAGATTAGGAACAAAATCACTAATTCCTGAAGAAAGATATCAGAAGTACAATGATATGCAAGTTTATATTTTGAAAAATTATACTTTGGCATTGAAACAAATTTCTAGTTATTGCGAAGAGGATGGCATTGAAAATTTTGGACTAGGATTTGTATATTTTACTCACAAGTTTACTGAACCATCAGTTTTAGAATATTTTGCTAGGCATTTTTTAACTAATTTATTTATAATTGATAAGAGTGGTTTCTTAGAAAATGTTGTAAAGAGATTTCCACAAAAAGCTAAATTAGATTCTTATGGAATAAAAAAATGCATGATTGAATATATTGGGATGTATGATAGTGAGTTAGTTAATTATGTAACTGCTAATCAAAAACTATTAGATATTTGCTCTAAGAAAATAAATGTCGATGGGGCATATAATTCTAAAGATTATATTGAAAATACTAAGCTTAAATTCATTTACGATTCTAGTGTAGAAATATTTATGGAAGAAGCTAAATTACTAAAACAATATTCTAAACTTATCAGTCCAGAAATAAAACACCAAATTAATTCTATAGCCAAACAGTTGAATGTAGATTTGCAGGCAGAAGAATTGTGTTATTACTATCTACTTAAAAGAAATAGTTCCCTTGAACCGTTTGAATTATCGGAGAAAGAAAAGAAAGCAGTGTTTCAAAAATTGTTTAATACCTTTCCAGCTAATATGTATGGTGATAAGAAATTGAACATAGATGAAAATGATTTTGGTCATCGAAAATGTTTGAATATTCTTGATAAGATGTTTATGAGTGACAAAAAAGATAGTGAAAAAACGAAGGCAAAAAAACCTACTGAGTAGTGATAAAGAAGTGATATTTATTGCTTAGTTTTTTTGCTGTATAAAATTTATTCGAAAAAAAGTTTGACAAAATAATCATTGTATAGTACAATATTAGCAACTTCGGAGATAGGGGTTAATAAAAGGGGTAACGCCTATGGAGAAGTCATACATATTTGAATATTTGGATGAGAACAATTTCAAGAAAAGAGAACGTTCCGTTAGAAAATATAATATGCTAGCTTATAAAAAATTAACATTTGAATATTATCCAACTATTCGTGCAGGAAAATTAGTAGGAGAAGATAAAAATAATAACACAGAAAGTTATGAATTAAAATTACCTACTGATGAATCTTTCGTTAAGGTACACGGGAAAATTATTGTTCACTATACAGTATATCTTGATAAGAAAGTTGTATTGTTAACAAATATAACACCAGAAGGTATCCTAGATGAAGGACATAGAGCAGAACTTTCTACATATAAAGGTGTAATGATATCTAAAACAGATCCAGAAGAGATATGTTTTAGATTAATCTACTTAATATGATGAATAAAAGATAATTTAGAAATATGGGGGAAATAAAAATGAAAAATTTAGATGTAATAAGAAATAATTATAAGAAAGATGGTAAGTATGCAATTTATAAGAAAGGAACAATGCCATTAAATAACGTTAGAAAGATTGATACTACTAAAGAATTTGGAACTATGACTACTAAAGATATATTCTATGATTCAAAACTTGACTATGAGAAAAGAAAGGCTATATTTTTAGAACGCCGTAAAGTAGCAAGTTTATCACATAATGGTGAGTTTGATCCTTATAAATTTTATATGCCATCACAAACCAAAGATGGTTCAGCCACTGTTTTAACACAAGAAATGGTTGATGCTTATCAAGATGGTTGGGATTTAGATATCAAATCAGATATTTTAATTGTAACAGATAAAACACCAGGTGTTGTAGCAGGATATCCTGTTGCTGACTGTCCTGTTTTAATAGCAAGTGACTTGAAAAATGGTGTAACAGCAACTGCTCATTGTGGTGCGGAGATGGTTGATAGATATTTACCACAAATGACCGTAGAAGCACTTCAAAGTAAATATGATAGTAAATTAGATGATATTTATATCTATATAGGTAGTCATGCTGGCGCTAATTGGACTTATGATCGTGTGCCATCATTTATAAATGAAAGTTTCTGGGAAGAGACTGGAGCATTTAGACAAGTTGGAGATAAAGACTATAAGATTGATTTAAGAAAAGCATTGTTGTATCAATTAAATCCTGAAAAGTTCGAGTCATATGTTGTAAATAATGATGATACTATAACAAATAATAATTATTTTTCAAATAGTGCAGCAGGTAAGGATGAAAGCAAATTTGGTAGACAATTTACTGGTGCTTATTATAAGAAAAGATAATCATAAAAAATAAAGACGATCAGAAAATGACCGTCTTTAATATTCTTTGAGTCTGTAAATAAATTTGTGTAAATAGAAAATCTTTCCATGATAAAATAAAAGAAATGGAGAGATTTTATTAT
>CAKPDM010000011.1 GCA_934148995.1 uncultured Bacilli bacterium
ATAATAAAATCTCTCCATTTCTTTTATTTTATCATGGAAAGATTTTCTATTTACACAAATTTATTTACAGACTCAAATAAACAGGCTCTTCAGATGTTTTTTAAAATTATAATTACTCATTATCTTCTAAAAAGTAAGAAGCCATTTTTTCATAGCTATCTTGACTATTTAAACAAGTATCAATTAAATAACCCTTTTCATCATTTGTTTGATATTCTTTAATACCTCTTATATAAAAATCTTTATTTCTATCTTCAATAAAGAAAGGCATTATGTCATTATATAAACACTCTCTAAATATTATCATTCTTCCAACACGACCGTTTCCATCTTGAAACGGATGAATTTTTTGAAATCTAACATGAAATTCAATAATATCTTCAATTTTCTTTTTATCTATTTTATCGTACCAACTTAATAATGCTTTCATATCAGTTGCTACATTACTTGGCAAAGATGTTGTAATATTCCCAACAAATTTTTTTTCTTTTTATATTCACCAACATTAAATCATTCTCTTTCATCATCAGTTAAAGTACCTTCTTTTAAAATAAAGTGAAATTTTTTTATCATATCTTCAGTTAGCTTATCACCAATAGTATCTAACATATACTTAAATAAAGTAAAATGATTTTTTGTTTCAGTGGCATCTTTTAAAACAATGATCTTATCTCCACTAGCTAAAATTGTACCCGTATCATAAATACTTGCAGTTTCATCAGGCGTTATTGTAGAGCCTTCAATGTGATTTGTATTATAAGCAAAATCAAGTTGTGTCTTATGTTAAAGATTACCTGATAAACCAATATTTCTTTGTTCTATTAATGCTTTTTTTATTTTACTTACTTCCATCTTTCTTACCTCCTAACCTTGAAACATATATTAAATAATTAATGTAATCTTCTGTTTTATATACTAGCACAGAATTATATCCAAATCAAATAATGAAACACATAAAAACGACTATAACTACTTAGTCGCTTTTTTTTGAAGAGCAAAAACTTTTGCTACTTCTTTTTTAGTTAAAGGACGATATTCTCCACTCTTTAAGCCATCTAAATTAAAGAAATAAACTTGTTCTCTAGTAAGCTTGATAACATCAAATCCAACTTCGTTTAACATTCTTTTAACTTGATGATTAATACCTTCGTGAATCGTCAATTCAACAAAAGAAGTATTATTCTTATAATCAATTTTTTTAACTTTTGCTCTTGTACATTTAACTTTCTTACCATCTAGTAAGATTCCACTCTTAAGCTTAGCAATGGCATCTCCCCTTACTATACCTTTTACTTTGGCAAGATATACTTTCTCAACTTCCTTATTAGGATGCATTAAAAGATTAGCAAAATCACCATCATTAGTTAATAGTAATAATCCGGTAGTATCATAGTCAAGACGACCAACAGGATAAATTCTTTTATTAGTAGAAATTAAATCTGTAACAGTCTTTCTATTCTTATCATCACTAACACTAGTTATTACACCTCTTGGTTTATTAAGTAGGAAGTAAACTTTTTCTTCTTTAGTTAAAATTTCCCCATCTACTTCTATTCGTTCTTTACCAGTAACTTTATACCCCAGTTCTCTAATAACTTTTCCATCAACACTAACTCTTCCTGTTAGCATTAACTCTTCTGCTTTTCTTCTTGAAGTGATACCACTTGCTGCTATAACTTTTTGTAATCGTTCCATAAAGCTCAACTCCTTAGTTCACTTATTATAACATAATAAACTTTTTTATTAAACAAGAAATTAACTATCTAACTAATAAATAGCCAACATAAGCAAAGTAGAAAACTAGTAAGACTATTCCTCGTTGTTTTGTAATTTTTTGGTCTTTTAGAGTAAAGCCATATACTAGGAGACCAGCTCCCAGCATAACAAGCATATCAATTAGTGAAGTAAAGCTAATTGTTAAGCTATTAACAGTAGCAGATAAACCTAGTATTAAGAAAATATTAAAGATATTTGACCCAATAACATTTCCAATAGCAAGGTCACTTTCACCTTTTTTAACAGCTACAACACTAGTTACTAATTCAGGAAGAGAAGTACCAACTGCTACGATAGTAAGAGCAATAACACTATCACTTAAACCAATTATCTTAGCAATACCAGTAGCACTATTTACAACTAATTCACCACCACCAATAATAGCAATTAATCCAATAATAATAAATAATATCTTTTTGAAAGTTATTCTTTCTTTTGTTTTCTCTTGTTTTTTTATTTCTTTCTTAGTATCCATTATTAATGAATAAACATAAACTCCTAAAAAGCAAAGTAATAAAAGGCCATCTACTCTATTAATAATACCTGCTTCTGTTTTTTGATTAAAAGTTCCAAAACTAATGATTAGTAATGCAAAGTAAGAAATAAGTAAATAAAAGTAATCTCTTTCTACTACCTTTTTCTTGCAGTGAAGCGTTCCAAATAAACTAGCTCCTCCTAAAACAAGTAACATATTACAAATATTAGAACCAACAACATTTCCTACTGAAATAGCACTATTTCCTTTAAAAGCAGCTACTAAACTAACAGCAAGCTCTGGGGCACTAGTACCAAAAGCAACAATAGTAAGACCAATAATTAGACTTGGTATTCCAAATGCTTTAGCTAAACTACTACAGCCATCAACAAAAGCATCTGCCCCTTTTACCAAAAGTGTAAAACCTATTATCAGCAAAATTATTTGTAAGAAAATCATATAAAATCCCTTTCTACCTAAAAAGACTTGCTATTAACAAGTCTTTATTAACTCTGACTTACTTCTATTCTTAATTTTACTTTAAAAACTTTTCCACCAACATCTCCATTAACATTCGGATTAAGCCAGGTCCTTAAAACAAAGTTGGCACTCTCTCCACGTCTTAAGCTACCATCGTATATTTTTCTGCTAGTTAAGTCAGTTGCAGCACCTTTGATGCCATTTGTTTCTAAACTATATCTAACAAAACTATCACTTAATCTTACTTGATCAGCATCTAAAGTATCATCATCTAAATAAACACTATAACTTCCTGTAAATTTTCCAGTATTGGAAACGGTAAACTTTAAACCAGTTTGATTAAGTCCATCCTCATCGCTCATAAATTCTGTATTGTTAAGAGAAAGAGAATTGTCTTCTTCTAGAGCAAAATCAAAAGTTCCTACTCGCATCGTATGAATATCAGAACCAGTAATTGTTTGTGTAAGCCAGGCGTAAGTCATTCCTAGTCCTAACGCTATAACCGCTAAGACGATAACCGCTATTAATAATTTATTTTTTTGTTCCTTCATTTCTTTCATTTTAGACACACCTCTATTTAGTATCAGTATAGCAACTAATCTTCGACAAAATTAATAATATGCTATATAAGCATATTATTTCATTTCTACTAATGACAACTTTTTACCTTCGTGTGCAAAGGTTAAAGTTGCTTTATTTTGATAATCATTTTCTTCAGTATAAGTCCAAGATACTGTTACTTGATAAGCCTTAGTATCTGTCTCTTTATTAAGAGTAAAACTTACATTTTGAATATCTTCAATAGTAACAGCTTTAACAGTTGGAAGCGTTTGACTTCTTCCACCGTACATATTATTTTCAACATATTTATAGATAGTGTCTTCTGCTTTTTCTAAAAAGTTAGTTCTAGCATCAGTATGAATGAAGTCAACTCCACCGACATCGGTATTAGCAACCTTATCACTTAAAGTATAAAAATCTAAGATGAACAGTTTAGTGATTGATTTAAGATAAGCTTCTTCATCTACTTCTTCTTTCTCAAGAATTGTTGCAAGATTAGCAAACTCTGTCTTATAGGCTTTACTTTTATTTGATTTTAAGGTATAGCCATATTCCTTTATTTCATTCAAAACGGTTGCTTTTTTAACTGTAGTTTTAGAATTATTAGTCATTTTGTAAAAAGCGAATCCACCAACTGCTGCTACTATAATGATAAGGAAAATGATTAAAAATCTTTTAACTTTCTTCTTTAGTTTCATTTGCTAACCTCCTTACTTACAGCACTTTCGTTCTTATTAGGATTTAGTAAATCAAAGACGATTATATTATTAGAAACATCTAGAAGTTTTTCTGCATAATCAGAATTTTCTTTAATATAGTTTTCACCAATTACTTCGTCTTTTAAAGACATATATTCACCCTTCTGGCTATTGTAATATACTTTATTAGTTAACCAGTTACCATTAGGAAATACTACTATATTATTATCTTTAATTTCAAAAATATCATGTCCTAGAGAATACTTATTGTAGAAACCTAACATATTACTGATAGTTGGTTGCACATCATACATTCCCATAATATCATCTACTTGTTTAGCTTTGATTGTATCATCTTTAGTCCAAATAAGTAATGGAACTTTTCTATTTAATTCATAATGATAGCTATTAAATTCTTGATAAGTTGGATCATCTTTTGATTTAACACTATCAGTTGTCATATCGTAGTTTAACATTTTAACATAATCAGCTTTTGGAAGTCTAGCATCATGGTCACCATATAGGATAACGACAGTATTATCAAGAAGACCGGCTTCATCTAATTCTGTAAAGAATTCGCCTAAAGCAGCATCAGCATAATGAACTGATTTAAAGTAGTTACCTAGTTTTGTTCCTTCTAGATATGGATGCTCAACTTTTGAGGTAGTACCATCTTCATTAGTAACTTCTTCATTCATTGTAACTTTAAATTCGCCATATTTAGTAACGTCAGAGAATGGTGTATGGTTTGATAAAGAAATAACTATTCCATAAAATTTATCATGTTCTTCATTAATCTTTTTTAGTTTTTCTACAGATTGTTTGAAGAATGATTTATCAGATAGACCTAGTCCAATCATTTCTTCGCCTTCTGTTTTATAAGTTTCTTTGCTATAGAATTTTTCATAACCTAATGATTCATGCATAGCACGTCTATTCCAGAAATCAGCATTATTAGCATGCATACTGAAAGTATAATAGCCTTTTTCTTTCATAAATTTTGGAGTACCATTATAAGTTCTATCAAAATAACTCACGAAAGCAGTACCATTTTGCGTTGGCATTAAACTAGTATTGAAAGTTAACTCCGTATCAGAACTAGTACCAACACTTACTTGAGAATAAAAGTTAGAGAAGAATAACCCTTCTTTTATCAATTTATTCATATTAGGAGTTACTTCTTCACCATTAAATGTTTGATTAAGTGCTACATCTTGGAAACTTTCAGCATGAATAACAATAACATTTTTTCCTTCTAAAATTCCTGTATATTCATTTTTATAATCTCTAGTATCACTTTTATCTTGAAAATATTCATCAAAGTTTTTCTTGGCATTATCATACCCAAACATCGCACTTATCTTTGGTTGTAAGCTTTTAACAACGTCATTTCCTTGATATAGATAAATACCAAAACGCATAACGATATATTCTCTATTCCACTGCTTAACAAATCTTCCAATTTCAAGACCTGACAAAGTAACCGTAAACACTACCATCGTAGCAATACCAGCTACAAAAGTGTGAACCCATTTTGATTTTCTTTCATCTTTACTATAACGATTAAATTTACCTAATCTTAGTAGGCGATGATATGTAAAAACAAAGTATATAAATGGTATCAAATAAAGTAAGTCTTTAAGTTGTAAGACATTTTCTACAACAGCATCTGATACGGGTGCAATAAACTGAGTAAGTGATAACATTGAAGCACTAGCAAACGATGTATAAAACGTATAATATATCGAGTTAATCATACAAATAGCGGTAAAGAAAACACTTGCTACTAATAAATAGGTATATCTTTTCTTACCTTTAAACAAATAAGAGAAAGAACCTACAATAGTAACAATACCAATATCAGCTAGAATTGGTTTAATAGCTAAATAATTTTCCATTGTGTGCATCGTAAAAAAGCGAAGCATCGTAGAATTCATTACGCAAGTAACAATAAAAGTTATAAAAAGAACATTTTCTTTGAAATATTTTTTTATAAGTTTTTCATCTTTTACTCTTTTTAGGTATTTTTTCCCCCGCTTTAGTTGTTTATTAATTTTTTCCTTCATAAAATAAACCTCACTTCTCATACATTATAGCACTAGCGTCTTGTTTTTTCAATTTTCTAAGGATTAGCTTTACACTCTGATATATAATATTCAAGTAAAATACCACCTGACTGGCAGCTACTAGAACATATAACTCATCATGTTTATAAATTTTAGCTGGTGATATTAATGACACTTTTAGAGAAAGACAGTTAGTTGTAAATAGTACAAACAAATATAGATGAAAACCACATATAAGATAGTTAACTACCTTTTCCTTATTGGTTAATTTTTTAGAGATAATTGTATATATTAGAAGGAAAAAGCTGATTATTACTGTAACTATGTAAAAGATTATGTTTGGAAAATAGAATGAATAAATTAGTCCTTTTACAATGCTTTCTAATACAAAAGTTATATCACTTCCAAAAAGGAATAAACAAAGACTGGTAATAAATAAAAGAAGAAAAGGTATAAGAATGGAAACTACTTTACTTTTGTATTTTAAGTTAAATAATAAAAAAAGTAGTAATAATATAAAAATTAAGGCCTCTTCTATTGTAAGGAATGAAGAAAAGTTAAGTTTCACAAACAGGTCAACTTTATCCATAAAATTTAAATCCATAGTTTTCCCTCCTTATTCATTTGTTTGTTCAAATATATAAACACTTTGCTTTGTAGAATCATCATGAGTGCAAGTTATTAGAGTTAAAGTTTTTTTATTATAGTCACGATAAATTGCTATCTTGCCAGTCTTTTCAACTTGATAAGTTTTGACCAAAGTATAATAGTAAGCTTTCGCTTGATAACTTACTGTTGCTTGATCTCCTAGTTCTAACTTATAAAGTGGTTCAAAAAAAGAAATAGGTGCATCGCCAGAATGAGCCATTAAAATGAAATTACCATTTTTGACATCTGGATAATCTGCTTCATTAGCAATAGTAATATTATATTCAATATTGTTATATCGTGATCCTTTTTTAACAAATCCCCGTTTAAATCTTATTTTGGGGATTGATAATTGTCCAACATAGGTATAAGAGACAGGTTTTGTAGTTTGAGTGTTACTTGGAGTTGTTTGATTATTATCAGTTTGATTACTTTTTTGTTCAATATCTTTTGTTTCTACATTTTGAATGGTATCATTATCTTCATTTATATCATCTTGATATATAGCTAATTTCATTTCATCAAATACTCTATTTTTTAAAGTCTTAATAGGAACATAAGCTACTATTAATATTCCCATTAAAAGGAAGAAAAGACCAACTAGAAGAAGTTGGCCTTTTTTATTAATTTTTCTTCTTTTTATCATTAGAAGTTTTATTAGCTACTACAATGAAGATAATACCAACAATAATAACTGCTGCTCCAATTCCATAAACATAACCCATGTTAATCTTTGTATCTGGAACATCAATTGTTTTTGTATTATTTAAAGTTATTTCTGTGGTTTCGCCTTTTTTAATTTCAAATTCATATGTTGTTTTTTCAGCACCATAACCGTCTGGAATTCTCGTTTCTGTTACTGTATATTTTCCAACAGGCAATGTTACTGAAGTAGGCTCATCTGTTGTATCGAATGAATAAACAGTATTTCCTTCTTCATCAACAATTGTTAAAGTTGCTCCACTTATCTGATCACCAGTACCAGATTCAACTTTTTTAAATAGGCCGTCTCCCATCTCTACTATGTAACTTAAATCTAAGTTAGCCTTTTCTTTACTATTATTTATAACTCCTAAAACTGTTCTTTGAACAAGTGAGTCATCTGGATTATAGAAGAAGGCATCCTTTTTACTGAAAGTTGCTTCTACACTGACATTTATTTTAATTTCTTCATTAGCTTTAATAGATGATTCTGGGATAAAGATTCTAAATGATTCTCCTCTTCCAAACGTTGTTTGTTCTACTCCTGTAGTATTTACTACTTTTACAGCTGAGTTATTGACAGTAACGGTATAACTTGAGAAACTAGCAGCTGTACTTGAAGGTGTAATTGCACTAGTCATAACACCATCATCTACTACTTCATAAGTCACTTTATCACTAGTTGGTAATGTTACATTAGGAACAGTTGTGTCAGCTTTATAATTTAAAGCTCCGTTTACCAAGCTATCGATTTCACTAGCATATTTACTAGCTTTGATGGCTTGTTTATCTAAAACTGATAAGTTGTTATAGTATTGGTAACTTCCATCGTCTTCTGAATATTTACCTTTTCCATCAGCATCTTCTGCTATATTTGAAATCACACCTTTGCTTGAGTAGTTTTTATCATCATCACAACCGTTTACTTTATCGATATACCACCAAATAGCTATTTGTGTTAAGTATTCACTAAGTTGAGCACTAGTACAACTTCCACTTGCTACACAAGTTCCTTTTGAAGTATCGAATTTATTGTTATCCAAAATATAAACTATACCAGGATAAGTTGATAATACTGATACATCTTTTGTATAGTTAACACTACCTTTCATTTGTTTCATGTGTTCAATACAAAATAAGTCAGCTAGTTTACCATTATAACTTGCTTGAAAACTATAAGGGACATTAATCGTTCCTATTTCATGAGCAACAGTACAAGTAGCACCGGTATCGCCATCACTACATTGAGGACTTCTTCCTACTCTACTAGTAAATGCATCAGGAAGAGATTCAAGAAGTGCAGCATAAGAACTTTGTCCATATACTACAAAGCCTAAACCAATCAAGATCAATAGAGAAATAGCTGATATTATTCCTATTAATTTTATATTTTTTTTAGCTTTTTCGAACTCAATATCGGTCTGTGTTTTTTTAACAACTTTTTTTCGCGTACTCTTAGCAGTACCCATATGTCTCACCTTACCTTTATAGATAAAGTATAGCAAAGAAAAATATCTTTTTCAAGATATTTCAAAAATTAGGTCTAAATTGATATTGTCAATTTTTTTAATAGTGTAAAGCTTCATAAGAACATCACCTGGTGCTATTTTATCCCCTATTTTTCTTTCAATATAGACACCTGCGTTATAATCAATTTTTTCGTCTTTAGTAGTTCTTAATGCTCCTAGTTGATAGGATAATTTTGCCACTTCTAAAGCATGTATTTTTTTAATAGTACCAGGTTTGTTTGCTCTTATAATAATTGGTTTTTCTTCTTCTTTTAGATTTTGTAAATCACCATGTTGATAAGTTACAAATTCTTCGAATTTTTTATAGGCTTTACCACTTTCGATAGAGTTAATTGCTTCATCTTTGGCTTTTTCTAAGGAAATATTCTTAGCAAGAGAAATTAATTTAGCTGCTATTAAAATACATTCATCATATAGAGCTTCTTTTTCTAAGCCTTTTAAGACTTTAATTGCTTCAATGACTTCTAATTTATTACCAATAGCTTTTCCTAGTGGCATAGACATATCAGAGTAGATAAGACTTACTTCTCTTTTATAGTGATTACCTATTTTAACTAGTAACTCACCAAGCTTTTCAGCTTCTTCTTTCGTTTTTAGTAAGGCTCCTTCACCAACTTTCACATCTATAACAATTTTTTCGGCTCCTCCTGCTATTTTCTTACTCATAATACTACTAGCAATTAAAGGAATACTCTCAGTCGTGGACGTTGCATCTCTTAAAGCATAAACTTTTTTATCAAGTAGAGTTAAATTTTTAGTTTGCGAGGTTATAACAAGTCCGATTTCTTTAGCTTGTTTTTCAATTTCTTCTGTTGTTAAAGATACTTTTAAATTAGGTATACTTTCTAATTTATCAATAGTACCTCCTGTAAAGCCTAAACCTCTACCACTCATTTTTATAAAAGGAATACCACAACTAGCAACGATGGGACCAACTACTAAAGTAGTTTTATCCCCTACACCACCAGTCGAATGCTTATCAACTTTGACTCCTTCGATAAAAGATAAATCTAACATATCCCCACTATGTAAGAATAAATCAGTTACAATAAACGTTTCTTTATCAGTCATTCCATTAAGACAAATTGCCATTAAAAAGGCACTCATCTGGTAATCTTCTACTGTTCCATTTAAGTAACCAAGAAATATTTCTTCCAGTTCCTCTTTAGAGAGTTCTTCTTTATTTTTCTTCTTTTCAATAATTTCCTTTATCATTCTATCACCTATTATAATTATAGGTTTAGAAAAACTTTATCGTCAATTACTAACTTAGTTTTTTTTCAATTAAAGAAGCACATCTTTTCGGATTAGTGATTAAAAATTCATAAGTTTTTTTATTATTACGAACTTCTTTAATAAATTCGACTTCTTCTTTAGACATTTTAGTCTTTTCTTCTAAGACTTCTACAGTCTCTTCTCTTCCTAATAGATAATCAAGTCCAACATTAAAGACATCAGCAAGAGCTAGTAAAGTTTCAAGAGTAGGAACTCGTGCTGCATTTTCATAGCAACAAATACTAACTTTAGTAACGTTTATTAATTTTCCCAATTCTTCTTGTGTTAGATTCTTTTCTAGTCTTAATTCTTTAATTCTTTTTGCCAATAGCATTCTTACCACCTCAAGTATTTATTATATACTAGTTAAAAAGAATTTTTCTTTCAAGTTTACAAATAATTAACTCTTCTTCACTTACAATATCTGGAAATTATCAATTATTAAATATCAGTATTTTTGACATTTTCTATTTTTTTACTAGATAGAAATGTTAATCTTTCTGCTACTACTTCTAATTGACTTCTTCTTCCGGCTTCTGTTTCAATCACTCGTGATTGCAAACGACCTTTAATACCAACGATATCGCCGGTATGGCAATACTCTTTAGCAATCGCTGCTTTTTCGTCCCATAAAATACAAGAAACAAAATCAGTTTCATACAAACCGTCCATATTCTTAAAACTTCTTGGAACAGCTAGAGTTAAATTACCAATCTTTTTGCCAGTCTCGGTCTTGTTAATTCTGATTTCATTAGCAAGTCTACCGACTAAAACTAGTTCATTAAGCATATGACTCCTCCTTTCTTGACTGGTACTCTAACATAAGTGAAAAGTAAAATGCAAACAGGGAATTTTGCATTTTCAGCCCTATTTTTGGCCGAATTTAGCGTTTTCAGTAGCTGAATTTGCAAAATTCAGGAAAATTTATGCCTGAAAATGCAAAAAAGGGAAATCTTAAAAAAATTTAAAGATTTCTCTTAATTAACTGATTTAGTTCTACGGCATATTCCATTGGTAGTTCTTCTCTGAACTCTTCTAAGAAACCTAGAACTATTAATTCTTCACATTTTTCCTTTGGAATACCCTTACTCATTAGATAAAATAAGTTATCATCACTTATTTTGGAAACAGTTGCTTCATGTTCTAACACTGATTCGTTATTTTCTAAAATATTAGTAGGAATCGTATCACTCTTACTCAACTCATCAAGTATTAAAGTATCACATTTAATCATAGCATCAGAATTAAGAGCATCTTTTCCAATTCTAACTTTTCCGCGATAAGTAGCATTTCCACCATTTCTAGCAATACTCTTAGAAATGATATTACTCCTAGTATTTTTTCCTAGATGAATCATTCTTGCTCCCGTATCTTGGTCTTGATTAGAACTTGCTAGAGAAATAGTAACACATGTTCCTTTGCTATTATCTCCTTTTAAAACACAACAAGGATATTTCATTGTAAGTTTACTACCAATATTACCATCAATCCATTCCATTGTTCCATTAGTATCAACTAAAGCTCTTTTAGTAACTAAGTTATAAACATTAGGAGCCCAGTTTTGAATAGTGGTATAACGGCACTTACTATTTTTTCCAACATAAATTTCCACTACTGCAGCATGAAGGGAATCTTCACTATAAGTAGGAGCAGTACAGCCTTCAATATAGTGTAAATCACTATCATCATCAACGATAATTAGAGTTCGCTCAAACTGTCCCATATTCTTACTGTTGATACGAAAATAACTCTGAAGTGGTCTATCTAGTTTAGTATGTGGAGGAATATAGATGAAACTTCCACCAGAAAATACACTACTATTTAAAGCGGCATATTTATTTTCTTTATAAGAAACAATTTTACCAAAATACTTTTCAGCAATATCTTTATGATTTTTTAAAGCATCTTCAATAGAAGTAAAGATAATATTTTTAGATTCTAACTCATCTAACATTTTATGATAAATAACTTCACTTTCATACTGAACACCCATACCACCCATATGTTGTTCACTCTCAAGAACACCTAAGTTTTCAAGTTCTTCTTTGACTGGTTTTAACACTTGATTCCAATCATTTCTTAAAGTATCGTCTTGTGATTTATAATAAGTTATTTTATCAAAATCAAGTTTAAAGTCTGGTCCAAATGGAAGTTTATCACTCATGTTTTCAAACTGTTCAAAGGCTTTTAAACGATATCCTCTTACCCAATCATCTTCTCCTTTATAATTAGAGATAGTGACAATATTATTTTTAGATAAACCTTTTACTTCCATTTTACCAACACCTTTTCTCTATTAATTGATTGATCCATAGCTGTTCTTTGATACATATCATTTTTAATTATTTTTAACATTGCTAGTGGATTTTCTCCTTTTAAAAGGCGACGCTTAGCAATACTTATTCTATCTTTGAAATAATAATCACTCCATAGAATAGCATTTTCTACTTCCCTTAATGAGACATTTGCAACATCTTGTGGAAAAAATGGTTTTGAACCTACTAATAGATAACATAATCCACTTTGTTCCGTCGTACTATCACTTACTAAACGTACCTTAGTACCATATTCTTCACCAGATGCTAACTGATTAGAATAAGGAACTCTTTCATAAGTCGGATGTTCTTCACCAGTTACAATATTATAAAAAAATTGATTTTCTTTATAAATGACAATATAGGAAAGTGGAGCCATATATTCTACTCCTTTATCTTTATCACATCTTTTTAATTCTGCTAAATATAACTTACTAGTATCGATTTGTTTTTTCATTATAATCTCTCCAATATTTTTTCGATAGTGTCTTTTGGTAATAGTGCACATTTTTTTCTATTAGGTTGCATTGCAACAGAGTCATAGATAACTAAGTCTTCAAGTAGTTCTTTATCATATTCTTCCTCGTTAATCATCTTTTGATAATTTTCCAATATTTTTCTTACTTCTTCCACATTTTTTCCTTCTATCCTTTGTAAGAATAAGGATGTGGCAGAAGTAGAAATTGCACAAGCTTCACCATCAAAATTAGCTTCTTTTATTTTACCATCTTCTATTTTTAATTCGATATCAATATTATCAATACAACTTTCATTATTGGTGTTAGCTACTAAATAACCAGCTTCTTTTTTAAGTCCCTTATGATAAGGATGTTCATAATTTTCTACAATCATTTCTCTTCTTAATTCTTGATCTATTTCCATATTTTTCACCTACAATACTATTTTATATAAGTCTTCACTATTTTTTAAGGCTTCAATTAATTTATCAATTTCTTCTTTTGTGTTATAAAAATATAAACTTACACGACAAGTGTTTTTAATATTAATTTCTTCTTTTAATACTTTAGCACAGTGGTTACCGGCTCTTACACAGATGTTATAATGGTCAAGATATAAAGCCGTATCTTGACTAAATATACCTGATAAGTTGAAAGCAGTCATTCCACCTTTACTAGTTGTATTATAAAGAATAACTTTATCTATTTCTTGTAATCTTTTGATTAAATATTTTTTTAATTCTAATTCATATTTTTCGATATTTTCCATGCCAATTGTTTCAAGATAATCAATTGCTGCACCTAGACCAATCACTTCAGCAATTGGGGGAGTACCTGCTTCTAATCTTGTAGGAACACTTTTAAATTCCATATTGCCATCACTATCAAAAGATTGGTTCATGCCACCACCATATTCGATAGGTCGCATTGCTTCTAAATATTCTTTTTTAGCATATAAGACACCTACTCCTGTTGGTCCTAACATCTTATGAGCAGAAAAAGTTAGAAAATCAATGTTATCTTTTAAAACATCCGTCTTTTGATGAGGAACACTTTGTGCACCATCTACAACAAATAAAATATTTTTATCATGACATAACTTACCTATTTTGTTAATATCACGAACATCACCTATAACATTAGTAACAGCTGCTAGTGAGATAACTTTTGTCTTATTAGTTACATATTTTTCTAAAGTATCATATTCTAATTCGTGAGTTTCTGATAAAGGAACAAAAACAACTTTTATACTTTTTCTTCTAGCAAGAATTAACCAGGGAAGCACTGCTGAAGCATGCTCTGCTTTACTAATTATAACTTCATCTCCTGCTGATAAATAGTCTTCCATAAAACCAAAGACAACTTTATTTAAAGAATCAGTTGCTCCCATTGTAAAAACTATTTCATCTTCACTACGAGCATTGATAAAGTTTTTAACTTTAGTTCTAACCAGTTCATATTCATCGCTAGCTTTTAGACTTATCTTGTAATCACCACGATGAATATTAGCAGGATAGTTATAGTAATAATCATTCATCTTTTCAATAACGCTTTTAGGTTTTAATGTAGTAGCGCCATTATCAAAATAAATTATTCCTGTGTTTAGAATAGGAAAGTCTTCTCTATTCATAAATAAAACACCTCCTAACTAATTATGTTTTTAATATTAGTATTTATTAATTCAATATAATCAGCACTAGTTGCATCATTTAATAAAAATGATTGTAATAGTAATCTATTACTTTCCTTAGTACCTATTCCTTTAGTATTTAAGTAGAAGAGAATATCACTAGGAAAAGGTCCAATATAAGCAGAATGATTTGCTACTACATCAAATTCATCAATATAAAGATTGGGATTTATCTGTGCTTTTGCTAAATCAAAAGGATGAATCATACTATCTTGATTACAAGTACAATTTTTTATTCCTTTAGGGATAACTCCATCGATATTGAAGGTTAATTCGCCGTTTTTATAACTTACGCCATGACAGATAATATTACTCTTTGTGTTACTATCATCATGATAAATGACAACGTTATTTAATACTTTCGTTGAAGTAATTGAACTTAAACAAAGGTTTATTTCTCCTTCATTTAGTAAATGTACTTCTATTTTGGCTGATAAGTTGTTTATTAGAAAATAACAATTAACTTTAGCTTTAACTAGTAATTTACAAGTGACATTTTCTTTAATGTTAAAATAAACCGTTCTATCACTATTAAATATATAACTACAATCACTAGTAATATCTATATATTCTTTTTCATCCTGTAATATTTTATTCTCTAGCATTTGTATCACTCATTTCATTTTCCCTAAGATAACCATTATTTTCTATTTCTTTTGCAAATTCAAATGGTCCAGTCTTTACTATTTTTCCATCTAACATTTCGTGAACATAATCTGGGTGAATTAATGATAAGATTCTGCTATAGTGAGTTATGATTAAGATAGCAGTATCAGGGTTTTCTTCTTTATATTTATTAATACTTTCACAAACAATCTTTAAACTATCAACGTCTAGTCCACTATCTAATTCATCTAAAAGAATTAGTTTTGGTTTTAATATCTTTAGTTGTAAGACTTCATTTTTTTTCTTTTCTCCACCAGAAAATCCTTGATTTACAAAGCGATGAATCATTTCTTTATCCATTTTTAATTCTTCTGTTTCTTTATTTAAATCTTTAATAAATGTATAAAGATTAAGTCTTTCTCCACTTCTTTCGGTAAGAGCTGTTCTAAGTACTTCTCTATTAGTAACTCCAATGATAGTTTTAGGGTCTTGCATTACATAGTATATACCACTTCTTGCAATATAATCGGTTGTTTTATCAAGCATTTCTTCACCGTTAAATTTGATACTTCCCGAATTCACAAGATATTTTTTATCACCCATTATTACTTTGGCAAGAGTACTTTTTCCCACACCATTCGGACCCATTATAGCGTGAATTTCTCCTTCTTTGATATCAAGAGAAAAATCTTTTAATACCTTCTTACCACTTTCTTTTACATCTACTACTAATTTTTCTATTTCTAACACACAAATCACCTTTCTTTCTTGGCGTTTTTATTATAGCATTATTTTTATATTTTGCATAACATATTGCCAAAATTAGCTAAAAAAAGTACAATTATTTAAAGGGAGTGATAACGTGAATGAAGAAAAATTAATTATAAGGAAAGTTAACAGAAATGATGGCTATGAATGGATAAAATTAGTTAATAAGGTATGGAGAGAAGCTTATAAACATATCTTTCCGGAAGAAGTTTTTATAGAAAAGGAAAAGAATGTAGATAAAAAATTAACAACGTTTTCTGAAAGAATAAAAAATGATGATCAAAATATCGCATATGTAGCCGAAGTTAATGGTAAAATAATTGGAATTATGTGTGGGAGCATAAATTCTAAGTATGAACATTTTGAAAGCGAATATGCTGACTTGAATGCAATATATATTGATCCTAAGTACCAGGGAAAAGGAATTGGATCATCGTTAAAAAATATTTTTGAAAGCTGGGCGAAAGAAAATGGTGCTACTAAATATATTATTGGTGTTTTAAGGGATAATGAAAAAGCAAGAAAAATATACGAATCATGGGGTGGAAAATTAGCAGATTATGATTCGGATTTTATCAAGCTTGACGTAAGATATACTGAAGTATTTTATTTATATGATCTATAAAAGGAAAGGAAGTAATTAATGATGAATGATTGTTTATTTTGCAAAATAGTTAAAGGAGAAATTCCTTCTTATACTGTATATGAAGATGAAAAAGTTAAAGTATTTCTTGATATAAATCCTAATAATGATGGACATTTATTAGTAATTCCAAAGAAACATAAAGCTAATCTTTATGAGATGGATGATGAAACTTTACTTTATATGCTAAATGTTATTAGAACTAAATTTGCTACTTTATTAAAAGATAAGTTAGCAATTGATGGACTTACTATTTCTCAGAATAATGACTATGGACAAGAAGTAAAACATTTCCATATTCACGTTATTCCAAGATATAAAAATGATAAATTTCCACTTAAATCTGATTGTTCTAATGTCGAAGAAATCTATCATAAGTTAGTTGATTAATACTTTTATATATCAAATGGGGAGTGTTTTTACAAGAACTCCTTTTTATTTGTAATTATTTTATCTTTGAAAGAGTATGTATTTTGTATATTTGATGTTTTTATAGATGCTTTTAAATGAAAATACACTTTCTCTTTATTCTTAGCTTCACTCAACATGAGTAAATTGTTTATTAAAGATAATTAGGTCACCAGTGGTGCGCATTTTTTTATCTTTATAGATGTTATAAAATTTTAGTATAGCTAAAGTATCAACATAATTTTTTATATCAATTTATTTTTTCAAGGAAAAACACCATACTTTTCCTTGAAAAAATCAAGAAAAATATTTAATATTACTTACTACTTAACATCAGCTAACTTATAATGTATTTAAAAGGTCTTGAAAATAGTTTTTAGCTAAATAATCATTTTTTAGGATATCTCGTATTAATTATTTAAAAAAGAAAGAATAAATAAAATCTAATAAGAAAATTACAATGAAGATATTAGTTAAACTTCTAGGTACTTTAGCAATTAGTTTATCTAAATACTTTTTTGCAATAAACAAAAATATATAACTAGCTAGAGCCCAACCAAGAGAAACTTCTACAGCAATATATTTTCCATAATTAAATCTAAGACCACTATAGTCCCAAAAAGATTTGTGAAAGAAATATTCAACAATATTACCGCCAATCAATTCTAAAATAGTTAAAATAAAAAAGTTTAATACTAATGTTAGTAATATTTTTCCCCATCTTGGCATTTTAAACTTTTTAAAAGCAAAATTTTCTATTAAAAGCATTATCACTATTCCAAACCCATAAACTGGCATATAAGGACCAATAAATGGATTATTGGTTAAACTACCTTTAAGTATTAGATGAAAAACGTTCTCATAAATATAACCAATTATTGAAAAAATAAAAAAATAAGATAAATAATAATACATAATCATCACCAATAATAGTTTTTAATATTATCTTGTTTTTATACTAAAAAAGTAAGTTATCGACCACTTTTTAGGTGTTTTATAGTAAAATTGGTCGATAACTCATCATTTTTTTATATTTCAGTCACAATTTTAATTACATGTTATATAAGAAAAAAGCCTTAGAAACAAAGCTCTAAGGATTTATTACCAAGTACATACGCTTCCTAAAATTATGGCTAATAAGATATATAAAACGATAATGATAACAAAACTATTTCTAGGTCTAGAACATCCACAAGAAGTTGTTACTGGTTGATTATTTGAACAAGACATTTTAACACCTCCCTTTAAAAATTAAATATAGGCACCTATAATAATAACTAGTAAAATAAATAATACTAAAACAATAGCACTTGATGAATTGCAATTACCCATAAATTAATCCTCCTTTTTTTCTAGTGTTCACATTATTTTATGGTAATTTTCAAAATGTGTGATTGTTTAAGAGAGGTTTTTTATTACTTTTTACTATTTCCAAAATAATGATAAATATCAGTATCGTTATCCCCATCATCTAAAATATAACCATTACTCTCTGCTATTTTCTTACTAGCTAGATTTTTCTTTTTAATTTTTAATTCTATATCTTCTAAATCTGAAACATTTTCTATTAAATATGGCGTTATTTCAGCTAATACTTTTTCTCCATAGCCTTCTCCTCTTAAATCTTTATCAATTGCATACCAAATTTCTAATTCACCGACACTTGATAAGTTTAAAGTTCCAACTACTCCAATATTTTGTTTACCTTTTTTTACAACATATGACTTATTGGGAGCTATTTTCTCATCTTCTGCTTGATACTTATCTACAAATCTTACAAAATTATGAGAAATATATTCTTGTATAGCTTCATCCCTATTAAGTTTCATTAATAGGTCATAATGTTTTATCTTGTCAATTTTCTCTAAATTAAATGTTCTAAGCTTTATCATACCATTCACCATTTTTCCTTCTTACATATAATTAACATTTATAGCTACTGCTATTCCAGGTTTTTGTTTCACCAGCAATTTCTTCATTACTGTTGACTTATATAATCTTGTATCAGAAAAATCACTCATTTGTAAACCGTAATCTTCTAAAAAAGAATTGCAACATTGACTTTCTATTTCTATTAATTTTAACTCATGACTAGTTAGCTTTTTTCTTTGCTCTATCGTTTCATACTCTTTTCTTAATTTTTTTAATTCTTTTAGATGTTTATCTCGCCAATAGGTAGAATTCGTATTATTCCTTTGTTTTTCCTCTTCCATATATTTAGCAAGTAACAATTTCAATTCCATTTTTCTTAAGTAAGGCCGACTTTTAACTTGAAAAAGATTAATAGTACCGATATCATCACTTGTGTAATTACTGTCAAATTTAAAGGAAAAAATATTATATAATTCTTTATCTACCACAGCAGCACAACTAAAGAAATTCTGTCTCATTTGCAGGCTTAAATTTAAATCTGTTTCCTCTAATTTTTTTATTGCTCTTTCATATATATTATAAGTAGCAATTTGTCTAAATAATTTTAGTTGATTAAGTATTTCTCTATCTTGTTCGCTTATATGATCTTCAACTATAGAAATATCAAGTTCTATTAAACTTTTAAGATATAAAATCTTATCCTTTGCTAGTATGTTTCTGTAAATTTTCAATTCATCCAGTAACTTTTCTCTTGTTATTATATTATTATTCATCTCTACCTCGCCCCTCATGCATGCTATTATAACACTTTTTTTGTGACTTTTCTTTTCATTTATTGCTTATTTTTTAAAGGTTTGTTATGATTATGTTGCATGTCAATGATAAAAGGAGGAAAAAATATGCAAAAGAAGAAAAACATAGCATTTCTATTACTTATTGTTGCTGTTTGTTTTTTAGTAACAGGATGTGGTAAAAAAGCTGAACTTGAGAAAAACTCAACTATTGTTAAATACGATGGTGGTAAAATTAAAGCTGAAACTTTATATGAAGATTTAAGAGATAAGTATGGTATTAGTATTTTAATTAATATGATTGATCATAGTATCTTAGATAAGAAATATAAAACAACTGATGAAGAAACTACTTATGTTGATAATCAAATAACTCAGATGAAGTCTCAATATAATAATGATGATGATACTTTCTTGGCAGCTATTAAACAATATCTAGGTGTTGATTCTGTGGATGAACTTCGTGATATGATTTCACTTGAATATAAGAGAAATTTAGCTGTTGAAGATTATATCAAAGATAATATTAAAGATGATGAAATTCAAAAGTATTATGATGAAGAAATTATTGGTGATATGAAAGTAAGACATATCTTAATTAAACCAAAGACTACTTCTGATATGTCTACTGAAGAAAAAGAAGATGCTGAAAATAAGGCTCTTGAAAAAGCTAAGAAGTTAATTAAACAGTTAGATGATGGAGCAGATTTTGCTAAACTTGCTAAGAAAAATAGTGATGATACAGGTAGTAAATCTGATGGTGGTCTAATCGACTACTTTAATAAAGATAGTGGTATGGACGAAGCTTTCTTAAACGCTTCTATTAATCTTGAAAAAGGTAAATATACAACTGAACCAGTTAAATCAGCTTATGGTTATCATATTATTTTAAAAGTTGATCAAAAGAAAAAAGCATCTTTAAAGAAATCTAAAGATACTATCTTAGAAAAGTTAACTGAAGAAAAATTAAGCAATGATGCTACTCTACGTTATGAAACACTTATTGAAGTTAGAAAGAAAGCTGGAGTAGAATTTAAAGATGATTCTTTAAAGAAAGATTATGATGAATATATGGACAAATTAATTGAAAATGCTAAATCAAGCAGTAGTTCATCATCAAGTAGTAATTAATATACTTTAAAAGGAATTAGTTAAACGACTAGTTTCTTTTTTGTATTAAACAAAAAAAGATAAATTTATACTACCCATTAGTATTTAATCTATCTTTATTTTATGACAAAAGAAAGTTAGTTTATTATTAGTCTAGTAAGACGCATCAATTAATTATTCATTAACTTTAGATAATTGATACATACTAAACTCATTATTTTTAATAGTTTAGTAACACCATAATATTTTACACTTTGCCACCAGATTACCTGATGTAGAAAAGAGAATTAATCATTGATAAAATTTTTATTATTAGAAATTTCCTCTAGCTCACTAATAGTAAGACCAGTATGCTTACTTATTTCATTAATTGACATATCTGTATTTAACAAACTCTTAGCTATTTCTAGTTTTGTTTCTGTTTTTCCAACAATAATACCATTATCAACGCCTTCTGAATAGCCCTCAGAATAAGCAGAGTTTCGACACTTTTCCTCTACTTTCTCAGCGTTATACCAAGCATTAAATTCATCATTGAGTTTCAATTTCTCAATCTCATCCATTATGACCAGTCCTTTCTTACTATTACCAGTTATCTTCTTTAATTCTTCATCAGTTTGTGCTGTTAACATTGATAATAGCATTTCGTCTTCATTAGCTCCAGTATAACAAATGTCTTTATAATTTACTAGGTATACATCATAAATTTTGATACCATTTTTTACTAAATTGTATTTTCTATTCATTAATTCATATTCTAAAACGGTATCATCATATTCAAATTTATCATTATTTAGACTAATTTGAATTACTTCTTTAGTAGTATATTTTTCACCTTGCTCTAATCTACTACCTGCTAGACGAAAAGCATAAGTAAGATTCTTTACGGTCGTATAGTTCTCCATCGATTTATTTATTTCAACATTAACAATAATATCTCCTTCTTCTAGTAACAAATCAAGACGATAATCTTTTCTTTTATTACCGCTATTTAACTCATTATCAATAATCTTATAATTAGATAAATCAATACCAATTATATGACTGAATAACTCGAGATAGATATTCCTTGTCCTTTCTTCTTTCATAAGATATTTCATAGTTGTATCTGATAAGATACTAATAAAATTATTGTTCATATTTAGCTCCTTTTCTAAGATGATTATTTTTGCTTTTTCGAAAAAGTGACACCATCTTAACAGGTTCAAAACTAAATAGCAAATCAGGAATTTTGCATTTTCCCCTAATAGATACCCCTCAATTTACTAAATTCCGCCGGCAAAATGAAAAATTCAGGTCGAACAAGTACCTGAATTTGCAAAATCTCTGCTCTTTTTCATAAATTTCACTTTTTTTATAAAAGGTTTAAATATATTATTGATACTTTTCAAAACCAAGTTCTCGCATTTTTCTTTTAACCCGGTATTCAACTTCTTTCTTTGGATACTTTCTTATATAATTACTTAATAATTTATTATACGTTTTTTCTTCAATTTCTCTTTCATTTAGAAAAGATATCTTATCAAGAACCTTATCAACTAAAGCACTGCTAAAACCTTCACTAACTAAGTCAGTTTTAATAATCTTTTTTAACATTAAATTACTTTTAGAGTGATTAGCTAGTATTCTCTTTTCTGCCCTTTTCTTAATTTTATCTTCTTCCATATTACTATTAAATGATTCTAAAGCCTTATCACAAATATCTTCACTAACCCCTTTTTGACGTAACTCTCTTCTAATCTTATCTTTTCCCCAAGTAGAAAATGCTATTTTATTATTAACATAACTAGAAGCATAACTCTTATCACTTAAGTAACCTCTTCTATTTAACTTTTCCATAGCAAACTCTAATTGTGTATCATCAAAACCTTTTCTTTTCAAAAAATTAGTTAATGAAGTTTCTGTCTCTGCTCTACGACTAAGTCTTTTAATTGCTTCATAATAACACTCGTAGTTTTTATTTTCTTCTAAAATCATCACTAAGTCTCTATCACTAATTTCTTTTTTAGTTAAAATTAGATATTTGATGATAACATCTTCATATAAAGAATAAACCTTACCATCTTCTGTTACTATGTCACATAAATCGTTACCTCTATGTCTAAATGATATAATTTTCATCTTTTCAACTCCTTCTATACGAAAAAGATTTCCAAATAATAGAAACCTTTAATATTTTTTAGTACTACTTTATTTTAATTATATACATAAGGTACAAAAAAAGAAAGTCTTAATCTTGACTTTCAACAACAGTTAATTTCCCCTCTAGAACTTCTTCTAAAGCTCTACCAATGTTTTTGCTACATTTATATTCATTTTCACGTAATTGGTAGTCCTCATGCTTAGCCATTTCTTTGCTTCTTCTTGCTGAAATATGAACAAGTTCATATTTTGAACTTACAATATTCAAAAGCTTATCGATAGAAGGATAAATCATAGTATCACACTCCTTGATATTATCATAATATGAAAAAAACGAAATTACAAGCAAGATGACACTATTAGACAAAAAGAAAGGATAACTATTAACAGTTATCCTAAGAACAGTCTTTTCTTTATCTATTTTATATTTATACAAGATATCTTCTTATATATTCATCTCTCTTTCAAAAATTATTGTAGGTTTAACTTCTTGGCAGTAGGCATCACCTTCCCTTTCCATAACTACACTATACTAGAAAAATACGGAATAATTATGGGAGAAAAATGAAAATTTATTTCACAATTAATTCTTGATAGAGTTTCTTGTCGGAAAGCCAGTGATTTATATAAGAGCATTCAATTTTTACTTTAATATTATTTTCTTTCAGATAACTAAATACTTCTTTTAGCATTTCACTAGCTAACCCTTGACCTCGATATTCATCTTTGATATAAGCAGTTGTTAATACTAGATAATCTGTTTCTTTTTGAAAAAGGACTTCTCCTACCAAAGTATCATTAGAAAGATATTCTATTTTATCATTTTTAACTACTATCATTAGCAACCTTTATCTAAGTCACAAGTATTATTATGATTAACTACTTCTTGAACAACTTTTTTAATCTTTTTGTAACTTTCTTGTTTCATTTCATCAGTAAGAGTCATATAACCATCAGTTTGCTTATCACTAAGTCCAGTAGTTAGTTCTTTAGCTGAACCATCAATTATACTAACTATATTAGGAGCATAAATTCTTTTTTCACCAACTTTAACTTCATTATCATCATCAGTAGTTAAAGTATATTCTTTTAAAACAGAGTCCAATTTCTTAATTAATTTAAGATAGTTTTTATCTCCTTCTTTAATAAGTTTAGGTTTATTTTCATCATCTAATTCATAAACATCTCTTATTTCTTTAACATCAACGTAATAAATATCTTCGTCTAGTTCTTTAGATATTTTAGAAACATTTTCTACTACACTGCGGCACCATGGACAAGAATCAAAACCGAAGTAAACTACAAAACTTTTCTTCTCTTCCATCATTTTTAGTACTTCTTTAGCACTACTATAAACAATTTTATTTTTACTATCTATTTTAACGGTTCGATATTTTTTCTTACTATTCTCATTTGTCTTACCATTCAAGTTTTCATATTCTTCCTTAAACTTAATGGCATCTTTATTAGTAATTTTACCAGGCATTTTTAAAAGACTTAATGTTAATAAAAGTGCTGCTAAAACTACTGCTAATATAAGAAATTTTTTATCATTCATTTACTACTTCCTCCTAAAATCAAGCTATATTCTTAATATTTTGATGAACTTTTTTCATCTTTTTATTTGATTTAATATGTTCGCCGATTACTTCTGATACTTCTAAAATAGTGATAAATGCACTCTCATCCATTTCTTCTACTATCTTCTTAAGTTCAAAAATTTCTATTCTTGTTAAAACACAATAAAGTACTTCTTTATCACCACTAATTAAACCTTGCCCTTTAATAAAAGTTACAGTTCTACCAAGTCTTTTATAAATTGCTTCAGCAAGAAGAGTTCCTTCACTAGTTATTATGAGAGCAGCTTTTGCTTGTTCAAGACCTTCTGAAACGAAGTCGATTACTTTAAAAGTTATAAAATAAGTAAGTAGTGAATACAATGCTCTATCAAGTCCAAAGATAAAACCAGCTACTGTATAAATGATTAAGTTGAAACATAAAACAACTTGTCCTACTGATAGTGATGTTTTTTTACTAATTACGATGGCAACTGATTCTGTACCATCAACACAGCCACCAAAGTGAATGATTAAACCAACTCCTACTCCTAGTAATACTCCTCCGAAGACTGTTGCTAGAAGAATTTGTTCTGTTAATGGTGTTACATTATGAAATAAGTTTAAACATAAAGAGAATAGTCCCATTGTATAAACAGTTCTAAGTAAGAACCCTTTACCTAGATTCCGAAAGCCAATATAAACAAATGGTATATTAATTAATAGTACTAAAATACTTAGTGGTATATTAGTTAACTTGGAAACGATAAAAGAAATACCAGTTACTCCTCCATCTAAGATAGTATTAGGAATTAAGAAAGCTTCTAAAGCATAAGCTGCTACTATCGTTCCAATCGTCAACATTATAAATGCAATTATTGCTTTTAAATATTTATTTTTAACTTTATTCATTGAATCACCCTTTCTTTTTTTATTATAACAAACTCTATTTTGTTTGGACAGATTATTTACTAAATAATTTAATTTATGATAGTATTGTAATGGGTGAAATAATATGAACGTATTAATTAGAGAATATGAAAATAATGATAAGTTAAGTCTTAATAATTTACTTAATGAACATTATCAAGGTATAAATATTGATTCTTTAGAAAACAGTAAAACTGCTCTTAGTTTAGTTGCAGTTAGTGATGATAAAGTTGCTGGTCATTTACATATTGACATAATTAATGATAACTTTAGAAATATTAGATTTGGTTATATCAGTTATGTCTGTGTTGCTAGTGAATATCAAAATAAGGGAATTGGTACTCTTCTTATGAAAGAAGCAGATACGGTTGCTAGGAAAGAAAACCTTGCTTATTATGAATTAACTTCAAGAGCTTCAAGACAAGCTGCTCATCATTTATATTTAAAGAATGGTTTTATTATTAGAGAATCTACTATCTTTAAGAAGACTTATTAGGAGCATTTTATGAATCAAGAAAAGATAGGAAGTCTTATTAAAAAGATAAGAAAGGAAAATAATCTTACCCAGCAAGACTTTGCTAAGAAGTATGGAGTTACTTATCAAGCAGTTAGTAAATGGGAAAATGGGAAAAACATTCCTGATATTGCTTTACTAAAAGAAATTTGTAGTGATTATAATATAGATATAAATGAATTATTAGATAATAATTATAAAGTTAAGAAAAAGAATATTCCGTTACTAATATTAATTGGTATTTTAGTTATCACTTTTATTACTATTTTCCTTTTAATTACTAATAAGAATGAGTCATTTCATTTTAAAACCCTTTCTTCTAGTTGTAATAACTTTACAATTAAAGGAACTCTTGCTTATAATAATAATCAATCATCTATTTATATTTCTAATATTGATTATTGTGGTGGAGATGACAAGATTAAATATAAAAAAATAGAATGTATTCTCTACGAAAAAGAAAAAGATAATGTTACTAAATTAATTAAAAAGAACACTTCAAAAGAAAGTAATATTACGATTGAAGAATATTTAAAAGATTTCACTTTTAAGATTAATAACTACGACAGACTTTGTAAAACCTATTCTAAAAACAGTCTTTATCTAACAATAAAAGCAACTAATAATAATGATAAAGTCACAACATACGACATACCATTAACAATTAATGATGATTGCTTTAATAATTAACGACTCAACCACAAGTTGAGTTTTTTCAACTTCTATTTTATTTATCTTTAGATATATTTCTTTTAAAATTGAAATTGTAAAGGAAGTGTATTATGAAAAAAATTATTGTTTATACGGTAGTAATTATTTTACTTTTTTTAGGAATAGTTATTTCTCTTACTAACAGTCAAAGAGGAAGAAAAAAAGTAAAGACCGAATTAAGTCTTGTGGAAAAACAAGCAAAGGAAGAAGCTAAGTTTAAGATAGATGGTTATACAGTTGACAAACCAAATATTATTGTTGATCCTTACAAGTCTTCCCCTCTAACTGCTCTTATTCTTTTTGAAACAAAAGATAAAGTAAGTCCTAAAGTGACAGTAGTAGGAAAAGATAAGAAGACTACTATTACTCATCAGTTTAAAAGTGCTAAAGAACATTATTTATCTGTTTATGGATTATATCCTGATAGTGAAAATGAAGTAATTGTAGAATATAAAGATGTAAAAAAAACATATAAAATTAAAACTGACAAATTACCAGATGATTTTATAACTCCAACTAGTGTCAAAGCTGATAAGAGTAAACTTGGAAGTGAGTTTTATTTCTTCTCCCCTTCTTCTACTGGTTATACTGCTGCTTATGATATAAATGGTGATGTTAGATGGTACTTATCTTTCAATGCTATCTGGGACATTGAAAAATTAAATAATGGACATTTATTAGTAGGAACAGAACGACTTATTAATTCTCCTTACTATGTTACTGGTTTATATGAAATTGATATGTTTGGAAAAATTTATACTGAATATAGTTTAGAGGGAGGTTATCATCATGATTATTATGAAATGCCGAATGGTAATTTATTAGTTGCATCTGATAATTTTGGTAATAGTGATGGTACAGTAGAAGACTATGTCGTAGAACTAGACAGAAAAACTGGTAAAGTAGTTAAAAGTTTTGATTTAAGAAAGATTCTTAATATGGAAGATGGTAAAAGTGAAAACTGGACTAGTTATGACTGGTTTCACAATAACTCTGTTTGGTATGATGAAAAAACTAATTCAATTACTTTATCTGGCAGACATCAAGATGCTGTTATTAATATTGACTACAAGAGTGGTAATTTGAACTGGATTCTTGGTGACTCTACAAATTGGAGTAAAAAGTACCAAAAGTATTTCTTTAAATCTGTCGGAAAAGACTTTGAATGGCAATGGAGTCAACACGCAGCAATGATTACTCCTAAAGGTGAAGTTTTTCTTTTTGATAATGGTAACAATAAGTCTAAGAATAAAGAAGACTATGTCGAAGCAAAAAATTCTTACTCACGTGGTGTTATTTATAAAATTGATACTGAGAAAATGGAGATTAAACAAGTCTTTGAATATGGTAAAGAAAGAGGAAGTGACTTCTATTCACCTTATATTTCTGATGTTGATTATTTGAATGATAATCACTATATCATTCATTCAGGAGGAATTGTATCAGTTGATGGAACACCTTCTAATAAACCAGCTGGTCTTACAAGTGGAGATGTTACTTTAAAATCTGATACTGTAGAGTTACTTGATAATAAAGTTATCTTTGAAATGACTTTACCAGCTAATTTTTATAGAGTTGAAAAGATGAACATTTACGGTAATGATGAATTAAAATTAGGTAAAGCTAAACGTCTTGGAAGTCTTGGTAAGACTAAAGTTGCTAAAAAGAAACTTAATATTTCCAAAAAATATAATAAAAATAATTCTGAATATAAAAAACATAAAATAAGTTTTACTAAAGAAATTGACCGGTTAGTATTTAAGGGTCAATTCAAAAGAGAAGATAAAGTAAATGTCGTATTAGTAAAAAATGGTATTGCTAATTACTATAATATCAAAATTAGTAAAAAGCCCTACACTGCTCTTTGTGTTGACATATTCACTGAAGAAGAAAATAAAAATGGAATTACTATAAGTCGTTATATTAATAAGGAAGGACTTTCAGGAATTTATTCTATCTTCATTGAAATTAATGGTAAACTATACGATACAAGTGAAACAGTGCAATTCTAATAACTCAACAAAAAAAGATAATTTTGGATATTTAATATCTTAAATTATCTTTTTTAATTTTTGCTTAGCTGTTTCTTCTGTAATTTTTGAATAATTGTTAATATAATGCAAAGCTGAAGAGGCAGAGTCTGTCACCAAATAATTTCTTCTATCATTTTTATCAGAGAAATTTTCTCCATAGATACCATCCATAAATTCAAGGAGTTTATCAAAGTAACCATTGGAGTTATAAATTACAATTGGTTTATTAAACTCATGACATCTTTTACTCTCAATAGAAGTGAATAACTCATAAATTGTCCCTAGTCCACCAGGCAAAAAGATAAGAGCATCACTTGCTGATATAAGGCTATCTGTTCTTTCACTAACAGATTTAGTAGTTATTTCTTTATCACAATTTAGTTCTTTAAAATCATCTTTATATGCTTCTGGACAAATTCCTGTTATCTTGCCTTTTCCTCTAAGAGTTGTAGTATATGCTAGTCCCATCAATCCAGAATTACAAGCACCAAATACTAAATCGTTTCCTTCTAGCAACTGTTCTAAAAAATTTTTACAATCATTAAAATATTCTTCTGGAATATTATTACTAGATGAACATCCTATAAATAATTTCATTTTTTTGTTTCTCCTTTATAATAGCCACTTTTTGATTGATATTATACATTACAATAATTAAAAACTCAACAAGATTGGATAAAAATAGAGGCATACTATGTATAAAGTATAAGTAAAAAAGATGCCTATGAGAATTGATTTTTACAATAATTTGAGAAAAATAAAAATTCACAAATATAGTTATTTGTGAATTAATTTCAAATGGAGGGCCTAGTCGGATTTGAACCAACGATCAGGGAGTTGCAGTCCCACGCCTTAGCCACTTGGCTATAGACCCAGTTAATCAACGTGCTAAGTAGCACTTGCAAATATTATTTTACACTACCCTACTTAGTTTGTCAATCAACTTTCACTTAATTATATGTACTTGTAGCAAAAGAAATGAATATTTTAACAACCTTTAAATTAATACTAATATTAAAAACTTTTAAAATTATGGTAAAATTTAATTAAGGTAGGGGGTGAAGATGTAGTGGTATTCTATATTATAATGGCAGTTATCATATTACTTATTATTTATATTTTATTTTTATATAATAGTTTCGTAAGTTTAAGTAACAAAGTAAAAGAAGCTTTTTCAACAATGGACGTTTATCTAAAAAAACGTTGGGATCTAATTCCTAATTTAGTAGAAACTGTTAAAGGTTATGCTGAACATGAAAAAGAAACATTTAATGAAGTTACAAAACTAAGAAACAATAATTATGAAGAAATGTCAACTGATGAAAAAATAGCTGTTAATGAAAAAATGACTAATAATGTTGATAAAATTATGGCTTTAAAAGAGTCTTACCCAGACTTGAAAGCTAATACAAATTTTAAAGACCTAAGTGAGCAATTAAAAAAATTAGAAGATGATATTGCTAATTCTAGAAAATACTACAATGCTGTAGTTAGAATCTACAATAATAAAGTAGAAATGTTTCCTAACAACTTAGTGGCAAAAATATTAGGTTATAAACCAAAAGCAATGTTTGAAGCAACTAGTGAAGAAAGAAACAATGTCAAAGTAGAATTATAAACGGATGAATGATGAAAAAAATACTAAGTTTATTTTCGCTTTTACTATAATTACATTTTTAACGATATTTAGCTATTCATCAAATGTCTATGCCACAAATTATATACCTAGTGAAAACTATCAATATAGTAATTATGATTATGTCATTGATAAATATGATATTAATATCATAGTAAATGAAAATAATAGTTTTGATGTTACAGAAACGATTGATGCTTATTTTAACGTTCCTAAACATGGAATATTTAGAATTATACCCAGAAAAAATACTATTACAAGATTAGACGGAACAAGCTCCACTAATAGAGTAAGAATTAAAAATATAAATATCAATAGTGAATACACAAAATCTATTGTAAATGGAGATTATGAGCTAAAAGTAGGATCTTCTGATAAAACTTTAACTGGTAAAAATACTTATATTATTAATATATACATACAGTCTTGGCAAAGATCCAGTTAAAGATTATGATGAACTATATTATAACATAATAGGAAATCAGTGGGATACTGTAATTGGAAATATTACTTTTAATATCACCATGCCAAAGGATTTTGATACCAATAAATTAGGATTTTCCTCAGGAGTAAGTGGTTCAACTGATAATAGCAAAATTAGATATACAATTAGTGGTAATACAATTACAGGTAGTTATGAGGGAATCTTAAATGCGTATGAAGCTTTAACTGTAAGATGTGAACTAGATGAAGGCTATTTTACTTATACAGGAATAGATAATAATCCAAAAGAATATTTTATCTACTTTATTCCCCTACTATTTCTAATTATCTCAATTGCTTTATGGTATAAATTTGGTAAGGATGACCAAGTTATTGAAACAGTAGAATTTTATCCACCAGATGGATTCAATAGTTTAGAGGTTGGATTTTTATATAAAGGAAAAGCAGAAAATCAAGATGTTACTTCTCTACTCATTTACCTAGCAAATAAAGGTTACATTAAGATAACTGAATCTGAGGAAAAAGCCTTATTTCTTAAATCAAAAAGTTTTAAAGTAATTAAACTTAAAGACTATGATGGAAACAATGCAAATGAGAGATTGTTTTTAAATAACTTATTCAAGCAGGGAAAAGTTGTTAATGGTATCACCGAAGTAAGCTCAAATGAGCTATATGATGACTTCTATATTACTACAACGAAGATATTCTCAAATATGAATAGTAAAGAAAATAAAAATACTATATTTGAAAAAACAACAGCTAAAAGAGTAATGGTTATCTTAATGATTATTGCATCCTATTGTTTAATAACTATTCCACCAATGCTTGAATGCGGAGATACTGAGTTGTTATGGGTTGGATTGTTATTTCCAGGAATTGGTTTCACTGTTTTATTTTCATTAGTATTTGGTGAACCTCAAACAGTATATGTTAATGGGGTTGCTAATAACTCAGCTATAGCTTCTAAAATATTTGGACTTATATGGGGACTAGGATTTGGTGGATTTCCGTGGTGGTTTATCGTGTTACCAACACTTTTAGAAAGTAATCTTTACTTATTTGGTTATATATTTGGATTAATTTGTATTTTAGGAATGGTTTTATGCTTTACTTACTTACCTAAAAGAACTAAATACGGAAATCAAGTGTTAGGAAAAATCAAAGGATTTAGGAATTTTCTTATAACTGCTGAGAAAGAAAGATTAGAAGCAATGGTATTGGAACATCCTACATACTTCTATGATATTTTGCCATATACTTACGTATTAGGAGTTTCTGATAAATGGATTAAAAAGTTCGAAGCAATTTCTCTTGCTGCGCCATCTTGGTATGATAGCCCATCTGACTTTAGCATTGACACTTTTGACTCATTCGTTAATTCTACCATGTCATCAGCCCAAAGTGTTATGTCATCAAATTCCACTAGTTCCTCTGATTCTGGTGGTGGTTCATCAGGTGGAGGATCCGGCGGTGGTGGCGGTGGATCTTGGTAAAATGAAAGGAGAAAATAATGTTTGTTTAATGTAGTAACTGTGGCAAAGAAAATAAAAATACAAATATTAAATGATTAGAAAATATTCAAATGCCATTATTAGTATTGATACCCATGAAGCATATATGAAAGAAGATGCAAAAACTATAAAAGAAAATTTTGATCTAGTTGATATTGCTTTTATTGACAAAGAATTTACAGAACTTTTAGATTGTAAAGCACCTATCAAAATTATTAAAATAGGAAAAGAAGGATGTAAATTTATATCAAAAAACAGGACATTCACTGTAAACACAACAGAATGTAAAGTAATAGATAAAACTGGAGCTGGTGATGTTGTAACTGGAGTATTTTTAGCAATACTAACAATCCGGTAGAGGCATTACAAACAGCTGTCGATATGGCTACTCTGTCAATTAAAGATTATGGTGTTGATTTTTTAAGTAACTATATATAACAAGCTTCATAATTTAAAGCAAAAAAATTGTCATGAAATTTTAATCACGACATTTTTTTATTAGTTAATTGATTGAATGGTAAATTCATAGCCAAAGGTACCTTCACTGACATCAAATGTTATTGTGTAGTTATTTCCTACTACCAAATTTAATGAACCATTTGTATATTTCATTTCATATTCAACACCCTTGCTATCAACAAACTTATAGTCAGTGTATGTATAAGAATTACCATCTTTAAATCCAAAACCTGGTTCACCTATTTCGGTTAATGTAAGAACATCAGTATGTGTCCCTAGTGAATATAAACCGATCTTATCACGTAATTCGCTTTCACTAGTAATACTACTAATATCTTCATTATTTGATTTTAGATAGATTTTATAATCAACAATAGTTTTAGTATTTCCTTTGGTTTTATAATAAATGTTTAATTTAATATAATCTTTGTAATCACCTAATTTATTGAATAATTCAGTATTATTAATCCCTAGTATATACTCTTCTGAATTATTGGAAGGACTGTCAATAGTTACGTTGCAATTTGAACCAAGGCATCCATAACCACTTACACTTACGTCTTCTAGCAACTTACCACCAGATGTTGAACTGCCATTTATTGTAAGCCAATTAGTAGGATTAAGTACATTCACAAATGCACTACTTATTCCAGCAAATGCCATTATAATGTATAAGACAATAGCAATAACTACTTCAACAAATAACCCTACAAATATCTGTCCAACACTTGTTCCTCCTTTTGCTGCACAAAGTTTGTTCAATTCTTCTTGATTTTTTTTGGGATTAGACATTTTTATTATAGCAACCTTCTTTTTAGCATAAGAAAGATATAACTTATTTACTAAGAATCCTACTATAATACAAAAAAGCAAAGTAACTATAAATTTATCGATAACATTGAGTACTATGAGATTGATTAAAAATACAATTAGTGTATAACCAAACATTTTTCTATAAAACATATAAAGCGTTGTGAAGAAAAAACCAGCAAAGTTGAATTTTCTAGTTGTAATCTTTTCATAGTTATTACCAATAAAAGCTTTTAATAATTCGTCATCAGAAATTATTGAACTAGGCTCGGGTTTCAATAGATTTTCAATTGATACTGTCCCTACATTGGTAGTGTTTTGTTGTGGTGTAGTTTCAGAAGATATGTTTCCAGTTCCTACATTGTTATTAGTATTTTGAGTAAATTGTGGCATTGATTGTAGATTATTATTGATTGATTGTGAATTATTTGTCGCTTGACCAATGTTATTAGAAATTGAATTATTTATTTGAGAATTTACGTTACTTTTTGAACGCATAGATGGTTCACCATACATTTGCAATATATCTGGCTGCTGGGAACTTGCCATAGAAGCTGTATTGCTAGCAAAAGTATTATTATTTATTGACTGTTGATTTAAATTATCGTTTGAATTATTCATTCCTAAATTAAAGTTATCACCACTTTGATTATTTGATTGTGATTGAGATGTAAAATCATTATTACCAAATATATTATTATTAGAATCGTTCATTGATATCTCCTCTTATTTACAATATTTTACTATTTTAGTGCTGAACAACAAAGAAAAGTGTAATATGCCTTTACCTAGTTTATTAATTAATAATCAAAGAAAAAAAGTTTAAACTATCTCACTATAAAAAAGACTACAACCTACTCTACATATCATTCACTACTCTACGTTAATTATAGCATACTTTTATCAAATATGAGAAAATTATCTATCTAGTTAAAAGCATCGCTATGTTATAGTACGATCATCAAAAACAGACTAATTCTTGATATTATATTCTATTAGACTATTTTAAAAAAAATATAATTTCTATACAAAAATAAAAACTTACGAACTTTTTAGTCCGTAAGTTGATTCAAATAGAGCGATAACTTTACTTATGTTCGAAAAATTATACTCCCAAAGTTGTTTGATTAAATCAACTAAATAAATTATATCAATTTTTGAGATAATTTCAATAAAATATATTATATTTTTTCAACTTCGTTTAAAATATCTTTAAAAGAAGAATATCGATTACCATATTCATACACACACATTTTTTTAATTATTTTAATGTACTTAAATTTTTTAATTCCTAGCTTACTAATAATATCCAAAAACAATTGCCCAATAAAATATATTTCTGTTTTGTTATCATACTTTTGCTTTTTATTTCTAAGTTCTTCTGGCCAATCGTAAGGATAAGTTATTAACTGTGTAGCAGAGTGGATTGAAGTGCTATCATTAATTGATTTAACAAATCCAAAATCAATTAATTTTAAAATACCATCATTAGTCACTAAAATATTATTTATTCTTATATCTCTGTGACATATTTTTTTGTCTTCTAAATAGTTAAAAACTTTTATTGCTTGTATAAATATGTTACACATCTATTTTCTATTCTCTTTTATATAATCTAATATATTTTTCCCTTCTATAAATTCCATAATATAACAACCTATATGTTTGTTTTCATCAATGATATAATCATAAATATTAACAATATTTTCATGATGTAAATTAAATAAAAATTGAATTTCATTTATAAATTTCTTAAAAAACTTTTTATTATCTTCTTCTTTTATCATTTCACTAAAACAATTGGATTTATATACAGATGATGGCAAATATAATTATAATGCTTATCTACTAGCTGATAATAATTCTATTTCAATTAGATTTGGTAAATATGATGGAACTAATTCAGTTAATTTAATTGAAAAAGAAGATTTTGGTAATTGTTCAATTATTAAAGCAACTAAAAACATACTAAATAAACTAGAAATAGAAAATAAAACTTTTACAAAAATAGAATATCCAGAAAGAAAAGAAATAAAAATGTATGATTATATTGCAGTAAGAGAAGCAGTTGTTAATGCAATAGTTCATAATGATTGGTCTAATGAATATTCTCCTAAATTTGAAATTTTTAGTGATAGATTAGTAATATCTTCAAATGGTGGAATTCAAGATAATACAACAAAAGAAGAATTTTTAGAAGGATTCTCACTACCTAAAAACAAAGAATTAATGAAAGTCTTTAATGATTTAGATTTAGTTGAACAAATGGGAACAGGAATAATAAGGATATTACAAAGTTATAATAAAGAATCATTTGAATTCTTTCCTAATTTTATAAGAGTTACATTTCCATTTAATGAAAATAAATTTAAGGCAGCTAAGAAAAAAATCCAAAATAATAATCTAACTGAAACACAAAACAATATAATTGGATTGATGTTAGATTCTCCAACTATAACACAAGAAACACTAGCAAGACTTTTAGATGTTAATATTAGAACTATTCAAAGGAATATAAAAATACTTATGGATATGGGATTAGTTGAAAGAACAGGTGCTACTAAAAAGGGTGAATGGATGGTTAAAATTTGACAAAATGCATAAAATAAAGTATAATCTATTCATTCACAAAGCCATTGCGAGGAAGAGTAAAAACATATAAAGCATTTTAGAGAACTCTGTTAGGTGAAAAAGAGGATGTAAATATTTTTTGAACATGGCCCTCAAGGCGAATGACTGAAAGACTCTTAGTAGGTCATTACGGGAATGCCCGTTATAGCAGATACCTATAACTATGCATAGGCATAAGTAGGTTAGTGAGTTTAGTACAGTAATGTATTAATAAATAAGAGTGGTAACGTGAATATATTCACCTCTTAGGAACAGTAGTGTTTCTAGGAGGTTTTTTATTTAAAGAAAGAAGGAGATAACATGAATATTATAATTGGAATTAGTTGGCCTTTTGCAAACGGAGAATTACATATAGGTCATGCAGCAAGTAGTTTGCCAGGAGATGTAATTGCTAGATATCATAGATTAAAGGGAAATAAAGTTATTTTAGTATCTGGAACAGATTGTCACGGAACACCAACAGAAATAAAAGCATTACAAGAAAATAAAAGGCCTAAAGAAATAGTAGATGAATGCCATGCTTCATTTTCTAAAGATTTTAAAGACTTTGGTATAAGCTTTGATTTATACAACAGAACAGATGATCCGTATCATAAAAAATTTGTCCAAGAACAATTTATCAAGTATTACAACAATGGCTACTTAAGAGAAAAGAATGAGGAACAATTATATTGTGACCATTGCAAATTATTTTTAGCAGACAGATATATTATAGGTATATGTCCAAAATGTGGTGCAGAAATAAAAGGTGATGAATGTGAAAAATGTAGAAGCTTATTTACAATAAATGAAGTAAAAGAAACCAAATGTGCTATATGTGGAAATAAAACTTCGTATAAAGAAAATAGAAATCTTTACTTTAAATTATCCGATTTTCAAAATAATATAAAGGATTTATTAGATTCTAAAAGAAATGATTGGAGAGAGAATGCCGTTAACTTTACTGAAAGATATCTTAAAGAAGGAATACCTGATAGATGTGCTACACGTACTTTAAACTATGGTATTGATATACCAATAGAAGGATTTAAAGATAAAAAAATATATGGTTGGTTTGAAAATGTATGGGGATATGTAACTGCTAGTAAAAAATATGCTGAGGAAAATAATTTAAACTGGGAAGATTTTTGGAAGAATAATGATAGCAAAATATATTTAGTTCATGCTAAAGATAATATCCCATTTCACACAGTTATATTTCCATCCCTATTACTAGCAACTAATGATAATTACAAATTACCTGACAAGATAATATCAGATGAGTATATAACTATTGAGGGAGAAAAATTATCAAAAAGTAAAGGTGACTATATCACATTAAGACATTTATTAGATAATTATCCAGTGGATGCTATTAGATATTATTTTAGTATTAATAATCCTGAAACAAGAGATTTCAATTTCACTTATGAAGGATTCATTAATTCTATTAATGGAGAACTACTTGGCAAATGGGGCAATTTTGTAAATAGAACACTTCAATTTATCAATAAATCATTTGATGGTAAATTAACTAATAATAAATTAGATAGTGAAATTGAATCTAAATTAAAAGAATTATACGAATTAGTGGGTAAAAGTATTGATAATGGAGATACTAAAAATGGTATATCCAGAATATTTGATTTTATAAATTATTCTAATAAATACTTTGATGAAAACGAGCCATGGAAGTTAGCTAAAGAAAATGTAAGCAAATGTGAGGATATTTTATACAATTGTTGTAATATAATATTTAACATAAATAATTTACTCAAGCCGTATCTTATAGAAACAACAAAATATGTAGATTCATTTTTAAATTATAGTATTGATAAATGGGAATATGAAAGATTAAATACTGTTAATTTATCAAAAGAAATAATACCATTGTATGAAAGATATGATAAGTCAGTTATTGATGAAGAAAAGTCAAAATTAAAGAAGACAAATTAGGTCTGAACTGACCCACAAAAGCTGGACAGTTTACAAACAGTTTCTAATTAAAGGATTGTAATCCATAATTTACAGATGAAAATCCTTTTAATTTTACCTTAATTCTATCATAAGAATTAATATACCATAATTAATCTAGTGTTCTGTATTTATTTTATTGATCATGAACCATTTCGGCTCTAAGTGATCCAAAAATTTTTTCTATAATTATATCATCCGTACTATTTCTGTTCCCTGACATATTTTGTATTATTCCTCTATTTTTTAGTTTTTGCTGATAAGACTCATGTTGGCATTGCAATTCTTGATCTGAGTGAAATATTAATCCATCAAGTTCATTGTTTTTAGCAAAGACTTTACTCTAGATTAAATAAGTTAGAAATATTATAAGAAATAACTTAACCATTAAAAGTGTCTGATTTTTGTGATAAATGATATTTTTCTTCACGAAAGTTAAGTTTACTACATCTGTATATATACCAATTTTCAACATTAAAACCACTTTGAATTAAGTTATCTGCAATTTCACCTACAGTATCTCTATGTGATGAATATTTCTCTTTTATTTTTCGTAAATAATTTTGTCATACAAAAACATTGCTTCTCTCATGTCCAGAAAACTGGGTTTATATCATTACATTTTTTTGATATTACTTATATAAAATAAAAACTTACGAGCTTTTAGTCCGTAAGTTGATTTCAAATGGAGCAGATGAGGGAAATCGAATCCCCGTCACAACCTTGGCAAGGTCATATTCTAACCACTAAACTACATCTGCAAATCAGTACATATTTAATATAGCATAGAAAAAAGAACTAAGTCAATGATTTTCCTATAAATCAAATAGATTTTTTAGTTCTTTTTTTATCTTTTCATCAGTTACTTCCAAATAAATTTTCTTAACTTTTTTCTGTTTATCTATTAGTTGTAGATTTTTTTCATAGTATTCAAGTTTTTCTTTGGCTTCTCTTAATTGATTATGAATAGCATTTCTAGTTATTTCATAATTTTCAGCTATTTCAGAGAGAGATAAATTATTAAAATAATAGTCTTTAAAATAATTCTGTTGTTTTTCTGTTAATAAAGTACCATAAAAATCAAATAATTCCGTATAATATAATACTTCTTCCATAAATCTAGCCTCCAAAGATCGCAAATAAAATTATTATTACACCTACTCCAAGATAAACATAAGTTGCATTTAATCTTTTATATATTAACTTGTTATTTATTCCCATATCTATAATAGTTATTCCAAGTAGTAATTTAAAATAGAAATACAAGTCTTTATATATCAATGATAATATTCCCAACACTAATAAAGAAATAGTTAATATAAATTGAATATTAAGAAATATTATCGACTTATCTTTTTTCTTTTGTTTCACTTTAGGATTTATATTTGTAATACTTTTTTTCATTTTTCACCTATAAAATCTTTAAATAAGCCATAGATATATTGTTCAATATCAAATTCTTGTAGATCGTCCACTCTTTCTCCAAAACCGATAAACTTAACAGGAAGACCTACCTCTTCTTTAATAGCAAGAACAATTCCCCCTTTTGCTGTTCCATCCATTTTAGTAAGAACTATTCCTGTTATATTGGTTATTTCTTTAAAAGCAACGGCTTGTTTAATACCATTTTGACCAGTGGTAGCATCCAAAACAAGTAAAGTTTCTGTCGGTGAATCTGGGATTAACTTACTAATAACCCTATTCATTTTTTCTAATTCCTTCATTAAATTAGTCTTATTTTGTAAACGACCAGCTGTATCAACAAAAATATAATCATATCCTTCTTTTAGAGCTAGTTCACATCCTTCATAAACAACACTAGATGGATCAGTGGCATTTTCTTTTCCATAGAAATATGCCCCTACTCTCCCACTCCATTCTTCTAATTGTTGATAAGCACCAGCTCTAAATGTGTCACCAGCTACTAATAAAACCTTCTTACCAGCTTTTACATAACGATTAGCAAGTTTAGCAATAGTAGTAGTTTTTCCAACACCATTAACTCCGACAAATAAATAAACAGTTGGGGCTTCTTCTCTTGTTTCTAATTTAGTTGTTAATACTTCTCCATCAACATAAATAATAAATAACTCATCAACTATCATTTCTTTTAATTCTTCAGGATCAGTTATTTTGTCACGGTTAACTCTCTCTTTAAGCTTATCAACAAATTTCATAACTGTATTAACTCCAATATCAGCCATTATTAAAATTTCTTCTAACTCATTAAAATAGTCTTCATTAATTTTACTATATCTATGAGTCAAATCAGAAAGGAGTGAAGTAACTTGCTTTCTACTCTTACTTAACCCTTTATCATATATTTCTTGCTTTTCTTGGACTTTTTTTTCTTCTACGTCACTAGTTTCTTCTTTTTTAAATTTCTGCTTAATCTTATCAAAAAATCCCATTTTATCAACTCCATAAGCTATTTTAACATAAAAGAATAGAAGAATACACCTTATTTTAATAATTTCCTAGTAAAACTGTCGCAAAAGTATTACTTCTTTCCAAGATATCTAGTGGTAAAAAAGACTTTACTTCATTTTTTTCATTAACTAAGTAACAATAATTTGTATCTGCAAGTAACATTTGATATTCTGCTCCAAAGAATGTTGCCAATCTTTTAATATTATTTAAATTATTACTTCTGCCATTAACTAAATCTAAAAGAGTCGTATAAGGAAAATTAGCTTCTTTTGCTAAACGATAATAGCTCTTAATATTTCTTTCTTTCATTAAAAACTCTAAAACTTCTATGTTCATCATAATAACACCTCATTTTCATTATATAAATGTTACTTATAATATTACAATCAATTTTAATAAGTTTATACTTTTCTCGTATGTCTTTTTTCTTTAAGTCTACCATTTATTGTTTTTATTTTTAGATTACTACCATCTTCTAAAGTTCTAGTTGCTGATTTTATTACTTCAAAGTCATAATTTTCTTTATTTAATATTACCTCTTCTTGAGTATTGTTCTTTGATAAAATTAGTCTTCCTGTCAAGCCATCTAATAGAATTGAATAAGGGCAAACCGTAACTAAAGATCCTTTTTCTAAATTAATTTTATATAAATAGTGATTATAGTTATTATCATTAATCAAGAAATCGTCGCAATTATTAATATCTAGGCTAGTTGATACTAATTCGCTACGAGAAAGAAACATTTCTTCTTGAGCAGTTAGAATAGAATACGTTCTATAAACTGTCAAATCTTTTTTCAACTCCATATTTATATTTTTTATTATTTCTTTAGTATTGACTAAACTTTCTATAAAACTATCTATACTATCAAAATAAACATCTTTAAAAACTGTAAATATCATAAACATATTTTCTCTTTTACTTAATAGTTTTTTATATTTATAATAAACATTTTCTATCTCTTGACAATCATTGCCTAAGGAATTAATAGCTCTTCCTAATCTAGATTTATATATTAATAAACTATTTTTCTCTTCACTTGTTAAGTTTTCATATTCTTTCAATAAATTTTCCATAACATCACCTTAAATATATTATAAACGGAAAAAAGATAGTTTCTATCTTCTTTTAACTAATCTTTTATATGATTCATCTGTTTTCTCTAGTTTATTTTTTATTATTGGTAAAGTATTTCGTGCTATTTTAGATACATTTTGATAAGTCATACTTAGTTTTTCTCCTACTTCCATCAAAGTATGTGCTTCTCCGTCATCAAAACCATACAATTCTTTTATAACTATCTTTTGCTTTTCTGGTAAAGATTCAACTATTTCCCTTACAACTTTATATTCATCATTAATTAAAACTGATTCAAACCCCGTTTCTTCTGTACCAATAATATCCAAATAACTTTTCGTAAATTCATTATCAGTAGTTGAAGAAACTGGATTATCAAGATGATTAACATCAAAATGTTTACTCTCACTCTTCATGTATTTTATAATTGTATTATCAATGGCTTTATAAACATAATTAGAAAATGATGTTCCTTTATCTATATCATATTTCATAACACTTTGAACTAAAGCTAAGTAACCTAATGATATCAAGTCTTCTAACTCGTATGAGCTACCATAAAAACTACTATAAACTTTTTTTACTACTAGACGCATATTATGTTTTATAAGTTTTTCCTTTGCTTCAGGGTCTCCATATAATCTATATCTTATAAAATATTCTTCTTGTTCTTTTTTAGATAATGGTACTGGTAATTCCATATATATTTCCCTTTCTTTTGAGATAGAGTATATTCTAACACTCTTCTAACTTTCTTTCAATAATTAAAACTAAGTACATGAACCTTATCAGATTAGAGACATATAATACTTTGAACTGAAAGGAGGATTTAGTTTGAAAAAAAAGATCATATATATTGGTGCCGTATTGGTTATTTTCATCCTAGCTTGTTCTGTTTTATTTAATTTTAACAGAAAACCTAAGACGGAAGAAAAATTAACTGATGTCACTCTTGCTGAAGTTACGCACTCTATATTCTATGCACCAATGTATGTTGCTATCGAAAAAGGTTATTTTAAAGATAATGGTATAAACTTAGATTTAATTTTAACACCAGGTGCTGATAAAGTTAGCGCTGCTGTATTATCAGGTGATGCTGATATTGGTTTTGCTGGTAGTGAAACAACTATTTATGTTTATAATGGTGGTGAAAAAGACTATCTAAAAACTTTTGCTCAGTTAACACAGAAGGATGGTTCATTCATTGTCTCCAGAAAGAAAATTGATAACTTTACTCTTGATGATTTAAAAGGTAAAGACGTTATCGGCGGACGTGTTGGTGGAATGCCTGAAATGACTTTTGAATGGGCTTTAAAAGAACATAATATTAATCCAAAGAAAGACTTAAATATTGATACATCAATCGCTTTTGCTGCTATGAGTTCAGCTTTTATTGGCGGACAAGGTGATTTTGTAACACTATTTGATGATGATGATAGTAAAAGAAAGCAAAAAAATTTTCACTAGAAACTAGCAAAAATTTATTTTAAATGAAATGTCGCAACTGGACTATTACTATAGTAATTATTATCTTGGAAATGCCACCATTCTGATTCTAATGGACTGAATCCTTTTGATAACATAATGCTTCTTAATTTATTAGATACAGAGTTATTATATTTTACAAGTGAGGTAGTATCTAAAGTATCGTAAGTAGTTTGAGCTTTTAATTCTTGATTTTTACTATTAGTGATAGCAATATCAAGAGCTACCCCTTTATTATGAGCAGATACACTTCCTGCTAAGAACCATGATGGCCCCCAATATTCTCCGTCTTTATCATAATCAATTGCTTTTTTAACTTTTGAATTAGAATTGTATAGATTTCTAAATTTATCGTTTAAAGATACTGTTATATCGTGTGGTCTGTAGGCATCATAAACTTTTAAGTTGTATCCTTCTTTTTTAGCTTTATTATAAGCTTTTTGTAATTTCTTGGCAGTTGGATATAAAAGTGGTGCATAGTAAGTTTCTTTACCAATTTTAGAATTATACTTTTTAGTAAAACCATATAAATTCTTACCAGTTACACCGGGAATGGCCACATTAGCTGCTTTAGAAGTAACTGAACTAGCACTTGTTATTTCATAAAGCATATCTGGAATAACATCTGGCAAGTTAATTAATAAAAAGTCTGAATACACATAACCAGTAATATTGTTATATTTTATCTTTATGTATTTAGTTGAAGTATTTTCGGCTGATAAAATAACTACTTTTCCTCCAACTGGAATCTCTCCTAATAACGTACTACTTTGAGAAGCAGCTTTTCTTATATTAACACTTTGATTAGTCCAGGCAGTTGCTCCATATAAAGTAGCACTAAAAGTACCTATCTTTGATTGAGCAACACCATTTTTGTTAAGATATATATAATCAACATAACTATTTTTTACTTTTACACCATTTTTATAGTAATATTTTTTACCATTTATTGTATACCAGCCATTCTTTTCCTTTTTTGTTTCTTGACTAGGTTGACTACCATTTGAAGTTGATGACTGATCATTACTAGAAGTAGAAGTTTGAGTACTATCATTAGTCTTGGAATCATTTGAAGTAGAGGTTTGATTGTTAGGCTGTTTAGTATCACTTACTGTTTGAGATGTACTTGTGTTTGAATTAGAGTTCTGAGAATTATTTGCTGCGTTATTCTCATTTTTAGTAACAGTGTTAGTATCTGGTTTTGCATTTACAGATATCTCTACTATCTTCGATGAGTCATAATTTACATTAACTTCTAAGTAAGTATTTCCTGGCTTTAGAGCTTTAATAGTACCATACTTATCTACTGATACTACAGATTCATCAAATGATTTATAATTGATAGTTAAATTCTTTTCATTAGAGTTAACTGCTATCTTTGATGTCTCACCAACAGTTAATGTTTTAGTATCAAAAGAAAGAGAAAATTCTACATTCTTATCAACAGGACTGCTTATATTTTCTTGAACAGTTTCTGCTTTATTAGCAGTAGTCGTGTTACTGACATTACTTGTTAAGGAATCATTAGTAGCTTTACTAACGGTACTAGTATCTTTTTCAGTATTACTTTTATTATCTGTAGTAGAACTAGTTGTGCTATTAGTTTTAGAATTTGTTGATGATGAAGAATTAACATTACTTTCAGTTTTACTATCAGTTTGTTTTGTGGAAGTAGTTTTTTCTGCTTCCTCACCGCTGTTATTATCAGCCTCATCATTATCAATTACATTTGTTAGATTAGTATTCTTATCTAACTTACTACTAGTATTATTTTTAATTACTACAACAAACAAAAATGCTAAACCTGTAATTAATACAATCATAAAAAATTTGACAAAGTATCTCACATAATTTTCCATATATAGTCCCCCATTCATTGTGCTTTATTATATCATATTTAGCTTAAAAAATCAATTAAAATGATATATAACTACATAGTGGACTTGAATTTTTTCATCTCTTAAAAATTTTTTTTCTACACAATAGCTGTTATTTAAATCAATACAATTTAAATATATATCTAAAACTATTCTATTATTTATATTCTGTACTAATATCTTTTCTAATATTTCCTTGATTAGAAACGTTCTTATGATATTTTCAGTAATATTTTTCTCAAGAAAACTCTTAATATTGTTAATATCAAATTTTTGCTTAGAAGCTTTTGTTGATGCTATTAATTTACTTTTTTTATCATTAATCATTTTCATAAGTTCATCTTTAGATATAACATCATCTGTATAAAGATTTAAAAGCTTAGATATTTCCTTTTTTAATTTTTTAATTTTTACTACATTTTTATTTTTAATTAAAACTCTTTTATAAAGTTCTTTATATTTATCTAACATTATTTGAATCAGATTATCAGGAGTAATTTTTAGTATTTCTACTACATCAGCAAATATTTCATTAAGCTCACTCTCTCTTAAATTTGATACAGAACATTTATCGCTACTCTTTAAATGGGTCAAACATACCCAAGTTGCATCACTTTTATTACGTTTAAAATATCGACGATAAAACACAGTTTGGTCGTTACCACAAAATATTTTTCCACTATATAAATGCTCGACTTTGTTACTAGTATTTCTTTTATAATTTTCTTTTCTTTTACTTAATCTACTATTAGCAAGATTCCATAATTCTTCTGTAACTATTGGAGGAATCTTTTCTTTATTCTCACAAACTACCCACTTAGATTTATCTAAATACTCGACTTTTTTAGTCATATAGTCTTTTATCTTAGTTTTTCTGCCACAATAATAACCTTTATATTTAGGATTTTCTATCATCCTTGATATTGAAGAAACAGAAAAATCATTTCCTAAACTAGATTTAACTCCATCATTTTTCAAGATTTTTACTATTTTAGAGATAGATAATTTATCAATAACATAAAGTTCATATACTTTTTTTACAATTATTCCCTCTTTTTCATTTACTACAAATTTATTATTAACTCTATCCTTATAATAACCGTATAAAGAATTATTACCCAATACCTGCTTTTTTTCAATGGCCCTATTCATTCCAAATCTTATTCTTTCTGATAAACGTCGTACTTCATCTTGAGAAAGTGAAGCCATTATAGTAAGTCTTAACTCTGAATCTGGTGAGAGTGTATTAATATTATCATTGACAAAATAAACCGCTACTCCATTTTGTAATAATTCCCTAGTATATTTAATACTATCTAAGGTATTTCTTGAAAATCTTGAAATTTCTTTAGTAACAATTAAGTCAAACTTATCTTTTTTACTATCAGCAATCATCTTCATAAAGTTTACTCTTTTTAAATCACTGGTTCCCGTTATCCCGACATCAACATAACTATAAATATACTGCCAATTGATATTATTTCTTATATATTTCTTAAAGTATTCTATTTGGTTTGCTAATGAATTTTTTTGTTCTAAATGATCAGTTGAAACTCTAGCATAAATAACTACTCTTAAAGATAATTCACTAATACTTATCCCTTTTTCCAATTGACTTCTTATATTTAATAAGTTAATAAATATCACCTATCTTTTTAATAAGTATTCTTCCATATTTTGATATAGTTCATAAGATATCTTATCATTTTCAAATAGTTCTTTATTAAAAATCAGCAATAACTTTGTTATTATTTTTTCTCTTTTCATGGTTTAGTATATGTATTAATGAGAATTATTTTCCAAAGTGCTTTCTTTTTCTTGCACTAAGAGAACCTAATGCTTTACAAGTAGAAAAACAGGGTTATGGTTATGTAGTTGCTTCTGTTGGAGAACTTGGAGGAATTGTTCCTTATACAACTTACTTTGCTAGAAATAGTTATTTAACAAAGAATAATGATTTAATTAAAAAGTTTAGAGATGCTATTCAAAAAGGACTTGATTTTGTTCATAATTCTACTGATGAAAAAGTTGCAAAAGCAATTATTAATCAATTTCCAGATACTTCTTTAAAAGACATTACTAATGTTGTTAAAAGATATCGTGAGATAGAAGCATGGCCTAAGACAACTGAATATAAAAAGGAATCTTTTGATCACTTACAAGAGATTATGGAAAATGCTAATGAACTTGATAAGAAAGTTTCTTATGATAAGTTAAAATATGACATCAAATAATAATATTTTAGAAATAACACATCTAGAAAAGAACTATCAAGATATTAAAGATGAGATTAAGGCGATTGAAGATTTTTCTTTCAAAGTAGAAAAAGGAAAATTCATCTCCATTGTTGGTCCTTCTGGTTGTGGAAAAAGTACTTTACTTTCGATTCTTGCTAAGCTTGAAGATAAATCTAGTGGTGAAATTATTTTTAACAAGGACAATGTTGTTCTAGGTTATATGTTACAAAAAGATAGTTTGTTTCCTTGGCTAACTATTTTAGATAATTGTCTTTTAGGGCTAGAAATTAAAGGTATTAAGACAGAGGAGAATATCAGTTATGTTAATCATTTGTTAGATAGTTATGGTTTGACTGAATTTAAAGATAAATACCCTAGTAGTTTATCTGGTGGTATGAGACAAAGGGTTGCTCTCATCAGGACACTAGCGATTCATCCGGATATATTATTATTAGATGAACCATTTTCCGCACTTGATGCTATGACTAGAGTAGCTCTTGCTGATGACTTATATAAGATGATTAAGAAGGAAGGTAAAACTGTCTTAATGGTAACTCATGATATCGCAGAAGCAGTTAGTTTAAGTGATATTGTGATTGTTCTAACGAAAAGACCTGCTAAGATTAAAACTATTTATGAAATAGAGTTTGAAGATAGAAAGACACCTTTCGAAAATAGAAGTAAAAAGGAGTTTAATGTCTATTATGAAAAGATATGGAGGGATTTAGATGTCCATATCTAATGAAAGAAAAGAATATCTAAAAAAGAAACAAAAAGAAAGACGAATCATTATCTTTGCACAAGTTTTAATACTTATTGTTTTTCTTATCATTTGGGAAATACTAGCACATTATAAAGTAATTAATACTTTCTTAGCTAGTAGTCCTTCACTAATTGTTAAAACTTTAAGTTCTTTAGTTGAAAGTAATGATTTATTTACACATATTAAAGTCACTTTACTGGAAACCATCATTAGTTTTTCACTAGCTTCGATTGGTGGTTTAGCAATCGCTTCTATTCTATGGTGGAATGAACGACTTGCTAAGATAGTTGATCCTTATCTTACAGTTATTAATGCTCTTCCTAAAGTAGCACTTGGTCCTTTAATTATTATTTGGGTCGGTGCTAGTACAAAATCAATTATCTTTATGGCTTTATTAATTTCTTTATTCTTATCTATTATCAATATTTATCATAGTTTTAAAGAAACTGATAAAAACTATTTAATTTTACTTAAGAGTTTAAATGCTAGTAAGAAAGATTTATTTTTCAAGGTTGTTTTACCAAGTAATTTTTCTAATGTAATTAATAATCTTAAAATTAATACAAGTATGGCTTATATTGGGGTAATTATGGGGGAATTACTTGTTTCTAAAAAGGGATTAGGTTACTTAATTATGTATGGTAGTCAAGTGTTCAATATAAATTTGGTTATCACTTCCGTATTTCTTCTAGGAGTATTCGCCTTTTTATTCTACTATATTATTTGTTTAGTAGAAAAAAAGTTCATAAAAAAATAGGAATCAACTACTGGTTTCTATTTTTATAGTGGAAATAACTTGTCAAAATCTAATAAAAAAGACTTAGATTTTAATTGTAATCTTAAGTCTTTTCTTATAATTAATCTAAAATATTTTTAAGAACAATCGTCTTTGTACGACTCATTTCTTTTAGAGTTGTTGAAACTCCTTCGTTTCCAATTCCTGAATGTTTCCATCCACCGAATGGCATTTCAATAGCACGATAGAAACTTGCACCGTTGATAACTGCTCCTCCTACTTCCATTTCCATAGCAGCTTTGAAAGCAGTTTTCATATCACTAGTCATAATGTTTCCACATAAACCAAATTTACTTTGATTTGCTATTTCTAGAGCTTCTTCTAATGTATCAAAAGTACAAACTGGAATTACTGGGGCAAAGATTTCCATATCTTTCATAACATCCATATCTCTTGTTACATTATCAAGAATTGTTGGTTCAAAGAAAGCACCATTTCTTCTACCACCATAAACTAAAGTAGCTCCTTGTTCCATTGTTTTCTTAACTTGTTCTTCAGCATTAATAGCCGCTTTTTCATTAATTAAACAACCAATATCAGCATCTTCTTGTTGAGGCATAGCAACTTTTAATGATTGAAGAGTTTCTACTGCTCTTTTAATAAATTCATCTTTGATATCTTTTTGAACTAAGAATCTTTTACTAGCACAGCAAACTTGTCCGGTATTATAAAGACGTCCCCAAACTAACTCCTTCATAGTTAAGTCCATATCAGCATCATTCATAACGATAAAAGCATCATTTCCACCTAACTCTAACATAACGTGAGTAATATTAGAAGCAGCATTAGCCATTACTTCAGCTCCTACTTCGGTACTTCCTGTTACACTAATTAAGGCTACTTGTGGATGTTTTGCTAAAGCGTTTCCAGTTACAGAACCACGTCCTGAAATACAGTTAATAACTCCTGCTGGAATTCCTGCTTCTACTAATAATTCACAATATCTATGAAGTGTTAATGGATTATCAGTAGCTGGTTTTACAATTACACTATTTCCCATTATTAAAGCACTAGGTACTTTTTGACCAAATAAATCACAAGGAAAATTAAATGGAATAATACAAGCAACTACACCTAATGGTTGTTGAACAGTTATTTGCATTGTTTTTTCTTGACCAACTTCACTTCCAGCTGGAATTACATTTCCATAATCATGTTTAGCTTTTTCTACATAACCATGAATAAAATGTTTTGTATTTCCAATTTCTGCTCTTGCTTCTTTAATTGGTTTTCCTGTTTCTTTTGATAATAATTGAGCTAATTCTTCATGTCTTTCTTCAACTAAATCAGCAAATTTGTATAAAATTTCTCCTCTTTCATACATTGGTATTTTAGCCCAAGCTTTTTGTGCCTTTGCTGCTTCTTTAACACAAAGGTCTACATCTTCTTCAGTAGCTAATGGAACTGTATCAATTAATTCATTAGTAGCTGGGTTAATTACATCAGCTTTTTCTCCATTACTAGCATCAACAAATTTTCCTCCGATTAAATTCTTCATTTTATCTCCTCCTCGTATTTTAGTATGAGTTAATTTTACGTAATTATTATTCTTTTCCAAAACCTGTGAATGATAACATTAAACCACCACAACTATTGCAAGAATGTTCATCATAACCATATTCACCAAATGTAAAGATTGTAATGAATGGTACACCGTGAGCTTCTTCTACTAAGTTATCGTATACTTCATTGATTCTGTTTCCAATTCCTAATTTTCTTCCTCCACAATGAACTAATACATAACCTGCAGGGTCACAAGATAATTGACTTTTTAAATCTTTTAATGTTGCTTTTGTAGAATCAATTAATTCATCTACAGTTGCTTCTAATTGAATAATAGCTGTTTTTTCTACTACTTTGTTTCCTAAATTGATAGTGTCATCATTTGGTGTTTTTGTTCCATTATCATCTCCGAACATTGGATGACGTACAACAGTTAAGTTTCCTAAAGGGTCTTTTACACCTAATGGTTTAGTAATTGAAGCAGCTAATAAATTTTGACCATGTAATTTTTCTACTGTAGTTCCAGTCCATTCAGCATATTTCTTAAGGGCAGAAACTCCATCGATTTTTACTAATGTACGATTATTTTTTACTTCTGTAATTAAACCAACATTATCTGATTCACGATATGCTCCTGTATATGAAGTAGCAATTTCATTATCAGTATAGAAGAATACTACTGCAACACCATCAGTAAATACTTTATCATTACAATAAATTTTCCAATTTCCTTCTACAGTATCATCAGCAGCACTTCCTCCAAACATTGGTACACGCCCGATAATATCTTGAATTCCCATTAAATAATCTTCTTCTTCTTTTGGACTTGCTACCATATAGAAATAGTCTGGTGAATAAGTAGCGCCAGCATCTAATACTGCTTCTCTTGCTACTTTTCTTCCGATTTCTCTAGCATTTTTTCCTGCTTCGTGGCAAGCTACTCCAACAGTCATTTCTTTGTCATCAAAAGTCATCATGGCAGCGAAACCATCTTCACTTGAAATAATACCATCATTAGTCATTACCATTCCACTTGATGTACAACCAACTACTGGTACTCCTCTCATTGTAGAGCGAACTCCTTTTATAACTTCTTCAGTATCGTCTTGACAAGAAGTATAAAGTAATCCTAGTTTTGGTCTCATTCCTAGTTTTGCATTTTTAGCAGTTTCTAGTCCTTTAGTAAAACTATCTTTTTGAGTGCTATAACCTACTTTTGTTTTTAACATAAACTTCTCTCCTTCTATTCTTTATAATCTCTATGGGTTATCAAATCTTGATTTGTAAATTGTTGGTATCAATCTACTCTTCCCTATTATTGATTATAGCACACTTTTCTTTCAAAAAAAGAGTTTTCCACAAAAAAAACATATTTTCAAATATGCTTCTTTACAGATTAACACTTGATTGAGCGTTTAAATTAAAGTCTGCTCTTATGCCTTTTTTATATAGGTAATAACCAGCTGCTGCTATCATTGCGGCATTGTCGGTACAAAAACTAAGTGGTGGAATAGAATAGTTAATATTCATCTCTTCTGCTAATTTTGCTACTTCTTCTCTTAGTTTACCATTTGCAGCTACTCCACCAGCTACTATTAAGTTATTAATATTTTCGTTTTTTAAGGCTTTTTTTGTTTTGTTGATGATACTTCCAATAGCAACGTTTTGGAAAGAACAAGCTAAATCTTTTTGATTTATTTCACGATTATTTTGTTTTTCTTTATGTGCTAAATTAATAACAGCACTTTTTAAACCACTGAATGAAAAGTTATAACTATCATCATTTAAAGGCATAGGTAATTGATAAGTAGCTTCTCCTGTGTGAGCTAGTTTATCTAATTTTGGACCACCAGGATAAGAAAGACCAATTACTCTTGCTACTTTGTCATAGCATTCACCAATCGCATCATCTAGGGTTCCTCCTAGTTTTTCAAAGCTTAAGTGGTCATTCATTTTTATTAATTCGGTATGTCCACCACTAACTACTAAAGCTATTAAAGGAAATTTAAACTCTTCTACTAAACTATTGGCATAGATATGTCCTGCTATATGATGAACTGGTATTAATGGTTTATTATAAACGAAACTTAAGGTTTTAGCTGCTTCTAAACCGACTAAAAGGCTACCAATTAAACCTGGTCCATAAGTAACGGCTATGGCATCTACTTCTTCTATTTTCATTTTTGCTTTTTTTAAGCAGTCTTCTATCACGAAGGTTATATTTTTTACGTGTTCGCGACTTGCTATTTCCGGAACAACTCCTCCAAAGTTCTCATGAATAGAAATTTGTGTTGATGTTGATGTTGCTATTTCTTCTCTTCCATTTTTTACAATAGAGCAACTTGTTTCATCACAACTACTTTCTATTCCTAATATATAAGTATCTTTCATTATTAACACTTCCAAATCTAATTTATTTTTAGTTCCATCAGTATTCCATCTATACCATTATAATATTTTTTTCGCACTGCTTGCTTCTCAAAGTTATATTTTTGATACAGATTTATTGCTTTATAATTGTCACATTTTACTTCTAGAGTTATATTAATTATCTTTTTGTTTTTTGCTTGGTCTATTAAATGTTGCATTAATGAAGAAGCAATATGTCTATTTTGGTAAATAGGAATCACTTCTATTTGATTGATTTCTATTCTATCATAAATTTCACTATAAAGTAATATCCCTTTTACTATATTTTCTTCTTCATAAGTTAATAATTTTAGAAAGGGGTCTTGTATAAATTCTTCTTTTTTCATTTTATAAATAAAGTTATCCACAGAAATTTGTGGATAACTATTATATTCTTTTATCATAAATTAGCTTTTTCCTCAGCTTCTGTCTTTTTTAAATATATTGGGTTAACAAGATGGGGGTTAACTCCTTCTCTACCTTTAAAGTAATTCACTATTTTTAAGATATCTGGATTATACTTAACTACATCATAAGATATCTCTATATCGTTATTAGTAATAACTGTAATTGGCTGATTATTTTTTACTTTATTTTTTAATTCTTCTAATTCTATGTGTGTGTCTTCAACAACTGAATTCATATCTTTGTCGTAAAGTGCGCCATAAACATAACCTCTTCTAGCATCAATTAACGGCATTGAGTAATTATCACTCATAGGGTTAGATAAAGCCATTGCAGTTAGACCGGATACCGGCACTATAGGAATATCTAAACTCCAAGCAATTGTTTTAGCAATAGTAACACCTATTCTAACGCCAGTGAATGAACCTGGTCCAATTACTACCATTATTTTATCTAAGTCTTGTGGTGCAATAGAGGCTTCATCAAATAGTTTTATAATCTTTGGTAAGGCTACTTTTGATAAGTCTTTTCCTAATTCTTCTTTAATTTCACATTTTATAGAATCATCAATTACTATTCCACTATAAAGGTAATTCGATGAGGTATCTACATAAAGAATTTTCATAGAACATCCTCACATAAATCTTCATAAGCTTGTCCATGCGGAATAATAGTAATAATTCTGGTATCTTCATCTTCATTTGATAGTTTAAATTTGATGTCTAATCTTTCTTCTGGTAAATAATCTTTTATCATGTCTGCCCATTCTATAATTGTTACTCCACCTTTATCGTAATAGTCTTCTATTCCTAAATCTTCTGCTTTACCATCAAGACGATAAACATCCATATGATATAAAGGAAGTTGACCGCTTTGATATTCTTTAATTATATTAAAAGTAGGACTAGTAACTTCTTCTTTTACTTCTAATGCAGCTGCAAAACCTTTTGTAAAGATTGTCTTACCACTACCTAAATCACCAATTAAACATATAACCATATTAGGAAAATGTTCTGATTCAATATTTTCTGCCAAAGATATAGTATCTTTTTCATTATATGATGTAACTTTATAATTCATAAATTTCCCTCTTTTCCGTCTAGTCCATTATAGCAAAGGGAAATAGAGTATTTCAAGATGTTTTAGAAAAATAAAAAAATAAAACAAAAAAAATCTTGGCAACTTCCTATTTTCGCATACACTATCGTCGGCGTTAAGTGGCTTAACTTCTGTGTTCGGGATGGGAACAGGTGTACCCCACTTGCTATCGTTACCAAGAAAATTATTAGAGAAAATAATTCTCTGAAAACTTAGATACTGTGTTCATCAAATTAATATAGGGTTAAATCCTCGATCTATTAGTACTAGTCAGCTCAACATGTCACCATGCTTCCACATCTAGCCTATCAACCTCATCGTCTTTGAGGGATCTTACTATATAAAATATGGGAAAACTCATCTTAAAGTTGGCTTCTCGCTTAGATGCTTTCAGCGATTATCCATTCCCAACATAGCTACTCTGCACTGCAACTGGCGTTACAACAGATACACCAGAGGTTGGTCCATCCCGGTCCTCTCGTACTAAGGATAGCTCTCTTCAATTTTCCTACGCCCACAACGGATAGGGACCGAACTGTCTCACGACGTTCTGAACCCAGCTCGCGTGCCACTTTAATGGGCGAACAGCCCAACCCTTGGAAGCGAATCCACCTCCAGGATGTGACGAGCCGACATCGAGGTGCCAATCACCACCGTCTATGTGAACTATTGGGTGGTATCAGCCTGTTATCCCCAGGGTAACTTTTATCCGTTAAGCGACGACCATTCCATTCTGCATCGTCTGATCACTAAGTCCTACTTTCGTATCTGCTCGACTTGTTGGTCTCGCAGTCAAGCTCCCTTATACCTTTACGCTCTTAGAATGATTTCCAAACATTCTGAGGGAACCTTTGAGCGCCTCCGTTACTCTTTGGGAGGCGACCGCCCCAGTCAAACTGCCCACCAGACACTGTCCCTGAACCGGATTACGGTCCTAGGTTAGAAGTCCAATGTATTAAGGGTGGTATTCCAAGGTTGACTCTACTAGAACTGGCGTCCTAGTTTCAACGTCTCCCACCTATCCTCTACATAATACACCGAACCTCAATATCAAGCTACAGTAAAGCTCCATGGGGTCTTTCCGTCCTGTTGCGGGTAACCTGCATTTTCACAGGTATTAAGATTTCACCGAGTCTATGGTTGAGACAGTGTCCAGATCATTACACCTTTCGTGCGGGTCAGAACTTACCTGACAAGGAATTTCGCTACCTTAGGACCGTTATAGTTACGGCCGCCGTTCACTGGGGCTTCAATTCAAAGCTTCGCATTATCGACTTACGTCATACTAACTCATCCTCTTAACCTTCCAGCACTGGGCAGGCGTCAGCCCCTATACATCCACTTACGTGTTAGCAGAGACCTGTGTTTTTGGTAAACAGTTGCCTGGGCCTATTCACTGCGGGTCTATCGCTAGACCACCCCTTCTCCCGAAGTTACGGGGTCATTTTGCCGAGTTCCTTAACCATAGTTCTCTCGCTCACCTTAGGATACTCTCCTTGACCACCTGTGTCGGTTGTCGGTACAGGCACCTATACGATTAACCCTAGAAGCTTTTCTAGGAAGTTTGGCGTCACAACAGTTCGCTTTGTCCGAAGACTCTGCTTCCCCGTCACGATTCAGCTTATTAGTATTACGGATTTGCCAGTATACAAGCCTTTTCGCTTAGACCGGAATCCAATAACCGGCTGCTGTTAGCCTCCTTCGTCACTCCATCAGTCATATAGGTGGTACAGGAATATAAACCTGTTGTCCAGTCGACTACGCCTTTCGGCCTCGCCTTAGGTCCTGACTAACCCTGGGAAGACGAACTTTACCCAGGAACCCTTAGTCAAACGGTGAATGGGATTCTCACCCAATTTTCGTTACTCACACCGGCATTCTCACTTCTAAGCGCTCCAATAGTCCTCACGGTCTACCTTCAACGCCCTTAGAACGCTCCCCTAACGCTCATACATTAGTATGAACCCGCAGCTTCGGTATTGTGTTTAGCCCCGGTACATCTTCGGCGCAGTGTCACTCGACTAGTGAGCTATTACGCACTCTTTAAAGGATGGCTGCTTCTAAGCCAACCTCCTAGCTGTTTTGACAACTCCACATCCTTTCCCACTTAGTACAAATTTTGGGACCTTAATTGGCGATCTGGACTCTTTTCCTTTCGCGCATGGACGTTATCACCCATACGCTGACTCTTGAGTATGCTTACTATGGCATTCGGAGTTTGATTACACTCAGTACCCCTAGATGGGGCCATTGCATATTCAGTGCTCTACCTCCACAGCGCTCAATCTCAAGGCTAGGCCTAAACCTATTTCGGGGAGAACCAGCTATATCCGAGTTCGATTGGAATTTCACCGCTAGCCACAAGTCATCCGCGCACGTTTCCGGGTACGTCGGTTCGGTCCTCCATTTGGTTTTACCCAAACTTCAACCTGCTCATGGCTAGATCACTCGGTTTCGGGTCTAATACTACATACTATGTCGCCCTATTAAGACTCGCTTTCGCTTCGGCTCCGTATCTTCTACTTAACCTCGCATGCAACATTAACTCGCCGGTTCATTCTGCAAAAGGCACGCCATCACCCTTTAACGGGCTCTGACTTTTTGTAAGCACATGGTTTCAGTATTCTATTTCACTCCCCTATCGGGGTTCTTTTCACCTTTCCCTCACGGTACTTGTTCACTATCGGTCACTAGAGAGTATTTAGCCTTACGGGATGGTCCCCGTTGATTCCGACAAGGTTTCACGTGCCCCGCCGTACTCAGGATTCTCCAGAGAGCTTCTTGCATTTCGTATACAGGACTTTCACCTACTGCGGTCACACTTTCCAATGTGTTCTACTATGCAATCAGTTTCTTACTCTCATTTAGGAGTCCTACAACCCCAGTCAAGCTGGTTTGGGCTTTTCCCCTTTCGCTCGCCACTACTAAGGGAATCGATTTTTCTTTCTTTTCCTCCGACTACTTAGATGTTTCAGTTCATCGGGTTGCTTTCTCTAACACTATGTATTCATGTTAGGATAATAGTGCATTACCACTATTGGGTTTCCCCATTCGGAAATCTCTGGATCAAAGCGTACTTACTGCTCCCCAAAGCATATCGTTGTTCGTCACGTCCTTCTTAAGCTTCTAGTGCCAAGGCATCCGCCATGCGCCCTTACTAATTTAACCACCATTTTGATATTTCTATCCTAATTTGATGAGATTTAATTAACTATACACTTAATAAATATAGTTAACTGTTATATAAAATGCTCGTGATTTTATATAACCACAATATCTAGTTTTCAAAGAACTATTTGAGAGAATGTTCTCTCAAAACCAAGCAAAACGTTTTTAATTCGACAGCCTCTTTTTGTAATAATTTAAGGATTAATTTTAACTCCTTAGAAAGGAGGTGATCCATCCCCACCTTCCGGTAGGGATACCTTGTTACGACTTCACCCCAGTCGCCGATCCTACCTTCGATGGCCCCCTCCTAAAAGGTTAGGCTACCAACTTCGGGTATTATCGACTCCCATGGCGTGACGGGCGGTGTGTACAACACCCGGGAACGTATTCACCCCGACATTCTGATTCGGGATTACTA
>CAKPDM010000012.1 GCA_934148995.1 uncultured Bacilli bacterium
TTGTCTTTAATCTTGCACGATTAGATACTTCTATGGGCAATCTTACATTAAAGAAAAAATTAACACGATATTCTTTTAACTTTAAAAATATTGAAAATCTAATTTTCAAAGTGATTCCATCTCTTTAACCACTTTACGTTAACTTTTTATGCGATTGCTGTATTGAAAAAATGTACTGTTTTTTAAAATTTTCGACATTTTTCTGACTTAATCGTTATTTTTCAAGATATAAGTATAAGAATCACGACACATATCTTCTAAAGTTTTTGAAGGGGAAAAACCTAATTCTTCTCTTGCTTTAGTATTATCAGCATAACAAGCAGCAATGTCTCCTGCTCTTCTACCTACTATTTTATAGTTAACTTTAACATTATTAACTCTTTCAAAAGTTTTAACTAAATCTAAAACACTATAACCTTCACCAGTACCTAAGTTATATATACTTAGGTCTTTTGCTCTTTCTAAAGCTAAAACGTGTCCTTTTGCTAAATCAACAACGTGAATATAATCTCTTACTCCTGTTCCATCTTTAGTATCATAATCATCTCCAAAGACACTTAAACATTCTAATTTACCTGTTGCTACTCTAACGATATAAGGCATAAGATTATTTGGTATACCATTAGGACTTTCTCCTAAAAGACCAGTCTCTTCATTACCAATCGGATTAAAGTATCTTAATATGGTAATAGACATATCAGGATTAGCTTTATAAATATCCTTTAACATCATTTCAATCATTAACTTAGTTGTTCCATAAGGATTAGTGGTTGATAATGGAAAACTCTCTTTAATAGGTAATTCCTTTGGTGTTCCATAAACGGTGGCACTTGATGAGAAAATAAATTTCTTACAGTTATATTTATTCATTATTTCTAATAGATAAAGTGTTGATATTAAGTTATTTTCATAATACATAAGTGGTTTTTGAACACTCTCTCCTACTGCTTTATATCCAGCGAAATGAATTACCGCTTCTATTTTCTCTTTACTGAAAATTTCTTCTAATAAACTCTTATCGCAAACATCACCAACATATAGTTTGGCACTTTTACCTGTAAGAGTTTCAATCTTTGTCATTACATCTTTTTTACTATTACTAAAATTATCAATAATTACTACTTCATAGTTATTTTTTAATAATTCACAAACAGTATGACTACCAATATAGCCACAACCTCCTGTTACTAATACTTTCATTCTTTTTCCCTCCTGTTCACTATAATATCATTTTTTATTAAAGAAAAAAAGAGCAATTATGCTCTTGATACATATTTTCCATCTTTAGTTCCAACAAGAATCTCTTCATCTTGTTTGATAAATAATGGAACTTGTACTACCATACCAGTTTCAAGAGTTGCATTCTTCATAGCAGATGATGAAGTATTACCTTTAACGGCATCTTCAGTTGCTACTATCTTCATAACAATCTTATCTGGTAAGTTCATACCTAACATTTCTCCTTCAAAGAAAATGATTTCTACTTCTAAGTTTTCTTTTAAGAATTTTGCATCATCACCAATTGTACTCTTATCAAGTTCAATTTGTTCATAATCTTGCATATTCATAAAGTAATAAGTATCTCCCATACTATAAAGGAATTGCATAGGTTTTTTAGAAATATGTGCTGTTTCTACTTTTACACCAGCATTGAAAGTCTTTTCAGCGATTGACCCAGTTCTTAAGTTTTTAAGTTTAGCTTTTACAATAGCTGCACCTTTACCAGGTTTTACGTGTTGACTATCAAGTACCATATAGATATTACCATCAGCTTGGATAGTAATTCCGTTTTTTAAATCATTGGAATTAATCATCGTTTTTCCTCCTTCTAGTTATTACTTCTTTTCTTTGTGTTCAGTATGACGTCCACATTTTGGACAGTATTTATTAAGGTCTAGACGGTCAGTTGTATTCTTAACGTTTTTTTCAACACGATAATTTTCTTCTTTACAAACTGTACATACTAGTGTTTTCTTTTGTCTGTTTCCTACTTTTGCCATGACACTACCTCCTTGTTTCTTTAAAATTATATCAGAAAAAACCCTATTGGTAAAGGTTTTTACTTATTTAATTCTTTTAATCTTTCAAGAGTTCTTCTCATTTCAAGATCATATTGAACCATATCTAGGCCACCGAATTCTTTTAAGAAGTCTTCTTCAGCCATTTGATACTTAGCAGCTAATTCTTTAGCTTCTTTCTTAGCATCATCTAAACTTACTTCAATCTTTTCTAGTTTAGTAATTTCTTCTAACATTAAACGATAAAGTACGTTTTGATAAGCTTCATCTTTTAATTGTGCTCTTAAATCTTCTTCTTTTTGACCAGTTATTTGATAATATAAGTCTAAGTTTAAGCCTTGCATCATCATTGATTGTTCAGCACGTTTTAAAAGACGAGTAGTTTCTTCTGTTACCATTCCTTCTGGAATATCAACTTCTACATTCTTAGCTACTTCACTTAGTAACTTATCGATATAGATGTTTTCATTTTCCATTTCTTTTTGAGCTAAGATATTTTTCTTAACTTCTTCTTTAAGAGTTGCTTCATCATTAACACCTTCTAAAGCTAAATCATCAAAAAAGTCTTGATCAAGTTCTCTTTTTTCTTTAGTTTTAATTTCATGAACTTTTACTTTGAAAGTTGCTTCTTTTCCTTTTAAAGATGCTTCATGATAATCTTCTGGGAAAGTAACTTTAATTTCTCTTTCTTCTTCTCTTTTCATTCCGATTAATTGTTCTTCAAAACCAGGAATAAATGTTCCACTTCCGATTTGTAATGGATAGTTTTCTCCTTTTCCACCTTCAAAAGCTTTACTTCCTAAGAATCCTTCATAATCGATAGTTACTAAGTCATTAGTCTCAACAGAACCATCTTCTTTAATTACTAATTCTGCATATTTATCTAGTAATTTCTTAACTTCTTCTTCGATTTTTTCATCAGTAACTTCAGCTTTTTCTTCTTTAACTCCTAATCCTTTATAGTTTTTAACTGTTACTTCAGGACGAGAAGTAATAACAAATTTGAATGTTACATGAGTTTCATCTATTTCTGTTAATTCAACTTCAGCAGGTATAACAGGTACTACTTTAGCTTCTTCAATTGCTTTAGTATAAGCAGTTTGTAATACACTATCAGCTGCTCCATCAAATAATGTCTCAACACCTACTTTTTTATCATAGATATTTCTTGGACATTTTCCTTTTCTAAAACCATCAATGGTTACATTTTTTACTTTTTTCTTGAAGCTTTCATCTAAAGCTTTCTTCCAATCTTCACCTTCGATGTTGATTGTTATTTCATGAATATTATTATTTTTCTTTGCCATACTCTTTCCTCCAATAGGCTTATTATACCTTATTTATTAATTTGTTTCAACAATTTTTAGTCCTTATTTGTCGTTTTTTAATATTAACATTGCATCCCCGAATGAGAAAAATCTATATCTTTCTTCAACGGCATGATTATAAGCTTTTAAGATAAACTCTTTAGTAGCAATAGCAGATACTAACATTAATAGGGTTGACTTTGGTAAATGAAAATTAGTAATTAAACCATCAATAGAGTCAACTGTCTTTGATGGGTATAAGAATAAGGTTGTAAAACCACTATCTTCCTTAAAGGTACCAAATTTCTCATAAATTGTTTCAAGAACTCTAGTCGAAGTGGTACCAACTGCTATTATTCTTCCACCTTCACTTCTAGTATCATTTAATAACTGAGCAGTTTCCTCATCCATCATATAATACTCTGAATGCATCTTATGTTCTTCAATAATATCTTCTGTTACTGGACGGAAAGTTCCAAGTCCAACATGAAGAGTTACATAAGCGATATTAACACCCATTTCTTTTACTTTAGCTAGTAATTCTTTAGTAAAGTGTAAACCCGCTGTCGGTGCTGCTGCACTGCCCACTTCTTTAGCATAAACTGTCTGATATCTTGATTGGTCTTTTAAAGTCTCATGAATATAAGGAGGTAGTGGCATAGTTCCAAGTTTATCTAATACTTCATAGAATATGCCGTCATAACTAAACTCTACTACTCTGATTCCTTCTTCGCCAATCTCTTTACAAGTAGCTACTAAAAGACCATCACCAAAGGAAATCTTATCACCAACATGAATTCTCTTAGCTGGCTTAGTAAGACACTCCCAAGTATCACCTTCAATATTTTTTAATAGTAATAACTCAATAACTGCTTTAGTTACTTCTTTTTCGCCAATTAATCTAGCTGGTAAGACCTTAGTATTATTTAAAACTAACGTATCTCCTTTTTTTAGATATGTTAAAATATCAGTAAAATGTTTATCTGCAATTGTTTTTTCTTTACAATCTAACACCATAAGTCTTGAACTATCACGTTTTTCTAGTGGTGTTTGTGCTATTAAATCTTTATCTAAATCATAATCAAATTCATCTAATCTCATCTAAATCATTCCCCCAAATAAGTTATTTTGGTAACTAATATGTAACTGTTCATAAGCTTTCGGTGTAACGCATCTTCCTCTAGTTGTTCTTTTCAAATACCCTTCTTGTAATAAATATGGTTCCATTACATCTTCGATAGTTGACACTTCTTCCCCAATACTACTAGCTAAAGCTTCAATTCCCACTGGTCCACCATTAAATCTTTCAATAATAGCTCTTAATAATTGATGGTCAGCTTCATCAAGGCCACCTTTATCAACTTTCAATTTTTCTAATGCTTTCTGCATCTCTTCTAAGTCGATTATCTCTTTTTTATCTACTAGAGCAAAATCTCTTACTCTTTTAAATAAACGATTAGCAATTCTTGGAGTGCCTCTACTTCTTTTAGCAAGTTCTAAAGCGGCATCATCAGCAATATCCATTTTTAAAACTCGACTAGTTCTTTTAATGATTTCCATCAATTCTTTATCAGTATAGAATTTTAGTTTCGAAACAATTCCAAATCTATCTCTTAAAGGACTTGATAAATCACCCGCTCTAGTAGTAGCCCCTACTAAGGTAAAAGGTGGTAAGTCAATTTTTATATTACGTGAATTTCCTTCACTACCAATAATTATATCAAGAGTAAAATCTTCCATAGCCGGATAAAGTATTTCCTCAATATATCTTGGCATACGGTGTATCTCATCTATAAATAAGACATCACCGGGTTCTAAGGTTGATAAGATAGCAGCTAAGTCGCCACTTTTTTCGATAGAAGGTCCACTAGCAGTTTTGATATTAACACCTAACTCTCTAGCAATAATATAAGCAAGAGTTGTCTTTCCAAGACCTGGTGGTCCATATAATAAGACATGGTCTAAAACTTCATTACGCATTTTAGCAGCTTCGATAAAAACGTGAATATTTTCCTTTACTTCACTCTGACCAATATATTCATCAAGAACTAACGGGCGAATACTACTTTCTAGCACTTCATCATTCTCTTGTTCTTCACTACTTACTACTCTCTCTTCCACCCTTCGTCACCATCGCTTTCGTTTTTATTTTAAGAATAAACTTAAGGCTTGTTTGATTTGATTTTCAATTGTTTCACTACTATCTACTTTAGCTAAAACTGTTTTGATTTCTTTTTCTTTATAACCAAGTCCTAGTAAAGCATCATGTACTTCCATCAAGGAGTTACTGTCAGTCATCTCTTCGCCTTCCAAATCTTCTAACTTACCTTTTAAATCAAGTACTATCTGTTTAGCAAGTTTATCTCCTATCTTTGGAAATTTTTTAAGGTATAAGATATTCTCTCTTTCAATAGCATCTTTTATTCCTCCTAAACTTCCAGTAGCAAGAATCGGTAATGCCATCTTTGGTCCTAAGCCTTTAACACCGATTAGTTTTAAAAACATTTCTTTTTCATTTTTTTCTTTAAAACCAAATAGTAAATGTTCATCTTCTTTTATCTGTTGATAAAGATAAACTTTATATTCTTTTCCTTCCTCAAAAGAAAAAGGATTGGGTGTGTATATAAAGTACCCAATGTTGTTTGTTTCTAAGATAATTGCATTAGAAACTATCTCTTTAACTGTCCCAATCATATAGTCATACATAGTAACACCTAGTTTTCTTTAATATTGCAGTAAACACTTTGCACATCATCTATATCTTCTAAAAGTTCGTAAAGTTTTTCGACTTTCTCACGAGTCTCATCATCTACTTCTACTTCATTTTGTGCTACATATGTAACTTCTGATGTTAAAAACTCAGCTACTCCCATATTAGCAAGTGCATCTTTTACTTTGATAAAGTCTTCTGGTTTAGTAGTAATCATATAACTTTCATCAAGTTTTTCCATATCAAGTGCTCCTGCATCAAGTGCCGTCATCATTACTTCGTCTTCATCATACTCATTAGGAATTTCAATTAAACCAACACGGTCAAATAGATAACTGACAGAACCATCTGTTCCTAAGTTTCCACCATGTTTTGTGAATGTACTTCTTACAAATGATGCCGTTCTATTTCTATTATCAGTTAAACAATCTACCATAAAAGCGGTTCCACTAGGTCCATATCCTTCGTAACGAACTGTCTCATAATGTTCATTTTCGCCTGCACCTTTAGCTTTATCAATTGCTTTTTGAATATTATCTTTTGGCATATTAGCAGCTTTGGCTTTTTCAACTACTAATCTTAAACTTGGATTAGCATCAGGGTCTGGTGTACCACTCTTAGCAGCTACATAAAGTTCCTTTGCCAATTTTTGAAATACTTTTCCTCTAGCAGCATCTATTAATCCTTTTTTACGATGAATAGTTGCCCATTTAGAATGTCCACTCATTTATCTCACTCCTCTTTTCTTTAATATGATATCATATTTTTCTATTCTTTAAAAGAAAAAGAAGAACTAATTTTTCTTATCTATTATTTCTTCTTTAGTCTTTATTTGATAATTTCTAGCTGCTACTTTAAAAATAAAATACTTATCAGATGAACTTATATATTCATATTTAGCTTCTACTATAACTTTGCCTTTTCTATCAATGATTCCATATTTTTTATCTTTTGTCATAACAATTAACAAATCGTTGTTGTTATTATTAGCAATTCCTGAATATTCTTTTGATAAAGATTTTCCAGTTTTATCTATTATGCTTCTTTTCTTTTGATCGATAATAGTTAAATAATTTTCATCTAATACTTCTAAGTCTGTATATTTAATTGGTATTACTACTTCACCAGTCTTAGAGATAGTACCATATTTATCATTTTTCCTGACGATGGCATAACCATTGTTTCCAAAGTCAGTTGTACCTTCTTGGTATTCATAAGGTATTATTACTTCTTCATTGTCATTTATATAGCCATAAGCACCTTCACTATTAGCAACTAGTATTAAGTCATTTTTAGTCGGACTTAGATAAGAATAGTCACCAGTAAATCTTCTTATTTTAGAGGTAGTAAGTTCATAAGTAAAGAACTTCTTATCTTTATCAATAAATGTTACTAACCCATCATTTATTTCCATTGGAGTAGCATTTTCTGTTTCGGTAAGTTCGATTAGTTTATTATCTTTAGAATTTAGATAATAGTTCTTAGTTGTTTCTTTCTTGGTTAAAGAAAGGGCATACTCGTCATTTGCATTATTAATGATTCTAGTTTTATCTAAAGCATCAATTGACTCTTCTTTCTTTACAAAGTCATAAATTACACTTTTATTTTCTTTTTCTAGTATTAGATAATTACTTTCACCAAGTATGGTGACATTATCTATATTAGCAACTATTTCCTTAGCACTATCTATTTCGGTAATACTATACTTTTTGTTTTTAAGAGTTAGAACTAAGTTACTATTAAGAATTTCCACCTTATCAAAAGATGCTGCTAAAGAAATGTTTCCTTTACTATCGATCAAACCATATTTTTTATTTTTTATATATGGAGCATGTCCTTCCTTATATTTTAATGGAACAATATCAGTATCTTGTGGAAAGTCATAACTTAGGTTTACTGAATTACTTTTAAGATCATAATAGCCAAACTTTTTGCCATTAGTTACTGCTAATTTATCTTCACTAATAACGCCTAATTCTTCATAATCTAAATTGATTTTTTTACCAGTAAAAACCCCAGATACTACTAAGATTATACCAATCGCTGCTAAACCAATTGCTATTTTTTTGTTCATTTTATCTCTCCTTTTAATTTATCACTATTATAAGTTCTATTTAGATTAAGTTTTTCTAGTAATTTTAAATTGTCATTATTTTACTTCAAACAAGTCAACCATGTATGGAGTAGTTTCAAATCGCCATTTGTCACTTTTTCCACTAGTATTTTTAACTATTACTCGATATTTGCCAGCGGCCCAGTCTTTCGTACTTGTAGCGCCTGCTCCACTATCAAACGAACAGAATTTTGTGCCTAAATCAGCATAAGTTTTATCTTCTATACTAAAACTACAAAGAGTTTTAACACAGACATTACTTGAGTTAGCTATACAGACGGTTCTTTTGGAATCATAGCATTGTATGCTCACTTGCATTATTTCTTAGATAACCTTTGACTCTAATGTTGTACCCTGATATCCAAACATTTGTAACTACTAATGTGTTATAGTTATAGACGGTTTTATTATCTACTATTTTTTCACACTCCTCTCTAGTTGGTTTTAATTGATCTTCTGGACAAATGTGAGCACTATCGGCTAGTTTAACCGGACAGGCTTTTGTATTACATTCTTTCGTTTGTGTAGAATTAATGACTGTTCCATCACATTTTGTAACTGTTTTTGATCTGGTTTTTGTTCCACCTCCACAACTTGCTGAACAAGCTGACCAATCGCCATAAGTTTTAACATCTGGATCAGTACAGCATGCCTGGCTATTACAAACTTGAGATTCCTGCGATTCCGTTACTGTCCCGTCACAATTTTTAATATACTTGGTTCTATATTGAAGTCCACCACCGCAGCTAGCCGAGCATGCTCCCCAATCACTATATGTCACAGTTGGACCAGTACAACAACTTTGTGTATTACATACTTGAGATTGAGTAGTGGTTGTATATGTTCCATCACATGCCGTAGTAGTTTTGGTTCTATACTGAAGTCCACCACCACATGATTTACTACAACTACCCCAATCACTATACGAAACAGCTGGTGCTACACAACAAGAAGTTCGACTAGTTGTAGTTCCACAAGATGTTGATGGAAAAGATTTGTCGGTATACGTAGTAGTGATTGTCGCTTGACCAAAACCAGTTGATGCACTACAAGGACCTGTCGTCGTGTTAGAAACTTTGTTATCACATGACTTATAAACTGTATAAGTTAATCTTTTTCTAGCAGAAACATTACCTAACTCATCTTTAGCTTGAATATAAATTGTTCTTAGCCCTCCATCATAACTTCCAGCAAGATCATAATTAAATCTTGCTCCAGTTGATGCTGTAACTGGGACATATTCAGTCAAAGCAGAGTTACCTTTCAAGCTATCATAAATCTTATAGTAAATTTTATTATTGCTGTCACCTCTATCGCTTATTGAGAGATTTATTATTGTTTTCAAAGAGTTAAAACTACTTGTTCTACTTCTAATCGAACTTGAATTGATGGTTGGCGAATCTTTATCAATTAAATAACTATCCGTCATGATATTACAGCTATTTCCAGCGGCATCATATGCTGTTATCAAGGCATAAACTTGGCCATTTTCTCTACCCTTATTATTTGATAGTGAGCTGTCATAAACTCCTTTTAGTGTTTTAGTTTCCGTTCCCACTAGATTGCTGCCTATCCTAGTGCAATCTGGGGCTGTTTTATCAATTACATATTTTCCTGATTTCTTATTGGTTACATTTCCACTGGAATCAATAGCATGACCAGTTATTACGTAAGTCCCTTCATCTTTTAAAGTGATTGTTACTGAGCCGTTATAGGGTTTGTAACTTTCACTAGAAATAACTATTCCATCTTTTTCTATTTCATAAGAATAATACTCAACTTTTTTATTATCCTTAGCAGTCATAATCACATTTAAATCTTTATTAATATCTGCTTTATTAGGATTAAAAGTTATAGTTGGTCCTTTGGTGTCTTCATTTGTCTTATAACCGTTACAATCTAGCAAAGTATAATAAAGATAAACACCATCCATAACTTTATAAGCATAAACTTTATTATAATTAGTATCTTTACTTGGAGCACATTGCTTCCCATTATAATCAGTTAATTTACTAAGATATTTCTTAGAATTAAGTTCTTTGATGGTAACATTTTCTTTATCGCCAATCGTTTGTGGAAGAGCACTTCGGTAATCTGTAAAGAATTCTTTACCACTAAGTGTTACAGTATCTTCTTGAGCTTTCATGTATCGTTTTTTTGCATTTTTCAAATAATTATTATAAGAAACTAAAACAGTAATCATCAGTAATCCAAGAATTGTTATGGTTGCTAAAAGTTCTACAAAAGTAAACCCCTTCTTATTTATCAGCATCACCTACTCTATAGAAATGTTAACATAAGTAGATAAAAATTACAATTAAGAAAAAATGAAAAATAGCAAAAAAGAAACAAACATTATCGTTTGTCTCATTTAGTAATTACTGTCTTATAATCATTACACTCTATGATTGTGTAGTAAGTATATTTTTGGTTGCTTACCTTTTCTACATAAACTTTATTTGCTGCTTCATCAGTTGAGATGCCACATTCTTTTCCATTATAGTCTTTCAACTTATCTATATATTTTTCTTCATATAATGTTTCTAAATTTACTGATTTTACTTCACCAATCACTTGTGGTAATTTACTACGATAATCAGTAAAATACTCTTTACCACTAAGAATTACGGCTTGTTCTTGACTTTTAAAGTATCTTTCTTTTGCACCTTTTAAGTATTTACTATAAGATGTAAGAACTATTCCAGTTAAAAGAGCAAGAATACTTATCGATGCTAGTAACTCAACGAGAGTAAATCCTAAGTTATTATTTTTCAAGATATCACCAACTTTCACTAAATATAGGAGGAGAATATTACCTATTCCCCTCTATTTGACTTCAAATAAATCTACCATGTATGGTGTGGTTTCAAATCGCCATTTTGCACTATCCCCACTGATATTTTTAACTATTACTCGATATTTACCGGCTGCCCAATCTTTCGTACTTGTAGCACCTTTTCCGCTGTCAAATGAACAGAAATCTGCTCCCAGACTAGCATAACCAGTAGTAGTTATATCGAATGTACATAAATTTTTTACACATACATTGCTGGAGTTAGCAATGCAAACTACCCTACCAGGTTGATAAGCATTAAATGTACCGGTTGTAGCATTATTTTTCAAATGACCTTTAACCCTAATATTATATCCCGATACCCAAACATTAGTTATTACTAATGTATTATAGTCATAAACTCTTTTGCCATTTACTTTTTTAGTACATTCTTTTCTTGTTGGTTGTAGTTGATCTTCTGGACAGATATGTGCACTATCCGCTAGTTTAACTGGACAAGCTTTTTTATTACACTCACCTGTTTGGGTGGAAGTAACGACTGAACCGTCACATTTTGTAACAGTTTTTGTTCTTGTTCTCGTTCCACCGCCACACTTAACTGAACACGAGCTCCAATCACCATAAGTAGTATTTGGTTGAGCACAACATATGTTAGTGTTACAGGCAGCTCCACCAGATGATTGGTCATTTCCTTGACATCTTTGATTGTTATAATTTGAATAAGCAAATCTATTAAGGGTTCCACCAACACAAGCCTTACTGCAAGTCGTTCCATCTTTGTAATAAACCGATGAACAACAGTCTTGCTGATTACAAGCAGCTCCACCTGTAGACGTATCCTTTGAAGTACACCTTTGGCCATTATAATTTGAGTATGCAAACCTATTATAAGTTCCACCGCCACAGGACTGGCTACAAGTTGTTCCCTGAGTATAGTAAACTGAGGAACAACAATCTTGCTGATTACAAGCACTTCCGCCTGATGTTTGGTCTTTAGATGAGCATCGCTGATTATTATAGTCTGAATATGCTACTCTGTTTTTAGTACCACCACCGCAACTAGCACTACAACTAGAGCCGTCTTGATAATGAACTGAACCACAACAGTCTTGGGTGTTACAAGCAGAACCACCACTTGTTAAGTCTTTTGCAGGGCATCTTCCACCATCAATTGTAGATTTTGCCACCCTATTTTTAGTTCCACTGCCACATGATTTAGTACAACTTGCTCCATCTGAATATGTTACCGATTCACAGCAATCTTGAGTCTTTGTCTCTGTCTTTTTAGTTCCATCACAGTAGGTAATTGTTATTGTTTTTGTTCGTACTCTAGTATTTCCAGAAACCTTACAAGATGACCAAGATGATTCTGTAACCTTCGGACCAGTACAACAGCTTTGTGTATTACAAGCTCTACCACCTGATTTTTGATCCTTGGATGAGCATCTTTGATTTGTAAAATCGGAGTATGCTAATTTGTTGAAAGTTCCGCCACCACAACTTACAGTACAACTCGTTCCATCCTTATAGTGTACAGATGAACAGCAGTCTTGTGTATTACAAGTGCTTCCCCCTGACGTCCGATCCCTGGAAAAACACCTCGAACCATCATACTTAGAATAAGCAAGTAAGTTCTTAGTTCCTCCACCGCAAGCCTTGGTACAAGCATTTCCATCTTTATATCTTACTTCTTTACAGCAATCTTGAGTATTACAGGCACTTCCGCCTGACGGCTTATCATTTGCTGAGCATCTTGAACCGTCATACTTGGAATAAGCAAGTAAGTTCTTAGTTCCTCCACCACAAGCCTTGGTACAAGCAGTTCCATCTTTATATGTTAGAGACGAACAACATCCTTGGGTATTACAAACACTTCCACCTGATGATTGATCTCTACTGTAGCATCTTTGATTATCATAAGCGGAATAAGCCACTCTATTTTTGGTTCCTCCTCCACACGATTTACTACAAGTTGCTCCATCCTTATAAGTTACAGTTGAACAACAATCTTGAGTGTTACATGAAGATCCTCCACTTGATAAATCCTTAGCAGGACATCTTTTCGATCCATCATATTTAGAATAAGCTAATCGATTCTTAGTTCCTCCACCACAAGCCTTGGTACAAGCAGTTCCATCTTTATAAGTTACTTCTTCGCAACAGTCTTGAGTATTACAGGCACTTCCACCTGATGACTTATCATTTGCTGAGCATCTTGAACCATCGTACTTAGAATAAGCAAGTAAGTTCTTAGTTCCGCCACCGCAAGATTTGGTGCAAACCGCACCATCTTTATATGTTAGAGATGAACAACAGTCTTGGGTATTACAAGCGCTTCCACCCGATGATTGATCTTTACTGGAGCATCTTTGATTATTATAAGCAGAATAAGCCACTCTATTTTTGGTTCCACCTCCACATGATTTACTACAAGTTGCTCCATCCTTATAAGTTACAGTTGAACAACAATCTTGAGTGTTACATGAAGAGCCTCCACTTGATAAATCCTTAGCAGGACATCTTTTCGATCCATCATATTTAGAATAAGCTAATCGATTCTTAGTTCCTCCACCACAAGCCTTGGTACAAGCATTTCCATCTTTATAAGTTACTTCCTTACAACAATCTTGGGTATTGCAAGAAGATCCACCGCTACTCTTGTCCTTGGCTGGACATCTTGAACCGTCAAATTTTGAATATGCTAGTTGGTTTTTAGTTCCTCCACCACATGATTTAGTACAACTTTTTCCATCTTTATACGTAACCTCACTACAGCAATCTTGGTTGTTACAAGATCTACTTTCAGTTGAAGTCGTTATTTTGTGATTACAATCCTCAACAGTTACTGTTCTGCTTTGAGTTCCACCACCACAAGTTTTACTACAACTTCCCCAAGAACCATAAGTAGTCTTCGGATTAACACAGCATTCTGTCGTAGAAGTAGTTGTTTTACATTTGTTATTACTATATTTATCAGTAAACACTGTAGTTACAATTGCTTTTCCAAAACCGTATTGAACACTACAACTTCCAGTTGTAGATTTTGAAATTAGCGTCGTACATTCCTTGTAAGGAGTATAGTTAATTGTTGTTTTGGTTGTATTTCCAAGTTCGTCTTTAGCTTGAATATAAATTGTTCGACTTGTTCCATCTAGTTTTCCAGTAAGAGTCCAATCTGTTGAAACTGTTCCATTTGTCTCGGTCCAGCTAGAGAAAGTTTTATTATCATTTGATAACCGATAGTAAATTTTATTGCCTGTTTTGTCAATTCTATCAGTTATAGTCATTTTAATTGTTACATTTAAGATGTTGTGACTGCTATCTTTACTAGTAATAGATTTTGTCTTTATTACTGGTGGATCACTATCCACATAATATTCACTACTATTGATTGTACAGGAGTTGCCAGCTTCATCGTAAGCGATAACTCTTCCGTAAATATGACCATTATCAGTGTAATTATCGTTTTTAAAAATACTACTCTTAGCACCATTTATTTGTCTTGTCTTAGCGCCAATAATATTTGTTCCGTCAACTTTACAAATAGAACTAGTGGCATTGCTGGCTTGTTTAAAGCAGTTTTTGAATGTCCAATTATCGATATCATCATGAGGGGTAATTTTTAACGATACTTCTTTATTTTGCCATGTACCTGGTTTACTACTATTTGTTGAAGTGAACTTTATTAAGCTACAATCAGGAGGAGTACGATCGATTACATATTTACCAGAGGTTTTTTCAGTTACATTAGCACTGGAATCAATTGCTTTGGCTTTTATATAATAAGTTCCTTCTTCTGTAAGACTTATAGTAACTGGACCAGTATAGACTTTAGCTGATTCACTCTTTATGACTGTTCCATCCTTAATAATATTGTAAGAATAATATTCTGCTTTAACATTATCCTTTACAGTCATTGTGACAGTTATGTTTTTATTTGTTACTGATTTATTCGGTGTAAATACTATCGTTGGTGCTTTAGTATCAGCATTGGTTTTATATCCATTACAATCAATTTCTGAATAATAAAGGTATATGCCATCAGCTACCTTGTAAGAGTATACCCTATTACTATTATTGTCATTACTAGTACAAATGTTACCATCATAATCTTTTAGTCTACTAATGTATTTTTTAGAATATAAAGAGTCTATGGTAACAAATGTCTTTTCTCCTATGTTTTGTGGAAGCTTACTTCGATAATCGGTAAAATACTCTTTACCACTAAGTGTTACTGTATCTTCTTGTGATTTAAAGTACCTTTCCTTAGCACTTGCTAAATATTTATTATACGAAACAAATACAGAAGTTGTTATTACTCCAAGAATTGTTACTGTTGCTAACAGTTCAATTAGAGTAAAACCTTTCTTCTTTCTCTTTATATTTCTCATACCTCTTCACCTTCACTATATTAAAAGAATAACACAAGTTTTTTCTAAAAACAATTACTATCAAATAATTATTTTGCTAAAAAAAATATAGGCTTATGTAACCTATATTTTAAGTGTGATAACCATTAGCATTCCAGTGAACAGGACAAATATGAAAGCCTGCATAGGCGCCACAAATCTCACATCTAACTTTATAGCCATCACTTCTTGAACAACCACAAGTAAATGTGGCGTTTGATCCCCAATAATCATGTTCATTTATCGACACTAGTTTGAAAACATGAGTATGCGTTGGGTAACTACAAGATTTATACTCATAAGTTTTATTACACTTAGTAGTTCCATTATATTTAGACAACTGCCATTTCTGCCTTCGCTGATAAGTCTGATCTATTTGATAACTTTTAAATAATTTACAATCGCCATAGTTGCCATAATTCCAATCACTTTTAACCTGAGTGCAGCAACCTTGAGTATTACAAGCGGCACCACCGCTAGCTTTATCCTTATCTGGACACCGCTGTCCATTGTAAGTTGATGTTGCTAACTGTTTCTTTGTTCCACCACCACATTTTTTACTACATTCAGTAGAGTCACTATATGATACAGAGGAACAACAATCTTGTGTATTACAAGCTGCACCACCACTATTCTTGTTTTGATTAGGACAAAGTTGTCCATTATAGTTAGAATGAGCTATCTGTTTTTTTGTTCCGCCGCCACATGATTGACTGCATTCTGACGAATCCGTATAGTATACTGATGAACAGCAATCATGGCTATTACAAGCTTGAGATTCCTGCGATTCCGTTACTGTCCCGTCACAATTTTTAGTATACTTGGTTCTATATTGAAGTCCACCACCGCAGCTAGCCGAGCATGCTCCCCAATCACTATAGGTCACAGTTGGACCAGTACAACAACTTTGTGTATTACATGCTTGAGATTGAGTAGTGGTTGTATATGTTCCATCACAGTTATAAGTTTTAACATTTCTATATTGAAGTCCACCTCCACAACTTGCTGAGCAGGCTCCCCATGCGTCAAATTCTTGTGATCCTTGCTCTTTACAGCAAGTTAGATTACAAGTTTGAGATTCCGATGTTTTTGTTACTGTACCATCACATGCAGTAGTAGTTTTAATTCTATATTGAAGTCCGCCACCACACGATTTGCTACAATTTCCCCAATCACTATACGAAACAGCTGGTGCTACACAACAAGAAGTTTGACTAGTTGTAGTTCCGCAAGATATTGATGAGAAAAATTTATCAGTATAAGTAGTAGTAATTGTCGCTTGTCCAAAACCAGTTGATGCACTACAAGTTCCTGTCGTCGTGTTAGAAACTTTGTTATCACATGCTTTATAAACTGTATAAGTTATTTTTTTCTTATCAGAAACATTTCCCAATTCATCTTTAGCCCGGATATAAATTGTTCTTACTCCTCCATCATAATTTCCAGCAAGATCATAATTGAATCTAACTCCAACAGTTGCTGTAACTGGGACATATTCAGTCCAAGCAGAGTTACCTTTCAAGCTATCATAAATCTTATAGTAAATTTTATTATTGCTATCGCCTCTATCGCTTATTGAGAGATTTATTATTGTTTTCAAAGAGTTAAAACTACTTGTTCTACTTCTAATCGAACTTGAATTGATGGTTGGAGGATCTTTATCAATTAAATAACTATCCGTCCTGATATTACAGCTATTTCCAACGGCATCATAGGCTGTTATCAAGGCATAAACTTGGCCATTTTCTCTACCCTTATTATTTGATAGGGAGCTGTCATAAACTCCTTTTAGTGTTTTAGTTTTCGTTCCAACTAGATTGTTACCTATCCTAGTGCAAGCAGAACCATTACTTTTAAGCTTGATACAACTGTTGATAGACCACTTATCAATATCACTATGCGGCATTATTTTAAGTATTACATCTTTCGCCTGCCATACGCCTGGCCTACTTCCATTAGTACTACTAATTTGAATTTTACTGCAATCTGGGGCTGTTTTATCAATTACATATTTTCCTGATTTCTTATTGGTTACATTTCCACTGGAATCAATAGCATGACCAGTTATTACGTAAGTCCCTTCATCTTTTAAAGTGATTGTTACTGAGCCGTTATAGGGTTTGTAACTTTCACTAGAAATAACTATTCCATCTTTTTCTATTTCATAAGAATAATACTCAACTTTTTTATTATCCTTAGCAGTCATAATCACATTTAAATCTTTATTAATATCTGCTTTATTAGGATTAAAAGTTATAGTTGGTCCTTTGGTGTCTTCATTTGTCTTATAACCGTTACAATCTAGCAAAGTATAATAAAGATAAACACCATCCATAACTTTATAAGCATAAACTTTATTATAATTAGTATCATTACTTGGAGCACATTGCTTCCCATTATAATCAGTTAATTTACTAAGATATTTCTTAGAATTAAGTTCTGTGATAGTAACGCTTTCTTTATCACCAATCGTTTGTGGAAGAGCACTTCGGTAATCTGTAAAGAACTCTTTACCACTAAGCGTTACAGCATCTTCTTGAGCTTTCATGTATCGTTCTTTAGCATTTTTCAAATAATTGTTATAAGAAACTAAAACAGTAATCAGCAGTAATCCAAGAATTGTTATGGTTGCTAATAACTCAACGAGTGTGAAGCCTTTTCTCTTTTTAGGTTTATTTTTCATTTGTAACCACCTCCGCTTTATAGTCAGTTGCAGTTACTATATTAGTCTCATTGCTCATCGTTGATTCAAAATATTCTTCTTTTCCAGCTTCAATTTTTTCTATTACTACCAAAACATCTTTAAGTGAACTGCCACCACTTGCTAAAGCAGTAATTTTTATAGTAACATTTTCTAATGTATTCTTAGAATTATTTACTATGTAGCCATTAATTATAGAAATATCACCTCTTTTGATAATTGCAACATTCTTAACAGAAAGAGTATCATCTACTATATGTTCTTGTTTTAACAGTTTTGAACTATCATCAATGTTTAAACTGCCTTCCGCTAAAGTTTCCTTCCCAGTTTTAAGTAACAAAACTCCGCATCCTATTGCTACTAAGCCAATCAATAAACTGATGATTGCTATATTCCTTTTACTTTTCATCCTACACCTACTTCTACTATAACAAAGCTTATCACAAAAATTAATTGAAAACAATTATGTTTTTTGCTATTATTTAGAAAAGGAAGTGCTTCTATGGAGTATATTAAGGTTAAAAACAAAAAGATAAAAATTAATACTTTGACAAGTTTCAAAGAAAAATTTAAAAGTATTCGTTTTAAACTCGATACTATAACGGAAGGATACTTTTTCAAAAAGAAAAAAGGTATTAATACCTATTTCTTCTGTCAACGTGTAAATATCTATCAGTTAGATGAAGATAACAAAATTGTTCGTTGCTATCTAAACATCAAGACGGAAAAATTTGTTTTTAGAAAACGTGGTGTTAGAAATATCTTAATTTTGCCTAGTAGTGTTAATGACTATTTCAAACAAGGAGATGTTATTGCTTTTCACAGTTAATTACGACGATTTTTACTAATTAATTCTAAATCAACTGTTAACTGATTGATTCGTTCAATAATTCTTCTTGCTTTTATTTTATCTATTCCATTAGAGGTACTACTAAGGGTAAGTTCCAATTCTTGCTTGGTCAGGTTCGAAGTAAAAAAGGTAGATAGATGATTTTCCATTCGATATTGTAATAATGGTGCTAAAACTTCATCTCTACTCCAATTAGTCGTATTTTCAGCACCAATATCATCTAAAAGCAACAAAGGAACCGTCTTTAACTTACTAAATTTTTCTTCATAGTCCCCACCAAAGCTTGATTTTAAACTTCTTAATAATTCTGGGTAATAAACCATTATACTAGAAATATCTTTTTTAGCCATTTCGTTAAACAAGGAAGCAATTAGATAAGTTTTACCACTTCCAAAAGAGCCGTGAAGGTATACTCCTTTAATTGGTTCTTTTTTTAAATAGCTATCTATAAATTCTTTAAAATATTTAACTATTGGCAGACGATTTTTATCATCTTTATAAATATTGGTAAATGTTGCTTTCTTGATATCTTCTGGTAAGTCATAACAAGTAATTTTTTTCTGATAACTATAAAGTTCTTCTTCTAGTAAAGAATACTTACAAGGTACATAAGTAAAGTTTAGTTTATTATTTTCTAAGAAAGATTTAAAGCAATAACCATTAACACTATTCTTACATTCTTTTTTACTAGGACATTTCTTACAGTTATTCGCTTCTATTACACATTCTTCTAATTTAGAAGTATATTTCATAAGTTCATCATCACTTAAATCAATAGAACTAACATAATTTAAAAAATCTTCATCGTGACAAGCATCCATATAAGACTTTTCTAACTTTTCGATATTATTTTTACTAATCATTACTTTTATACTTTTCATCGTATCACCCCATTTAAGAAATTAGTCGGTTGGCCAGTAACCTTATTATAAGTAACATTTTACTTTTTTGCAAAACATATTTTAAGATAGACAAGTGGTTACTTTATATTTGTCTTTACTTAACTCAATTTCTATCGCACCATTCTTATCAGTACGATATATCTTAGAGTTATTTAAAATATTTAACACTTCTCTTTTCGGATGACCATACCTATTCTTTTTACCTACTGATAATAAAGAAATATTTGGTTTAATACTAGCAATAAACTCTTTGCTACTACTAGTATTAGAACCGTGATGTCCAACTTTTAAAATATCAATAACAGGTAAATCATAATTATTAAGAATATTTTGTTCACTTTTCTTGGAAGCATCTCCCATAAATAGAAGATTAAACTTATCTATATTTATAAACAAAACGGTGCTTGAATCATTTTCTTCTTGGTAATTACTATTTAACACTTGAAAGGTAAAATTTCCAACTTGAAAAAAATCATCTTTTACTAACTTTCTTACTACAGTCTTTTTAGATTTTGCTAAAGACACTGCTCTTTTTTCAAGACTATTAAAGCTATTACTATTAAGATATAAATTATCTATTTTATAGTATTTAGCAATCTTAAAATACTCTCCTAGATGATCACCATCACCATGACTGATTAAAACTGTATCTAACTTTTTGATACCAATTTTTCTTAAAAAATCACAAATATCATCACCTGTTGAATAACTATCTAAACTAGAACTAGCACTTCCACCAGTATCTAACAAGAGCGTTTCATTATTAGAGATAAAAAGAAAACTATCTCCCTGACCAACATCTAACATATAAATTTTATCAAAAGAAAAGATATTATTATAAAAGTAATGTGGTATTAACATTATCAGTAAAAGATAAAGAGCTTTCTTCTGATAAATTGCTATAAATATCAATAATAAATAGACGATATAAATAATAAGATTAACTCTTCTAAAAATAAGATTCAAAGAGATATTAGAAAAGAAGCCAATACTTTCTTCAAATAGTTCTATAATCACATAATAAATACTAGCTATGAAAGGAAACAACATCACTAGAAAAGCTAGTGGAAAAAGGACAAAACTTACTAGAGGAACATAAATTAAATTATAAAAAATACTAAGGATATTTATAGTTGAGAAATTATAAAGAGAAATTGGTAGAGAAAATAAAAATGCTAAGAGTGAAGTTTCTAAGAGTTTGAGAAGGCCTTTTCTTTCTTTTCGTTTTTCATAATAGAGAACAAGTCCAGTAGAAATAGTAAAAGAATAGAGAAAACCAGTATCAAAAAGATAAGATGGATTTATATTTAAAAGCACCGTAAGTGCTATTATTATTAATTTGAAAGGAGGAAGATTAAAGTGAAAAGTATTATTTATTTGTCTTAGATATAAGAATAACAGACTTCTTGTAAGTGAAACACTATTTTCAACTATTAAAAAATAAATTAATATAAGTATAACGTTGACATATCTTTTTTTTGATTTATTTAAAAAGGAAATGGAGGTAACAACCAAAAATAAGTGAGTTCCAGATAGAGAAAATAAATGCGTTAAACCAAGTGCTTGAATATTCTTTTTTAAATTATAAGATAAGTCATCTTTATTACCTAAGATAAATACTTTTAAATATGGAGTAATTTTATCATTAAAGGTTGCAAAGTAGTTATAAAGAAAGTTTCTTAAAAGATAAATAACATTTGTGTTTTTCTTAGTAATTTTAATTTTCTTAGCTACTACCTTATAGTAGATATCTTTATTGTTTAAATATTTCTTATAGGAAAAACTGTAAAAGTTATGTAATTCATCTATTTCTTCTAAACTACCAGTAACATTAATACTACTCCCTAAGTCGATACTATCATATTCTTTTAAATCATTAGAGTTTTTAATATATTTATAGATTAAAAAATAATCTTTGTTTTGAACAGTTAAAATAAAATTTTTATTAGAAATCCTCTTTGCTACTACTTTACCTTTTAACGTTATATCTCCTTCCTTATAAAGAGAATTTCTAGGAGTGATAGTGTGTATGGTTATATGTATAAGTGTTAGACTTAAAAGAATAACTAGAAATAACTTAGAGTGTAATACTTTCTTTAATTGCTTCAAATAAAGCGTCTCCGATACCTTTCACTTCTTTTAACTGATTAATATCAGTAAACTCGCCTTTTTCTTCACGATAATTAATTATTTCCTTAGCTTTCGCTTCACCAATACCAGGAAGTGTTAAAAATTCCTCTAAAGTGGCATTATTTAAAGAAACTTTTACATTTGGTACATTAACTACTTCACTACTAATACAAGCATCATTAGAAACACCATTATTAGAAGCACAAGCAGCTTGTTCTTGTTGTTCTTTTTCTTTTACTTTAGTAAAGTTTGCTACTTCGTCCCTAGAATAAACAATAATAACCATTTCATCTTTAATTTTCTTTGATAGATTTAAAACAGAAGTATCAGCATCATTTTTTAAATCTCCTGCTAGATGTATAACATCTATAACTCTACTTCCTGCTTTCATACTATAAGTACCAGGGTTATTAACTTCTCCTTTGATATCTACTAAATAATAAGTAGCATTATCTTCACTAGAAGCTTTTACTTCTTGCTTCTTAGAAACTAAAACAACTTTCTTCTCTTTCACACTCTTACTTTTCCTAAAGTGCTTACTAAAGATAAAAATAGAACTTATCAGTGCTAGCAAAAAGATAGCTGAAAGAACAATTAATTTTCTATGTCGGTAAGAAAAAGTCATAATCTTTCCTCCTTTCGCCACCACTATAACAAACTAATTTCTAAAAAGCAAAAAGGCAAAATGTCATTTTGCCCCCTATTACTACCCTGAATTTTGCATTTTCGGCGCTGAATTTGCCATTTTCACCCCTAAAGTATACCTGAATTTGCAAAATCTCCGATTTTTTTCATAAATTTCACTTTTTTTTTAATTTTTTCAGTTTCTCTTATTTTTGTCTCTATTCCAACACGTTGTGCAAAGGTTACGGCAACCATTAAACATAAAGTAAAACTACCACCATAACTGATAAATGGTAAGGTTACCCCCGTCATTGGCATTAACCCTAAGATACCCATCAAATTAACACAGATATGGAGGAAGATATAGAAAAATACTCCATAACAAATTAAGGCACCTCGATTGGTATAGCTTTTCTTTCCTATCTGATAGATACGATAAAGAGTAAAAGCATAGACAAGAATTAGTAAAACACCAGTTACTACCCCTAGTTCTTCAACAATAATAGCAAAAATAAAGTCAGTATAAGGTTCTGGTAGATATAAATATTTTTGCGTACTGTTACCTAAACCAACACCAGTTAACCCACCATTATTAATAGCAATATAGCCATTGCAAACCTGGTTACCTTCATCAAGTAGTCGTGAACAAGGATTAGTAAAAGTTAATCTTTCCTTCTGTCTATCGTGAATTAAAGTTTTTCCCATTAAAGTAAGTCCAAAAGCAGCGATGATAACAGCAATTAGACCAAATAAAACTATTTTAGTTTTAACACCTTTAGGCATTGGTACTAAAAAGAAAAGGAATATTACTAATAATGAAAAGATAATAGCCGTTCCAAGGTCTGGTTGCAAGATAATTAAGAAAGCAATTACTCCCCCAATTATCAACGGTATCATACTAACTAACACACTTGATAACCTTTTCTCATTAACTTCATAAAATCTGGCCATAAAAGGAATTATTGCTACTTTAGCAAATTCACTCGGCTGAATGGTAATTGGTCCGATAGCAAACCAACTCTGCGCTTGGTTAGTTACTTTACCATAAAAAAGCAACGCCACAAGAGCTGCCATAATAAAAATTAATAAAGGTGTCGAAGCTATTCCATAAACTTTAGTATTAAACTTTATAATAATAAAACTAACAATAGCACTTACTCCCAAAAAAATAGCTTGCTTAATAAAATAACCATAAGCACTCTTACCACTCATATAAGCTGTTACATTACTTGATGAGAAAACCATTATAATACCAAAGAGAAACAAAAGCATTGTTGCAAAGAAAAGTGGTTTATCAAGATATTTGATAACTTTTCTCGTTTTGGTCATGATATGTCTACCCTCCCAACTATTATAAATATACCACAGAATAAATTCTTTAGCAAAGTCTATCTAGTCAAATTCATTAACACCTTGACATTATTTATCATATTCTATATTAGAAAAAGGAGGAATCTATATGTATTACTACGGTGGCGGAAGCTGTGGTTGCGGTGGCGGTATGCCTTACTATCCTGCTTATGGATATGGTGGATACTACACTCAATCAGGCGGTAACTATGCAATTATCTTAGTATTATTTATTCTATTAGTTATTGTAATTGGTGCTAGATACACAAGATAGAAAGGAGAAAAACCTTTCTTTTTCTTGGTATTTGTGGTAAAATAATGCAAGAAGTGGATGTGGTACTATGTTAAAAACGAGTGAAATATTAGATGAAAAAGATAAAAGATTAAGATTAGTTAGTGAAGAAGTAACTTTTCCATTAGCTAAAGAAGATAAAGATTTAATTAATAAAATGATTAAATACTTACACGATAGTCAAATCGAAAAATTAGCAAAAAAATATGATTTAAGACCGGGTATGGGAATGGCTGCTATTCAATTAGGGGTTGCTAAAAGATATTTAACTATTGTTCACGAAGTCGGAGAAGAAGAGTTTGATACTTATGTTATTTGTAATCCTAAAATAATAAGTAATTCAGAAGAAAAAATTTATGTTGATATGGGTGAAGGCTGTTTATCAGTTAATAGAGATGTTGAAGGTATCGTTCCAAGATGTGCCAGAGTAACTGTTGAAGGTTATGATACTGAAGGTAACAAAATAAGAATAAGAGCAAGAGAAGAACTTGCTATTGCTTTTCAACACGAAATTGACCATTTAAATGGGATACTATTTATCGACCATATTGATAAGAAAAATCCTTATAAAGACCAAGATAAATATCGCGCTATCTAGACTTTTTAAAAAGTCTTTTTTATTTTGCTTTTAATAGGAAAAATTATTTATCTTTTGCATACATTAAATTGAGGAGGGATAAGTTTGGCATCATTTAGGGAAATTGTCACCAAGGCAGTTATCGGAAAAGGTAAAAAACAATTTACCGACAACTTATCATTACAAGCTGAAAATACCCCCACTACCGTTTTAGGCTGCTGGGTAATTAATCATACTTTTAGTGGTGAAAAAATTAATAATATCGTAAATATCACTGGTAGCTACGATATTAATGTTTGGTATTCTTATGATAATGATACAAAAACTGAAGTTTTAAAACAGCGACATAGTTATAATGAGGTTGTAACTATTCAAGGAAATAATCAAAGTAATAATAACGAAGAAATTATTATTAGAAGTTTATCTGGACCAAGTTGTGTTAAGGCGGAGATAAATGGAAATAATATTTTAACAACTATTGAAAAAACTCTTGGTATTGAATTAGTTGGTGATACTAAAGTAAGAATTAATGTTGAAGATAATTATAGTGATGATTGGGATGAAATCACCGATAGTGATGAGACCATCAATAAACAAATTGATGAAGAAGTTGTTGAAGACTATATCACCGATAAAGATGAAGTTTTAGAAAACAATACAGACTAAAAAGGAAAAAGCTCACTAGTTTCTTCTGATAATTCGTCTAAAGTGATTATTTAGTAGGCTGAAATATACCTACTTTTTGTATATAAACATTCACATTACTAAGATTGCAAAAACCATTTTACAAAAAAAGGCAATTCTATTGATACCGTAGCTATATCAGATGAATTGTCTTTAGTTTTGCACGATTAGATATAGATGCTGAATAAAAATTTAGTTTAATGATGATTTAGTGAACTATTTTTTTTACTTTAGAAAAACTATCTTGTTTTGAATTATTAGGAGTTAATTCTTCTGTTAATCCTGCAAATATTTCTATCATTTCTGGATTATCTAACGTTTTCATTATTATATTTTTTAAGCTTTCTTTTTTTCTCTTATTATCATTTTCTTTCATCTCCTCTAATGAAAATGATTTTTGAAATAACATTTCTCTTAAGTCTTCATTCATCCATTGACAAATTTGTGATTTTTCAATAGTAGAAAAATAATCATTTTCAAAATTTGCAGTAAAAATTATTTTATCACACAAAAGCATTCTATCAGTAAGAATAGTCCATTTCACAGGTTTAACTTCTATCCATATTGCTTGCCCTTTACTATAAGGAGATTCGAAGGTTTTCTCTGTTACTAATTCATTGGTACATGAAACATTATCTAATCTTACGTATCTTTTATTTTTATATTCATATTCGTCTATGTTTTCTAGATAATTTAAGTTTCCATTTCGGATATAGTTATAATTTCTATCAGTTAATGATAGTTCCATTTCTTGATAATTATTTTCTAACTCTTGCTGTAATTCAGCTGAAACAAAGTCTTGAGGAAAATAACCTAAATTGATAGTTTCATCATCATTTATTTTAAGCTTAGAGTTTCGTAAAAAATTGCAAAAATCCTCAAAAATAAGAATAGGCCGTCCGCCAATATTATGACTTGCTATATCAGCAATAGATAGTTGTTCTGCTTCTTTTACAAATGCCATAGCTGCCCTTGCACCAGGTACTTGTGAAGCAAATATTCTTAAATCCTGAAAATCATATTCTATAGTTTTTGTCCAATAAGAGCCATAGATTTCTTCGCCTTTTTGTACACCAGTTGCTCCTTCTAAAATGGCAAATGGTGTAACAACGGCACTTATTTCTTTCTTAATATTAGCTAATTTACTCACCTGTTCTTTTTCTAATAAAGAAAAAGCAAATTCTTTATTATCAAGATTTAAAAGCAAACTATTATTCCAATTGGTATTAAAAACATCTTTATCTTCAAATTCTGTTGAAAATAGTTTATAAATGACATCTTCTAAAATACCATTTAGATTTTTTACATTAGTATCTTGTTTTACTTTCTCTATGGGAATAAAATCATTTACTAACGCTTCTTTAAATAAGATATTATTAATAAAAGTATAAATACTTGTATCGTCAAAATTACCACGATATTCTTCTTTTGAAAATTCTAAACCTGCACAAATGATTTTTTCACTAAGTAAAATCTTTTCTTTTTCAGAAACATGCCATTTAATAGGAAGAATTTCAATCCATACATAATCATTGTTCTGGTAAATTTCACCGTTAGAAAGGAGTACTTCATCGCGACCAAAAACAGGTACCACCTGCACACGGGTAATTTTTTTGTTTTTGTATTCATAAGCAGAATATTGTCCAAAAGAAGATGTATAAGTATTTTTTAATGGTATAATTTTATCTTTGGCAAAAGCACTATCTAATTCCTGTTGAAACTCTTTAGTAACAGCTTTTTGAGGATAGTAACCATACTCTACCTCTTTGATATTCAAATTAAGAGAATTTGTTTCAAAAAAGTTCCCCCATTCATCTTCTAAATTTAAAGCAATTCTACATCCACAAGGAAAAAAATTTAAATCTGCTAAATGATAGTCACCATCTTCATTTACAATATTTACATTCATTTCATCTTCTTTAGTTTGAGTCCAATAATATCCAGTTCTATCTTCTAATTCATTTTTCCCAGGAACATAATAATTGCCGGATACATATCCCCCTGTTAAAATAGCAAAATCTGTAATAGCAGCCTTAGCACCTGACTTTTTAAAAACTTCCATTTTTTTCTTACCATATAATTGGCTTTTGGTTAAAAATGCAAAATTCATCTTTTCATCTCCTTAATCAAATTACTATGCGTATTAAATTTATCAGTATTGCGAATAGTAGTGTCAATTATTCTAACAAATTAAAAATGATTTATCAAGTAAATAAGCAGTTAAACAAAGTAATTTACATTATAGTATTCTCTCAGAATTTCCTCATTTATTAGATTTAATAGATCTAAAGGAAAAAATAGCCACTATAGATGCCATTCTTAGCTTTTCAAAGAAATAACTAGGCAATACGAAATATAGAATATTCTTTATTCTTTTGACTTTAAAAGATGGAAAATCTAATATAAAAGATATTTTAGTATTATAAAAGCAGGTATATTTCACCCCACTTCATAATAGTTTTAAGTAAAATATCGAAAAAAACTGTTAAGTTCTTTTCTTTTTATTTTTGACTAATTCGTAAACTATATCTGCTTGGTCACAAACGTTTTCTGAATGTGTCACTATAATGATACATTTATCTTCTTTAGCTAAGTTTTTAAATATTTTAAGAATTTCATTTTCTGTTTCTTTATCTAGATTTCCCGTTGGTTCATCAGCAAGTATCATTAAAGGATTATAAGAAAGACTTCTTGCTATTGCAACACGTTGCTGTTCTCCACCTGACAGTTTAAGAACTTTTCTATCTTTCTGATTTTTAGTAAGACCCACTTTTTCCATCAAGCTGATGGCTTGTTCTTCTTTATTAGCAATATTCAAGTTACTAACATTCATTGAAAGAATAATATTTTCTATCGCTGTTAGATGGGGAAGCAAGTTATAACTTTGAAAAACAATACCAATATCTCTACTTCGATAATTATCTAAATCAATATTTTTTAATTCTTTTCCAGCAAATTCAATTGAACCTTCATAGTTATTTTCTAGTCCACTAAGAAGTGATAAAAGAGTTGTCTTTCCACTTCCACTTTTTCCTTTAATAGCATAGACTTTTCCTGTTTCAAAGGAATAATTTATATCTTTTAGAACATAATCATCTGCTTCTGCATCAGCATATCTATAAGAAACATTATCAAGTTTTAATATAACTTTTCCCATTTTAAGACCTCTCTTTCAATATTGTTAATGGTGAGAATTTCTCAATACTTAAAATAGCACTTAATGAACTAATTAAAGTTAGAGAAAGACCTATTCCTAGTAATTCTAGTAATACTTTCATATCAACAGTGGCATTGATACTATCGAAAGCTTCGACATTTGCTACCCCATTAAATTTTCTATCATTTTGTTTATTACCACCATGTCCAAAATTTTCTTGAATATTATTACTGCTTTCTTGACTAGCAGTTATTTCATTTTTTAATAGTGAATTAGATACAGGTACACTAACCATTGCACCAGTGAATGCTCCTAGTAAAAGTGAAGCAAATGCTACTATTAGTAATTCTAAAACGAATTGCAAGCAAACTTTAGATTTTTTCATTCCGATTGTTCTTAGAACACCTATTTCGTATTTTCTTTCTCTTATATTAATCATATTTATTATTAAAAGAACAACTGCTCCGATTATTAAGGTAATGATTAAGAATGTAACAGCAAATGTTTTCACATTAGAAATAGTACTAGTAGCATTTTCTACTTGGTCTAAGTTTGTTTGTACTGTTAAGTTTTCATTTAATCCTTTGCTTGTTAATTCACTACTAAACTTATCTACTACTGCACTAGAAGTTAAGATGAATGTAGGACTTGTTGTTACCGCTAAGTCTTGATTAGTTTCACTCATTTTACTAATAAAATTACTACTTGTTATGATAGTATTAGCAGAGTTTGCAAACATTTTCATTCCACTATCAGTATCTTCTTTTTCTTCATAAATACCACTTATTACTAAGTCATAGGTATTATTTGCAGTATCAGTTACAGTGATAGTGTCACCTACTTTTAGATTATTTAGAGTTGCTAGTTCACTATTTATTAAACAGTTGTTACTGTCAAAGTCTTCAAATACTTCCCCATCTGTAACTTTATAATTACCACTTACAAATTCACTCATTGCATCATATGATGAATAACCTTTCAAGTTAAAGTCGGTTGTGGTCTCGCCTTCTTTATTATCATCATTATTATCTTTTCTTTTATCCATCATATCATTATTAGAATTAGAAGTCATTTCGGCTTTTTCGATATTAGCATTAACTCCTACTGTTTGAGTATAGTAATAACTTTTTACATATTTACTATCCGCATATTTTTCAATATCACTTATGGAGATATTATTAGCAAGAGAGAACATCTCTTTCATATTGCTCTTAGAACTTTCTTTATCTTCTGGATTAAAGTCCTTCATCATATTTTCTCTATTAATAGAGATGGTTGCTTCTACTTGATATTTTTCTTTATAAGATTTTATCAAGCTACTAGCGGTATTATTAATCGCAAGGGTTACTGCTACACTAGCAGATATTATCATTATGATAATTCCTATTAAAATATTTCTTCCTTTGTTTCTAGTAATTGATGTTATCGCATTTTTTAATATATACATGTTTTCCTCCTTCACGTTTCTTAGTTTAAAGAAGTTTTATTAAATGAACATTAAAAAACAGAATTTTTTTCAATCCTGTTCATAAGCAACGATGCTAGAGAATGTATCTCTTAGTCCTTCTTTAATGAATACTAAATTATTATTTAGATTTTCTTCTTTTTGTTGATAGATTACATACAAAGGTATTTTCTCTAACTCATTTGTTAAGTTATTTATCTTTGCTAAGGTTTCTTTATCTTGATAATTTGCTTTGACATATTTTCTTTGAAGACGTTTTATCTCTTCGATTGTTTTCGTTATATTTTCATCTTTTTTTAATTCTTGTCTTAATTTCATATAATCTTTATAGAGTTTGTCTTCCTTTATTTTATTAGTTAATTCTTGTGTTTTTAGAATTATCTCTTTATCTTGATATATATTCGCCATCTAAGCTCCAAGTCTTGGCATCTGTTATTTTTACTTTAACGATTTTACCAATAATGTCATCTGTTCCATTTTTAATATTAACAAGTTTATTAGTATCAGTATAACCGAAGTATTCTTCATCTTTCTTTAGAGATTTACCTTCTACTAAAACTTCTACTTCTTTATCTAATAATTTTTTATTATTTTCTAAAAAGTAAGTATTTACTACTTCATTCAAACGATATAGACGTGATTCTTTCTCACTAAGTGGTATATCATCTTTCATCTTGGCAGCGGGAGTATTTTCTCTTGGAGAATAAATAAAAGTAAAAGCATTATCGTATTTGCATTCTTTTACTAGCTCCAAAGTCTTTTCAAAGTCTTCTTCGGTCTCAGTTGGAAATCCTACTATTATATCAGTTGAAATGGCACAATTCTTGATTCTTTCCTTCATTTTATGAAATAAAGTTAAGTAACTTTCCATGTTGTAACGTCTTCCCATTAGTTTTAAGACCCTATCGCTTCCTGATTGAACTGGTAGATGAATACTTGGCATTATGTTATCGTATTTAGCAATAACATCTATCATTGAATCAGTAAAGTCCCAAGGATGACTAGTCATAAATCTTACTCTTGGAATACCTAACTCAGCAACATCTGCTAATAGTTCAGCCATTGAATAGTCTTCATATAAATCTTTTCCATAAGCATTGACGTTTTGACCAAGTAAAGTTACTTCTTGATAATTTTCTTCTTTTAATTTCTTGATTTCTTCTAGTATTTCTTCCTTCTTACGACTTCTTTGTCTTCCTCTTGTATAAGGAACGATACAGTAAGTACAGAATTTATCACAACCATAGATGATAGTAACATAAGCTTTGAATTTATTTTTTCTCTTGGTAGGAAGATTTTCTACTAGTTCTCTTTCTCTTGAATAAACTTCTATCTGAATTTTTCCTTCTTCGACTGATTTTACTAAAGCATCTGGTAGTTCAAAAATATTATGAGTACCTATAACAAAGTTTAGATAAGAATATTTCTCTAATAGGTTTGTGATTACTCCTTCTTCTTGAGCCATACAACCACATAGACCAATCATTAAATCTTTCTTTTCTTCTTTTAAGTGTTTAGCTCTTCCTAACATTCCAAATGCTTTATTATGTGCATTTTCTCTAATTGAACAAGTATTTAAAAGAATTAAATCTGCTTCTAAATAATCATCTGTAAAAGTAAAACCCATTTCTGTTAAAAGACCAGTTATTATTTCACTATCATGTTCATTCATCTGACAACCATAGGTTTTTAAGAAACATTTCTTTCCTAAAAATTTATCTTTATATTCTTCTTTTAGTTTATAGTTTTTCTCTTCATATTCTCTTTTATCTGTTGTTTTTGCTTCTTTATAGTTTGGTAAATGCATACTCTCTTCACCTCTTGTATAGTATATAGAAATTTTATTCTTTTTGCAAGAAAAAAAGGAGCTAAGCTCCAGCTTCTACTAATACTTCTTGGATTATATGATCCATAGAAGTAAGTTTATTTTTCATAAGTTCATTTTTAATTCGATCAAAATTTTCTTTAATCATTGTTACTAGTTTATCCATCATTGGTAGAAGTTCATTTTTCTTTTCTAGGTTTGAAACGATAACTTCTAGGTTGGATAATTTAGTATATTTACCATATTCACCGCTTTTAATAAATGTCTTATAGAAAGATAAGAAGCTCATCACGTCTATATTATTAAATCTCTTATCTTCTAAGATTTTAAAAGCAGTTGATAAATTATCTTTTTCGATTGCTAAATCAAGAATAGTTTTCCCTTGATTGTTTTTTAAATTATATGATAATTTCTCATTTCTTTTTAATTTCTTAATAATTGGTGCAACTTTCATATAATTTCTAGTTGCTAAAATATGTAGTAGTGTGTTTCCTTCATTGTTCTGATGATTAACTATTTCTTTATCATAATTGATATACTTCAAAACTAAATCATATTGATGTAGTTTAAGTAACTTCATTAAAACAGTATTACCTGCTTCATCAGTTTCGGCTACACTTACTTTTTTCTTGCTTAACAAACTATCTGCTAAATAGAAGTGACCTTCCTTCATTAATTCGAATATCAGGGACGGGTCTTCTTCACAGGCTAGTAGTGCTTGCTCTTCCGCGTAAAACATTTAAAACACCTCATCTTTTTACGTGACGGCTTTTATTATATCAAAAAAAGCTATCAATGTCAAATGAATGTTCTTCATTTCTATCAATAGCTTCTCTATTTTTTAAGTTTTTATACAATCATTGACTTAAAATTTATCGACATTAATTTTAACACATTTATTACCGTTTTGGTAACTAGCTGCTTGGAGAAGGGTTCGAATGGCATTAATTGTTTTTCCGTTTTTCCCAATTAATCTACCCATATCTTCTTCTTTAACTAGCACTTCAATTGTAATTTCGTCTTCTGAAGTAAATTCTTCTATTTTAATGTCGTCTTTGTTAGTAACAATCCCACTAACAATAGTTGTAACGAGCCTGGTTAAGTCCATTATTTTGCTTCTTTCTTAGCACTTTTGCTATCTGCATACTTCTTCATAACGCCTGCATTCTTTAGTAAGCTACGTACTGTATCAGAAGGGATCGCTCCACGCTCTAGCCATTTAAGTGCTACTTCTTCGTTGATTTTTGTAGTGTTTTCTTTTTCGATTGGATTATAAGTTCCAACTAGTTCAAGATATTCTCCGTCACGTCTTGCTCTTGAATCAGTTACTACGATACGATAAGTAGGGCGCTTCTTTGCTCCCATTCTCATTAAACGAATTTTTACTGCCATAATTACACTTCCTTTCTCTTTGTATTAATATTGTAATACAAAGAAGCGAAAGTTGTCAACCATTTTTTGTTAACAGTTTCATAAGAAAGTAGCAACAATTCTAAACTCGCGTTTAGATAGTTTTCTGCTTCATAGCCAGTCAAGGCTCCACAGACCTAAATTCCGACAGGTGGTGCCGTACATAATATTTTTATTTACTTGAAATTTCTTCTAATTCACTAATAGAAAGTCCAGTATGCTTGCTTATTTCATTAATTGACATATTTGTATTTAACAAACTCTTAGCTATTTCTAACTGCTTATTCTTTTCGCCAATAGTAACACCATTATCAGTGCCTTCTGAATAAGCAGAATTACGGCATTTCTCTTCTACTTTCTCAGCATTATACCAAGCATTAAATTCATCATTAAGTTTCAATTTTTCAATCTCATCCATTATAACCAGTCCTTTCTTTGTTTATAATAGTTTTAACTTTTATTATTAGAAATTTCTTCTAATTCACTAGTAGAAAGTCCAGTATATTTAGAAATTTTATCTAAACTTTCATTGTTACTTAACATCAGATTAGCTATTTCTAACTGTTTATTTTTTTCGCCAATAGTAACACCATTATCAACGCCTTCTGAGTAAGCAGAATTACGACATTTTTCCTCTACTTTCTCAGCATTATACCAAGCATTAAATTCATCATTAAGTTTCAATTTTTCAATCTCATCCATTATAACCAGTCCTTTCTTACTATTACCAGTTATCTTCTTTAGCTCTTCATCAGTTTGTGCAGTTAACATTGATAATAGCATTTCGTCTTCATTAGCTCCAGTATAACAAATGTCTTTGTAATTTACTAGGTATACATCATAAATTTTGATACCATTTTTTACTAAATTATATTTTCTATTCATTAATTCATACTCTAAAACGGTATCATCATGCTCAAATTTATCATTATTTAAACTAATTTGAATTACTTCTTTAGTAGTATATTTTTCACCTTGCTCTAATCTGCTACCTGCTAGACGAAAAGCATAAGTAAGATTCTTTACTGTCGTATAGTTTTCCATCGATTTATTTATTTCAACATTAACAATAATATCTCCTTCTTCTAGTAATAAATCTAGACGATAATCTTTTCTTTTATTACCGCTATTTAACTCATTATCAATAATTCTATAATTAGATAAATCAATTCCAATTATATGACTAAATAATTCGAGATAAATATTTCTTGTCCTTTCTTCTTTCATGAGATATTTCATAGTTGTATCTGATAAGATACTAATAAAATTATTATTCATATTCGGTTCCTTTCATAAGATGATTATTTTTGCTTTTTCGAAAAAGTGACACCATCTTAACAGGTTCAAAACTAAATAGCAAATCGGGAATTTGTCATTTTCTCCTAGTAAATGCCCCTCAATTTGTTAAATTCAGGCGGCAAAATGAAAAATTCAGGTCGAACAAGTACCCGAATTTGCAAAATCTACCCTAAAAAAGTAAAATTTTAATTTTTTTCAAGAAATATCAATTACATCATAATAACTAGTCTTACCAGTATAGTTTATATCGGTAATAGTAGTCTTTACTCCACTTTCATTATATTCAATATATCCTGTTAAATTTTTGTCACACCACTCTTTACTTGGTTCATTACCTTTGCCAAACATTAGAGTTAAGTCTATAAATATCGGATTTCTTACAGAAAAGTTTATATCAAATTCTCTTATCAAATAGAACTCAAATGCATGATAATAATTATCTACAACACTTTTCATAACTCCATCATATATTTTTGAACAATTCTTATATCTTTATTATCAATGACTAATCATCTAAGTACATCTTATAAGTTGATACTACTTTGTCATTATTTACTAGTTTAACTGAATAATAGTTTTTTCTGGTTTAAGACTTTCTTCATCCGCTAATAGTCCATCTGATGATACAGTTATAGCATTACCTTCCGATTCATCCAATACAAGTGATAAGCTTCCTACTTTTATGACATTGTCTTTACTTGCAAAAAAACTTGTTTGTAAAAATGCGTATAGAAATCCTAAAATAATAATTATAAGTATTATTGTAATGCGACTAGCAGTAGATTTTGTTTTTGCTTCATTCTTTTACCTCGTTCATAAAATTCTCATATCAAAAAAGATAGACTTTTCCTATTCTACCTTTTTGACACTTTGAAAGAAATTGGTTTTGTTACTTAATAAGTACAACCCTAGGTTAATTTTAAGTTAGCTTTATCTTTATATTCTAAAACAGTTCAAATATTACATTGTTTTACACAGATGTTAAATTCTTTTATACTCTAATCGTTTATTAAATTTTTCTATTTGTGATAATTTGTGATTAGTTTTCTTCAAGACTTTTCCATTACTAGCCGTTTGTTTGTATGATTCTACATTTTTTATTTCACCAAAGGTGACTTTTCTTTTTCCTAATATATCAAAGGTAGCTTCACTTAGCACAATGTCTTCCGTTCCAAAATATAAATGTTTCACTATTGAATTTGCTATATAACCATTAGAAAAATGCACATCTAATTCCAAAGCACTAGGCATTGGTTGCACTATATTTGATAAAGTTGGAAGTGTAATATTTAAAGAATCATTTTTTATTTCTGTTGAATATTGATGTGAATGTCCATGTAATATTATTGGTGCTGATGTTTGGCGTATACTTCCAGCTTCTATATGATGATATAAATGAATTTTATCGTTCTTTAGGTTAATTTCAGTATTATTATAACCACCAATTATAATATCGTGTCTAAAATTATTACACATTTCTACTATATCTAAAGAAGCCATGTTGAAAGCACTTATATCATGATCACCAGCAACACTAAAGGTTAGAATATTCTTGTCTTGTGGATAATTTTTGATAAAGTATTCTATCTGTTGATACAAATCTGATATTTTTTGTTTCCCCTTAGTGAATGCTCCATCTATAAGATCACCACCACATAAAATAATATTTATTCCATTTTTTGCACAGTAGTTATATGCACGATCGATAAGATCGATTCTTTCAAGTTCGTTTCCAAAATGTAAATCGGATATCAGCAAAAACTTCATATTATTTTCATTTATATCTGTAATAATCGTTTTGCCTTGACCAACGTTCATATAGCTCTTAAGAGCTTGCATCGTTGAAATGTTTTTATATTTTATAGAACCATCTGAATAATACGATCTTGTATATCTCATTCCCATATTCTTAAGTTTTAACAATTCATTATATAACTGATTAGTAGATATCTTAAGAGTGTCACATATTTCTTTATTAGTTTTAGATGTTTTCAATAGTTGTAATAACTGTGCTGAATAATCAACTTTTTCTTCTTCTATTGTAGCTTCAATTATTTCCAAATTTTGCTCTACTGATATTGAATCACTTGTCTTGTTTAGTAACTTCTTTTTCATTTTTGGTAATACTGACCCATAATATTTTCCTGATTTTTCTCTATTCCAATCTTTTTGCACTATAGGGTTATGCAAATCATTTCCAAATCTTGATCTTATTATTAATTTGTCCTCAGCAGGCAAATCAAATATTAAATCATCAATCTCCTGTTCTGTATAATCACTAAAATACTCATAAATTGTTTGTAATTTTCTGCTCATAATAACCCCCTTCGCCACTTTTTCTTAAAGTTTAAAACTAAAAGAACCCATTATTATTAAGTAGATTATAGCCATTAAAGCAAGTAAAATTAAAGATTATCAGTTTTTAAATTTTCGTCAAATTTGACAAAATTGACATTATATGTTAATATATGCCCCATATTTAAGAGCTACTCTCAAAGTTTTAAACTTTAAGAAATTTTTATATCAAATAAAACATAGTTAGTTGTCTAGCTATGTTTTATTTATTAATGGCTTTAATTGATTCATCATTAAAACCTTATTTTCATAATTCGGATGAACATATCTTTCTAAAGTTATTTTAACACTTGAGTGTCCCAATATTTCACTTAGAGTTTTTGGGTCACACCCATTTTCAATACACCTTGTTGCAAAAGTGTGTCTCAAAGCATGAAAATTGTACTTTTCTAAGTCTAATTTTCTCATGATCCTTTTATACCTATTAGAATAGTTTCTTGTTTCAACAAATTTTTCTGAACCAGATATAAGAAAAGAATCTGGTGTCACACTATCAGAGAAATCAACTATAGTTGGAATTAAAAAATCAGGTATTGGAATCTCCCTTATTGATGATAGTGACTTTGGTTCATCTATAATTACTAATGTTTTCTTCCTAGAAGTTTCATCTGGATTTTTTATTCTTACTAAGGTATGCTTGATATAAATTTTTTTATTATCAATATCAATATTTTTCCATTGGAGAGCACATAACTCTCCTATTCTTAATCCAGTATAAAGACTGAAATAAATTCCAAAAGATGTCCTATCTAAATTAGCTATCAATTCTTTTTCTAGTTTTGTCTGTTCATCTTTTTTTAAAATCTGAATTTCAACTTTAGGAACTTTCGGCATAGGTATTCTAATATTAATTTCTCCTATCCTTAGAATTTGTTGAAGAATTACCAAAATATCTTTAATACTCTTAGCTGCTAATCCTTCATTTAGTAAATCGTTTGTAAAACTATTAATCAGTTCTAGTGAGATCATTTTATTTTTTAAAATGGCAAATCTTGGAGTTATTCTTGCTCTAATTATATATTGATAATTTGAATAAGTGGATTTCTTATTCTTTATTTTTGAATTACTAAGCCAAGAATTGATGTAATATCCAAAATAATTTTTATCAAATATAAGTAGATCATGATTTTTTAATAATTCCTTAATTTTTTTATTATAATTAGCTATTACCTCTTCCTTACTTTTTCCATATACTGACTTATAATTAGCTCTTCCATCGTTTTTATAGCCATAATGGTATCTAATTTCATAGCGTCCATCCTGTCTTAGGTAAATATTTTCAATATTTTCTTTCATTGTATTCTCCTTTCGCCTAATATAATACAATCAGTTATTAAAAAAAGATAATAAAGCCTTTATGTTAAAAAGAAAAAAGCTCTTATAGTGAGCTCTCAATTCTAATTTATTTCTATTGTCTCATAATAGCTAGTCTTTTTTAAATATGTTATTTTCTCATTTACACTACTTAACAACATATGGATTTAGCGCTGTTCCATCGCCTTTAGTAATTTGTGCATCTGCCTTTAGGTTGATAACTGGACGGGTCCCGAAGGAATTCGCCACGCGGTAGCCGTTGTCAAGGCCGCCCGAAGAAAGGACGTTCCAAACGAACGCCATAGAGTTGATAGAATTGAAATAAGACGGAGACAGCGTCCAAGTGTATTGTCCATTATATAGATAATAATTACTATTTGCTATATTATAAACTCCTCCAGCCATTGATGCTTCATCTGCTGTCATTAATGATACTGGATAATTCAATTTTGCACTTTCGTTTGTAAATGTAAATTTATCACTATCTTGTGCACATTTTAAACTTGGTGTTCTTCTTTCTGCTAAACGTCCATTTGCTCCATATGTGGTAGTTGGTGTTGTTAAGTATCCTGAGCCTGAGTTTATACTTCTATCATTGCAAAATGTTGTATCTGCTAAATATGAAGTATAGGCTGTCATATTGTTCTTATACCACGTATCTAATGTTGTTTTTATTGTTGAGTTTGTTGTATTAGTTAAAGTGTCGGTATAACTATCACTACTATATGAGATTGGTTGTACTTTCATAATTGTGTCACTTGAATAACCTGTTACTTTATAAACTACATTACAATCCGTATTTAAACAACTATATAAATTATTTTTTACTATTTCATCATGATTATCTTTCCAGGTTAGTTGCTTGATATCTCCGGTTAAAGTAAATTTCTTGGTTGACTCGTCAAAAGTATATCCGGTTCCATAGTTATATTTTTGTGTATTAGTAAACCTGTTATATCCTGTTGTTCCATTACTTTCATGTAATGAGAATTTTTCATTATACTTATAACCTACATATGTTGGATCCCAATACTTTCCGTTATACTGTGAATTTCCAATTGTTACTGCTGTTCCTGTATCTGATGTATTTTTTCCTGAATAGATCAAACGAATGCTTCCATCTCCATT
>CAKPDM010000013.1 GCA_934148995.1 uncultured Bacilli bacterium
ATAAACAAAGCAAACTAACCATAGATTTAACTTAATTATCTTAAATTTTAACTTTTCTCGTACTAAAAAGAAAAAGATGACTAAGTCATCATTAATGAGAAAGATCATTCTTTAGATTTTCAAAAGCTTTAGATACTGCTATTTTTCCATAAGCATAACTGATGGAACCTTGTTGATAAGCAATATAAGGAGCTCTTAATGGACCATCGCAGGATAATTCAATGGATGAACCATTAGTAAAACTTCCAGACGCCATAATTACTTCATCATCATAACCAGGCATTGGCGCAGGATAACAAGTTGAAAAAGAATCAATTGGAGAATACTTTTGAATCTGTTGACAATAAGTAATTAAATCTTCTCTATCACCAAAAATAATACTTTGAACAATATCTACCCTTTCAGCATTATACTTAGGTTCTACTTTATAACCATTTTCTTCCGCAAGATAAGCAGTTAAAACAGCTGTCTTTAAAGATGCAGCTACTACTGAAGGAGCAAGAAATAGTCCTTGATAAAGACTTCTATTTATTCCAAGTGAAGGTCCCACTTCTCTTCCTTCGCCAGGAAGAGTCAAACGTTCAGCAACAAGTTCTATCAATTCGTGTTTACCTGCTACATAAGCTCCATTAGGAGCAATAGCACCACCTAAATTCTTAATTAGCGAACCAACCATCACATCTGCCCCAACCTCACAAGGAGTCTTATCTTCGACTAGCTCACAATAACAATTATCAACCATTATTATAATATCTTTATTAATATCTTTGATAAATTTAATCACTTTAGCAAGCTTCTTAATAGCAAGACTTTCTCTAGTAGAATAACCCTTTGATCTTTGGATTTCTACTACTTTTATTTTGCTAGTAGTTAGTACCTCTTTTATCTCTTCATAATTAAAGTCATTATCTACCAAGTCAACTTGTTTATAACTAATATTAAAACTCTTTAAACTGGAATTATTTTCTCTAAGACCAATTACTTCATCTAAGGTATCATATGGTTTCCCAGAAATACTAAGTAAAGTATCTCCTGGTCTTAAAAGAGCAAAAAGAGTAACGGTTAGAGCATGACTACCAGAAATAAATTGACTTCTCACTAAGGCATCATCACTACCTAAGACTCTACTGAAAACCCTTTCTAACTTGTCACGACCTTCATCATTATAACCATAACCAGTAGTAGAATTAAAATCTGTTTCACTTACTCTTTCTTCCCTAAAAGCATTAAGAACTTTAAGACTATTTTTGGCTTCTTGTTTATCTATTTTTTTAAATTGCTCTGTTAATTTTTCTTCGATTAATTCTAAATTCATTTTCATCACTCACTTACTTGTATTAAGAAATCGCTTTCTTTAAAATAGTTTTCCTCATCATAAACACTATAAATATTAAACTCTTTATAAACATACAGCTTGCTATCTTTCATATAATAATGAATACCATCCAAATATGGTTTATCACCTCTAAAATATAAGAAGCAATTATAATCACACTCACCGCCATAATAATTTTTACTTACAGCATCATTATAGAAATATTTAAATCTATCTGCAATCTTAGCTTCTACGTCATCATCGGTTAAATCAAATTTATCTAATAAGTCAGCATCAGTTAAGACTGTTAAATCAGACAAGTTAATATTATAAGTCCTAAAGATTGGAAAGTAAACCTTATCAAAATAAGCCACTTTTACTACTAATGATAAAATCTTATCACTTACGTCATATGTATAGGAAATTATATTTCTTGAATCACTATAATATTTATCTGTAAAAGATTCAATGTCTTCGTTAATAGCGGCCATCTTTGAACCTTTGATATTAAGATAAGGAATTACACTTTTAATCCCTTTATAAGTTCTTTCTTTCTTAGTATAGACAAGAGACTTGCTTTTTGTCTCTTTAATTGGTCTTATAAGATCCTTTTTAAAAGTTGAAGTATAAAGAAGAATTATAATTGCTACTATTATTAGACCAAGAATAACTAGACCTGATTTCTTTAGTTTTATCTTGTCTTCTTCACTTAAATTAAACTGTTCTAGCATCATTTTCACCCCTCAAACTAATATGCTGGCGTTCCATAGCCATAAACGTAACCAGTAGATCTAGGATGAATTCTTTCTGCTACGGAGTCAGCAGTATTACCTTCTATTGTATAAACATTATCACTTGAAGCCTTAGTAACTATTCCGGTATGGGAACCACCACCAGGTCCGAAGAAAATAATATCACCAGGTTGAGGTGTGTAACCGCTTCCTTCTGTGTGGAATGAACCCTTACTTTGAAAGAATTCAACGCCAGCACTACAAGCAGCATACTTAGGAATGATACCTGAATCAATAAAACCAGCTTCATTTGCACACCAAGAAACAAACATAGCACACCAGGGAGCAGAGCCATCAAATCCCATATAAGTTTCATATTTCATATGAGAACCATCAGCTTCATTATTACCTATTTCCTTTTTAGCTATATTGATTAATCTTTCTGCCCCTTCACCAGCTACTCCACTACTACTGCTTTTGTAATTCTTTAATCCTGATAAATCACCAAACATATTCTTTAAACCGGATCCTTTTTCAGTTCCAGCTCCATCTTGATAAGCAGCAGCACTAATAGAAGTAGCCGAAGTTTCAGACGCAGTAAAACAACCTAACACACTAAAAGTAGTTCCCCCGTCATTAGCCCCCGCTATATTATTAAGATGTACAACTATATTGAGAAAACTTGGAACCATAAAAATTATAATAGCCGCTATTATTCTTTTAGCAATACCACCTACTCCTTTTTTATCATCAGGATTAAATATAAGTTTAGCAGTATTAATACTAGCAAAAACTATCAATATAATAGGAACGATTATACATATTCTTTTAAAGATATTATAAAACAAGTTTAAACTACCAGCAACAGCATAGTCCGAGCAATTTGAATTAAGATCCACTAAAAATTTAATCATTTTACCCCTCCATCTACCTTAATGATTGTGTTATTTATGTAACTTGCTTTTTGGCTAGCTAAAAATGCTACAACATTAGCAACTTCTATCGGTTCAGCAAATCGTCTTAAGAATATTTTACTTTCTTCCTGCTTTTTAAATTCACTTGTAAGAGTTTTATTTATCTTTGTATTTACCCAACCCGGACAGACACAATTAACTCGAACTTCAGGAGCAAGATAAAGAGCTAAATTATTAGTTAAAGAAATTAAAGCTTTTTTGGAAGCATCATAATCTACACTCTCCGGATAATACTCACTTAAAGCATTATTTGAAGAAATGTTAATAATCGTTCCATTAGCGTCTTTTAGTAAAGAAGATAAACCTTTAGCTAAAAGAAATGGAGCCACTAAGTTAACATCTAGTACCTCTAAAAATTCTTTTTTTTCTTTAAGCATTAAATCATTGTCATTAGTAAGAGCAGCATTATTTACTAAAACGTCTAAAGAAAAATAATCCTTTTTAATACCTTCAACTAAGGAATTAATCTCTTCTTCTTTAGTTAAATCTGTCTTATACATTCTAACAGTTCTTTTATACTTATTTCTAATATCGCTAGCAAGATTCAAAACTCCTACTTCATCATTATGATAATGTAAAATTATATCATAACCATTTTCTGCTAAAGTAAGTGCTATACTTTTTCCAATATCACTAGTACTTCCAGTTATTAATGCTACCATAAATTGTCACTCCTAATCTATATTAAATAAGAAAGTTTCATTTTCATAGAATTTTTCTTCACCAATATTAGAAAAAATCATAAAACTATGAAAAAATTTTAACTTGTTGTTTTCAACATATAAGTAGTTATCATCAGTATAACTAGTTATCTTTCTTCTTTCCAAAAAGCAAGAATAATCACATTCTGACTTATTTAAATATAATTTATCTAACTCACCTTGATAATATTCTTTCATTTTATTTTCTAAAGATAAACTAATGTCTGTATCAGTTTTATCAAAATCATTTAATAGTTCTTCATCACTTACTAAGTCTTTTGTTTCTAAAGAAAAATTATACGTCTTAAAGATAGGATAAGTATATCCAGTATCCGCATCTACAACATGTGTAATAGTAACCACCGAAAAATATTTATCATTAACACTATACTGATAATTAAAAGATGAATTACGTCCTCTAGTCGCCGCATTAAAGTCACTTGTAATCTCTTCATTTACTTTCTTAGCATCCATACTATCTATAACAATCGTCGGCATATAAGAAGAAATTTTTGTTCCTGGAATAGTATAGGAAGTTGCTTGTTTAATAAAGTTAGAAGCTTTTACTTTATCTTTTTTGAAAATATTACCAATAGTAACTAAGAAGATAATAACTAATAAAATCACTATACCAATGATTACATATTTTCTAATTTTAATCTTTTCTTCTTCTAATTCCATAGCTGCTCCTATCTAGAGATTTTATCTCCATAATTTTTTTTAAAAACTAAAGCTAGTTCATGAGCTATTTTTTCTTTATTATCTTCATACTTAGCCATCGCTGTATTATTAGTATAAAACTCAACTTCTATATAAGTCATAGGAATACCTAGACTTTGAAAGTACCTTTGATTTTGTAAACTCTGTGCAATATTGCTACGACTAACACCCGTATATTTTACTACTGCTGCTTTTAACTGTTCATCAATGCTAGAAATAGCTGTTGAACCACGCATTAGAAGTGTACCACTAGCACTACTACTATCCGCAGCATTAAAGTGAATTTCTATTACATGGGTAAATTTTTTGAACTTTTCTTCATTTTGTTTAAATTCATCTGTATTCAATCGCATTTCTATATATAATGACTTGTTCATTCTCTCATCTTTTCCACCTAACATCTCGTTAGCAATCGAAGCTTTCAAGTTCATTGAATCTAGTTCATTTTTTAAAAGTTTAGCAAGCTTTCTTGTTTCAGTTGGTTCAACATAAGTAGTATTTTCTTCACGACACTCGTTACCAGCTTGATCACAATATGGAGAATAAGAGTGTCCAGCAACAATTAAAATTCCACCATCACCTAAGCTCTCACTTGTGTCACTATCACTTTTTACATAATTTTTAAGTCCTGACAAATCACCATACATTCCACTTAACCCTTTACCAGGTTCTGTTCCTGCTCCTGAGACAAACACACCAGTACCAATATTTTTATTAGCTTCAACAGCGGCTTGATAACAAGTCGTAAAATTGAAAACGTCACTAGATTCACTAGAAGCATACGAAAGAAGACTCATTGTTAAATTCAAAAGAGATGGAACAAGAAAGATAATAACAGCTGCTGCTACTTTTTTAAATATCTTTTTTAGTCCATCTTTTTGTTTAGGGTCAATTGTCATCGTTAAAAGGGAAACAGCCAAAGAAAGGATTAAAATAATTGGTACAATAATCGTCACCCATTTCATTCCCTCATAGAATGTACTTATTCCTCTTGCCATAGCAACATCAGAACAAGCATTGTTTATAGATGTCAATAAATACATACGATCACCTTTCTTTTCTTTTACTTACAGCAATTCCATCTCCCACATCTTGAATAACTGTTTCGTAGTTTTCATTATTTTTTAAAAAGGTAATATAATCTTTAATCTTTCTGACAATTGCTCTTACATTACGACTTTCAATTTCTTTTTCATTTTTATTAACTAGTCCATGAAAATACATATTATCTGTTATTATATATCCATCACTCGTTAGATTGCGTTCGAATAATTCAAAGAATTTTTGACTTTGTGCTTTAGCAGCATCAATAAATATTAAGTCAAAAGTATCATCTAATCTAACATTTAAAGCATCTTGATAGATTAAAGTTATTCTATCTTCTAAATGGCATCTCTTAATATTTTTTAAAGCTTCCATATAACGGTCACTATCACGTTCGATACTTGTTATTTGTAAGTTTTTATTACACAAAGCCATCATGATAGCAGAATAACCAATAGCAGTTCCTACTTCTAGTATTTTAACTCGTTGATTTTTAATAATAAAATTGGTTAAGAAATCAATTCCGGCGTCTTCCATAATTGGTACTTTATTTTCTTTAGCATATTTTTTTATATCTTTAATTATTTGATAAGTTTCATCATCTACCATATCCAGTCACCTTTATCTTTCAATTCTTTTACTTTGGCACTATGTTCACTACTGGTTTTGGTGTAGTAAACATTACCATTTTTATCAGCAACAAAATAATAATAATCTGAACTTGTTGGATTAATACTTGCTTCAATACTAGATTTTGATGGATTACAAATTGGTCCTACTGGTAATTTACCAGCCATCTGGCTACTTCTAGTATTATAAGGATTATAAGTATTAAACATCTCACTTGTTAAGTCCTTTGTCATATCTTCACTAAAGGCATAATAAGTAGTTACATCACTACCAAGATTCATATTCTTACTAAGTCTATTTTGAAAAACTCCTACTATCATCTTTCGGTCTTTTTCTTTAACTCCTTCTAGTTCAGCCATGGAAGCTAGTGTTAATATATCATGAATATTTGCTTTATTTACTTTATTCTTATATGGCTCTAGATTTTTTTCTTCTTGGTCTAGAAGTGTTTTAACAACTTCTTCAATACTGACATCTTTATCTTTAAAGTTATAAGTGTCTGGAGCTAGGTATCCTTCTAAACCGTAGTAGATATCATCATTTAAGATATCATCTGTTAAAAACCAATAAGAATTAATAAGACTAGTAAGATAAGTCTTATCTTTCATCTTAGCAAGAAAGTCTTCTTCACTAATGTTAGTATTAGTACTAAGAACTTTAGCATAATCTTTGATAGTTTTGCCTTCTTTAAATGTTATAGAAATATCATCATTAGCTTTTCCTACTTCTAATAAAGAAACAATTGTATCTAAATCCATACTTTTCTTTAAGTCATAAGTTGCAGCTTTAATAGTTTGTTTTCTATTTAGTTTCATATATACTTTAAAGAAAAAGGAATTTTTAATCAAGTTTTTTTCTTTTAAAAGATTAGCTATTTCGCTAGTACTCATTCCTTGCTTTACTACTACTTCATAAGTTGCCATACTTTTTTTATCAACTGGACTAATTTCATATTGATAAACACCAAAAGTTCCTAAAAGTAGTAGACCAAGTATTAAAAATATTGTTGCTATTTTACGCATCGAATCACACATCTTCCCTTTTTATGAATAAGTAGCAAATTATTCTTCGCTACTCGTTCCTTCTTTTACTGTTTCTTGAATTGTATTTAAAATAGTTTCAATTATTTTCCATTCTTTATCGGTTTCAATGGGGTCAAGTTTGGTAGAAGTTCCTTCTCCTTTTTGGTAAGTACTAGCATAAACTTGAATATTTCCTTCTTCATCAGTTGAGTTATCAGTATAAACGATATAACTTTTATTAGTTTCCTCACTATCAAAAGTGAATAACACGTCATATACTACTTCTTTTCCTTCTTCGTCGATTAATGTAAATTGGTTTTTATTTTCCATCTTTTTCTTTTCCTTTCATATCTAAGTAAGTTTGTAAGATAATTGTAGCAGCAACGGAGTCGATTACTTTTTTACGTTTTTTTCTACTAGTATCACCTAGTAAGAGTACTTTCTCAGCTTCGGTAGTAGATAGTCGCTCGTCCATTAAGAAAACTGGTAAACCAAATTTTTCTTCTAGTTCTTGTTTTAAAACTAAGGTTTCTTCTACTCTTTTTCCACAGGTATTATTCATATTTTTAGGATACCCTAGGACAAAAGCTTCGATTTTTTCTTCACTAACTATTCTTTCTAATTCGGTAAATATTTCTTCTTTTGTTTGATAACGAATAACGCCATGATTACTCGCTAAAAAACCAGTCCGGTCTGATATGGCAAGACCAACTGTTTTTGTTCCATAGTCAAGTCCTAAATAACGCAAGGAGCTATCCTTTCAAGAGATTAGTTAGTAATACTTCAACTACTTTACTACGGTCTAATGATTGCATTTTACGTCTAGCATCTTGATAACTAGAAATATAACCTAAGTCACCACTAATCAGATAACCTACTATTTGATCTATCGGGTTATAGCCTCTTTCTCTTAATGATAGATAAACTTCTTTTAGTATTTTTTGAACCTCTTTTGTATCTTTAGATTCAATTTGAAAAAGCATTGTCTTGTCATTCATTATATATTTCACCTCACTACAATTTCTTAAAATTATTCTAACATTTTTTTAAGTCTTAGTAAAGCTTTCATATTATTATTTCTAATTACATATTTTTATATAGGTGATATGTTTGAAATACTTAAATTCTATTTTGAAGGTTTTATTAATTAATATTTTGCTAATCTTATTGTTAAGTTCTTTTACTACTCTTCTTTATTATTTTAATCTTTTAAGTAGTGGTGTTTATAATATCTTTAAGTTACTTATTCCCCTTTTCTCTATCTTTATTACTACTATTTCTTTTACTAAGAAGGTTAAGGAAAAAGGTTGGCTTGAAGGTTTAAAACTTGGTCTTTTATTAATTATTGTATTTATTGCTATTTCTAGTTTTGCTAATACAAGTTTTAGTATTAAGATGATGCTTTACTATTTAATTATTTTAATAACTGCTATTTTAGGTGGAATGATTGGTATTAATAAGTCAGAATAATTTTTTTAAATTTCTTGATTGAAAGACCATTTTGCTATTTTTGGTCTTTTTTAGATGGGAATTTATTAATTTACCTACTAGGTCGATGGCGAATTCCGTTTTTCTCTGATTTTTTATCCCGGAATTTGCCATTTTCCCCTTTTTGCTTTCTAATCTTTCTTATGTTAGATTAATGGCGAAAGGGGGTGATAACACCATGACGAAAGAGAATGACATCTCTAAAAAGCTTAACAAAATAAAAGAACAACTTATCAAAGATGGTAAGGTTATTCCTGCTACTTATGATACTATGTTCAAGATTGTTATGTCTTCTTGTCCTGCTTATGTTACTTTTCTAATTAGTGAATTTACTAATATTGATAAAGATGTTTTGGTTAAGAACATTATTATTCAAAATAATGAGTTACCACTTAGTAATGCTAAAGAGCGAAAAAAGATATCTGACTTTATCGCTAAGATTGATAAGTCTTTAATAAACTTTGAGATGAATAGTGAATATTATGATGGTCTATTAATCAGAAATCAAGCTTATCTTGGAAAACTTGAAGGAGAAAGTTTGAATGCTTCTGAAAGTTTTAGTAATATGCAAAGATTTCTACAAGTAAATTTCAACAACTTCACGCACTTTAAAAGTGATAAACCAATTCTTGAATTCGTTTATACAGATAAAGATACGTTAGAAATTGAAACGGAAAATCTTAAAAAATATCACATTAGTCTTCCCAAGTTAGAAAAGAAATACTATAATGGGGATAAGTTAAGCAAACTTGAAAAAGCTTTACTTATTCTTAAGCTTGATAAGATTAGTGATTTAGAAGAAATTAGCAAAGGAGATGAAGATTTAATGGAAGCAGTAGAAAAAATTAAAGAAGCAACTTTTGATATCAATACTATCGGTCTCTATGACGCGGAGAAAGATAGAAAGTGGAAGGAAGAAGCAAAATTAGCTTACCGAGAAAAGCTTGGAGTTCAAAAAGGTCGCGAACTCGGTCGTGAAGAAGAACGTTCATCTATTATTTCTATATTGCTTAATAATGACATACCATTAGAGAAAGTCAAAAAGATGGGTTTATTATAATCCATCTTTTATTATGAAAAAATATAACGGGAAATCCTAGAAAATACTCTACTAATCTTTCAACATTAAGAAAAAATACTATATAATGGTATGAGTAAAGAAGAAATTTCTAGAATAACCGGTATAAAATTAGAGGAAATTAAAAAGATGGCTTCGTCATAAACAATCCATCTTTTACTATGTATCTTTATTAAAAATAATTACTTAATTTCAGTAATTTCTACTTCATAATTACCATTAGGGCTTTCAACAGTGATAACATCACCTTTTTTATGATTCATTAAAGCCTTAGCAATAGGACTTTCGTTAGAAATTCTTCCTTCGAAAGGATCTGCTTCTTGACTACCAACGATTTTGTACTCATCAGTATCATCAGGGTCGTCAACATACTTGATAGCAACTGTACTTCCAAGTCCAACCTTGTCCTTTGGTATATCTTTAATTATTTCAACATTTTCAAGCATTTTTTCAATAGTTTTAATTCTACCTTCGATTTGTGCTTGTTCATTTTTAGCAGCATCATAGTCAGCATTTTCTGATAAATCTCCTAAGCTACGAGCTTCTTTTATAGATAAGATATTAGCTGGTCTTTTTACATTGATTAAATCGTCTAGTTCAGCTTTTAAATCCTTTAAACCTTCTTCTGTTAAATATATTACTTTTTTATTTCCCATTATTATTCACCTCGTTTATATATTTAATGACAAGTCATCCTATCACTTATCAATATGACTAAGATTTTATCACAAAATGCCAAAAACATCAAGCTTTTTCAACTAATTTGCTTAATAAAATAGTCATCAGTCATTCCTGCAATAAAGTCGACTACTTTTTGCTCATCCCTGGTTTTTTCCAAATAATTACTAGTTTGATGACTTAAAAAATCTTTAAAAATAACACTACCTAAGTTATTATTTTTTATGTCAAGTAAATATTCCTGATAGATTTTTCTCATACCTTGTCTATATCTATCATATTCATCAGTTGTTAAAGAATGCTTATAAATATGGTGATAATTAAAATCTTTTAGAGCAAATAAGGCTTCAAAGACTTTCTTACTCATCTTTATATAAGGTTTATCTAAACTATTATTTATAATATCTAATATAACAGTATTCATTATTTCTCTATTTGTGCTTCCTAAAACATTAGTTATTGATGAAGGTATATCTTCCCTTTTAATCTTTCCTAAAATAATAGCATCTTCGATATCCCTTCCAACATAACCAATAATATCACTTATTCGAACAACGCAGCCTTCTAAAGTCATTGGACGATATTTTCTACTTTTCTTAGCATCTTTGAAAGCAGCTTGAAATTCTTGTAAAAACTCTTCCTTGCTCTTTTTAACTGGTTCATATATTTCACTAACCAATTCACCATTATGACACATTATTCCATCAAGAGTTTGAATCGTTAAATTAGTATTAGTAAGATTCATGTAATAATTAACCCCTTGAACATTATGAGCAAAACTACCATTAAAGTCTTCTCTACAAATCTCATCTAAGATTTTTTCACCAGTATGTCCTATCGGAGTGTGTCCAATATCGTGAGCTAAAGCAATCGCTTCAATTAAGTCTTCGTTAAGATTAAGAGCTCTACCAATCGTTCTAGCTGTTTTACTAACTAATTGCACATGAATCATTCTATGACTTATATGATCATTTTCACATTCTGAAAAAACTTGTGTCTTATCCATATATCTACTATATGATAATTTATGAATAATTCTATCTATATCGTGAAAGAAAGCTGGACGTATATCTTCCTTTTCCTCTTTTAGTCTTATAGCATCACTACTCTTAGTAGCATATTTACTATAATTTTGTTCTTTCTTTAAAAAGTTCTCTTTTATTAATTCTTCTTTATTCATCTTAACCCTTCTTTATTAATCTAATCATTGAATATTCTGCTAATTCTTCTTTAAAAGGTATTTTTAATAACTCATCAGGATGTCTTGCTATTTCAATAGAGTTATTATTTTCATCTAATAACTTTTCTAAAACAAATTGATAACTTGTTCCTTTAGGAGTAAATATCTCAATAGTATCTCCTACTTTAAAGTAGTTACGTTCTCTTAATACTAAGCAACTATTCTCTTTATCGTAACCAGTAATAACAGCAATATATTCTTGATTAGATATCTCTTGTCTTCCGGTATAATACTGATCAGTATTATCAGCTTTCTTTAAAAAATATTGACTAGTACTTTCTCTATTAGCAACTGATGATAGTACCTTTAAATACTTAGCAGCAAATTCTTCAGTTAATTTATCTTCATAATAAGCATCTAACAAAGCACGATAACTACCAACGACACTAGCAAGGTAATAAATGGAACGCATTCGCCCTTCTATCTTTAACGACCTAACTCCAATTTCAATTAAGTCTTTTAGATAACTAGACATATTTAAGTCTTTAGTAGCCATTGTAAAAACTTTATTATCTAAAGTATTAAAAGCAAAACGACATACCTGGGCACAACCTCCTCTATTAGCATCACGATTAGTTATATAATTAGATAAGGCACATCTTCCGCTAAAACAAGTACACATTGCTCCATGTAAAAATACTTCTACTTCAAGACCAGTCTTAGTAACAATAGAATGAATTTCTTCTTTGTTTAATTCTCTAGCAAGTACTACTCTTGTCGCTCCAAGCCTTTTATAAAACATTGCTTCTTTACTATTAGTAATGGAAGCCTGTGTAGAAACATGAGCTTCTAACCCTTTCTTTGCTAAATATTCAATTAAATAAGGGTCACTGACAATAAAAGCATCAACTCCACAATTAACTAATTCTTCAATATAAGAATCCATCTCTTGTCTATCACTATCATGAAAGAAAATATTCAAAGTTACATACACTTTCTTTTTAAGCTTATGAGCAAAACGACACCCTTCTTCTAGTTCTTCCTTTGTAAAATTAGTAGCATTCGCTCTAAGCCCTAACTTTCTTCCTCCTAAATAAACCGCATCAGCACCATATAATAATGTTACTTTTAATCTTTCTAAATCACCCGCTGGAGCTAATAATTCAATTCTTTCCATCTTTCTTCACCTGATATATCGTCTTTCTATTTAAAAATCCCCTATTACGACCAAGTAGTTCATCTATTTCTTTAATTTTTCCTTGGTTAAGTAATTTTACTAAGTTAATAAGTTCTTTTCTTTCTAAATCGTCTTGATAAATTATTCCATAGTTAATACCTATCTTTTTAAATTCAGTAAGATATTTGCAACCATTAAATCTTTTTAAGGAGATAAAACTAGTACCAAACTCATCTTCAATTAAGAAATAATGCTGATTAGACTTAGGTTCTACTACTTCTAAGTCTTTATCATTTCCACTATTAGTATTTAAACTTCTTCTACTAGTAGCAACAACAGGGTAACCAATCAATAATTGCATTAATTCTAATGTAGTATTATTTCTAATAGTATTAATTTCAGCATAAGTTATTTCATTAGATAATGCCGCTCCCTTAACACCTTTATGATGATAAAAGTTTAATGTATCAGAGTTAGTAACCATATAATTTTTATTAAGATATAAATTAGTTTTATAGTTATTTTCTAACTTTAATTCTAGTAATGAATCATCATAATAGAGTATTCCATCTAGATTCATCTTATCTATTTTAGAAAGTATTGCAGCTAACTCTTCCAAATCATTTTCAAAAAACATTCTATTAATCACAGCAAAGCACTTTTTATCTTTACAACGTAATTCTTCTATCTCATCAAGAGTAAATTTATATTTATAGTCCATAGCAAAGCCTTCTAACGGAAAGATAAAACCAGCGACATTCATTTCTTGATAAAAGTCTTTATCCTTTTCCTTTGCTACTATCAATAAATCCATACTTCCACCTCTTTCTTCTTTCATATAATAGCAAAAATCAAAGAAAAAATCTAGTAGCAGAGACTACTAGATTAGTTATTTAATTTTATAGTGAATGGATTACTCTTAGTTCCATCACCACCAGTTATTACTACATTTGATTTTAGATTCATAGCTGGTTTTATGCCATAAGTACCACTAGGTCCTTCGGTAGAATAGGTTCCACCATATTCACTAATTCTCCATATTACATCATTATTAACTTTAGTTAATAACCAATACGGAGCATTATTAGCGTAAAAATCAAACTGTCCACTCATTAGTTCACCAATACGTAATAGACCAACTTTGGAAGTAGTCACATTTTGATCAGAAAAGACATCACCATTACTTAGATTAAATTTTTCTATAAACCATTTGCTATCCTCTATCATTGATAACTGTTCAGACGTAAAACTTGTATTTAAAAACTCATTATTCAAGAATTTTCCTAAACTTGTATCAGTAGAATAAGTAGTTTTACTATCATCAAATTTTGCCAATTTATATTTTCCGTTTTCTTTTAACGGAACAGCTGTTGTTATTTTGGTGCCATACCCATCTTCATGACTTACTATTCTATAAAGACTATTCTCATCATTACCAAATTTTACATATTCTCCGCTATATCTTGTTGATAATAACGTCCCAGATAAAGACTCATCATAATCACCTTCTAATCGATAAGGATCACTAATACTTCCTGTACCAGACACCACTTTTATATAACCTTTCAAATTTATTGCTGGTCTTATACCAGAAGCACCATTTGGATAATCATTGTAGAGTCCACCACCGCTACTAGCCCAAATCATATTACTATCATATGGTGTCATAATCCATGAACATATTCCATTGTTTAATATATAATTTTTACTATACTCATAAACATTTAAAATGCCAACTTTAGATGTTACAAGATTAGTTTTTGCTGGTTTAGATATATTCGAAATAGTAGTAAAATTCCAAACACTATCTGATTTAATAAATTTATCAGGTTCTCGCAGATTACTCAAAAAACCTGTTGAATCCGTATTATTTAGCCATCCTTTAACATAACTATTTGAAAAATCTACACCTGTATCAAATTGGAGTGTCAATATATTCCATTGAGTTACCAGCTTAACAGAATTATCACTAGGATCAATCGATACTGCTCTCCATAACTTGCCACTATACCAGATATAATTGTTTGGATCAGTCCCTGTGATAAATGTCTGTTCTGGATCACTTGCATCGATAGAACCATTCTCTCCTACTCCTTTTAATAGAGTAGTTGCGACTGTATCACTTATACTATTGGTTGTACTTTGTACAACTATTTTACTTTGATATGTTTTATTCTGTGCTTCATTATCTGCTTCCGATGATAGCCATAGATACAATTTATAAGTTATACTTTTACCGACTGATAGTGTATTTTCTGAACTCAATATATAATAACCACTACCCATTGTATCTAAAGTTTTAATACCTGAATCATAACTATCACTTACCAAACGATATTTTATATATTTATTATTCAAAGTATTAGAACTATCTTCTTCATTACGAATCGTATAATAAGCAGCTACACTTCCACTATTAGTGATAGTAAATGTATAAGGAGTAGTATTCATTCCATCGCTATCAGACATCGGTGCTACATTCGATAGATTAATTCTATTTCCTTCGGCAAAATCAACTTTCAATGTTCCAGCTTGCACTGATATCTTTTTAGTTGATGATAATGTTTTAGTAAATAAAGCATAACTACTTCCTATTAATGTTACTAAACATACTGCTATTAATAATGCAGTAACTATTATTTGTTTTTTCTTTACCTTCATGTGCTCCTCCTTTCTATATTACTAACCTAAAGCTAAAGTAAATGGATTATTCTTAGTTCCATCTCCTCTAGTTATTATTACATTTGATTTTAGATTCATAGCTGGTTTGACAGGAAGCGTTGAAAGTAGTTCTGAAAATGCTCCAAAACTGTTTTGATGAACCATATACATGTAATGATCACCATCAGGAGTTAATACCCAATAATCAGTATTCTTATTATACAGATCAAACTGACCAGCCATTAATTCACCAAGTCTTAATAAACCAACAGTTGCTACCGTAGTTTCAGTAGTCAAAACATCACTATTTGCAGATTGATATTTTGCTAGTTTATAATTGTAACCATCAATCATTTTTCCTAAATACCATGTGGTATCATTTTCCAACATAGATAACTCGTTACTAGTTAGATAAGAATCTTTAGCTAAATAAGTCTCATTCAAAAATGTACCAATTGTGCTATCCTTTTTAAATTTAGCTTCTGTTCCAAATTCCATACTATAGTATCTAGAATTACTTTTTAACGGATAAGCACTAGTTATTTTTGTCCAACTACCATTTTCGTGACTTACTATTCTATATAAATTATTTTCTCCAGTACCAAATCTTATATATTCTCCACTATATCTTGTGGAAAGTAATGTACCTTGAGATGGTTTATCATTGTCACCTTGTAATCTATATGGATCATCACTAGTTCCTGTACCAGAAACTATTTTTATATTTGATAAAAGATTAATCGATGGTCTAACTCCTCTCACATAGTCTGGAACAGTTGTATTAATTTCGCCATAAGTTCCAACGCTAATACTTGAAGAAGTATCATAAGGATTCAAGGCCCACCACAATAATGTATTGTTCAAATAGCCATTTTCTTCAGAGACATCTTTATGACTCATGCTATATTCATATAAATTTAGTAAGCCAACAGCATCATTCACCATTGTAGTCTTTGCTGGTTTAGTTGTTTCTGTAGTCATTGTTGCATTCCAGAAACTATCTGTTTTTATAAACTTCTCTGGTTCACGAAGATTTCCTAAAAAGCCATCTACACTACTATCATTTAACCATTGTTCCATGTAACTATCTTTGAATGCTACATTTCCATTGGTAAAAAATGACAAAGATGCTATATTCCACTGCGTAACTAGTTTTACAGAGTTATCACTTGGATCAATCGATACTGCTCTCCATAGCTTGCCACTATACCAGATATAATTATTTGGATCTGTTCCTGTAATAAATGTTTGTTCTGAATCACTTGTATCTATAGCTCCATTACTTCCTACACTAGCTAGTAACTTTTCTGCTACTGGTACTGGTGTCATTTCTTGATTTGCTTCTATTCTTAATTTTACTTTAAATACTTTGTCACCTATATCTCCATTTACATCTTTATTTAACCATATTCTTAGAGTAAATGTATCTTTCTTTCCCCTGTCTAATGAGCCATCATAGATTTTTCTACTAGATAATGCTATAGAATTATTTTTAGTACCATTTACTTCTAAATTATATTTAATAAATTTATCATCCAATCTTACTTGATCGCTTGAAATAGAATCATCATCTAAATAAACACTATAACTTCCTGTAAATTTACCAGTATTTTCTACTGTAAAAGTAAACCCATCTTGTTTAAGTCCATCCTCATCAGACATAAACTCTGCTGATTGTAAAGAAAGAGAGTTGCCTTCTTGTAAAGAAAGTTTGAAAGTACCTACTCGCATTGATTGAATCTTACTTCCATCAAGAGTCTGTGTTAACCAAGCATAAGTTATTCCTAATGCTAATATGATTACTATAGAAATTATTAATAATAAAATATATTTCTTGTTTTTCATAAGAGTTAACTCTCCTTTCTAAGACTGTATGACATATGGATTTAAGGCTGTTCCATCACCCTTAGATATTGTTACATCTGCCTTCAAATTAATAACTGGTCGTACGCCAATGTTTGCAGTTACATAATTCCATGGTAGTAATCCTCCCGATGATACAATATACCAAACAAAAGCATCAGAACCATTTGAATTAAAATATGAAGGTGACATTGTCCAGGTAGCAATTCCATTATATAAATAATAATCAGTATTAGAGGTATATTCACCATTATAGTAATACGATCTCCCGCCAGCCATAACTACCTCATCAACATTTATTAAAGCTATTGGATAAGTCAAATTAGCAACCTTACTACTAGTTTTAAATCTATCATTTTCCTGAGTGCATTTTAAACTTGGAGCTCTGTTAATATAATTTCTCTGATGAGAACTATATATTGTAATAGGAGAAGTCAAATAACCTGAACCACTTGAGATACTTCTATCATTACAAAATGTTGTGTCTGCCAAATTAGATGAATATTTTGAAATATTTAATTTATACCAAGATTCTAATGTAGTCTTCATAATAGAGTCATTATTATTTAACTGTGCTGAAGCTAAATCATTTGAATTGTAAGATATTGGCTTTACAGAAATAAGTGTTGATGAGTTGTAGCCAATTATCTTATAAACAACATTACACTCAGTTTCTAGACAACTGTACAATCCATTATTAACTATCTCATCATGATTATTATTAAAACTTAGCTGTTTAATTTCACCAGTTAAGCTGAATTTTTTTGTAGACTCATCAAATGTATAACCTGTTCCAAAATTATATATTTTATTATCAGTTAACCAGTCATAATATGTAGTCTCATTATTTTCGTGTAGAGAAAAATTTTCATTGTATTTATAACCAACATATGTTGGATCCCAGTATTTACCATTAAACTGGGATTTACCTATTGTTGTTGCCTCTCCTGTATCACTTGTCGATTTTCCTGAATAAATCAAACGGATACTTCCATCGCCATTTTGACGAATGATTCTCCAGATGAATCCTGCAAATGAGACATAGTTGTTTCTTACTGCTCCACGATAGTAATAACTTGCTCCGTCGTCATCGTCTGCTGTGAATAAGCCTTCACCCGTGGTTGCAATCTGTGAGAAATCAGGAGTACCTTTTGCTACTATATTTTGTTTAGCTGTTTCTACTGATGTTTCGTGACTATTCATTACTAACATACAATCTGATAGAGTGGTGAACCCATTATCTTTGCAATACGTATCCTCTGTATTAACTATCGCTTTTGTTCCAGATGGTAATGATAAGTTGGCACTTTCTAGTCCCATTGAACTTCCAATCCTTATTTCTTTATCTTTGGAATTAAGTATTCCTATTTTATATGTTAATGATTTACCTTTTTCAATACTTACTCCTGTCGTAGTCGGTATCGTTGAACTGTCTGATGTGTAACCTACTTTAATATTTTCATCAGCTGGATCATAATAATAGATTGAGTTTTTAACTGTTCGATCACTTGTATTTGTCACTGTTAAAGTAATAATATCTACATCTGACTTTGGTGTATAATTAATTACTCCTACTCCTTCGATCGAAACAGAATTATCACCAATTGAAACTGTTCCACTTAATGTTCCTGTTACTATGCTATATTGTTGAACACCTTGAATTGTAAACCAAGCATAGGAAAAATAACCAGCCATCATTACTGCACTTATCCCAAATAGAATAAACATATAACTATTTGATATCTTTGCATTTACTAATTTATTCATTAATTTTTTCATATAGATAGACACCTTTCTATTTTAGTATTACACAAAAAAGACAGATCTATACTTACAGTATTAATCCATCACTTTTACATTATAAAAGAAAGCAGGTTTACTACTTCTTGAATTAGTATTTATTTTTTGATAGATTTTAACTACTACTAACACTAGCTGTCTCTTACCTTTCTATTATTTATTATCAGTATTTTTAACATTTTAATCGTATCATAATCTTTGACATTTTACAACAAGATATTAGTGCAACTAGACGAATTAAATCTATCGGTTAAAAATCTTTACATAAATTATAAAAGGAAGGTGAAGTTTATGAATTATAGAGTTAACAACAATGAACGGGGGTTGTTTCCTTTTGTGATTGGTGGCGCTTTAGGTTATGGAATTGGTGCTTATGGTAGACCTAATTATCAATTTTATCCAATATATTATCCACCTGTTTATTATCAACCATATCCTATTTATAATTATCCATACTATAGACGATAAAAAGCTGTCAATTGACAACTTTTTTTCTTTTAAGCTTCTTCTAAGAAGGCAATATAACCTTTATAGGATTCATATAAATCAAGCTTACTAGTGACTTCATATGGAGCATGCATACTAAGTACTGGCAAGCCACAATCGATTACTTCAACATTGTAATTAGCTAATATATAAGCGATTGTTCCTCCACCGCCTTGATCAACTTTACCCAACTCACCAAACTGATAAGTGATGTTATTATTGTCCATTATATTTCTAAGCATTGCAACAAATTCAGCATTAGCATCATTACTACCACCTTTTCCTCCTGAACCAGTGTATTTACAGAATGCTAAACCTCCTCCTAGATAAGCTTCATTATTTTTATTACTAGCACTTTTATATAGTGGGTCATATGCTGCTGTTACATCACAAGATAACATCTTAGAGTTAGATAATACTTTACGATAGATTCCTTCTTTCTCATCTAGTAATAAGCAAATTTCTGCAACAGTATTAACAAAGAAATGTGAATCCATCCCCGTAGAACCCATACTACCAATTTCTTCTTTATCAGTAAAGATAACACAAGTTGTTTTTCTTGGATTAGTTACTTTTAACATAGCTTCTAAACAAGCATAAGAGCAAGATCTATCATCTTGACCATACCCCATCACCATACTGCGGTCAAGTCCTAAATCTCTCGCAGGAAAAGCAGGTACTACTTCTAATTCACTAGAAATGAAATCTTCTTCGGAAATATCATATTTGTCTTTTAGTATTGCTAAAATATTTTTCTTAACTGCTTCTTTTTCTTCTCCCTTTAAGCTTTTACTTCCTACTAAGACATCTAAGTCTTCACCAGTTACCACTAGAGAAGCAGTCTTTTTCATTTGGTCTTTTGCTAGATGAATCAATAAATCAGTAATACCTAATACGGGATCAGTTAAATCTTCACCAATATTTATTTTAATCTTACTACCATCTTTTTTAATAACAACACCATGAAGTGCTAAAGGAATAGTAACCCATTGATATTTTTTAATACCACCATAGTAATGCGTATCAAGATAAGCTAAGTTTTCTTCTTCATATAAAGGGTGAAGCTTTAAATCAAGTCTTGGTGAATCAATATGAGCCCCTAAGATATTGATACCATTCTTGATGTTTTCTTCTCCTATTACAAATAATGCTACTGATTTGCCACGATTACATAGATAAACTTTATCTCCTTTTGTTAAAGAAGTAACATCATCTAAATTTTTAAACCCTGCCTCTTCTGCTCTTGTAGTGATATAGCTAGCACATTCTCTTTCTGTTTTACAACTAGTAATAAACTCTTTATAAGTATTACCTAGTTTCATTAAATCATTAAGTTCTTTTTCATTATATTTATCCCAATTATTTTTCATATATCTATCCTCCACTATTAGTATAACAGAATAGTAAAAAAATAATAAAGAAGTTGTTAACATATTTTGACATAATAAGTCTTAACTGGTATTAATCTTTTTTTAAAGACATATTTTGTTTATAGGTGATACCTTTTGAAAAAGTTTTTATTAGTACTTAGTCTTTTAACTATTATTTTTCCTTTGTATACTAAAGCTAGTGACACTGCTAGAAGTTCTATTGTTATGGATATAAATAGTGGTAGAGTTTTATATGATAAGAATGCGAATGAGAGGAGATTGATTGCTTCTACTACGAAAATTATGACTGCTCTTCTTGCTCTTGAGTCTGGTAAGTTAAATGAGATGGTAGAAGCAAAAGAAGAGATATTAAAGATGTATGGAACTAGTATTTATCTTAGTTTGCATGAAAAGATGAGACTAGAAGACTTAGTTTATGGATTATTACTTAGAAGTGGTAATGATGCGGCGGTAGTAATTGCTACTTACCTATCAGGTAGTGAAGAAGCTTTTGTTAAAGAGATGAATAAGAAAGCAAAAGAAATTGGAATGCTTAATACTACTTTTCAAAATGCCCATGGTTTAGATGAAGAGACCCAAAACTATTCTACAGCACATGATATGGCCCTTTTATCTAGTTATGTTTATAAGAATTTAAAGAAATACCGTACTATAACTAAAACTTATAAATATCAGGTACAAACTAAAGAAAAAAGTTATCTTTGGTATAACCGAAATAAACTTTTAAAGTCTTATGAATATTGTACTGGTGGAAAAAATGGTTATACTCCTAGTGCTGGTAAAACTTTAGTAACTACTGCTAGCAAGGATGGATTAAATCTAACTGTTGTAACACTAAAAGATGGTGATGAATATAACACTCATAAAGAATTATATGAGTTAATGTTTAATAAGTATAAGTCTTATAAGTTAATTGATAAAGATAATTTTAATATTGATGATAAGAAGTTAAAAAATAAAGTCTATATTAATAAGAGTTTCACTTATCCTCTTACTGAGGAAGAAAAAAATCATATTGAAATAAAAACGAAAGTAGATACTAATATAAAAAAAGGAAAAATTGGTTATATGAGTATTAAACTTTATAATAAAGAAATTGGTAACATTAAAATCTATTTAAAAGAAAAAAAGATCCAGAAGAAAAAGCTCTTTGGATTTCTAAATAATTAACTATCTTTTAAAAATCATCATTCATTAAAAACTCGAAAATGTTTATTTGTTTAACTTCATCAGTAGAATAATCTTCTTTAGTTAAAGTAATTACATACTTTTCTTTGCTATCTATCTCATCAAAAGCACTAAATTCTCTATTTCTTGTATTTTCATTTGTCAGGTCATAGCAAACTTGTATATACTTGAAAGTATTAGTTTTATATGCGATAAAATCTATCTCCCCTTTTTTTGTTTTACCAATATATACTTTATAATCTTTACTAATTAAATCGTTATATACTATATTTTCTAAAGAGGTAGACTAGTTAACTTCTTTATTATTTGTTTTTTCCAAAAATTCAATATTCTTAATATGTTCTAATTTTGTTCATAGTGCTAATCATTTTTTACTCTTTTTAATTCAATATCTCCTATTGTTTGCCTAGATGTCCAATAGACACCAACCAAATTATTGGGATTACTTGTTGCAAGCCTACATGTTCCATATTGTATGGGATTTAATTTACTATACTTGCTTTTGGGATTCGTAATGTATGTATAGTACAAAATATACTCATCCATTTCTTCTACAAGATTCCCAACGATTGTATTACTAGTTATTTCATTGGTTTTAATTTGTATTTTTATCGAAAGTAATGTTTGTCGTATAACCACAACTACATTTTTTCGTGAGTCTTTCCCATCAAAATTATATTCAATAATTCCGTTATATGTTCCTATTAGTTTAGGCGTCTTCTCAAACGGATTATATTTCCACAAACAGCTGCAGTATAATCCCATAATAAATAATGTAACAGATATTGCTTCACCAGCTGCTCCTATAAAATCATACAACGAACTAAATTTCCAAATCAAATAACGTAACACGAATAAAATAAGTGCAAGCCACAAGCCTTTTGATAAAAATTTGATTGTCCTATTATCCACTGTTTTACTCCTTAACGTCATATTCGTAAAATTCATTTAAATCATCAATAAATTTTTTGTAACCCTCTTCTGTCGCACGATCTGAAAAAAGAGATTTTATCCCATTTACTTCTGTATAGGCACTATAATTTGAAAAATCATTCTTTAAAAATTTTATCACCTCATCAAATGTATATCTTAATACACTGGAGTACCTTATATATTCTGCAACATCAACATTCCAAAGCAATGATTCTAACCCAAATGAAGAAATTTGAGAAGGAATCAAATATCCCTGTTCTTTCATTTCTTCTCTCATGCTTTTAATAATTCTTACGCACTTTTTAAAAGTATATTTTGTTGCCTTATTCTTTGCAATCCCCATTTTTATATGTTGCTCAGGATAATTAATTATTCTCCCACCACTATCAAGCCTAATTTCTATACCACCTACATAATTACTTGGATCATTTCTATAATCATTGGTATAATCTCTATATCTATAGGCTGGAACAACATCAGCATCTACTCTATATGTATTTCCTGTCACTTTTATACTTTTATCGTGACGCTCAACACCTTTATATTTAAAATGTTTGTTCAAGGCTTTTTCAACCTCATCCTTTAGCTCTGCAACAGAAAATGTGCCATCTGAAAATTTATAATTGTTATCTGACACTCCTACTCTATATCTTGTAGTAAATGTAGATTCAAGAATAACCACCACATCAACATCACTTTCTGATGATATATTAGTCTTATTTGCATAAGAGCCTTGAACAAGTAATGTTATTTTATTACCAGAATATTGTTGTCTCAAATCCAAGGCATATGAATAAGTATCTGCCACATATGAACGAATATTTTTTCCATCATCTGTATAATTAAGTTTTTCCATCGCATCTCTAATCATTTTAATTGTATTTTTACACTTTTCTTCTTCTGACTGACTAACCGGCGATGCCATATTATTTAATTGCTTTTCTGTATATTTCAAATTAATCCATCCATATTGTCCTTTTTATCTTGGTCCCATAAACTTATCTCCATTAAGATGAATCATATGCTCTGGCATTTCAGCAATCCAAACTTCTGTCTCCCATGCTAATTCTTCCGCAAATTTCTTATAAGTTTTAAAATCCAAAAAAGCAGTGACATATATCTTTCCTGCATTCACATTTTGTGTTAATTCCTCAATTTCCAATATTCGTTTCGGATCAATCGGTCCAACAGATGTGACTGATTCAATAAAATATATCCAATTCTTATCTTCCCGATACAACACTACATCCGGCATTTTATCGTGTAGTGTAATTTCAAATCCAAGCTTTGAAAGCTTATCAACATTCTTTACAAGATCTTTTTCTATTGTATCTCCAACATACAAGCATTCGGAATCAGGTGCAAATCTTGGAGCAAATTCTTCAATAATTGCCTTCTGCAATTCATTATGCTTCCCTGCAAAAAACTTAAAATCATCTCCATTAATTTTTACCGGCATCATTGTCATTTTTTTCTTTGAAGCATATATATCCACTAATTTATCATGATATTTTAAAAATCTGCTCATTGCATTATCCAATGCATTAGAATTGATATTTTTTATAAGCTGTAAAGTCTCATCTGTAAGTCTATATCTGTAATTAGGACTATTTGTTGCTTTTCCATTATCTTCAACAAGTGCAGCTGTGCGAAATCTGTGAAGTGCCTGTTTTCTAAATGTTTCCCGGCTGTTTTCAGCGTAAGAAGTCCCATAATAAGTATTAGCAAACTGAATTATATCATGGATACGAATCCAATCATTTGTGGCTTCATTCCATGACATTTCTGGCTTTATCCCTGCCATCGCCAAAATAACATAACAGCATATATCTGCCTGTTGCTGTTTAGGCATACCAATATTCTTTAAAAATTCTCTTGTTTCTGAAATCTTATCCATAATATCCCTCCAAAATCAAATCACAGCCTTCCTCTGAGAAATCTCCTGTCTTTATCAGTTTTCTGCCCATTTCCTGAATTATTTCAAGCTCAGGTACCGGCATACTGTTTATCTCTGTAGAATTAACCTGTGTTGAGCCATTAAGTATCCTGTAATATTCATCATATAATGTTGAATTAAATAATACATACAAGCCATACACCAAACATTCAGACATTTCTGTCAATACACCATCAATAAAGTTAATTTTATTCTGTGTACTGATTTTTTTATACTGCGGAAATTTTCTTGATAGATAAACCCCACATTGTAATCTTCTAGGTTCCTCCTTTGCCGTAAATCTCTTAACAAAAAGGTAGTTCTTATTTTCCTGCATCAACCCTTTTTGGTCTGTTAAGATATATTCATGCTCCTTCTGTATTGGGAACTTTACTTGTCCCTGCTTTATATGCTGTGAATAAAATAATGGTATGGTTCCTTCTTCTTCTTCATCTCTTAAAATACCTCTATTTCGGAAGTCAACTGTTAATCCGGTTTTCATTCGCAATCCCAAATCAGGAAGCGTCTTGTTGTATTTATTTAATTTTCTTAAAACCTCAACCTCTTTCTCACTTGTTACCAGATAAACATATTTATCTTCTCCTGACACGATTAACTCATATGGAACTTTAATCTCTCTACAATTATCAAAGTCCTTATTTGTATTCGTAGACGAAATCGTTACACTTTCAGGCGTATCTTTCGTTTTCTTCACCTTAATTATAATGGTTTCCTGTAATACATTTTCCTTATCAAATACTTTATTTCTACTTCCAAAAAGATGAATATGAAACAATTTTCCTTCTGTCAAAAAATAGTCTCTAAATCTCTTAAAATATGCACCTGAAGTCCATGATCTTGGAATAATGTATACCATCTCACCATTTTCTTTTAAATTAAACAGTCCCATTGCGGCAAATATAAAATACATATTAGGTGCTCCATAACATATCTCTGGCATTGCTGTTGCTTCAGGAGCATCTTTTGGAATTTTCATGTATGGAGGATTACCTATAACAACATCATATTTGGGCGGATTAAAATTACCCCCTATCATATGATTGAAATCAAGATACTGGCTCAAAATATAATTATCCTCTTTTATTACAAAATCAACTTCTTTACTTGAAAATTCTTTTGCAATATTCAGATTCTTCTGTAATAATGGCATAACATTTATATCTGTCTCATAACATAATACTTCTATGTTTTTAACAGTATCTATATCTTCTAACCTTTCAATCATAGCACATGATAATATTCCTGAGCCTGCTCCGGCATCCAAAATCCTTATTTTATCTTGGTCCTCCGGAATCTCAAATAATTCAGCCATATACCTTGCCGTTTCAATACTTGTAAAAAATTGTCCATATTTTTTCCGTTCCATTTTTGGCATAGAATCTATATATTCACTTGTGTTCTCAATAATCTTCTCTAACATGAAACACCAATCCTTTACTATTTATCTGGAACAACTTCCATAATATCCGATACATCACACTTTAAAGCAGTACATATCTTCAATGATTCTATGATCTTTAGCGTTGTTTATAAAGTCATATTTTAATGATTCAAAGTTAATATAGATTATATTACTTTTATCTACACCAAGGTCAATAATTTCTGCCATTATTTGTTTTAAAATAACTGATTTCCCACTTATTATCATTCCATAAATGATTTTAATTAGTGATTCTATATGATAAAACCCTCTAATCTTTGATAAATATTTTTCTCTAATAAGCATTTTAAACACCTCACCTACATTATACTATTGGCGTCAGTTTTTATAAAGTTATTCCAGTGTACTGAAATAACTTTTTTTACATAACACTAGCTATTTTCATTTTCAACTAGATAATCGTTTAATTTACTATTATCTTTAATTATACCGTTTTCTTTATCAAGAGATTTTTACCAAGTTTTTTCCATTTCATACTTAAAGAACTCAATCATTGGTGACAAATCCTCTTCTTCATCAAATTTCTCAAGAGCAGCATAGTAATACTTCTTATCTTCAGCATAAACAATAAGTGGTGGTAAATTATTTATCATCAAAATATAATTAGTAAGTGTCCTGCCTAACCTTCCATTACCATCAGCAAAAGGATGAATTTCTTCTATAACATTATGAAAATAGGTAGCTATCTTTATAACACTTTCTGTATCTGATTTTGAAACACCAGTTACTTCTTCCACTAGATTTTGAACATCTAATTGTACGTCCGTTGCAGATGAACCAACTTCATTTCTCCCTGTAACATAATCATGTTTTTTATATTCTCCTGGTCTTTCCTCATTAACCAAGTATCTTCTTTCATCATAAGTACCTTTTGTAAGTAATTTATGTATCTTTTTAATAAATTCTTCACTTATTGGTTCTTTAGCTATAATTTTATTTATTAAAAATTCAAAACAATGTTTCTGATTAGTAATCTCATAAAGAGTTCTTAAATCACCAGTAAAATTTATTACTTTACCATTTTCAAATATTTCTCTTACTACGTGATATGTAATTTCAGAATTTTCTATTTTTCCTGAATTATATGCGAAAAGAATACTAAAACTATCTAAGACTGTTTTCAGTTTTTCTGTACTATCAATTTTCTTTTTTTGCCAGTATTCTATAACTTCTTTATATGTATATTTTGGTAATTTCATAATACTTATTCCTCATAGAGGATTAGTATATCACAGTTATACTAAAAATTATGAATCAATTTGATTAAGTCTAATTAGATTAATAGCTGGTCTATCACAAAATCTAAAGTCGTAAACATTAACTCCTACACCACTAGTGATATAAAATTTAGTGTTATTAATTTCATAGTATTCATCTTTATATTTCTTAGCACCTTCTCTAGTTAGTAAACTACCAAGCAAAGGAAGTCTTACTTCTCCTAAGTGAGAGTGTCCAGCAAATGCTAAATCAATATTATTATATCTTGCTAAAACATCATCTAAAGAATCTGGTTTATGCGTCATTAAGATAGAATAAATGTTATCATTTTTCCCTTCACTACTATAATAAGCTAATAAAGTATCTAAGTTTTCATTATCACTATTAAGTCCCATCAAAAGAATAGCATCATCTTTTTGATAGATTAAATCATAACTATTGTCTAAAATGGTAAAACCAACATCATTTAAGATAGTTTTTGTTTCTTCTATATCAGTTTCTCCTAATACTGCATATTTTAAACTACTAGATGATAACTTCTTTAACTCTTTAATTAATTTCTCTCTTTTTTTAGAATCAATACTTTCACCATTTAACAAATCACCTGTAAAAAGTAATAAATCTGGTTTACTTCTATTTATCAAGTTAACGGTTTCTTTTACCATTTCGATAGAAGAATCATGTAAATCCGAAAATGTCACTATTTTATAACCGTGAAAAGAAGTAGTTATCTTACTACTTTCTACTCTATCTTCCTTTACTAACATTTTAACTGTTCCAATTTTTGTGACATACAAAAAGAAAGAAAAAGAAGCCACTAACATAATAGCAATCACGAGAACAATTCTTTTAATAATCTTTATTTGATGTTCTTTTTCTTCATCTTTAATTATTTCTAATTGTTTCTCCTTATTTAGCTCGCTTCTTTTATCCATAGTATCATACCCTTTTCTAAATTATATCAAGAAAATCTCTTTTCGTACACTTAATTTTCCTATAATCTTTTATATGATTTCTTCTTTATTTTCAATTGCTACTCTAACTAGTTTTGAAACTCCTGACTCTTGCATTGTAATTCCATATAAAGTATCAGCATACTCCATAGTTTTCTTTTTATGGGTGATAATTAAAAACTGTGTTTTATTTTTATAATGTTCTAGATACTTACCAAACTGAGTAACATTTGCTTCATCTAATGCTGCTTCTACTTCATCAAAAATACAGAATGGTACTTTTCTAATATTTAATATTGCAAATAATAAACTAATAGCAGTTAATGTTTTTTCACCACCTGATAATAATTGAATAGTCGATAGTTTTTTTCCTGGTGGCGAAGCGATTATCTCAATACCAGTTGTTAATAAATCATCTGGATTAGTTAATTTTAAGTCAGCACTTCCACCATGAAACATTTTAGAAAAAACTATTTTAAACTCTTCTTTGATTTCTTCAAAAGTCTTTAAAAACTCATCTTTCATTACTTGGTCTAGTTCTTCCATTATCTCTAATAATGTTCCTTCTGCTTTTTCCAAGTCTTCTTTTTGATGAAGTAAAAATTCATATCTTGTCTTTACTCTATCATACTCTTCTATCGCTTGTAAGTTAACCATACCTAAGTCTTTAATAATCATTTTATATTGATTAACTAACTTTCTTGATTCTTCTACTTCTTCTGTTAATTGATAATCATTTCTAGCTTTTTCATAAGTCATTGTATAGTCTTCTGATAAAGTTTGTAAATAACTATTAAGTTTAATATCAATTCTTGATAATTCTATTTCCAAGTTCTTCATTGTATCTTGTTTTTTCTTTAAAATTCTACCTTCATAGGTATCTTCATCTTCAAAGCTAGCAATGTTACTTTTAAGTGTTTTTAGTTTATTATCAAGGAAGTTCTTCTTTTGCTCTAATTTTTCTTTATAAGTACTCTTCTTATAAAAAGCTTCAATTAGTTCTTTTTCTTTTTCATCAAAACTATCAGTAGAAGCTTCTAATCGTTTAATTGATTCATTTTTTCTAGTAAGACTTTGTTTTAGTTCACTATATCTTTTTTCTTTTTCATTAATTGTATCTTTAATGTTTTCTAATTCTTTAGCTAGATTATAGTAAATATCTTCAATTGTAGTAATTTTCTCTTCTGTCTCTTTAATATCTAATAATACCTTACTTCTTGATTTAGTTAGGGCTTGATAAGTTCTTCGTAAAGACTCTATTTCTTGTCTTATCATTACAGAACTTCTTCCTTTATAGAAAGTTCCACCAGTCATTGAACCACCTGAGTTGATAACATCACCATCAAGAGTTACTATTTTATAGCGATTAGCAGTGTATCTTGCTATTTGAATAGCACTATCCATATCTTTGGCTAAGACAACTAGACCAAATTGGTTATAGATTACATCTTTATATTTTTCTTCTGTCTTAATTTTATCTGCTAAGATACCACAATAACCATTTACTTTTTCTAACTGATTTTTTACTTCTGCTGGAATATATCGTGGCTTAATAACTGTCAAAGGGAAGAAAGTTGCTCTTCCTTTCTTTTTATTTTTTAAGTTTGCAATCGCTTCTTTAGCACAAACATCATCTTTTACTAAGACAAAATTTTTACTAGCTGCTATAGCTATATCTAAAGCTTTAGCATAAATATCATCAGTTGTAACAACATTACCAATCGTATCGTAGATTCCCTTTAACGATTCTTCTTTTAAGATATAACGAATAACTTCTGGTAGACTAGAACCTTTTTCTTCTTCGCTTACTAAAAAGTCAATCTTATGTTTATAGCTTAACTGATCTTGATCTATTTTACTATATTCACTTAAGTAGTTTCTCTTAGCTATTTTAGTGGAATCTAGTTCTTTCTTTTTAGTTGTTACTACTTCTTCTTTTTCCTGAGTTTCTTCTTTTAAGTTTGTAAGTTCTTCTTCTAAGAGTGCTAGTTCTTTTTTATCTTTCGATTGTTCTGTTAAAAGAAGACGTAACTCTTCTTCACTTTCTCCCGCTTCTTTTTTACTACGTTCTAGTTTAAATAGTTCTAAGCTCCCCTCTTGTCTTACAACTTCCTCAGCAGTTTTTATTAATTCATTCTGAACAAAAGTTATTTCTTTTTGTAGTTCATCTTCTTCTTGTTTAAATTTTAAAAGCTTACTGTCTCTGACATTTTCTTCTTTTAAGGCTAAAGATATTTCTTCATCTAATTTACGTTTTTCTTCTTTCTTTAGTTTTTCTTCTTCAGTTAAACGATATATGTCATAAGCAAGTAATGCTATTTCTAAAGATTCTAACTTTTTCTTATACTCTAAATATTTTTGAGCTTCTTCACTTTGTCTTTTCAAAGGAGTTACTTGTAGTTCTAACTCAGTTATAATATCTTGTACTCTATCTAATGCTTCATGAGTACGGTCTAATTTTCTTAAAGCTTCTTCTTTTCGTTTCTTGTATTTTAAGATACTAGCAGCTTCTTCAAAGATAAGACGGCGTTCATCTTTACTTTCACTTAGTATCTTTTGTACTTCACCTTGACCAATGATATTGAATGACTCTCTCCCGATACCACTATCCAAAAATAGATTTAAAATATCTTTCAAACGGCATTTTTGATTATTTAAAAAATATTCATTTTCACCACTTCTAAATACACGTCTTTTAATTGATACTTCTGTATAAGGTATTGATAAATAATGGTCATTATTATCAAAAACAAGTTCCACCGAAGCGACATTTTTCATTTTTCTTGAAGCACTTCCGACAAAGATGACGTCACTCATAGCGCCGTCACCTCTCAAAGTTTTAACTGATTGTTCTCCTAAAACCCAACGAACTGCATCAACGATATTACTTTTTCCACTACCATTTGGTCCAACAATACATGTCGTTTCATCATTTAATACTATATCTATTTTATCAGCAAATGATTTAAAACCATTCGCTATTATTTCTTTTAAATACATATCTTACACCTACATTTTCTATATAGATTTTACCAAATTATAAAGTATTTAACAAGGAATTTAGACTATATGACGGTAAATACTACATTTTTGAAAAGTTAATTTTTATTTGTTGTAAAGACTATTTCTTTTTGCTATTATTTAAAGTTACTTAGATTAATTTCTCTAATCATATTACTATCTATTTTATTAGTACTATCAATAATAGATAATAAAAAGACACTCTTCATTAAAGCAGAGTGTTAACCTAAAATATGAAGGAGGTGGTGATTTATGAAAATTAAGACTTTTATTATAAAATTTCTTAAATTAATTTCATTAATCTTACTACTATCCGCCTTATTGGTACTAGCAGTAAAAAACTAAAACAAAGACACTCTTCATCAAGATAGAGTGTCACCCAAAATTTTTTTTGAAGGAAACATTTACTACCAAATAAATGTTCCTCTTTTTTATTTTATGCAAATTCATTTGCTACATACATATTAGCACAATACTCATCACATAACAAGTAATTTTACTACGGAAAAAGTTTAAATATTTAAAAGTATTATCTATTTAATTGGTTAATTACTATATCTATGTTATTGTCATTAACAGGAATATTTATAACTGAGTGTCAACCTCCTGTCACAAAAAAATAGCAAGGAGGTAGATAGAATGAAAACTAAAACTTTTATTTTAAAGTTACTTAGACTAATTTCACTAATCTTGTTACTATCTACTTTATTAGTATTATCAATAAATAGATAATAAAAAGGCACTCTTCATTAAAGTAGAGTGTCAACAAAACATTATGAGGTGACATTCACTTCCAAATAAATGTTCCTCTTTTTTATTTTATGCAAATTCATTTGCTACATACATATTAGCATAATACTAACTTATTAACAAGTAATTTTACTACGAGAAATACTATAACTTTTTTCTTTATCATTTTAAAATATATTACGAAAGAAAGTAATATCACATTTTTCCAGCAATTTTAACACTACATTATCACAAAATTCCAGTACTTTTAAATGCTTATTTTCACAATTTTCAATTACGTTACTATTTCTAACATATTTTGTATATAATTAAAAGACACTCTTCATAAAATAGAGTGCCAAATAAAATTTAACTAGTTATTTTTAAATTCGAAATAGAAGTCTAGTATTCTGACCATATCACCATCTTGAGCGCCCATTTCTTCTAGCTTCTCATCGATTCCCATTTTTCTTAATTTCTTAGCAAAGCGTAACATTCCTTCCTCAGTACTAAATTTAGTCATTTTGAATAGTTTTTCTACTTCTTCACCTTTTATAACGAAACAGTCATCTTCTTTTTCAATCGTGAATGGTTCTTCTTCTTTAAATTTATATAAAACGTAATCTTCATAATCCTCGTTTTCATATAAATCGACTTCTCTATTTTTAGATACTATTTCTTCTAAGTAATCAACTACTTCTTGAAGACCAGTCTTCTCAAAAGCGGAGATAGCAAAAATCTTTTTATCCTTAATATTTTCTTTTAAAGTCTTTAATTTTTCTTCACTTCCTGCTACATCCATTTTATTTGCTACAACAACCATATCTTTTGCCATTAATTTTTCATTAAAAGCTTTTAATTCATTATTGATTAATTGGTAGTCATTAAGCGGATCTTCACGAGACATATCTAAAACATGAAGTAAAACTTTAGTTCTTTCAATATGTTTTAAAAATCTATCACCTAAGCCGTCACCTTTACTAGCTCCTTCAATTAGTCCTGGTAAATCTGCCATAACAAAAGTATCACCATTAGTTGCTCTTACCACTCCTAGGTGAGGATGAAGAGTTGTAAATGGATAATCAGCTATTTTAGGTTTTGCTTTTGAAACACTAGAAATTATAGTACTTTTTCCAACGCTAGGAAAACCAACTAAACCAACATCAGCTAGAAGTTTTAGTTCTACTTTTATTTCACGCTCTTCACCTGGTTCACCATTTTCAGAAAAATTTGGAGCAGTGTTAGTTTGCGTTTTGAAAGCAGTGTTACCACGTCCCCCACGTCCACCATGTGCTACAACAAAAGAAGAATCTTTTCCTTTTAAGTCTGCTAAAACAAGGCCAGTATCCATATCTGTTATTACAGTGCCTTGGGGTACTTTAACAACAACTGGCTCTCTACTTTTACCATGTTGATTTTTACCTTTACCGTTTTCTCCCTTTTCTCCTTTAATTAATTTTTGATAGCGTAAATCAAGTAAAGTGTGAAGTCCTTCGTCTACTTTAAAAATAATATCAGCACCGTGTCCTCCATTTCCGCCATAAGGTCCACCATAAGCGATATATTTTTCTCTTCGAAAAGCAGTACAACCATCTCCACCGTTTCCTGCTATTACTTTTAAAACTACTTCATCTACAAACATAGTTAATCACCTTTCTTTCTCTAAAAGAAAAAAAGCAGCTGTATTACTCAGCAACTGGGTAAACAGATACTTGCTTTTTATCTCTACCTACACGTTCAAACTTAACAATACCATCAACAGTAGTATAGATAGTATCATCATTACCACGTCTAGCGTTAACTCCTGGATAAATCTTTGTTCCTCTTTGACGATATAGAATACTTCCTGCTGTTACAAATTCTCCATCAGCAGCTTTTGCTCCTAAACGTCTTCCGATTGAATCACGTCCATTTGAAGTTGAACTTTGTCCTTTTTTATGTGCAAAGAATTGAATGTTTAACTTTAATAATTTCACGTTTGTCTCCTCCTTACTTTATCTCAATATTATCTTTATAATTTTCTTCTAATTCCTTTAGTAAAGAAATCATATTGCAAATTAAGGTTTCTGTTATTTTGTCTTGTTTACAAACATTTATTGTTAATCCTTTTTTAGTCACTTGATATGTCAAAGCTTCTTTATCTATTAATAAGATACCATTAATTGTAGTAGTAACAATTGAACTTGCGGCACTACAAACGATGTCTTTGCCATAATCATCATACATAGCGTGACCTAATATTGCAATTTTTTTGTAAAATCCATTTTCTTTTTCTGTTTTAACACTAATCATAATTAACCATTAATTTTAGTAATTTTGATTTTTGTATAAGGTTGACGATGTCCTTGAGTTTTACGATTACTTCTAGACTTGTTCTTATACTTAAAGATACGGATCTTCTTACTTTTTCCTTGTTTTAAAACAGTACCTTTAACAGTAGCACCATCAAGATAAGGAGTTCCAATTTTTCCATCGATCATTAATACTTCATCGAAAGTAACTTCTTTTCCATCTTCTGCATCTAATTTTTCAACGAAGATTTCGTCTCCTTCACTAACACGATATTGTTTTCCACCGGTTTTAATAACTGCGTACATTTTTTTATACCTCCTTTATTTAACTTAAGACTCGCTCTTAAGGTACAGAGTAAACTTCTGTTTCTACCTTTTCAATGCGGTTTGAGAAAGAGGTCTCCTCTCGCTACAAACAACACAATTTTACCACATGTTGCCTCACTAGTCAAACAATTTTGAACTATTTCTATAGAAGTTTTAATTACCTTGTTTAAAACCGTAGAAAAAAATTGATATTTTCCAAAAAAACTATTGCACGTCCCCAAATTTTATGATACTATTAAATGGCAATGAAAGTTCTGGACCCTTAGCTCAGTTGGTTAGAGCATCCGGCTCATAACCGGGCGGTCGATGGTTCGAGTCCATCAGGGTCCACCATTTTTATTCGCGGGTATGGCGGAATTGGCAGACGCGCTAGACTTAGGATCTAGTGTCATAGACGTGCAGGTTCAACTCCTGTTACCCGCACCAGTGACGAATCTGTTCGAACTATTCGAACTTTAAATATAAATATCAACTCAATTTGGGTTGATTTTTTCGTTATATGAAAAATCATCCTTCTAGGAAAGGATGGTGTCTATGATAAATATTATCAAGCAAAAAATAACAATTGAAGAATCTTTAAGGCAAAGATTAGAGTTTATTTGTGAGTTTTCACATACTACTCCTACTTTTATCAATGGCTTTATTCATAAAGTAGATAAAACTAATCTTTCATATGTAGAACCACATAATATAATCATTAAAGGTACAACATTTCTTGCTTTTAATTATTCTAATGAGATTTATATCAAGAATTTATCTCAAAAGATTAAACTATCAGAATTAAAAGATTATTTAAAAGGTATTTAATTTGACAAGAATTGACCTTTCTTTAAAAAGTGATAGAATGTTTATCAAGAGAATTTATGTCTATTTAAGGGGGGTTAAATAGACGTTTAAGAAGATATTTTATAATTATTTAGACTTTAAGAGGTGTCAGTAGTATTAAGCACTTTAATACTTTTGACGCCTTTTTCTTTGAAGATTGGAGAGTGATTTAATGGAAGAAAAGAAATTATGTGGTCTTTATATATGAGAGTTTCAACTGAGGATCAAGCTCGTGAAGTTTTTAGTTTACCAGAGCAAAAAGAAAGATTAGAAGCATTTTGTAAATTTAAAGGTTATACTATTGTAGATTATTATACTGCTGCCGGTATAAGTGTTAAAACTGGTAATTATAGACCTGAATTTGAAAGATTAAAGGAAGATATTAAAAATAAGAAAATAAACACAATAGTAGCCTTAAAATTAGATAGAATAACAAGAAGTATTTATGATTGGAAAAAGTTAATGACTTTTCTTGATGAAAATGGTGCATATCTTGATTGTGCTAACGATGAAATAAATACTACAAATGCCAATGGTAAAATGGTATCTCGTTTACTAAAGTCAGTATCTCAAAATGAGATTGAAAGAACAAGTGAAAGAACTAAAATAGGTTTAGCAGGTGCTATTAAAATGGGTCACATACCAAATCAGGCACCTTTAGGCTACAAACATGAAGATAAAAAATTAGTTATTGATTATTCTACAAAAGATGTTGTAGAAAGAATATTTGACTTATATTACAATGGTAATTCCTATCAGAAGATAAGTAATATTTTAAACGAAGAACAAGTATTAGGTAAAAATAATTGGCGAGATTTATCTATTGTTGCAATACTAGAAAATGAAATATATAAAGGTGACTTTATTCATGGTAAAAGAACTAAAAACCCTACTTACTACTCTAATGTAGTTGAACCAATTATAGATAGAGAGAAATGGGAAGAATGCCAAGTTCAAAAGAAACGAAATTCAAGAAGTTGTCAAAGAACTGTAACTTATTTATTCTTACAAAAATTATGTTGTCCTAAATGCAATAGAATTCTAGGTGGTTAAGCAACTACAAGAAGAATGGTCATACTTACTATTACTATTATTGTAATGATTGTAAGATAACCATTAAAGAAAAAACTATTGAAGAATATTTTGATACTTTTATAGTCGAATTAGTGGAATATGATAGTGTTGTTAATCAATTCTTCTTACCAAGAATTAAACAAAAATTTGATGAGCCAAAGGAAGAATTAAAGAAAGAAATAAAAAAACAAAATGATAGACTAGAAAGAATTAGAAAAGCATATATTTCTGGTGCATTTGATTTAGAAGAATACAATGCTGAAAAGAAAATTGTTGATGATACTATATTAAAGTTAGAAGAAGAATTAAACGAAACTGAAAATAGTGAAGAACTTAATTATACTCCACAAGATATCTTACTTAAAAGAGATATTGATTATATCAATAGAGTTAAGTTAAAAGATGAATATGAGAAAATGACTAAAACTTGGAAAGACTATACTCGTGAAGAAAAAGCAAACTTAATAATGACTTATGTTGATGAAATTAAACTTGGAATAATGCACGAATATATCTATGTTGATAATGTGAATTTTAGAGAGTCAATTTGTAAACCTTGTAATGATTTAGTACAATCTGGTTATTTAGATGTTAAAACACCTACATTATTTGGTAATTTAGTAGGTTATTTAAGATTTAGTAATTATCTACCAGAAAATGAAATCGGACAACATATTATGAGACTCCGACAATACTATGATGTAGGTTTTGAAGAAGCAAGATTAGAATATAATTTTAAACAAACAATAGATGATTATTTCAAAAAAATTAGTGATAATTCTAAAAATGATTTGGCTTGTGAGATTATAATTGGACTTGGAGATAAAAAATATTGGGATACCAAAGATGAAAAGTTTAAGCATAAAATGTCTAAAGTATATAAAGAACAAGTTAAAGATTTATAAACTTTGATTCCTAACTTTAAAGTAGCAAGTGCAATTATTCATTATGATGAAACTAGTCCACATATGCATATTGTTGGCGTTCCAATTAAATATAAGAGTAAAAATGGTATGTCTAAACAAGTTGGTAAATCTGATGTATTTACTAAAGCAAAGTTAATAGAACTACAAGATAAAATGAAAACTTTATGTATTGCTAGTTTTAATAGAGAATATGATTTAAATAATGTTTTAAAGACTAAACAAAAAGGTAAAAATAAAGATATAAATGTTAAAGATAAGGGAAACTATATTGAAATGCAAAAAGAATTATCTAAAAATAAAGAACGATTAGAAATAGCCAATAAAAAATCACTAGAACTAGATAATAATTCTAATGAAGTAAAAGATGTAGTTAATAATTTAAAAACTACTTTTACTAATAAAGATAAATATGTTTTAAACAAAGATGATAAAGATAAAATAGATAAATTTCTTCAGCAAGTAGATTCAACCAATAAAGAATATAAGAAAATGCAAAAACTGTCTATTACCTTAAATGATGTAGATACTGAACTTCAAGAAAACAGGAAAAAGGTTAAAATACTAACTGAAAATAATGTTGCCTTAAATATAAAAGTTAAATCTCTTGAAAAAAAGATAGATAAACAAGAAGATGAGATTGATGATCTTAAAGAGAAAAATTTCAAACTACAAACTACTATTAATTTCTTTGAAAATCTATTTGATAGATTAGTTAAATTTATCAAAGATAAAATGTTTGGAAAAGAAAAAGAACGAGAAGATTATTGGAATTTTTCAAAAGATTTATATACTCATAATATATTTAGTGATAAAACTATTGAATCAATTCAAGATGACTATATTTGGAATAAAGGAAATGATAATGATAAAGAAAAAGGCGATTACGAAATTGATATGTAATCGTGAGTGTGTAAGAAATTCTGTGTAAATGGAATCTAACCACGATATTTTGAAACCTTAATCGGTTTCTTTTTTTGTCA
>CAKPDM010000014.1 GCA_934148995.1 uncultured Bacilli bacterium
ATAAACAAAGCAAACTAACCATAGATTTAACTTAATTATCTTAAATTTTAACTTTTCTCGTACTAAAAAGAAAAAGACCCAATAAGGTCTATTCTAAAAACATCTTTCTTGTAATAAAGTTAAATACCATTACTATTGCTGTTGCTACTATCTTAATTATTAGGTAACTAATCTTCATTACATCAGTACCAAACCACATAATTATCTCTGTAATAATTAAACCAACGATACTAAGTACAATAAAGATGACAAAATTAGCCTTTTCATTTTTTTCTTTATTAACATCAAAAACCCATTTTACACTAGCAATGTAATTATAAATAACCGAAATAGTAAATGCAATAGCTGCAGCTAATAACGTGTTAAGATGAAAAACTTCTTTACAAACAATCAAAGAAACATAATCTATTACAAAAGCAATACCACCAACTATCCCAAATTTAAATATTTGAATAAGTAACTTTTCTTGTTTAGCATTTACTTTTATATGAAATAATTTTAAACATTTTTTTACAAATAAACTAGCTTTATCCTTTTTCATTACTCTTCTTTTCCTCTATTAACATTTATTAACATAAGTTCAAACAATTGACGATGTTTTTTAACAACCACTTCTAATATTACTCCACAAGCAAATAGCACAAGAGCAATCATTAACATAAAGCCAGAGAATATTAAAGTTGGATATCTTGGTACCAAACCAGTCTTAAAATATTCAGCAAAAACAGGAATACCAAAGCCAACAGAAATAATTAAAAATAATAAACTAAGTAAACTAAAGAAAATAGTTGGTTTATACTCTTTGAATAGTCTTCCAATCGTTTTTAATACTCTAAAACCATCACGATACGTATTAAGCTTTGAAACACTACCAGCAGGACGGTCTCTATAACCGACCTTAACTTCTTCTAATAAGAAATTCTTATCAAGAGCGTGAATAGTCATTTCTGTTTCTATTTCAAAACCTTTCGATAACACAGGAAAAGTCTTTACAAATTCATAACTAAAAGCACGATAACCAGTCATAATATCACGAACATTACTTTCAAACAAAAAGTTAATCAATCCTCTTACTAAACGATTTCCAAAATTATGGAAAGGTCTTTTATTCTCAGTAAAATAAGTAGAAGAAAGTCTATCACCTATTACCATATCAACTCTTTTATTAAGGACTAAGTCACACATTTCTCTAGCATTCTCTGCTGGATAAGTATCATCGCCATCAATCATTAAATAACAATCAGCATCTATATCTTTAAACATACTTCTGATAACATTACCTTTTCCTTGACGATATTCATATCTTACAATAGCACCAGCTTCTCTTGCAATTTCATCAGTATGGTCAGATGAATTATTATCATAAACATAAATATCTGCTTCTGGTAAAGCCTTTTTATAGTCTTCTACTACTTTCTTAATAGTTTTTGATTCATTATAACAAGGAATCAACACAGCAATTTTTTTATTTTTTTTCATAACAAACTCCTCATACAAAATATAACAATTAAATTATAACATAGATTTTAATAATCATCTAACATTTCTGGCACTAGGAAACTAAGTGGTACAAATAAAACAAAGATATAAACATAACGTAAGCTAAAAGCTATTGGAGTTGCTATCATTACCGTTAGCCATATTCCAAGTAACGGAGCAAAAGCAACAAATCCTTTAAAACCTTTTCTTCTGAAAGAAATGATTCCAAATAATAATATTACAAAGAAGAATAATCCAGAGCTTATATATCTAGCTGGTCTTACAATAGCAGCAAAAGAAAAGTTAAAGATTTCTTCAAAATAATCATGTTGTTTCACTTTATAAAAGTTATCCCATACTCCATCTTGAATATAACAAATATTAGAAGCATACCTAGTATGCCAGTAACCTAAAGTTTCAAGTAAATAAGAAGTAGCAGCAATATCAGGATTTTTCTTTACTAATGAAAACCATTCATTAATAAATTCCTTCTTATGATTAACTAAATAATCTTCATCAAAACTATCAAGATACCACTTCATTGTATCAGCTAAATATGGAGTATATTTTTCTTTAACTTCATTTAAGTCCCAAATCTTTGAAATAGTTTTTACATCATTTTTACTATATTTACCATTAGTAACAATCGCTCCTACTTGTTGCATTGGAATAGCAATATTCTCAACAAATTCTGTTCCTAGTTTTAGATTACGATAAACTGGTCCTTGAATTATAAAAGTTAATATTACAAAAATACCATCAACAATTAAAAATAATTTATTTTTACCAATCTTCTTAAAATCAAATATTATTAAACAAGCCAAAGTAAAAGCAACAACATAAATACCATTATTTCTTAAGAAACAAACAAAGAAACTCAAAACTAACAATTTAAAGATATTACGTTTTTTCTTAAAATCAATCTTGCCCGTTAAATAATCGATAAAGAACATTATATAAAGTAATAAGAATAAAGAAAAATAAGTATCTTTCCAAGTTGCTATCGCATAATAAGGAAATAAAGGACAGAATAAATAAACTACTAAGATAAAAACTAAATAACCTTTTTTAAGTCCTCTATTATAAAGCCATTTAACTACTAAAGCTAAAACAAAAGCCATAAATACATATTGAATAATAGTATAAAGAAAAATAGCTATATTATAATCTTTTAAAGATTTACCAAGATGAGCAAAAATAGAAATAAAATAGGAATAAAGTAATGTATGATGATTATCTATCTTAAAAAACAAAGCTTGATTCATAGAAGTAAAGGCATCAGAATAAACAGCTCCTGGATAATATGTTAACAAATAAGGCGACCAAACAAGAAGAAAAGATGAGAAAAGAAGTAAAAATCTTTTCCAAGACATTTTTCTGGTTTTCTCCAACAAAAACATATTCTTTTGATAAACTTCTAAATTAATAATATTAATTAAAATATAGATACCTATAGAGATTACTAAAAATAATACTACCTCCCAAAAAGAGATATTATTAATAACAACATCTTTACTTTTAGCATAAATATCACCATTATAAACAATATTATTGCCAAATACTAATATTGCTCCTAGAAATAAAGAAAAAAGAAAGGTAAAGATTTTTTTATAATCAATACCAAATAATTCCTTGCTTAACTTTTTCATAGTTCATTCCTCCTATTCATCATATACTTCATAACATTTAACATAAAACTTCATTATTAGTTTTACCATTTTTTTAGGCCAGAACTTACTAAACATAATAGTATCTTCTTTTACTCTTAAATCATTATTCATACAAGATTTAGTAGTAGCTTCATCACTTATTCGAAAAGACATTAACTTAAGAGGAATATATCTTATTTTTCCTTTCATTCGATATATCTTTAAGAAAGTATCCCAGTCAAGACCAAATTTCAAATCGGAAGTAAAAATATTTCCCTTCATTAATTTTTTATTATAAGTAGCTGATGGACACTGAATAGTATTACCAAGTGATAAAGTCATTACTCTAACCCATCTAATATTACCGATAAAAGGTATTCTAAGAGGAAATTTTAAGATTCGCTTTAACTTTAAATTCTTATTATCAACACTTTTACCATTTATATAATAAAAGTTATCTGTAGTGAGCATTAATTCTTCACCAGTATAATTAATTAAGATATTCTCTAAATAATCTTTATCATAAATATCATCTTGATGCACAACTGTCACTAACTCTGTCTTAGCATTAGAAACAGCAAAATTCCAATCATCTTGAATATCACTTTGACCTTTACGGAAATAAGTTTTAATCTTATATTTTTTAGCTAAGTCTTCAATATGTTTATTCTTAGTGGAAGAACAAATTATAACATTAGATTTTATTGATTGATTTTTAATAGATTTAATACACTCTTCTAAATAAGGTGATTCCTTATAAGCACAAATTGTAAATGTATGATACTTAGCTGGTTTTTTAAGATACTTATTTTCTTTCTTCGTAAATACCCAAATCTTACTAAAAAGAAAGTTATAAGGAATCGTTACAAATAAAGTTAAGATAGGTGCTATAACTTTAGAAAGACCTAAGACTTCTACCCATAATTTCATTGAAAAAATATTAATAAGATAAGAACTGCCATAAACTACATAATATTTTAAAACAGAATTAGCATCATAAGTATTCTTCTTAAAAACCCACTTATTATTTAATAAATAACCAATTATAGAACTAAGTATATAAGCGATAGTTGTACATACAATATAATTAATTCCTAAGAAAAGTAAAGGATAGTAAAAGACCCATGAACTAAAAGTATTAATACAACCAACAATTCCAAATTTTAAAAACTGCTTTATATTTTTTTTCATACTTCACCTATTAATTACAAAAAAGAAATAATATATATTATTTCTTTATTATTTTCCTTCCTTTAATAATACGTCCTCAATAATATACCTAGGTCGTTGTTTGGTTTCATTATATATTTTTCCAATATATTCACCAATTATTCCAATACATAAAACTTGAAAACTTCCAAAGAAACAAATAAGTGCTACTATAGTTGTCCAACCAGTTACATTATCAGAAACAAAATGACCAATAATTACATAGATTAGGAATAAAAAGCTTAGAAAAGAAACAATAAATCCTGCTGATGTTATTATTCTAATTGGTTTAATACTAAATGATAGAATTCCCTCAAGAGCAAAATTCAACATTTTCTTAAGTGGATATTTAGATTCACCAGCAAATCTTTCTTTTCTTTCATATTCAACTTTAGCAGTTTTAAAACCAAGTAAAGGAATAATACCACGTAAGAATAAATTTACTTCTTTAAAGTTTTCTAGTTCATTAAGTGCTCTTTTACTCATTAAACGATAATCAGCGTGATTATAAACGATTTCTACTCCTAATAAAGCCATAAATTTATAGAAACCTTCTGCTGTCGTTTTCTTAAACCAAGTATCAGTTTTTCTAGCTGACCTTACTCCATAAACAATATCACAACCATTGTTATATTCGATAACCATCTTATCAACAACATCAATATCATCTTGTAAATCAGCATCCATACTAACAACTATATCCGCATACTCTTTAGCAGTCATAAGACCAGCTAGTAAAGCATTTTGATGTCCTCTATTTCTTGAAAGATTTACTCCTGTTACATATTTATTAGTCTTATTAAATTGACTAATCAACTCCCAAGTCCTATCCTTTGAACCATCATTAACATACATAATTCTACTTTCTTTACTAACTAGCTTATCTTTTATCATCTTATCTAGCTTTTCTGTTAATTTTTTGGTTGTTACTGGTAAAACTTCTTCTTCATTATAACAAGGTATAACAAGATAAAGAATATTTTTTTTAACGTCTTTCATACTACTCTCCCTTTAAAACTTTATAGTTAGTTTTATTATAATCTATAACTAATATTTTTTCATCATTTAAATCATAATCTTTTTTATTTATATAAACTTTAATCTTTTGATTGTTAAACGTTGAATTAATTATGAAACCTGGACCGTTAGTGAAACTAGTATAGCCTTCTGGAACATTTATAACATATACTTTTTCTACTTTATCTTTATATTTTTTACTTAGTTTTAATAAGTAGTTATATGTTTTTTTATCTTGATAAGCAGTGTTTGTCCAGTAAATTCTAAAGTTAGTAATGCAAGAACTGTGGTTAATTAGTAATAAGACAAATATTGTAAGTAAAATAATGGCAAAGTTCCTATTTATTACTCTTCTAATAATACTATAAGCTAAATTAGCAATAATAATGGCTAGAAAAGCTGATGGTGCATATAAATACAATACATGATGCATATTAGGCATTGGTAAAACGGGAAGAATCAAAACTAAGAAGAAACCAACAGCTATTAAGTAAGAATAATCTTTTTTTAATAATTTTTTAATTGTTAGATAGATAATTATCAAAATAACTATTAAAATAGCCATCTTATATTGAGCAGTATAATTAATTATATCAGTTACATTTCCATATACTAAACTACTAGTAGTAAAGTAAGCATAGATATAGATAAATAAGTCTTTAATTAATACTAATGGATTAAAGGTATAGTAATAAGCATCTTTAATATTATGAGTAACAGCACTTAGTGAGTTTAAGTATCTTGAATAAATAAAATAAGCAAGCATTACGACAATCATTACTAATAGATAACTATTCTTCTTTAAAAATTCTTTAATATAATTGATAGTTAGTTTAAACTTAGCTTTAGTTTTTTCACATCTTTCAATATCTCTTATAAAACTATAAGCAAGTAAAGCAGCAGGAAGTCCAATAAACATCTCTTTAGTTCTTAAACTAATATAGTAAACTAAAATCATTATGATAGAAAGAATTATTTTCTTTAATTTATTTTTATTTTCTAACTCATCAATAGCAATATAAAGACGCGTACTAATAAGAGTTAAGGTAAATCCAAATAAATCAAACATACCTGCTTCCCAGAAACTTGCAAAAGTTGATACTGGATAAAGAGCAAATATTAAAGCAGCAATTAAACTAATAACATTTTTTTCTTTATATTTATGAAGTATCTTTAAAGCGATAAAGTATACTAAACAAGCATTTAGAGAATGTAGAAGTAACATTGCTACTATATGACCTAAATAATTAGTACCAAAAATGTTTAGTAATATTTTAACAACAACCCAACCACCAGATCTTGAGCAATAAACATCTGTTGGTAAAATACTAATGATGTCAGAAAATTTACTAAATGGTAAAGTTGCTAAGTTATTATAATCATCAAAGACAAAGAAGTTTTTAGATGTTAAAGTCCATGAACTGAAGACAAATACTAAAGCTGTTAGTAAAAGACAAGCAGTTACATTATAATGCTTCTTTAAGAATGAATAAACTTTCTTAGTAAGAGCTATTAATGCTAACACTAATTTTTCTAAACCTAGAGATAAAATCGTTGCTACAATAGCAGTTAAAATAGTTGCAAAGAAATTAGTATAAGTTGGTACTAAACTTTGTAATTGTGAAATATCAACTAGTTTTAGAAGATATAATACGACAAAGATAATACGAAGAGCAAGAAAATGAAATACTAAGATAGCAAGACTATGTTTTCCAAGATAATCTAAGAAATTAGTCTTAAATTTAAATTTGTCTTTTAACTTAACAATACCTTTCGCAAGTAGTGAAAATAATAAGATACCACTTAAAGAAACCGCAATCATTATTATAATATTAGGAAAACTTCGTGTCGTCCATTCAATATGTTGATAGTTAAAAGCTGCATACCAAATATAAAGAGCTAAAGAAAAAATAGTTAAACAAGTTTTTTCTACTTTATTAATATTTAGTTTAATATTTTTAAAAGTATTACCTAAAGTTACAAAGAATAAACTCATTGGAATTAAATCTAAAAAGTAAGCAACCGCTTCTTTACTAGAATAGAAAAGATAATAAGTAACAATTAATAGTATTGAAGAAATTATTAATCTTTTAATATACAAGTCTTTCTCACTAGTATGTTTACTCTTTTCTGTTAAATCATAAATCAATTTAGAACAAACACTAGCAAAGAAAAGAACTACTAAAAACCAAGTTGCTCCTCCAAAGTCTGGTGTCCAAAAATATTTAAAGAAATTGATAAGTGAATTAAAAGAATAAGTTGTAGAGTAAAAATATTTATATATACCAAGTACACTCATCACATATTGGATAAAGAGAAAAAAAGTATTAACCACAAAAAATGGTATCATTAAACTTTTAAATTTCCTTTTAATATAATCCGTTAGTGACAACTTACTATAATCTGATGTATAACCAGAAATGAAAAAGAAAGCTGCCATATGAAAGGTATATATATAAGAAACTAGTTGAAAGTTATGACAATGTCCTAGAACTACTAGAAATATCAAAATAGCTTTATAAATATCGACCCATTCGATTCGTTTATTTTTCATAGAATTCTCCTTTCTTATATATTTTTATGTTTCTTTAAATACTTATCTAAGGAATCAATATCTTTAGATTTGATTAAATCTTGTACTTTGGAAACATTATATTGTTCTATATATTCTGTTATATAGTGATTATTTTTCATAAGACCTAAACTATTATATCTATCAGAGAATTCACGAAGTAACTCTTTACGTTCTTCTTCATCTTCTACCTTTGGAATTAGATAAATGAGCATCGCTAGAATTTGATGAGTTACAACTGCTCCTTCTACTTTTAATCTAATATCTTCACTATATTTTTCCTTTTTCATTCTATCAAAACAAATCTTAGCAGTATCAAAAATCATGTATCTCTTATTTGAGAAGCCACTATTTTGAATAGAACCAGCACGTTGAACATATTTATAAAATGGTGATGAAATCTTTAATGTTTTTTTACTTCTTAAGAATAATAGTGGGGTAACAGCAACATCCTCATTATTTAATTTTTCTGGGAATGACAAGTCTTTATATAGTTCTTTTCTCACCATTTTATTCCAAGAAGCAGCCATTAAGGAACCATCTAAAAGTTGCATTAGTTCATCATCTGTATCATAATTAGTTGTAGAACAGTATCTTACCGTTTTATCGAAAACCATTAAAACATCACAATAAACCATATCAGCTTCTTTATCAATCGCTTTCTTTAACATAGTAGAATACATATTGCTAGATACATAATCATCAGAATCAATATAGATTACATATCTTCCTTTAGCAAGGGATAGGCCTAAATTTTTAACAGATGAAAGTCCACCATTTTCTTTTTTAATATATTTAATAAAGTCGTATTCTTCAGCATATTTTAAGATTATTTCTTCACTATTATCTTTAGTTCCATCGTTAATAACAATTACTTCTGTTTTCATTGGAAGTGTTTTAACAAAAGATTTAAAACATTTATTTAGATATTTTTCTGTGTTATAAACTGGCATAATAATAGAAAGTAAAACATCATCTTTAATATTCTTTTTCTTTACTAAATCCGCTAAAGAAATATTATTATAGTAAATTTCATCATCACTTATACACAAGTTAGCACGTAAATCTTTTCTTCTAGCTTCTATTAGTTTGTTAACATCTTTAGATATTGTTACATTTTTCTTAATATTTTCTTGAATCTTTAATATTTCATTATAATGAACGAAATTATCGGTAGTATGTGTAACACTACCTGAATGCATTCGGTGATAATTTAAGGATTTAGAGTAATAAGCAATATCACCATATAATAAAACCATACTGTAAAAATACCAATCACCTGCTAAAACATAGTTTTGTGCTTCTTTTAGATATTTTTCAAAGTCTATTTTCTTCGTATTTTTAAAGACAACACTTGATACATTAGCAATAGTATTATTGATACAAAGTACCTCTTCTAGTTCTTTCTTTCCACTAGATATATAATCCTTAGACCAACGACCACAACCATAAATATCAATCCAATCACGTAAATTATCTTTAAAGACAACATCATTTTCATCAATAGCATTTGATTCGGCATAAGACATAACTACTTTATCATCATCAAAACCTTGCATTACCGTTCCTAAGAAGTATTTACTACATAAGTCATCTGCTTCCGCAATCCAAAGATAATCACCACTTGCTTCTTTAAAAGCTTTCGCCCATTGTTTAAAGACATTACCACTATTTTCTTTATTTAGAATAAATTTAATTTTTAAATCTTTATGCGTCTCTTTTAATTCTTTAATTTTTTCATTTATTACTTCAACACTATTATCAGGTGATTTATCATCTAAAATAATAAGTTCATATATTGGATATTTTTGAGAAACAACTGAATCAATTCTATCACAAATATAATTAGCATAATTATAGTTAGGAATTACAACACTTACTTTTTTAATATTTTCTTTTGGACTAGTAAGAACAATTGAGTGTTTCAAAGAAAACTCTTTATAAGCGATAAGTCTAGTGTAATAGATGATTAGTAAAGGACTAGTCAATATAAGCGTACTTAGCATTTCATTCTTCGTAAAGATTGCTACTAAAATAGCAAGCATTAGTGAATAATCTAGTAAATCTGCTTCTTTTCTAATACTACTTAAATAGTTTCTATTAATTCTTGCTAAGAAAGCAAAGATAAGTAATATGATAGTAGCAATGAAGAAAAGATAAAAAGCTAAGTCATAATTTATATTAGTAGTAATTTTTAAGTTAATAATATTTTTTACAATAAAACTTAAAATAGTTAAGATAAGTAATGCTCCAGTTACTATTCCTGCTTTCTTACCCCCTTTTTTCTGATAGATTGCATAAATAAATAATAGCAAGAAACTTACTGTATAATTATTAAGGAAAATACCAGTAACTAAACAAACGGCTAAAAAAGCAAGTCTTAAAAGATTTTTTTTACGAAACATAGCAGTATAATCAAATGATAAAATCAAATAGATTAAACTAATCGGTACAAATGAAGAAAGAAGATAGGTTTCTGTAGCATTTTCTAACAAGTATGGTAGAAATAACAAAGAACCAGGAATAACTAGTAAAGCTTCTTCATTACCACCTGTTCTTCTAACAAAAAGGTAAGTTACTAGTAAAGAAAAATCAATTATTAAACAGTTAAATAACAATACTAAACTAAAATGATTAACCATCATCAGTAGTTCAATAACACAAATTACGAAAAAGTAAATAAACATTACTAGTTTTTTATCTTTACTTAACTTCTCAAAAAAGGAATTTTTATATAATAATTTAGTAATTATCAAAACACCAAAAACTATCAAAATAGCTGGTAGAATAGTATTTATTTTTATACTAGTTGTTAAACAAATGAACATAAAAACTATTCCAATTGGAAACAATAAATTAGCAATTTTTAATACTTTCTTACTCATTATCTTCCCCTACTTTCCAGCATTCTTTCAAGAAGTCTACCCTTTTCTGCATCATTTCTTTATGATGTTCATCTAAGTTAAATTCTTTACAGTAATAACTATGAATCTTATTAATTTCCGCAATATGTTTTTTTCTATTCATCGTAGAACTAACATTATTACCATGAACACGATAATAATTTAAGGCTTTATTGCAATATGCTATTTTTCCTTTACGCATTATATTAACATAAAATAACCAATCACCAGCTTGTTTATAAGAACCAGACTTTTCTAAATACTTATTATAGTCCACATTCTTAATTAAGCAACTTGATACATTTGCAATAGTACAGTTTAAATAACTATAGTCTTTAATTTCACTTAAACCATCGTTAACATAAGATTTATTCCAGTGTCCAGACTTTTGAATGTCAATTTCACTTTTAATACTTTTTAAAGTTATATTACCAAATACATCAATAAAAGCTGTATCACTATAACTTATCATTACATCATTATATTTTTTTAGTGGTTTTACTAAATAATCTAGTAAATCTTCACTACAATAATCATCTGCTTCTGCAATCCAAACATAATCAGATTTAGCTAGTGAGAAACCTTTCTGCCATTGTTTAAAAGCTGAACCACTATTCGTTTCATTGTAAACTTTTCTTATATTTATATAAGGACTTAACTTATCTACTATTTCTGTAATAAGTTTCCTACTATCATCTGTTGAACAATCATCAAGAATTATAATTTCATTCAATTTTTGATGTTGCGATAAAATACTATAAAGTCTTTGATACATAAATCTTTCATAGTTATAATTAGGAATTACTACGGAAATAGTAATATCAGCAGGTGTTAATTCACTTTGAATCTTTGCTAATCGTACTAAATCTTCCATTGTTATTTCTTCTCTAATAACTGGTCTTACAAATTTCTTACGATAAAAATTATAAAAACTAATCAAGAAACTACTACTTATAGCAAAACCATTACAGTTAAGTTTTAATAAAAGTTTATAATAATATCTATGTTTAGCACCTTGACTTGCTAGAAAGTCCCAAAGAAAATGATTTTTTCTAATATCATATTCCCTACTCATCTTATTAAACTTTCTTAACCATTTAACTCTTTTCGCAAAAGATGGTTCTTTAGGAATTACATAGATAAAAAGCATAATAAGTTGTTCAAAAACAATCGCTTCTTTATACTCTTCAAAGTCTTCAACGCCTTCTATTCTTTTTAATGTTTCTTTAACACCATAAAAGATATCAAATCTTTTTAAAGAAAAAGACTTATTTTGAATTGAATTATCTCTTTGAATATAGTTATAAAAAGTTTTATCATTATAAGCTACTTTATCTGCTTTAATAATTATTGGAAGAATAACCGCTAAATCTTCATTAACTTTTCCTTCTGCAAATTTATCCTTACTAATTTCTTCTTTTTTAAATAATTTATTACAAGCAGAAGCAGCTAAACCATTATTTACAAAATCTATTCTTTTATTCTCTAACGTACCACAACTAGTTCTTAACACCTGTCCTGAAGAAGTAAAGACGGATTTTATATCACAAACAACGACAGAAGCTTCTTTTTCTAAAGCGGTAGTAATTAACTGTTCATAATAATCATAAGGAACATAATCATCAGAATCAATATAGCCGATATAGTCACCGCTTGCTACTTCTAAAGCTCTATTTCTAGTAAATGATAAACCACTATTTTTCTTATTAGTTAAGAACTTAACATTATCTTTTCCTTCAATAAGTTTTGAAACTACTTCTTTAGACTTATCAGTAGAACAATCATCTACTATAATAATTTCTAAGTTTTCATAAGTTTGTTTAAATAGTGAATCTAGGCATTTACTAACATAGTTTTCAACATTATATACCGGTACAATAACTGATATTTTTGGTTTCATCAAATCGCATCTCCTTTTTTATAGACTGCTTCTAACAGTTGCAAAGACTTCAAAATTTCTTTATTCTTAAAAATTAATTTTTTATAATTATTATTAAAACTATTATCTAGACTGCGTCCTTCTTTATGAATCAATTCTACTTCGGGACTATATAGAAATGTTAAGTTATCGTGTTTACATCTATAATATAAAAATTCTTCTTCGTGATATAAGAACGTTTCATCATAGAAAACGGTGTCATATCGTTCATAATACTTCTTTGAAAATATCAAAGCACAACCGTGAAGTGCTACTCCTAGTTCATCTTTATCACCATTTACAGGTTTAGAAGTTTTCTTTAGTTTCGACTTAATTAAAATATAACAAGAAAGAAGATTTCTTAAAATAACATTATTATATATTTTAATTAATTTCTTTGTATATTTAATTCTATCTTCGATTTTTTCTAACGTGTCATAGACTGGAAAGGGATTAACACTTGGTAAGTCATCTGGTAATATTTTTGGTCCTAAAGCATCAAACTGATACTTTTCATATAACTTTTCTACTTTCTCAAGAAAGTCTTTCTGGTCAATTACAATATCATTATTGATAACACAAAGGAAATCTGGTTGAAACTTTACTATAGCATATTTACATCCTATGTTATTAGCTTTCGCAAAACCAATATTTTCTTCATTAATAATGACTTTATCAACACGTTTTTCTATCTTTTTTAGATTAACATAATCCTTTGAATTAGAAACAACAACAATTTTTTGTTTAAACTTTTCCAAAGAATCTACGCATTCCATCGTCTCTTTTATATTATTATAGTGTAAGATAACAAAAACCATCATACTTCTTCCGCAAATCCCTTCTTTAGCTTTTTAAAGATTAAAGCTCCTATTATTGTTAAAATGATACTAGCAGCTAAAACTGTTAGTAATGATACTAAATCTGGCATTGTCTTATAATAGAAAATATCTCTATAGCTATTAATAATAGTTGTCATTGGGTTTAGATATAAAATCCATCTAAATTTCTCTGGGAATAAACTAGTTGAATATAAAACTGGAGTAGCATAGAATAACATTGTTATAAAGAAGTTGATTATATATTCAGCATCTCTTACATAAACATCTATCGCACTAGTAATTAAGGTAATACCAATAGTTAGAATATACTGAGTAATAGCGATAAGTGGTAACCACAAGATATTAAAGCTAAAACCAATTCCACTACATAATAAGAAAATCAAAATAATCGGTACAGAAATAAAGTAATTTACTAAACCACTAGTAGCGGTTGAAAGTGGTAGTATTTCTCTTGGAAAATAAACCTTTTTAATAATATCAGCATTTCCTAAAATACAAAATGTTCCTTGGGAAATAACAGTTGTAAACCAGTTCCAAGGTAATATTCCTATTACAATAAAAGTAACATAATTATCTTGACTACTTTTTAATATAAAAGGAAAAACAATCGCATATACAAGAGCCATTAAAAGGGGGTTAATAAATGACCAAAGTACCCCAAGAAAAGAGCCTTTATATTTTCCTCTTATATCTTTTTTGACATTTGTTTTTAAAAATTCTCTATAATTATATATCTCTTTAATCATCGATACTACTCCTATCCACAAACCTTCAAGTATTCATCTACTACTTCATCAGGTTTCCCATCAAGTCTTACTTCACCATTATAAATCCAAATTGCTCTAGTACATAGTTTTCTTACTTGGTCTAAACTATGCGTAACAATAACAATCGTTTTATCACTTTCTTTTAACTCTTTAAGTTTGGCAAAACACTTATCTTGAAAGTGTTGATCACCTACTGCTAATATTTCATCAATTAGTAAAATATCAGCATCAACATTTATAGCGACAGAAAAAGCAAGACGCATATACATACCTGATGAATAAGTTCTAACTGGGCTATCAATAAATTCACCAAGTTCTGAAAACTCGATTATTTCATCTACTCTTCGCTCTATTTCTTCTTTAGTAAGTCCAAAGATAGAAGCATTGAAATAGATATTTTCTCTTCCAGTAAAATCAGGGTGAAAACCTGCTCCAAGCTCTAACAAAGAAGTTAGTTTTCCATTAGTAATTAAACTACCCTTAGTCGGATAAATTATCTTTGTCATTAACTTAAGTAATGTACTTTTCCCACTACCATTAGTTCCAATAAGAGCGACTGTTTCGCCCTTTTTTATATTTAGATTAATATTTTTTAGGACTGTCCTACTATCTTCTTTTTTTCTATTCCAAAAAACCAATCTTTCCTTTAAAGTAGTTGGTTTATCATAAAACAGCTTAAATTCTTTGGTAAGATTTTCAACCTTTATGGCATATTCTTCTTTTTTACTCATACTACTCCTCCTAAACATTTTTATCAATAAAATTATAGCATAGATAAGTTTTAAAAAAAAGCATTATGACTACTGCTTTTTCCCCTTTCTTTTAAAGATTCTATCTATTTTCGTCTTTAACTGCCAAGTTTTAGAATTAATTATCTTATTAAGTTCTTCCTTATAACCATCTTTTTCTTTTTCTACGATTTTTATTTGTTCTTCACAATATTTATCTTTCTCTTTTAATTCTTCACGCATTCTATCAATAATAGCAAAAGAGGTTTTAATAGTATTAGTTAAGATATTATTATTATCAGCTTTTTTTGTATATTTAATAGAAATGTTTTTACAGAAAGCTAGATTAATCGGCTTTTCTTTTGTTTTTACTTCACTTTCTTTATTTAAAATTCCATAATATTTAGAGTTATCTAATAATGTTTTATCTGATAATTTACCTTCTTTGATTATTTCATCTAATATCTCATACTGGTGCCAACCAAGTCCTTCTTCTCTACTATGTAAGCTACTATTATTAAGACGACCTATAATTATCTTATTTGTTAATTGTTCACTACTTCGCACCGGATAATGTGCTAAATACAAATCATCAAGAATAGAAGAGGTAATTTCTTTATCATCTAAGTAATTAGCATTATGAGAACCCATCTGAAGGAATATTCCTGCTTGGTAAGTTTTCTTTGGAATAATACATTTATAATTATGTCTTTCACTTTCTACTTCTACACGTTCTGTTACCATTTTCTTAGGAATAAATAACTCATCAGTTTCCTTTCCTGTTAAGATATAGTTTTCCATTTTATATCTATATAAATCACTACCTGCTAATTTTTCAATAATCTTTCTCGGATTACCTTTCTTATAAGTACAAATAAATTCATCAGCATCAATAGGAAAGATATAATCAGGTTTATATTTTTTAGCAGTATATTCTAATAACTCATTACGGCGCTTCGTCTGGTCAAACCATTTGTTCTTATCAATTATAATGTCAATGTTATACCCTTCTTCTTTCAACTTTTCTAGAATTTTTAGCGTATTATCATTACTATTATTGTCAGATATAACCATACCATCTAAGATATTCATATTATATCTAACAAAACTTTCAATAATATCTTCTTCATCTTTTACGGTTGTAAATGACCATATTTTCATATTCTAACTCTTTTCTATATTCTATCTATATAACCATAAAATTTCTCTTTCGATTTTTTTATAGTTTTAAAGTTACTGATTATTTTAGTAAGTTTACTTCTCAATGATTCTATTAAAAGACAACTTATAAATATAATGACTCCCGCTCCTAACATCCAAAGTAGTGACGAAAGCTCTTGGGGTTTTCCTGTATCTATTCTAATAAGTTTATATAAAAATGTTCTTATATACATATTATCATGAATTAGGTATATTCCAAGTATTATCGAAGCGACTTTATTAATAAAATTACTTTTCAGATTCAAAGTTTCGAAATAGAGAAAGTAACTAATCGATTGAATTATTGCTATTGGAGTTGAATAATTATACTGACTACTTGCAATATAACTTGCTATTTGCTGAATATATTTATTAGTATAAGTACCTAGTTGAATCGAAGCTAGATACAAAGTAAAGTTTAGAAAAAAGCAAAAAACAAAGATAGAAAGAAAAATAAGTTGACATTTTTCGCGGGAAAAGTTTTTAAAATGATAATTCTTTCTAACAGGAAATCTTTTAAAATAAGCACCTATTAAATAAAGAAAACAAAACTGAATAATTGTATAACCATTATTACTCACCATACTATTATTAGTAACATAAGAAATAATCGAAAATAGTAAAAAAGAAATGAGTAATAATTTTCTATATTCTACCTGATTAAGAGCTGATATTAATTTATTTAGAAAAGGGCTTAAAAGATAAAGAACCAAATAACAATTAATAAACCAATAATTAGCAGACCCAATCGGTAATACTTCATTGATAAGTTCAACATAGGACATAGTAACGATATTAAATGAATAAAGAATAATAGCAATAACTGCTCGGTAAAACCACTGAAGACCAAAGAGTTTCAAAAACTTTTTCAAAGAAAAGTTATGACCACTTTGAAAATAACCACTTGCTAAGATAAAAGAATTAACGTGAACAATAAAAACACATAGTAATAAGTTATAAATTAAATTAGTAAGTCCAGTTGAGGAACCTAACAGTCTTCCATGAATTATAACGTGCCAAAGGACAATCATAAACATTGAAATAATGCGCATAAGTTCAAAGTTTGATTCTCTTGTTTTCTTTTCCATACCTTTTCCCCCGAGTATATAGTCTTGCTACCTTCTAGCTTATATATAGAGTATAGCAAGTTAAACTAAAGATGTCAAAAAAAGTAGAAAAAAATCTTACTTAAATGTAAGACTTTTTAATAAAGAACTAAGTTTAAATCAACTCTACCTTTTATCCCGGTAACAGAACCACTATTACAGTATTGCCACATTCGCCAAGAACCAAAGTAATTAGTTAGATATCTTGGTTTGTCACTATAAATATTTTCAGCGGATGTGCTTCCTATATTTTCACCAGTATAATGGGCAATCCAATCAACATATTTTCTTGTTTCTTCATTGAATAAGTTTTCGCTAAAGTTTTTATTAGCATAGACTTTGATAGAAACACCATTACTAGCAGCATACTGACTATAAGTTTCAATAATTTCTTGATATTGTTCTTTAGACATATAACTAAAATATTCAATATCATAGTAACTAGGTAATTGACTATTTATTCCGTATTTTTTATATAGATTAATCATATTTTTTGCTTCCTGCAAAGCTTCAGCTCTATTTTCGGCATAACTAAAGTAATAAGTGGTGTAAGGAATATTTAATCTTTTAACAGCAGCAATATTTCTGGCAAGACGACTATCTTCTACATAAGCTCCAGAACCGATTCTAATAATAATACCATCGATTTCGCCAGATTGCCATAAACTATCCCAGTCAATATCTCCTTGAGCATAAGATACATCAATCCATAATTGAACATTTTCTTTTAACATTTCGCCATTATTATTGAATAAATATCTTTTCCCCTCGATTTTCTGCATTCCTAAAGCTTTTGTTCCATCAGCAAAGAAATAATATTTCTTTCCCTCAAATTCCTGCCAACCATTTTCCAGTTTACCAATCTCATCGAAATGATACCAATTACCGTCTATTTTCTGATTACCCGTTTGAATAATTCCTTCTTGATTGGAATAATATTTATTTCCATCGGGAGTAGTCGCCCAACCATAATAAAGTTTATAAGAATTAATTCCAAATAGATAGATATTATCATCTATTTTCTGTAAACCATTTAGAAGTATTCCTTCTTGATTAGAATAGTAAGTATTACCATCAGGAGTAGTAGCAAAACCGTAGTAAAGTTTACCGGTTAAAACACCAAATAAGTATTTATGACCATTCATTTCTTGAATACCTGTCAGCATTTTACCTTTACCATTAAATAAATATTTTTCATTATCTATTAAAGTTAAACCAGTCTTCATTATTCCCTCTTGGTCAAAGTAATACTTATCATTTTTTAGTGTTAACCAACCATTATGTAGTTTTCCAGTGGTATCAGTGTAATAGGTATTACCATCTGGTGTCGTAGCAAAACCATCTGTATAAAGTTTACCAGTATTGACACCAAATAAGTACTTTTCTCCAGATATCTCATATACACCTTTAACCATAGTACCAGTTTCATCAAAGTAATATTTATCATCTTTTATTGTTTTAAAACCGATATAGAACTTTCCATCACTAGTAGCATAGTATTTGTTATTATCTAGTTCTAACAATTCATCTGTGTGTAACACACCTGTTTTACTATCAAAGTAATATCTACTACCTTCTATTTCTTGGATTCCTTTAGTCATTGCTCCATCTTGACCAAAGTAGTATTTTTTATTACCAATAGTTTGAAACCCAGTAACGACTTTTCCTTCACTATTAGTTAAATAAGTTTTTCCATCTGGTGTGGTTGCTAATCCATTAGTATAAAGCTTACCAGTATTGACACCGAATAAGTACTTTTCTCCAGATATTTCGTATACACCTTTAACCATAGTACCAGTTGCATCAAAATAATATTTATCATCTTTTATTGTTTTGAAACCGATATAGAATTTTCCATCACTAGTAGCGTAGTATTTATTATTATCTATTTCTAGTAATTCATCAGTATGAAGTATTCCTGTTTTATTATCAAAGTAATATCTACTACCTTCTATTTCTTGAATTTCCTTAGACATTACTCCATCTTGATTAAAGTAATATTTATGACCATTAAAGTTCTGAAACCCAGTAACAACTTTTCCTTCACTATTAGTTAGATAAGTTTTTCCATCTGGAGTTGTTGCTAATCCATTAGTATAAAGCTTACCAGTATTGACACCGAATAAGTACTTTTCTCCAGATATTTCGTATACACCTTTAACCATAGTACCAGTTGCATCAAAATAATATTTATCATCTTTTATTGTTTTGAAACCGATATAGAATTTTCCATCACTAGTAGCGTAGTATTTATTATTATCTATTTCTAGTAATTCATCAGTATGAAGTATTCCTGTTTTATTATCAAAGTAATATCTACTACCTTCTATTTCTTGAATTTCCTTAGACATTGCTCCATCTTGACCAAAATAGTATTTTTTATTATCAATGGTTTGGAATCCAGTAACTACTTTTCCTTCACTATTAGTTAGATAAGTTTTTCCATCTGGTGTGGTTGCTAATCCATTAGTATAAAGCTTACCAGTATTGACACCAAATAAATACTTTTCTCCAGCTATTTCATATACTCCTTTTGCCATAGTTCCAGTCTCATCAAAGTAATATTTAGAACCAGCTATTTCTTGCCAACCAGTTTGTATTTGCTTTTCCAAATTATCATCAGCTTTAACATTATCAATTGTTAAGACTAGAAAGAAAACCATACTAAAAGAAAGAAAGATAATTTTAATTTTTTTCATAATCACTCACCTACTTTTTCTTATATTATACAAAAAACTTTGCTATTTTCCAAAAAGAATCTTAAATCTTGTATTAATAAGTTTATCTGACAAGAAATACAAAGTCAAAATAACTGCTACTGAAAAGACAATATAATATATGATATTTAAATGCCAAACATATAAGAAATAATAATCTATTTTTAATTTATAGAATATTTTTGTAAAAAACAAGATGACAAACTGGTTTAAGCAAAGAGATACTATTGAGTTCTTACCCATAATAGTTAATATCTTTTTAAATTTTGTTTTAGGTAGATATTTAATTATAATCTTAGAAATATTCAGATAAACTAGAAAAGACATCATTGCATTGATAAGAAATAATATAGTACTAGGATAAATATCTGCTCGCATATTAACATAACTAGTTTTCATAATTAAAAAGCCATTTATCAGAAAAAGAATTATAGTAAGACCTATTTTATCACTTGTTAACTTCTCTAAAAGATTATATTTCTTAACTATATAACCTAAAAAGATAAGAGCAAGTCCTACAAAAGATGTATCAAGTGACCAATAAAGCCTAGTAGCAAATAACTTATTAAAATTTATACCAACAATAAGAGCTAAAATAACGATTGGTGTTAAAACAATATCATCATTTATCTTTTTCTTTAAGATATAAAGTATTACTTGACTGAAATAAAAAGAAGTTAGAAACCATAAAGCTCCAGCTATGGGAAAACCATTATTGTTTATTGTTAATACCTGTGAAAGAACATTTTGCAAAGTATCTTCTCCTCTAAATACAACAATAAAAGAAAAAATAGCTGCAAAGAAGACATATGGTAAAATAATCTGCTTTGTTAATTTCTTTAAATAAGTAGTTATCCTTAAATTAGTTTTAAAGAACAAACCCGAAGCAAAGTAAAACAAAGGCATATGAAAAGCATGAATATAATGATCAAACTGTGTAGTAACAAAACTCATATGACCAAGTATCATTAAGATAATACCTATTCCCCTAAATATATCGACATAATCAACTCTCTTAGACATCTTAATCAATCCCTACTAAATAAATCTCTGGTGTAAACTTTATCTTTAATATCTAATAAATCATCACTAATTCGATTAGCAACAATTACATCACTTTTCTCTTTAAACTCCCTTAAGTTATTTTCAACTAAATAACCATTATAAGTTTTTTTATCTATAGTTGGTTCATAAATGATGATAGCAACATTTTCCTTACTCAGCTTAGTAAGTATATCAATAATAGCACTTGCTCGAAAATTATCAGAATTACTTTTCATTGTTAGTCGATAAACTCCTACAATTTCTGGTTTCTTAGCAAGAATCATTGCAACAATATGTTTTTTTCTTGTTTCATTAGCTTTTACAACAGCACTAATCATATTTTGTGGTACATCTTTATAATTTGCTAATAGTTGTTTAGTATCTTTCGGTAAGCAATAACCACCATAACCAAAGGATGGATTATTATAATTAGCACCTATTCTAGGGTCAAGACAAATTCCTTCGATAATATTTTTAGCACTTAATTTTTTCATTTCAGCATAAGTATCAACTTCATTAAAGAAAGCTACTCTAGTAGCAAGATAAGTATTTGCAAATAATTTAACTGCTTCAGCTTCACTTGATGACATATATTTAATTGGAACATCTTTTTTTAAGGAACAATTCTTTAATAACTCAGCAAATTTTTCTCCTTCTTTACTTTCTGTTCCCACAATAATTCTTGAAGGATACAAATTATCATATAAAGCATGACCTTCTCTTAAGAATTCCGGTGAAAAGAAAATATTATTAAGCTTATACTTTTTCTTAATCATTTCTGTATATCCTAAAGGAATAGTTGATTTAATTACAATAGTAGTATCTATTTTTAAAGCTATCAACTTCTCAATTATATCTTCAACACTTGAAGTATCAAAATAGTTTTTTTCTTCATCATAATTAGTTGGTGTACTAATAATAACAAAGTCAGCCTTAGAAAAAGCTTCTTTATAGTTAAGAGTTGCTGTAAGATTCAATTTCTTTGTTGCAAAATATTCTTCTATTTCTTTATCTTTAATAGGAGAAATTCTTTCATTTATTTTCCTTACTTTTTCTGCTACGATATCATAAGCACATACTTCATTTTTAGAACTTAAAAGTGTTGCTAATGATAAACCTACATATCCAGTTCCTGCTACTGCTATTTTCATACTTCACCCCACACTATTTTATATATTTTTTTAACTCTTTAGTAATAACTTCATAACCATCATCATTAGGATGAAGTCCATCATCTGTATAATCTTTACTAAAGTTACCATCGTCATCAGTTAATAAATCATACATATCAATATAAGTACAATTATCTTTCTCACAGTATTTTTTTAACTCTTCATTTATTTTTTGAATATCTTCATTTTTTCTAATACCTACTAATTTAGGAAGTATTCCATAGTTAACTGGATAGATGCTCTCTAAATAAATCTCTGCTTTTGGTCGATTTTCTTTAATTCCTTCAATAATTTTTTCAATATTACTAATAATGTCTTCATTAGAAGTTTTATGCATGAAATCATTGGTTCCTATTAATAGGAAAACTTTACTAGGATTATATTGATAAGCTCTTCCCTTCATATCTTTTAAAATATCTTCTGTAGTATTACCACTCTTACCGCTATTAACCGTCGGCATGTCAGTATAGTATTTATCAAGATCATAATAATCAGTTATAGAGTCACCTAAGAATAAATAGTTATCCGGTACTTTTTCCACTTCTTTAATTTTAGTAACTACTTTTACTTTATGATGATTAAAGGTTGTATAATGAAAAATTAAGAAGCCAAGAAAAATAACAATTAAGACAAAAATAACAGTAATTAAAACATTATAATTGTTTTTAAAAGTACTAGTGCTAATTCTTCCTTTTTCTTTTTTACTAGTTAAAAAGCTAGTGTCCATCTCATCATCTTCAAAGTTACTAAAAACTGGTACTGACTCTTCTTTTGTTTCAGCATCAGATGCTTTTGCTACTACCACTTCTTTTTCTTCAGTATTTTCTTCTAATTCGGTATCTATTTCTTCTATCTTTTCTTCTAGTTGTTCAGCCTCTTTAATATCTTTTAAAATCTCTTCTTGTATTTCCTCACTTGCTTGCGTATCTAATATTTCTATCTCTTCTTTAGAATCTATTTCTACCTGCTTAGAGTTTTCCTCTGTTTTAGAGTCTTCTTTCTCATAAAGGCCTTCATTTCTTTTAGTTCGTTTTAGTTTTGCTTTTGTTTTTTGTTTTTCTTCTTCTATAACAATATTATTATCTTCTAATAATTTATCTATCTCTTTTTTAGTAATTATTTTAGATTCAATTTTCTTTTTATTTTTACTTTTCTTTGCCATATAATCAACCCTCTTAACCTTACACCTAATTATATAACAATAAAAAGACTATTTACAACCCTCTTCTTCGTAAATAGTCTATAAATTAATCCTTATAACTTTCTTTATAACTACCATCTTTAATAGCATTTAACCATTCTTGATTATTTAAATACCAATCGATTGTTTCTTTAATACCACTTTCAAAAGTATAAGTTCTCTTCCAACCAAGTTCTTCTTCTACTTTACTAGAATCTATCGCATATCGTAAGTCATGGCCTTTTCTATCAGCTACAAATTCAATCAAGTCTTCACTCTTACCTAGCTGATTAAGAATTATCTTAACAAGTTCTAAATTACTTTTTTCAGAGTGACCACCAAGATTATAGATTTCTCCACTCTTACCATTTCTAACGATTAAATCAACACCAATGTTGTGGTCAATGACATGAATCCAGTCACGAACATTTTCTCCCGTCCCATAAACCGGAATCTTTTCATCATTCAAAGCTTTGGAAATAACTACAGGGATTAACTTCTCTGGAAATTGGTATGGTCCGTAATTATTAGAACAACGACTAATAGTGGTATTTAACCCATAAGTTCTATGATAAGCACCTACTAATAAGTCAGCACTAGCTTTACTAGTAGAATATGGACTTGATGTATGAATTGGGTTCTTTTCTGTAAACAACAAATCTTTACGATCAAGCGGTAAATCACCATAAACTTCATCAGTTGATACTTGATGATATCTTAAAACATTATATTTCAAACACGCATCCATTAATACTTCTGTACCAATTATATTTGTTCTTAAGAATAATTCTGGATTTTTAATTGAATTATCAACATGACTTTCTGCTGCAAAGTTAATTACTGTAGTAAAGTTTTCTTCTTCAAATAATTTATAAACAAATTCTCTATCAGTAATATCACCATGAACAAATTTATAATTAGGTTTTCCCTCTAAATCTTTAATATTGTTATAGTTTCCGGCATAAGTTAGGGCATCCAAACAAACAAATTCATCAAAAGGATACTTATTAACTACATAATGTAAATAGTTACTACCAATAAAACCGGCTCCTCCTGTTACTAAAAACTTCATCTTTATCATCCTCCTAGTATCAGTATAGACTATTAACTCTAACGATTCAATGGCTTATAGTTTAAAAATATAGTTTTTATTGATATAAAAGAAAAATTTATACCAAAAAAATACCTTCTCGTTCTTCTAAACTTCCGATATAAATCAAATTTTTACTTTTACCGTAATCACTATTATTATAGCAAGACCATATCTTTAGTGGTGTATGTAAAATAAGACAATAGTTGCCCCAAAGTATGGTGTTTCTACTATTTCTATTTTCTTAGTTTCTTGCAATTTTAATAATAAGTCCACCACCTTTTTCGAAATTCAATAACTGACTCTTCACCATTTATACCATCAGTAACCTACGATAAAGTCTAATCCCATCTTCTATATAGACTTTCTCTCGCTATAACAGTAACGCTATTACTCTTGCTTGCCAAATATGTAGTTACAATCTTTTTGATAAATTGCTATTCCACCAAAGTTAGTTTCTGACGGATACTCCTCATACACAAAACATATTTTCAGCTAATTGCTCTTTCTTTTAACTAGTCGCTTACTTCTGTTCTCTCTAACCTCATCAAATACTTCTTTAAATAATGGATCCATATAAACAGATGAATCATAAGTAATACTGTAATCATAATCAAATTGTTCCAATTTTTCACTTGAACTCATTAATATTGGTAAGTCTTTAAGACCAAATCTTTCTCTTACCTCTCTCACAATCTCCTCACCATATGGCTCTTCCCTGCCATATTCTTCATCATAAATTGGTAAATAATTATCACATATTAACATATCAAAAGGTGCTAAATCATTATCTTCAACATTATGTTTCAAAATATTTATTAGACCACTATTTCTTGACTTAGCCCAAGTTAATTCAACATCAGCTGCTACTCTTTCAATTATTTTCTCTATTTTTTCATATTTGAATTCATTATCTTCTATAATTAATACTCTCATCTTTTCCATTTAATTTTCCTTCTTTCCATATACTTTAACATTATCTTTTTTACTAGCTACTTCTTTTGAGGCATCTTCTAAGAACTTATTAATTCCAGTAGCTAGAGCTTTATAGTTTTCTAACGAGGCATCTAGATTATCTAGGTTAGTAATATTTTCATTAATACCATCAGTGTTATTAACTACTAAATTAGTAAATAAACTAGACATTTCGTGAACAACTCCAATTACTTTTCTTTCACTTTCTATTCCTTTATTGATAATACCTTCTGATTCAATAATTGGTAGTAAAGTTTCTCTTGTGGTTCTAATTGAATTAAGAACCATGAAGTGACTTACTATTGCATTACAAACATTAAATATCTCTGTTCTAAAAAGTGCATCGGTTGTAGTAAAAGAACTTTTATAAGAATCTAACACTTTTAAAGTACTTTGATATCTAATTAAATCAACGGTATCATCCTTACCAATTTCTTCTTCCATTGATTTCAATTCTTCGATTTTTTCGTCCATCTTATTTATCCGCAGTTTATTTTTTTGATAAAAAGATTTCATATATTCAAATAAATTATTATAAGAAGTAATCTCACTTTTTAGATAATTACTCTGCTCTTCTAGTTCTTTTTTCAATTTTTCTAAAGCTTCCGGATTAAGTTTTACTTTCTTTTTTTTCTTTTCACCAAATAAAATTTTAGTTATTGAACTCTGTTCAACAGGTATAGTTTCTTCTACATATAAACTGTCGATTGTGTTGTGAATCAGTGTTGTTGCTTCTGGTATAGTATTAGAGTTAATCAGTTTAGAATACGGTTCTTCAATACTTTGAGAATGAAAATTCAAAGCATTAGAATAGCTTAATAAGCTTTCATTACTAAAAGGATTAACATTTGGTAATTCCATATTATCTAATACTTCTTTTTTATCTAGTATGCTAAATTTTTCATCATAATTTTTATTAGTAAGTAATTCATATTTAACTTTATCAGGCGATACTGAAAAATAATTATAAACATTCTTTACTGCATTGCTATTAAAAAGACCATTTATAAACTTTCCTCTAGTTACTTTTCCTTGAAACAATTCAAAATCATGATAAACAGCAAAAGGAGTTTCTGTTCCATAAGAAATTTGCCGACTGCTTAGTATTTTTTCTTTTACCATATCAAAAGGCAAATTATCGTGTTTAGATTTAAAACCATTATATCTTAGCATTCCTAGTAAAATACTCAAATACTTTCTGTCAATTTCATTATCACCTCTTATATAATTATAGTAAGCAGCACCCCATGCTACAGTGCCATGCAAGCATTTAACACTATCAATCTTTTCGTCAAATTCTAAACGCTTCCCATATTCTTCTTTTGTTAATATTTTTTGGCCTTTTAGGATATTTTTTTGCAATTCGAAAGACATATTAGGATTTGTTAGAATATTTATAACGATATCAATAGGAGTATCTTCTTCATGAACTATATCTTTAAGCTTAACTCCTATTTCTGAAATAGAAAAAGTCTTTCTCTGATTATCATTAGTTTTAACTTTAAGTAGATTCTTTAGAACATTAACAGCATCTGAAGCATACTCTCCTACTGATAAAATCAAGTAGTATGATAATTTATCAGTATTATCTATACAACTAATTATGCTATATTCTTTTAATAGTTGCTCATCAGCATAGTTACAAAGATTTGTTTTGTAGCTGCTTACAATTTTCCTTAAAAGCTCTCTAGTTTCTGGTAGATATTTACTCAAATATTCTTTTAATTCTTTATTTTCATGATAACTTGCTATCTCATATAAAAATTTAGCATCTAATTCTTGATTGGTGAAATTTTCAAATATATCTTGGAGAAGGTGACTTTTAGAAACTCGCGAAAACTTTTCTTCCAGTTTATCAGGAGTAAGTTTCAAAAGTTTATCATTATCAGTAACGATTGTTACAAAGTTAGAAAGAATTTGTTTTTTAGTAACTTTAATATCCTTTAGGTTTTCCTTAGCAACATTAATATCAAATATATCAAGCACCTCTTCAAGAACAATACCATTATCTTTAAAGTATTCACTAATCATTCCATTATGATAGTAAGATGATATCAATAAAGAAAGACTATTTATATCGGCAGGAGAGATCAAATACTCGTTATTTTCTAGTTGATCTGATAAGACTTTTTTTATCTTTGCTGTATCACTCATATATATCATAGTAGATAATTTTAGCTTGTTACAAATCTTATCTACTTCATCATCACTAAAGAAAGTAAATTCTTCCAAGTTAAGATCAATTAATGATAAATCAAATAGAGAAATAAGTTTTTCAACACAAGTATTTTTTGTATAAGTATGATCGACTATTTTTTTAGCAACTTCTAAAATATTTTTAGCTAGATAAGAACTATAACGTTCCTCGATAACGCGTAAGTTACTCTTTCCTACAGCTAAACTCTTATCAGTAGCAAGTCCCAATATCTCTCGAATCTTCCAAATATTAATTCCTTTAGCATTCAAGTATTTTTCTAAATCGTTAGTTTTTTCTCCATCATACTCAAAAATAGCAATAAATAAGGAAATAGGTACTAAATAATCATCTCTATTTTGAAGATAATCTGCTGCTTCAATATCACCATTAGCTATTTTTTTAGATAATTGTTTACGAATCTTACTAGCACATTCAAAATAAGAAATTAACTCATAATCATATTTTTCAAATAATTGGTCAGCTATTTCCTTTTCAATACGTTGTTTATCAAGTTCAATTAACCATTCTGCTGCTTGTAATGCTACTTCTGAAGCCATATTATAACCAATTTCTTTAATAAGAAACTTGTTTTTTTCATAACTAGTTGCTTCCTTATTTACAATTTGCAGCATATTAAAGAAGATATTACTAGGCATTAGGTGCTTACATTCACTAGGACTATCAGCTAAAAAGAACTTTCTATATTGTTTAAATAGCCTATCAATTTGTGGATCATTTATATGACCTACTTCTATAGGTGAACTATCTATATAATGAATACAGTCATATTTTCTTGTAAAACTCATATAATTCTGATCTTTTCCAATTCCTACATAACAAGCACACATTATATTAAAATAATATAAGCTACTGCCACTTTTAGAGCTATCTTCGTAGTAATATAGTTCTTCCATGACGTTTTCTACAAACTGCTTTGTCTCAGCTGGTATTAGTCTTAAATAGTTGTTATATCCAAATTCCATAAAAAGCCCCCTAAAGCGTTAGAAATCACTATATTAAGTTTATCATATAAATCAATTAAAAGAATAATTTTTAATAATTATTGTTACGTAAAGGCCAACTTATTCTTGCTTTTAAGCTATTTATGATATAAACTTAATATATAGTAGGGAGGTATATTATGAAAAAAGTTTTTTACGTTTTAGCAATAGCCGTATTTTTCCTAGTAGGAACTAACGTTAGTGCTATGACAAAACAAGACTTAAAGTCAAAGTTAACAAATACTTACACAATTGGAGGAAAACAAGTCAGTGCACCAGCAAACCTTGTCACTGAACTTGAAAGATACTTAAACAAGTATGATTTATCTAGTAGTGATTGTGACTATATTGCAAGTAAATTTGATGAAGCATTAACAATAGCTCAAGAATCAGGAGCAACTGATTATAGTGCTTTAAGTGATAGTGCTAAATCTAAATTAGTTTCAATTGTAAGTGATATTTCTAAGAATACTGCTGTTAAAGTAACTTTAACTAAAGGTGGAAAATTAACTGTTTATGAATCAGATGGTAAAACCCCATTCACAGTTATCACTGACAAAGATAATGGAATTCAAAATACTAATAATAACTACTTAGTTATAGTAATCGCTAGTGTAATTTCTGTACTTGGTGTAGTAGTTATTGCTAAAAAAATGGCAGGAACAAATGCTTAAAAGAATTCTCAAATTAGGAAAAGGAATTGCCAAGGAATTAACAATTTCTTTTTTTATTTCGTCTTTACTAGTTGTAATTTGTTTCTTCTGTTTTGGAAAGAAGATAGATACTTATATTTCTTTAATAGATATGATTACAATTGGTAAAACCCAAAGTGAAGCCCAAGATTTAAAGTTTGATTCGGTTAAAAAAAGACTAGCAGTTTATCCGAATTGGGGAACAGTTTGGGCAACAATTGAAATTCCAAAAATTAATGTCAGTATTCCAGTCTATCATGGGGACACCTTAGATATTATTAAATATGGCGTTGGTCATTATTCTGGTAGTTACTTTCCTGGTGAAGGTGGTTCTATTATTCTAGCAGCGCATAATAGTAGACAACATTTCATGAATCTTTATCAGTTAGCAGCTGGTGATATTGTAACTATCAAAGCAAGTTACGGAACTTTTACTTATAGAGTAAGAGAAGGTAAAGTTATTGATTATAAAGATATGAGTAGCCTACCTATTCAAACTAATAAAGAAGAGTTAATGATGTATACTTGTTGGCCAGTAGATACAATTGGTTTTAAAACCAAAAGATATGTAATATATGCAGAGTTAGAAGGTGCTACTTATGAGTAAAAAATTAAAGATGTTATCATTTTACTTTTATCTGTTATTACTAACTGTTATTGTACTAGGTATAACACTTATCTTTACTATGAAACTAACTATTCTAAAACCAGATTATATTATAGATAATTTAGAAAAGATAAATTATTATGATAAAGTTTATAATTCTATCAATGAAGAAATGCAAAACTATCTTATCCAGTCTGGTCTTACTAATGAAGTTTTAACGGATATCTATACAAGGGAAGATATTAGAACTAGTTTAAATAATGCTATCTATGCTTTCTATGATAATAAAGAAGTTAGTGTTGATACTAATAGTGTTAAAGCTAATTTAGAGAATAATATTAACAATTATTTAATAAGACATAATATTGTAGTAACAGAAACAGAAGCTTTAGATTTATTTGTTAATCAAATGTTAGAGATTTATACAAATGAAATAATTATCAGTACCAAGATTAATAATTTCAGTATTTATTTAGTAAAGATTGTAAAATTAGTTGATATTTCAATCATAGTTTTAGGTATCACTACTCTACTTTTACTAATATTTGGTCACTTCTTTTATAAGAAAAATGTAGCTACTATTCCACTTGCTAGCGCTGGGGAGTTATTAGTTTTAGGTAATTATTTACTATTCAACAAGATTGATGTTAAGAATATTCTCTTTTGGAGTGATAATGTTTCTTCGGTGATTAAAACAGTTATTATGGATATGTCTAATAAAATTTATTTTCTAGGATTTACATTTATCATTACTGGTATTATTGTTAGAATTATTTATCATATAACAAGAAAAAACAGAGTTAGATAACTTCTAGCCTGTTTTTTTCATTATTTGTTTAGTTATTCGGTTAAATGTGATAATTTTATTCGGTTATTTGTCATAAAGTTCTTCAATTGTATAGGTATCATAACCTTCATATTGATAACTTGCATCTATTCCTTTCATAAATACTTGTCTATCGTCTATCTTATCAGTTAAGGCATTTTTCAATAATAATCTTAGTTCTAAATCTTTTATTGGACTTCTTTTCATAGCAAGCAAATAATCTTCCTTATTTATCTTGCTCCAATCAATCACCTGATTTAATTCTTTTTTTAATATCATATCTAACCATATACGAGTACTTCTTCCATTTCCTTCTCTAAAAGGATGTGCAATATTCATTTCAACATATTTTTTAACTATATTTTCAAAAGTATCTTGAGGCATTTCATCTATTTTTTTTAAAATTTCATCTAGATACATAGCAGAAGCAAATCTAAAGTTCCCTTTAGCAATATTTTCTTCTCTTATTTTACCAGCAAAATAATAAATATTGTCAAACATGAATTTATGAATAAGTACCAAATCATTAAATTTTCCAGCTTCTAATTCGTTCAGTTTTCCTGTATCAAATAACTCTAGTGCTCTTAATTTTGTTATTTTTTCTTCTTCATTTGCAAGTTCAATTGAACTAATTATTCCTAATTTATTTTCTAACATATTTTTATTCTTAAACTACTTGTTTAATTCCTCTAACATTTTATTTTTTAAATTATCAATATCTGTAAAAAATAAATTAGTTCCTCTCTTCTTTAACCCAATCATATTTTTAAATAATCCTTTTATTTCATTCTGCAAATCAGTTGGAACGTTTAATGGAACACCATCTACAGTATGTATATGATCTATGTACTTTTCTAATATAGGAAATGCATTTTGGAGAAGTATCGCCACATCCATATCTGCCATTTTTCTAATTATAATTGTATTACAAAATCCATATCTTTCTATTTTCTTTTCAATTATTTTTTCATATTTATCAACTTTAGAACTTATTGGTATAAACCATAAAATATTTTTATCCTCAATAGTAAAATAAGTTGGTCTTTTTTTACCTCTTTCATGATTTTGCATCAAACTATTATCATTTACAACATCAAAATATTCATCTTTTATATGATATAAATAACCTGTTTTAATTTTCATACAAGCACCTCCGTACGTAAATATATCATAATACAAAAAGAAACTCCATCGTTTGATGAAGTTTTTCTACATTTTCAACCAGGATCATTTATTAGTCGCACCACCTGGAAGCGAAAAACATTGTCGCCTGGAATCATTTATTATTCGCGCCATCCAGAAGCGAAAAACATTTTCACACTCTTCAGTGCAATTTGAATATACTACATTTTTATGAAAATGTCAAATAGTATATCTATTAATAGCTTATTCAAAATTATTTATATTATACAATTTATGCAAATTTAATTTTAAAACTTGTTATTTTGCACTACTTTCTTCTATTGCAGCTTGAGCAGCAGCTAATCTTGCAGTAGGAACACGATATGGACTACAAGAAACATAAGTCAAACCAGTTCTGTGACAAAAATCAATACTAGCTGGATCACCACCATGCTCACCACAAATACCAAGGTCAATATCGGGCCTTACACTTTTACCAAGTTTTACTGCCATATCTACTAATTTACCAACACCTTCTTGGTCAATAGTAGCAAATGGGTCTTGCTCAAAAATCTTTTTAGCATAATAATCTTTTAAGAATTTAGAAGCATCATCTCTTGAAAAGCCATAAGTAAGTTGAGTTAAATCATTAGTACCAAAAGAGAAGAAACTAGCTTCTTTTGCTATCTTATCAGCAATAACACAAGCTCTTGGAATTTCAATCATTGTACCAACTTTATAATTAAGTTCCTTACCACTTTTTTTAATAATTTCATCAGCTGTCTCACAAACTATTTTCTTAATATAAGAAAGTTCATTTGTTGTTCCAACAAGTGGAATCATAATCTCCGGAGTAACCTCTATTCCTTCATTCATTACTTCAATTGCTGCTTCAATTACGGCTCTTGTTTGCATTACAGCAATCTCTGGATAAGTAATAGCTAGTCGACAACCTCTATGACCCATCATCGGATTAAATTCTTTTAAAGACTCTACTCTCTTCTTTAAATCATCAAAACTCATCTCTAAAGTAGGAGCTAATTCTCTAATTTCTTCATCAGTATGTGGTAAAAACTCATGAAGTGGTGGATCAAGATATCTAATTACTACTTCATAACCTTTCATTGTTCTAAATAAACCTTTAAAATCTTCTTTTTGATAAGGTAAAATTTTCGCTAAAGCTTCTTCTCTTTTTTCAGTTGTATCTGCTGTAATCATTCGGCGGAAGTTAAAAATTCTATCTTTATCAAAGAACATATGCTCTGTCCTACATAAACCTATTCCTTCAGCACCAAAGTCTCTTGCTACTTTAGCATCTCTTGGATTATCAGCATTTGCTCTTACTCTTAATTTTCTAACACTATCAGCCCAACTCATAAATGTTTCAAAATCACCACTGATAGTAGGTTCAACTGTTAAAATCTTTTCTCCATAAACATTACCAGTACTTCCATCAAGTGATAAATAATCTCCTTCATGATACACTTTTCCAGTAGCAGTAGTTACTGTCTTATTAACTTCATCTACTATTAAACTACCACAACCAGAAACACAACAAGTTCCCATTCCACGAGCAACAACAGCTGCATGAGAAGTCATTCCTCCTCTAACTGTTAAGATACCATGCGCAAGATTCATTCCTTCAATATCTTCAGGAGAAGTTTCACTTCTTACTAAAAGTAAGTCTTTTTCTCCTTGTTCATAAGCTTTCATAACATCAAGAGCAGTAAAATAAATCTTACCAGTAGCAGCTCCAGGTGATGCTGCTAATCCTTTAGCAATAATTTCTGCTTTACTCAAAGCATCAGGATCAAAGGTCTTATGCAATAATTGATCAAGACTAGAAGCATCTACTTTCATTAAAGCTTCTTCTTTACTAATCATTCCTTCATTTACCATATCAACAGCTATTTTTAAAGCAGCAGGAGCAGTTCTTTTACCATTTCTTGTTTGTAACATATAAAGTTTACCATCTTCAATCGTAAATTCCATATCTTGCATGTCTTTGTAATGATTTTCTAGGATAGAACAAATTCTTTCAAATTCATTATAACACTCTGGCATTACTTCTTTTAAAGTAGCGATTGGTTGTGGAGTTCTAATTCCTGCTACTACATCTTCTCCTTGAGCATTCATTAGATATTCACCAAATAAAGTTTTCTCTCCTGTCGCAGGGTTTCTTGTAAAAGCAACTCCTGTACCAGAAGTATCTCCTTTATTTCCATAAACCATTTGTTGAACATTAACAGCTGTTCCCCAACTAGATGGTATATGGTTAAGACGACGATAAGTCTTAGCTCTATCCGTATTCCAACTTCTAAAGACTGCTTTAATTGCTTCTAATAATTGAACTTTAGCATCTTGAGGAAAGTCCACTCCGGCATATTTTTTATACTCTATCTTATATCTTTCAATTACTTCTAATAAATCATCAGCAGTTAAATCGGTATCATTTAAAACATGCTTTTCTTCTTTAATCTTATCAAATAGTTTTTCAAAAGAACTCTTTGGAAAGTTCATTACTACATCTGCAAACATTTGAATAAAACGACGATAGCTATCATAAACAAATCTTTTATTATTAGTTATTTCACTAAAACCTTCCGCTACACTATCAGTCATTCCAAGATTTAAGACTGTGTCCATCATTCCTGGCATTGATACTCTAGCACCACTTCTTACTGATACTAATAAAGGATTAGTTCTATCACCAAACTTTTTCCCAGTTATCTCTTCTAGATAAGCTAATTCTTTAAAGATTTCTTCTTTGATTTCTTCATTTATTGTTTCATTTTCTTCATAATACTTAGTACACGCATCAGTAGATACAGTAAATCCTTGTGGAACTGGTAGTCCTAAACTAGTCATTTCAGCAAGATTAGCTCCTTTTCCTCCTAAGGTATTACGCATATCTTTATTACCTTCTCTAAAAGCATAAACATATTTCATATCTCTCATATCCTTTCTATAAATAGAGTATATCAAAAAGAAAAGAAAAAAAGTAGCATAAACTACTTCATTTCATCGATATATTTTTTTAGTTGTTTAGAATCTTGTCCTAATATAATTTTTAACTGATTATTGATTTCCACTACTCCTTTAGCTCCTAGCTTTTGAATAGCTTCTTTATCAGCTTTACTAACATCTTTCAATGTAACAATAAATCTAGACATTTTTATTTCTGATTGAATGATGTTATCTTTTCCTCCTAGATATTCTACTAATTTATTAAAGTCTAATTCTGCATCTTTCTTATTAGCTTTAAGTACTGCAAGTAAGATAACTAGAAGTACTAATAAAATAATTATATATTCCATTTTTATCCTCCAACAACACCTATTATACTTTATTTTTAATTGCTCTTCAAGTCTTTAAAATTTTATGTTCCTAGTTTAGAATATGATTTTTTTAGAAAAACTATTTATTTTTTTATTACTATTATGATATAATCTATTCATGCACATGTGGCGAAACCGGTAGACGCGGCAGACTCAAAATCTGCAGAAGATTTCTTCGTATGGGTTCAAGTCCCTTCATGTGCACCAAATAAAATATTACTCGAGAAGTTTTTACTTCGCGAGTTTTTTATTTACTTTAGATCTTTTCTGTGATAGAATATAGCAAAAACGAAAGAAGGAACATTTACATGAATAATCTAGAACTAGAAGATACAATTGAAGCTCTTGGAATAGAAACTGAGAAAAAAAACATTGATAATGATATTTATTATGGTTGGAATGATATAAATATGAAAATTAATCGTGCACTTGATTTAGCATTGACTGGAAAAATTCCATTTAACTTTGTAAGTTATATGCTAAAAAAATATTCAGATGGATTTTTGAGTGAGTACTATAACATAGATGAAAAGAATGCTATCGATGATATTTACCAAAAAGATATTAGTTCAGAAGAAGTAGATAAAAAGTGGCAAGAGGAAAGAAAAAATATAGATACCGTATACTCTGAAGCAAAAGAAAGATTACATAAAAGACCTAGCAAAGACAAATATTTAGAGGGACTTAATATTGAAAAAGTTAGTAATGCAGTTTTATTTTTAACTGAATTAAAAAACTATTATGAAAGAATAGATGGTAAAGAGGAAATAGTAGAAACTGACTATAAGGCTATTTTAAACAAAGTAATAAACAATAATCTTGCAAGACTCAATGTTGATAAGTTTAAGAATTACTATAAAGAGATAAATTTAAATACTACTAAAGAGGAAGTAATACAAAATATTGAAAGAAATAGAGAAAAACTAGAAAATGGTTATCTTGAATTTCCTTTTTTATCTCAAGAATTACTTAGACCATTAACTGGCAAGTTTGATACAACTATCAATCCGTTCTTAAGAGATGATATTGAACTAGAAGAACCAGCTGATTATTTAGAAAAGATTGATTTAGAAGCTAACGATTATAACAATTTTAATACAAAATATAACGGTAAAGCTTACACTTTAGAAATATCCTCTAAAGACGAAAACACAAGAGTTATGTCTTCTAGTATAGATAAAGCTCTTAGCTACAAGTATATTTTCTCCAAACACTTTGAAGAAGATAATTCTTCCCTATTCATCGCCCATAAATTTGTTATGTATCCTATCAAGGATGAATATGGAGATTGCGGAGAAATAATTAATATTCGTTACTTTGATAGCATAGGAAATCGTCAACTTGAACTTCATTATAATATTTCAGGTGGTTACGTAATGAAGAATAATGGTGATAAAAAAGATATAGATGCTGATTCTTTATCACTAATTTGCAATATTTTGGATAAGGGCATTTCATTAGCAAAAGAAGTTACTTTAGATAACATGACAAGACAAGATAATAAAAAGATGATAAAAAAACAATAAGAATATACTATTATTGAAAGTGAGGTAAAAATGAAGAAAAAACGATATATCGAAGTTTCAAATTCTGAATATGATTTTACTAATCATACGGCAGAAAAATTACAAGAAATGTGTACTGATGAAGAAAGTGCCATAGAAACACACTTCAATACTATAGATATAACTAAAAAATTTTTAAAGCTTACTGGAAACAATACTGATACCTTAAGTGTTATTACAAATTTTACTGTTTTCTACGATAAAGATGACATTAATACTGAAAATGGTGAAATTATTGATGATGCCAAACCATTAGATGATCTTGTAGCTGTCAATTTCACTGTTGCTGATGATACCTTTGGAAGTAATGAGGCAGTTAAAAATTTTTATTATGAGTATGTAATGGCAATAAATAAAAAACATTATGTGTCATATTCTAAATTTATGAATCTCTTAGAACTTGTTAGTTTAAGTGAAATTCCACATTCAAATACAGAACAGATCGGAAAAGATATACTTTCAGCTGATGATGGTGGAAAGATTAAAACTAAAGTATCAATCTTTAGACCAGAAAGTCAAAAAATTTATGAGTATATAAAAAAATCTTATAATTTTAATAGTAAGAGTAATGATTAATACTAACGGAAATGTTGGTGTTTTTTATTATTACTTTACTTTTTATTTTTAAAATATGTTAATATATTGATATATGAAAGGAATTAAACTATGTTAAATATAAAAGATATATATAAAGAAACAAAGCACTTAGATGAACTATTTGCATTACAATACGATATAAGATCACAAGAAATAATAAAAAAATACAAACTAGAATTACTAGTAGAATTTGGAGAATTAGCAAACGAAACAAGATGTTTCAAATTTTGGTCAACAAGACAAACTGGTGATAAGGAAAAAGTTCTAGAAGAATACATTGACTGTCTTTTTATGATTCTTTATTTTTGTAATATCACTAATGTATCTTTAGAGGAAGAGTTTCCAGTCGTTGAAGAGAAAGATATCATTACAACATTTTTAACACTGTATGAATATGGAAGTGACTTGAGTAAAAATCTTGAAAGAGAAACAATAAAGAAATTACTAGTAGGGATATTATATCTTGCTTCATTACTCGATTTTACGTTAGATGATTTAGTAAGAGAAACTAAAAAGAAAAGTTTAATCATTCAAGAGAGATTAGAAAGTGATTATTAATAATTGATACTACACTTTCTTTTTATTTAATTTCTAAATAGTAACAGAAATAGCTTATTTGAGTGTGTAAGAAATTCTGTGTAAATGGAATCTAACCACGATATTTTGAAACCTTAATCGGTTTCTTTTTTTGTCA
>CAKPDM010000015.1 GCA_934148995.1 uncultured Bacilli bacterium
ACCGGTACAATAACTATGGAATATGTAGAAAGTAGTAATGTTATTTCTATGAACAATGCCCTTCCTACGACAGATTCCACTGGAAAGAAACGACTAAACGATGGTGAATATTTTGATTTTACAGTTAAATCATCAATTGCAGGTAATACCGATATCAACTATGAAATAGCAGCCAAAGAAGAGAGCGGAAATACTTTTAGCGGAAGTAATATCAGATATTATTTGACAACAGTAGATGCCAATGGAAAAGAAACAGAGGTAATGGCACCTCGTACATATTATGAAGAACCATCAGGTAATGGATATACAGGCCGCCCTGCTGATATGATGAGTCTATATACTGGAAACTTAAATCAACAAGGAACAACAGAAGTAAAATATAGATTAAGATTATGGGTAGATGAAAGTTACAATCCTCAAAATGATAATGGAGGACTAATTTACAAAGTAAAAGTAAACGTTTATGGACAAACATCAGATACTGTAGCTCAAGCAGAAGATACATATTGTAAAGATAACGGATTTACAAAACTTTCAGATTGTATGCTAGTAATGAATAATCATGAAGCATCAACGGATGCAGCTGGAGCAGCAATCGTAGCAAAAGGAACACCAAACTTTGCTAAAATTGCACCCAATAGTAGTGAAACAGATGGATTATATGCAGCAGACGATGATGATGGAACTAGTTATTATTATCGTGGAGCAGTAAGAAATAATTATGTGTCATTCGCTGGATTTATGTGGAGAATTATCCGTCGAAATGGAGATGGAAGCATTCGTTTGATCTATTCAGGAAAAAATACATCAGATACAGGAACAGCAGTAACAATTGGAAATTCACAATATAATAATAAATATTGGGATCCAACTTATGTTGGTTATAAGTACAATGAAAAATTTTCATTACATGAAAGTAATGGAACAACAGGATATACTTGGTTTACCAATACGCAAAAATATAATTTTGGAACCGGATATACATTTGATGAATCAACCAAGAAATTTACTTTAACCGGAGATATCAAGCAACTAACCTGGAAAGATAATCATGATGAAATAGTAAAAAATAATTTATATAGTTGCTTAAACACAAGCTGTAATGTAGTTTATAAAGTAACGGGTTACTCAAATGAAACAACAATGATAGTACAGCCAATATCATATAGTAGTGATAGTTATGCAGATGCAGTAACAAACACAACTAATTCTACAATAAAGACAACTCTAGATACCTGGTATAAAAATAACATGACAGCTTACACTTCATATTTAGCAGATACAACCTTCTGTAATGATAGAAGTGTAACTAGTGGGTCAGGTTATTTAACAACAACAACAACATATTATGGAACATTCAACAGACTATACAATAGAAGAACACCAAGCTTAAAATGTGCACAAGATAGTGATAAATTTACACTTACAAATGAAAATGCAAAATTAGATTATCCAGTATCATTAATTACAGCAGATGAAGCATCAATGGCTGGAGGAGTCTATAATATAGCAAATAGTAATTATTATCTATATAATGGACAATACACCTGGACGCTGTCTCCGTCTAACTTCAATCAGTACAATCCACGTGCGAGCGTTTGGTACGTCCTTCCCTCGGGCGGTCTTTACAGTGGGGACCGCGTCGCGGTTTCCTTCGGGGCCCGTCCAGTTATCAATCTAAAAGCAGATACACAGATAACTAAGGGAGATGGAACTTCCTTAAATCCATTCACAATATCTGTTCAATGATGTTATATATTCGGAAAAGAAAATTCAGTGTAATAACTAGATTTTCTTTGCTTTCTAACTTCTATTATGTTAGATTGATGGCGAAATGGGTGATGATACCATGGCGAAAGAAGATGACATCTCTAAAAACTTAACAAAATAAAAGAACATCTTACCAAAGATGGTAAGGTTATACCAGCTACTTCTGATACTATGTTCAAGATTGTTATGTTTTCTTGTCCAACTTATGTTACTTTTCTAATTAGCAAATTAGCTAATGCCGATAAAGATGATTTAGTTAAGAACATTATTATTCAAAATAATGAGTTAATGTTAATAGGTATATCATTATAAAAAGCTAAGGGATGGGTTTATTATAATCCATCTTTTCCAATATATTGGTGGCTTTGTTTATTAATCATTTTCAAAGTCTAAAAATTATGATAAAATATAAAGTATAAGAGGTGGAGCAAATGTCTAAGAAAAGTAAAAAAAATTATGTGACTTTAGCAATTATTTATGTACTAGTGATTGGAACGGTTTTATATATTGCTAGTTGGTATAATACCTATCAAAATTATAAAACAACTATCCCTGTATTAAGAAATACTGTATCAGAAATTAATACAGCAGAACTTGACCATTTTGTTTTAGAAAATCCTGATGGAGTTATTTATATGTGTGTTGCAAGTGATACTACTTGTCGCAACTTTGATACGAACTTAAAGAAGGAATTATTAAAGAATGGTCTTCAAGACTCTGTAACTTATATAGATTTACAAGATGTTATTAATAAAGAAAGCTATATTACTACTGTTTTTGCTAACTATGGAATGAGTTCTAATATAAACAATACACCTTTATTTTTAGCTTTTGAAGATGGAAAGATAGTATCTTATCTAAGTGAAGGTGAAACCACTAAGTTAACAGTAGAAGATGCTATTAAATTTATCAAGAAATACAGAGTAGGTGTTTAATATGAATCATATAGTTTTGTTTGAACCAGAAATACCCCAAAATACCGGTAATATAATGCGTACTTGTGTTGCTACTAATACAAAACTTCATCTAATTAAACCTTATGGTTTTGTCTTAGATGACAATCACTTAAAAAGAAGTGGTGTTAACTATATAGATAAGTTAAATTATGAAGAATATAACGACTTTGAAGAGTTTAAAAGTAAAAACAAAGGTATTTATTATTACCTAACTAGATATGGAAGAAAACCACATACTAGTTTTGATTATAGTGATATTAGTGTTGATCATTATTTTATCTTTGGAAAAGAATCTACTGGTATTCCTAAAGAAATACTAAAAGATGATTTAGATCATTGTCTTAGAATACCAATGAGTGATAATGTTAGAGCATTAAATGTTAGCAACAGTGTAGCAGTCGTTATTTATGAAGCATTAAGACAACAAAATTTTAACGACTTATTATTTGAAGAACCACATAAAGGCGCTGATTATTTAGAAAAATAAAAAGAGATAAACTTTAAAAATTTATCTCTTTTTTTAAGCTGCTGCTTCTTCAGTAACAACTGCTTGTTGTTTACGCATATTTCTAATTTCACGAGTACTCATTCTAACTTTAGTACCATCATCTAATGTTACTACTTGTAAGTTAGGCTTTTGTTGCTTCTTAGTAGCGTTTAAAGCGTGTGATCTTTTATTTCCTGTTAAAGGTTTCTTATTAGTAACTTTAATTGCCATAATTTCTCCTCCTTTATTTCTCGTTCTGCTTATTAACTTTATCATAGATAGGTGATAAAGTCAAATTATTATTGGTAAAAATACAAAAAATTAGTAGTTTTTCGAACAAAAATATGATATAGTGATATTCAGAAAGGAGCGGTTTTTTATGTTATATATTAAAAGTTATTATTCCTTGTTATCTAGCCTTTTATCGGTAGATGATATTATTGATTTAAATATTGCCTGTGGAAATGATTATGCTGTTATTACTGATAATAACATGTATGGAACAATGGAGTTTATTAAGAAATGTAATTCAAAGGGAATAAAACCTGTTATTGGTCTAGAGTTAAAAATAGCAGATAGAATAGTTCTTTGTTATGCAAAGGATTATATTGGTTACTTGCATCTGATTAAATTATCAACTCTTGCTAATACTAGTAGAGTAGAAATTTCAGATCTAAATAGGTATCACGAAGGACTTATTATTTGTCTTCCTTACGAAAGTAGTGAATTATTAAAAGAAATAACTGCACCTTTGCTATACTTAGGATATAAAACTGAAGAAGAAAGAACTAAATCTTTAGAATTAACGGAAAAAACTGTATTTTTAAGAGAATGCTTATATAAAGATAAAACAGAAGCTGATTATCTAAAATATTTATATTTAATACGTGATGGTAAAAGTATCTATGATGAAATGTATTATGACCTAGCTGATAAAGAGTTTGTTAATGATAAAACTTGCTTAGAAATAGTTAGTAAATGTAATATTACTTTTCCTAAGGCAGAATTGTTACTACCAATTTATAACTGTCCTAATAATCTAGATGCTGATACTTATTTAAAAGAACTAGCGATTAAAGGTCTAACTAAACGACTAAAAGGTAATGTTTTAAAAAATTATTTTGATAGATTAATCTATGAATTAGCAATTATTAAAAAAATGGGCTTTTCTAACTACTTTTTAGTAGTATATGACTTTATCTTATATGCTAAGAAAAATAATATCTTAGTAGGACCGGGTAGAGGAAGTGCTGCTGGTAGTTTAGTAGCTTACTCTTTAGGAATAACTGAAATAGATCCATTAAAATATGATTTACTCTTTGAAAGATTTTTAAATCCAGAACGAGTTAGTATGCCTGATATTGATACGGATTTACCTGATATGTATCGTGAAGATGTTATTAATTACGTCAAAGAAAAGTATGGCGAAAGGAAAGTCGCTGGAATAGTTACTTTCTCAACCCTCTCTGCTAAACAAGTCTTAAGAGATGTAGCAAGAGTTTTAAAAATACCTAATTATAAAATAGATCACTTAAATTCTTTTATTCCGCCGATGGGTAAAGAAACACTTAACTATTATTATCAAAATGATAAATTATTTCAAAGTGAAATAGATAGTGATGAAGGACTTAGAAGTGTTTATTTAATAGCAAGTAAATTAGAAGGCTTTCCTAGACAGATTGGAACCCATGCTGCTGGAATAGTAATGTGTCAGAAAGAACTTGATGAAGTATTACCTCTTACTATGAGTGATGGTATGTACCTAACTAGTTATTCAATGAATTATCTAGAAGAACTAGGACTTTTAAAAATGGACTTTCTAGGAATTAAAAATCTTACTTTAATTATGAATATCTTGAAAGATATTGAAAAGTTTCAAGGAATAAAAATTCCATTTTATGATATACCACTTGATGATTCACGTTGCTATCAATTATTTAGCAAAGCTTTCACAACTGGTATTTTCCAGTTTGAATCTAGTGGAATGCGTAAATTCTTAAGAGATTTAAAACCTGCTAATTTTGAAGATATTGTTGCTGCTATCGCATTATTTAGACCGGGACCTGCTGCTAATATAGATACTTATATTAAAAGAAAAGAAGGCAAAGAGGCAGTAACTTACTTAGATAACTGCTTAGAACCCATTCTAAAGAAGACTTATGGTATTATGATTTATCAGGAACAAGTAATGCAAACAGTTAGTTCCTATGCTGGCTATTCTTTAGGAGAAGCAGATATTCTAAGAAGAGCGATAAGTAAAAAGAAAAAAGATGTTTTAGAAAAAGAAGAAGAAAGATTTTTACGTAAAGCGAAAGAACTAGGAAAGAATGAGAGTATTTCGAAAGAATTATTTGCTCAAATTCTAAAATTTGCTGGTTATGGTTTTAATAGAAGTCATGCGGTAGCTTATTCAATGGTTGCTTATAAAATGGCTTATTTAAAAGTTCATTACCCACTTTATTTTTATACTAACTTATTGACAAATGTTATTGGTGTAGAAAGTAAATTAAGTGAATATATAAGAGAAGTTAGAAGTGCTAAAATCGAAGTGGTAAAACCAGATATTAACGAGAGTGAAGATGCCTTTAAAGTCTTAAATGGTAAAATAGTATTTCCTTTTTCTACTATTAAAGGAATTGGAGTTAGTGTTTCAAGAACAGTTAATAAAGCAAGAAAAGAAAAATTTACTGATATCTTTGAAGCGATTAGAGAACTAGTAGGAGAAGGAGTAACTAAAAAACAATTAGAAACTTTGATACTAGCTGATTGCTTTAGAAATTTTAAATATAACAAACGAACTTTAATAATGAACATAGACTCTTTATATAATTATGGCGAACTAGTTAAAGACTTAGACCCTAGTTTAGTTTTGATACCGGATATTGAAATAGTAGATGAATATGATAATTGTTTATTATTAGAACAAGAAAAAGCCTTATTTGGTCTTTATATAAGTAATCATCCTGCGACTAGTTATAAAGGAACAGTTACTAACTGTATTGCTTTAGAGCAACTAAATAAATACTTTGATAAATTAGTAACAACTATTGTATTAGTAGAAAGCATTAAAGAAATAACTACTAAAAAAGGTGATAAAATGGCTTTTGCTAGTTGTAGTGATGAAACAGGAAGTGTTGATTATACCTTCTTTCCGAAAGTTTGGAATAGTATAGAATTAAAGAAAGGCCATCTTTATAAAATAGTGGGAAGAGTAGAGAAAAGATATGATCAGATTCAAATAATTGTTAGTCAGATAGAAGAAATAGGTGGCTCTGATGAAAGATAAGTTAAAATATACAGCAGTAATTATCATTTTGTTTTTAATAGATAGATTATTTAAAGTATTAGTAGTTAATTATCTAAAAGGTACTCTTACTTTGATACCAAACTTCCTATCTTTAGTCTATGTAAAAAATGTTGGAGCAGCCTTTTCTCTTATGGAAGGAGAAACAACGCTACTTGCTATTCTTTCCTTATTAGCATTTTTAGTGATTTATAAAGAACTAATAAGTAAGAAAAATGAAACATTACTAAATATCTCTTATATAATGATTCTAGGAGGAATACTTGGTAATTTCTATGACCGTTTAGTACTTAATTATGTAATTGATTATATTAGTGTTATAATATTTAATTATCACTTTCCAATTTTTAATTTTGCTGATATGCTAATTGTGATTGGAGTTTTACTACTTATCTATGAACTATGGAAGGGTGAAGAAAATGAAGTTAGAAATAAATGATGAAACCGGCAGAATAGATGTTGTTTTAAGTAATATGTTAGAGGAATCTAGAAGTAAAATACAACGTAAGATAAAAGATGGTAAAGTCTTAGTTAATAATAAAGAGATTAGTTGCAATTATCAAGTTGCTAAAGGAGACATTATCGAACTCTTCAAAGAAGAAGTAACTAGTAACTTAGAAAAGAATAAAATACCACTTGATATTGTTTTTGAAGATGAAAATTTGTTAATAATTAATAAACAAAGTGGTTTAGTTGTTCATCCTGCTCCTGGTCATATGAATGATACCTTAGTAAATGCCTTACTAGTAGATTATCCTTTAACAGACGATTTATTAAGACCTGGTATTGTTCATCGTTTAGATAAAGATACAAGCGGTTTAATGTTAGTAGCAAAGAATGAAGAAACAAAAGAAGCTTTAAGTTTAATGCTAAAGAAAAAAGAAATAAAAAGAACTTATCTTGCCTTGGTCGAAGGAGTTATTAAACCAGCTAGAGGAACTATTGATGCACCGATTGGAAGAGACCCCAAAGATAGACTTAAGATGAAAGTAATAGCAGGAGGAAAAGAAGCAGTTACCCACTTTAAAGTTCTTAAAAGATACCAAAATAAAACTCTGATAGAGTGTCAGCTTGATACTGGTAGAACGCATCAGATTAGAGTTCATCTAGCTTATATCAATCATCCAGTTGTAAATGACCCGGTCTATGGACATAGTAAAAAAACAACTAGTTTTGGTCAAATGCTTCATAGTTATAAAATAGAACTAGTAGAACCATTAACTAAAGAACATTTAGAGTTTACTAAGGAACCACCAAAAGAATTTCAAGATGAACTTGCTTCTCTTGAGAATTAACGTAAATTCGTGTATAATACTTGAAAGAAGAAGGGTGATGAATTAATGAATAATGTGCTTGAAATAGATGACACTAATATGATTGCTATGAAACTTCTTCATTATTTTATAACTGAAAAGAATTATACCCCAATAGTATTAAATGGTGTAGATGATGAGATTTGGTTAGAAAATTTAGATGAAGATTGTGAAATAATAAGAATAGTAATCGGTCATATTCATAATGAAGAACAATATAAATTTGATGTTTTTAAAACTAATCGTATAATAAAGAAAATTAAAGCTAAAACATTTTCTTTTAGACTAAATGTTTTAAGTATCTTTTTAAATCTAGGAAGTAGTGTAGATCTTACTAAAGAATTGCCAAAAAGAGGAAGAGCTGTTCATATAACTGATGAAAAAGATGTTAAGAATAATAAATTATTATTAGAAGCTTATCCGGATTTATATAAGAATATTAGTAAGAACAAAGAAACAGGTGCGGATTTATTTATTAAGATAACTGATGAAATAAATGAACATAACTATCAAGACCATACGAAAACGGATAAAATATTTATGCCAAAGAAAGCTATTATTACTGCTATCTTAGTGTTTTTAAATGTTGCCCTTTTCTTTGTTCCTTTATTACTTGGGAAAAGTGATGATGTCTTTAGAGAATTAGCTGTCTTTGGTCCTTATATTAAACAAGGAGAGTATTACCGTTTATTAACAGGTACCTTTGTTCATGCTAATATTGCTCATTTAGCTTTTAATATGTATGCACTATGGATTATTGGTGTTCAATTAGAAAGTTTCCTTGGTAGATGGAAATATCTATTGGTTTACTTATTTAGTGCTATAACTGCTTCGCTACTATCAATTATTGTTTCTAGTACTAGTGTTAGTGTTGGTGCCAGTGGTGCTATCTTTGGGCTTCTTGGTTCGATGGTTTATTTTGGTTATCACTACCGTGTTTATTTGGGAACAGTTATTAAAAGTCAGATAATTCCTTTAATAGTTTTAAACCTTATCTTAGGTTTCCTAGTACCAGGAATTGATAACGCTGCACATATCGGTGGTTTAATTGGTGGCGTCTTTATGACAACTGCTGTTGGTGTTCAATATAAAAGTAGTACTTTTGAAAGAGTAAATGGAGCGATTACTTGTCTTCTTTACTTAGCCTTTTTAATCTATATGGGAATATTTTATGTTCATTAGGAGGAAAATATGAAGAACGAGAAAATTACAGAACGAAATGTTGATTTTGCTAAGTGGTATACTGATGTCGTAAAAGCTGCTCATCTTGCTACTTATTCTAGTGTTAAAGGTTGTATCATTTTTGAACCGAATGGTTATGCTCTATGGGAAGAAATTCAAAAGACTTTAGATAAAATGTTTAAAGAAACAGGACATAGAAACGTTTATATGCCTTTATTAATTCCTAAAACTTTATTAGAAAAAGAAGGAGAATTAGTAGAAGGTTTTGCACCAGAAGTAGCTTGGGTTACTAAGGGGGGCGAGAAAGAACTAGAAGAACCACTATGTGTTAGACCGACAAGTGAAACGTTATTTAGTGATTACTATCACGACGTTGTTAAAAGCTATCGTGATCTTCCTCTTAAATATAATCAGTGGTGTAGTGTGTTCCGTTGGGAGAAAGAAACTCGTCCTTTCTTAAGAAGTCGTGAATTTCTATGGCAAGAAGGACATACAGTTCATGAGACTAGCGAAGAAGCTGAAGAAGAAACCAAAAGAATGCTTGGTATTTATGAAAAACTATTTAAAGAATATTTGGCTATTCCTGTTATTACCGGAAGGAAAACTGAAAAAGAAAAGTTTGCTGGAGCAGAGTACACTCTAACACTAGAAGCATTAATGTATAATGGAGTAGCACTTCAATCTGGAACCAGCCATTATTTTGGTGATAAGTTTGCTAGGGCTTATGATATAAAATTTAAAGATAGAAATAACCAAGATAGTTATTGCTATCAAACATCTTGGGGTACTACTACTAGAATGATTGGAGCTTTAATAATGGTGCATAGTGATGATTTTGGGTTGGTATTACCGCCAAAGATAGCACCAGTAAAAGTTACTATTATTAAAATAGGGGATAGTGACATTGTTAATAATAAAATTGCAGAATTAGAAGAAACTCTAACTGCTAAAGGTATTTCTTATGTAGTTGACGATTCTAATAGAAGTCCAGGATTCAAATTTGCGGAAGCAGAAGTTAAAGGAATTCCTGTTCGTATTGAAGTCGGGGAAAGAGATTTAAAAGAAAATAAAATTGTTCTAGCTAGACGCGATACTAGAGAAAAAATTACTACTGAATCCGATAGTGATGTTGCTGCAACAGTAGCTAATCTTTTAGATACTATTCAAAATGATATGTATCAAAGAGCTTTAGAACGAAGAGAAAATTTAACTTTTGAAGCACATAATTTAGATGATGTTAAAAAGATTATGGAAACTCAACCAGGATTTGTTAAAGCAATGTGGTGTGGTGATGAAGAGTGCGAACTTAAGATGAAAGAAATCAGAGGAACTAAATCACGTTGTATCTTAGAAGATGCTGAAAAAATAGATGATAAGTGTGTAGTGTGTGGAAAAGAAGCTAAACACTTAGTTGTTTGGGGTATTCAATATTAATATTTAAGATAAAACTTATTTCCAAAGTACTAATGGAGATAAGCTTCTTTTATTTAAAATACTATTTAAGCTTATAATGTTAAAAGACTTTGACAAATTTCCAAAGATATTAACTAGTTTGCAAATGCAAAAAACTTTATACTTAGTAAGTTAAAGGAGAACAAATGAAATTAGCAGATAATATTTTTAGATTTAGAAAGGAAAAGAAATTTTTACAGTAACAATTAGCAGAAAAGGTCGGTGTCACAAGACAAACAATATCAAATTGGGAACTAGGGGAAACTTCTCCTAATCCAGAACAATTAAAATTGTTATCTAAAAATTCAAATATTGGTATTGATGAATTATTAGATAATGATATCAATACTATCTTAGTAGAAAAAGTAAGTGTAACACCGAAAAAATTAGCAGGTTTAGTAATAAAGATATTAAAAATAATAGGTATCTTATTTATTACATATGTAGTTATAATTATTCTTTCAATAATATTTTTTACTAATAAATAGATTTTTAAAATAAAATTTTAACAGAAGGGAGAAAATATGAATCAAAAAAGTAGGTAACTTTGTCTGCCAGTAACTGAGAGAATGGTAGAAACATGTCAGACTTGTTACTATTTAAACCTTTATGTTACGAAATAGATATATTAATGATTTGATAATCAGCAAAAACTAGAAGAAAATATTATTAATACAATTGATTGTTCTACTAAGAAGCTGCTAGAAAGGGAGAGTGGCTGTAGAAGTATAACTGTTAAACAAGGTTTCAATAAATTATGCGACAGTCTGTTAGTTTGCAAAGATAAAAATACTAAATTAGCGCAGCTTATTCTCTTAATTTAACAATAGTTTTTGATCCGAAATGTCATGTGTTTACACTAGAATAGTTGAAAAGTATGTAAAGCTCAAGATAATTTACATTTTTTAGGAAAACTGTTTGACTTTTTTCGACAAAATGTGCTATTATCTATTTGAGAAGTTACTACAGAGATTGAGAGATGTTGGATTATCTTAAAACGATGCGGTAACCATAAATTATTACAATATCTTTGTTTTAAAAACTTCTCTACACAAAACTTAAATAGTAGGTGTAAAGAGAAGAAAAAATGTACTCCGATTGTTTTTTCTTCTCATTATGCCTACTATTATTTTAATACGTTTGAATAGGGGACACGGTAAAATATCAAACTTAATTAGAGACTTCATGGTTGGTGAAAATGAAGAGGATGTATTTTATTACTACCCTTGTGAGTAGAATTATGCAAAGTAATTCCGGGATGACCGTTATCTGTAATAAAGTAAAACAAGGGATGGTACCGTGTTTTTGACACTCCTATGAAATTAATCATAGGAGTTTTTTATGTTAAAATTCAAATGTATTTAATGTAGTAAAAAGCAAAGAATATTAGTAATAGAAGGAGAGAAAAATATGAAAAATATTAAAGAAGATAAAGTTTTAATGCCACTTAACCATAGTTGTGCTCATTTACTTGCTGAAGCAGTAAAAAAGTTATATCCAGAAGCTAAATTTTGGGTAGGACCGGTTATTAGCGATGGCTTTTACTATGATATTGATTTGGGGGGGAAGACTTTAACTGATGAAGATTTACCTAAAATTGAGAAAGAAATGAAAAAAATTGCTAAAGGAAATAAAAGAATAGTAAGACATGAACTAACTAAGGAAGAAGCTTTAGAGATGTTTAAAGATGATCCTTATAAAATTGATCTTATCAATGAATTTCCAGAAGGAGAAATAATTACTTGCTATACGCAAGGAGAATTTACTGACCTTTGTCGTGGACCACACGTTGAAAGTACTAAAGAAATAAGAAACTTTAAACTACTAAAATGTAGTGGAGCTTATTATAAGGGTGACTCAAAGAATAAAATGCTTCAAAGAATTTATGGAGTATGCTATCAGAATGAAGAGGATTTAAAAGAACACTTACAAATGCTTGAAGAAGCTAAAGAAAGAGATCACAGAAAACTAGGAAAAGATTTAGGAATCTTTATGATGTCTGATCTTGTTGGAAGAGGTCTTCCTCTATGGTTACCAAATGGATATACTTTATGGCGTACTATTCAAAATTATATAACCGAAAAGGAAGTAAGTCATGGTTATCAACATGTTCATACTCCAGACTTAGGTAGTGTAGAGTTATATAAAACTTCTGGTCACTGGGATCATTATAAAGATGATATGTTTCCTGCTATGGAACTAGATGAAGAAGCTTATGTGTTACGCCCAATGAACTGTCCTCATCATATGGTTATCTATGGTAATAGACTTCATTCTTATCGTGATTTACCAATTAGAATAGCAGAAATAGCTAATGATTTCAGATATGAAGCAGCAGGAGCGGTTAAAGGTATTGAAAGAGCTAGATCATTTACCCAAAATGATTCGCATATCTTCTGTACTAAAGAGCAAATAGAAGAAGAATTTAAGGGCGTATTAAATTTAATTCTTGAAGTTTATAAAGACTTTCATATTACTGATACAAAGTTTAGATTATCTTTAAGAGATAAAAATGATAAAGAAAAATACTTTGATGATGATGAAATGTGGAATAGTGCTGAAAGTGCTTTAAGAAAAGTATTAACAGATTTAGGTGTTAATTTTGTCGAAGCTGAAGGTGAAGCGGCTTTCTACGGACCAAAACTTGATATTTTGATTAAACCAGCAGTTGGAAATGAAGTAGCATTATCAACTATTCAGTTAGATTTCTTATTACCAAGAAGATTTAACTTAACATATGTAGCAGAAAATGGTGAAAAACAAACTCCAGTAGTTATTCATAGAGCTGTTCTTGGTTCTCTTGATAGATTTATTGCTTTCCTTCTTGAAGAGACAAAGGGTAATTTACCTTTATGGTTAGCACCAGTAGGAGTAGAAGTCATTCCAGTATCTAGTGAACATCATTTAGAATATGCTAAAAATGTCTATGAAAGATTACTTAGTGAAGGAATTAGAGTAGAACTAGATAGTCGTAATGAAAAACTTGGTTATCGTTTAAGAGAAGCCCAAACAAGAAAAATCAATTATACTTTAATTTTAGGAGATAATGAAAAATTAGATAGAACAGTTAGTTATCGTTTACATGGTGAGAAAGATACTACAACTGTTAGTATTGATGAGTTTGTTAAGTTATTAAAAAATGAGATAGAGAATAAAGACTAATCAACTAGGACTTGTTCCTAGTTTTTCTATGCAAAAAAAATAGTCATAGATAATTTTTATATCTATGACCAATAACTTATTCACTTTGTGTTCCGTGATAAAGTTCTTCTTTTAAAGTATCAAGATTTTGATTCATTAGAGTAACGTAATCACTATTACTTTTTCTAGCTTCTTCAGTTAATAAATTCATATGTTTAAATGATACTAGTGAAACAACGTTTGGATATTTATTAATGATATTTTGAACATTTGCTGTTGTTTTATCTTCCTCATAAGTAAATATCTTAGTAATCTTTCCTTGTTTAATTAAATTATCAACTTCTTTTAAATCTTTATCGGAAGTATCATCATTAATTAGATAAACTTTAACACCATATTTCTCTAAGTATTTATAAGCAGAACTTGTTGTTACGATAGTCTTGTAAGGAGCATTTTCTACTGCTAATCTAATATCAGCATCTAACTCTGAAACAGTTATTTTCAAAGTTTCATAATTTTTATCTATTTCTTTACGTAAATATTTATTTTCAACATATTCTTTTAGACTAATTCTAACATTCTGACACATCATTAACATGAAAGAAGGATCATTCCACAACTCATCAGTATTGTTGCTATTTTCTAAAACGTAAGAACTATCAATGATTTTTAAATTACTATTATAATCAAGTAATTCTACGGCAAGATTTCTTTCTTTTTCAATTAGTCCGGTGTAAATTAGTAAGTCTTGATTTGCTAAGTCCTTTTTTCTTTTAGTTGTTAGTTTATAAGTGCTAGTATTAACACCATCGGGATAAACCGAAGAGATTGTGGCGTGCTTTCCATATAAACTCGATATAATATATTCATTTGGATAATTGGTAGTTATTATTGAAATATCTTCCATATTATCTCTTCTACAACCACATACTGTCAAAAGTAGTGTAAAGCAAATTATTATTTGTAAAATTAAACGTCTATTTTTCTTCATTAGTTACTCCTTCTTTCTTTTTAATTACTGGTACTGGGTCATAACCAAAACTTGCTCCTGGATGACATCTTAAAATTCGTTTTATTCCCAGATACACTCCTTTAATAGTACCATACTCGTTAATTGCTTCAATCATATAATTAGAACAAGTCGGATAAAAGTGACAACTAGAGTGACAAAAAACGGGAATTTTTTGGTATATATGAATTAATTTTATTATTCCTTTTTTCACAGTATCACCGTATTTTTATTGTACTATAGTTTCCTAAAATTATCTAGTTAAAAGAAGAGAAAATAACATAAAAAAGACACCGATTATAAAAAAGAGATAAGTCCTTTTATATCTTTTATAAGAGATTGATTCTTTTAAAAGTTCAAAGGTGGCGATATGAATCATTAAACCAGCGATGAAGGATAGTAAAATACCCATTAAAAAGTTATTCATATACTTAGCAAGAAATAAATAAGCAATAACAGAACCGACTGGTTCAGAAAAACCAGAAATAAAAGTATAAAGAAAAGCCTTTTTCTTATTTTTAGTAGCAAAATAGATGGGAATAGCGGTACTGATACCTTCGGGAATATTGTGAAAACTAATTGCTAAAGCCAAAGATAAACCTAAACTCTTATTAGCAGAAGCGGATAGAAAAGTAGCAATTCCTTCAGGAATATTATGAAGAACAATAGCAAGCATTGAAACAAAACCTAAGTGGAATAATTTTTTATTCTTTATTTCACTACTATCAGTACTTGGAAGGAACCTATCAATTAGAATAGAAAAAATAATACCAGTAACTAAAAAAATTAACAGAAATAAAAGAGCGGGAAAGTTTTTAAAAGTACTAGTTAGTAAATGATAACTTTCTGGTATTAAATCAATAAAAGATACAGTAATCATCACCCCACTTGCAAAAGCAAGAGAACTGAGAATGATTTTTTTCTCATCTTTTAAATTAAAAAGAATAGGTAAGAAACCAAGCAGAGTAGAAAGACCTGCTAGGGTAGATAAAGTAAAAGCATATATCGTATTAGACATCTAATCACCATTATCTTTTATGATAGAAATTTATTAAATATGTAATAATAGTTAATTTTTTTCTTAACTTCCCGGTGATACATGCTATAATAAACCTATTGGCAGGGAGAAAAAACATGGAGATAGAAAGCACTAACCTTGATGAAAAACTTTTTAATGATTATGAAAGACAAAAATTAGTTTTTCTTAATTTAATAAAATATAAAGAATATGCTGATTATTTATCGAGTGATTTTTTTAATACTTTATTAATAGAGTTTGCTAGTTACTATAACTCAGAAAGTGGAATATCTAAAGATGTTCTTTTGAAAATATTTATTAAAATGAAAGTCCAGCAAAAACTTTCTAAAGAAATTAGAAATGGTGATATAGAGTTAGAAATCAAATTAATTGATAAATATAAGAAATTAACTGATAGTATAATAACTAAACTAAAAATAGTACCAGATAAGATAGATTCCGAAGCTATTTTGATTAAAGCTTTAGAAGAATATAATACGGATAAGATCTTTTCCTTATATATATTAGATAAGATTAAAGAGGATCTAAATAAAGATAAAACGAAGGAACCTGAAGTAGCAGAAGAATACTTTGATTTTTCAAAGATAGTCGAAGAAGTTACACCTTTAGAGGGAGTAATTATGCTTCTTAAACTTGGGAAAGTAACTGGACTAAACTATTCAGAGGAAAAAATAGCGGAATACTTAAAAATCAGTAAAGAAACCGTTGCTGAGAGATTTAATCATGGAATGACTTTATATAGAAACGCAACAACTGCTAAACAAAAAGTATTAAAAGCAAAAGGATAGTGAGATAGATGATTAGTATAAGAGTAGAACAACTAAGAAAATTTAGCAAAGGGGAAATAATTCAGATTTTTACTAGATTTAAAGACGAATTAAGTACTAATTATAGTTATCTTTCTGGTTATGACGATATCTTTAAACTTGCTGTAGATAAGTCAGCTTCTGATATTTTAGAAGGTAATAATGTTGGAGAAGAAATTACAATAGAAAAATATTTGAAAGAAAGTATTGATCGATCAATAGGCATTGTTTTTACTAGTATGAAAGGTGAAAGAGTAAAGATCTTTAATGCGTTTTTTAATAATAACTTAACCCTTACTGGTAGTAACAAAAAGAATCTTAAAGAGCTTTCTAAGTTATCCGCTTTTTTCAAAGATATTTGTTACTTACCAACTCAAGATGATGCTTTAGAAATCATTAAAAGTAATAAAACATTAGAAAAATCAATTGGAAGACTAGTTGATAAAAATCTTGAAAAAATACGTGCTACTGATTTTTCTATAGCAATGGATGATGAGATAATAATTTCATTTATAGAAGCTTATTGTCTAAAAAATGATATTTCTTTAGTTGAAGATACAGAATTAACCGATGAAGAATATACAAGACTTTTAAATGATAATTCCACTTATATGTCTGATTCAGTAAAGATGTATATGCGGTCTTTAAGTAAACCATTATTAACACCAGAGGAGGAACTGTACTTAGCTAGTGAGTTTAAGAAGGGTAATAAAACAGCTAAAGATGAGCTGATCGAAAGAAATTTAAGATTAGTAGTAAATATTGCTAAAAAATATGTTGGTCGAGGACAGCCTTTTCTTGATTTAATTCAAGATGGTAATATTGGTTTAATGAAGGCAATTGAAAAATTTGAACCAGGAAAGGGTTATAAACTTTCAACCTATGCTACTTGGTGGATTCATCAAACGATCGCAAGAGGTATTCGTAATAATAGTAGAACAATAAGAATACCAGTCTACATCCATGAAAAATTGAATAGATACAAAAGGGAAGTAGCAGCATTGACTGATAAGCTAGGTAGAGAGCCATCTATAAAAGAAGTAGCTGACTTATTAAAAATATCTATTGATGATGCTACTAAATTTTATGAGATAAACAAAGATGTCACTAGTATCAATATTTTGATAGGTGATAAAGAGGACACTGAGCTTGAGGAACTTATTCCCGATAGAAATGTTTCGATTGAAAGAGACTATGAGCAAAAAGAACTTAAGGAGAATGTAAAAGAATTAATAGAAAGTGCAAATTTATCAGAAAGAGAAAAATTTATAATTAAACTTAGGTTTGGAATAGATCAGCCAAATGAATCTACTGCTAGCTTAAGAGAAATTAGCCAAATAATCGGCGTTTGTGGAGAAGCAGTAAGACAAATAGAAACAAAGGCATTAAAAAAGCTAAGGACTTCTAGAAAAATTAAAGGTTTTGAGATCTATATGGATAATCCAGATAAAGCTTTAACTAATCTTCAATTGCTTAAACAAGGTTATAGATTGGAAAAAACTGAATATCGGATAAATAATGTTCATCAACAAAAAGCTGATGCCTGTTTATATCCAGATTATTTTAATAAGTATTATAAGAAAGACATAATTGCAGTTCTAGAAAAGATGATCGTTATCGATTTTTACAATTTACCGGCTAGTTATAAAGAAAAGTTAAGAAAATTATCTGTAAAAGAGTTTTCTAGCGCTGAAATAAATGTTTTTTATAATGTCATAGCTCCTAGATTAAAAAAAGAACTAGAGGCTGGACCAACAAAAAATATAGTTACAAAAAGAAAAACAAATCAGAAGAAAGTAAAAGAATTAGCTGATTTTTTTGAAGATTATTCTTTAGAGCAGGTGATTAATGTTATAGAAGGATTAAAACCCCATAGTTTAGAACTTTTTTATAAAAGATTTGGCGAAAATTATGATAAAAATTCTCTAGAAAATTTAACAGAAGTAGAAGAAAAAAGACTTATTAATCTTATTGCTAAAGTAAGAAATATTCTTGCTAAAGAAAATAATGCTGTTGAGAGAAATGATAGTTTGGAAAAGAAAAATAGTAAGGAACAAATTACAGATGATATTATGAAAGAAGAAAGTATAATGAGTAAAAGTGATATAGTGTTACCAGTGGACATCGAAAATGGTGATATGGTAACAGATGATAATGAAAAAATAGAAAATAATGATTTGAAAAAGACAGCATCAGTAACTGATGAATTATTGGAAATGTTTCGTAATCCAGAATATGTTGAATTACTAAAAGAAAATAACCCACTTGAATACGTTGTTTTATCGCTTAAGTTAGGACACGTTACAAACGAAAGTTACTCAACAACTGCCATAGCTGAGTTTTTAAAAATGGATAGAAGTAAAGTAGAACAAGCTGCTAGAGATGGTTTGGAGATCTTTAAACAAGAAATAATAAAGACAATAGATGGTATGGCAGAAACAGATACAATTAAGGTCTATAGAAAAAAAGTAAAGGAATAGTGAAAATATGGCTAGTATAAAGACTAAACAACTAATGAAATTAAGTGACGAAGAATTAGCAAAACTTTTTCTAAAATACAAAGAAGAACTTCGAACTAGTTATGCTTATCTTTCTGATTATGATGAGATATTTAATTTAGCTTTAAAGGAAGCTGTTTCTGGCATTTTTGACTTTAAAGATGATGTGATGCTTGATCTGGAAAAATACTTAAAAGATGAAATTTATAATTCAATTGGAACAGTCTTTGAAAATAATGAAAAAAGAAGAATAAAAATATTCAACGATTTTGTTAATAGTAACTTACATTTTTCTAATGGTAGTAAAAATAACACTAACGAATTTTCTAAAGTAGCTTCATTTTTCAATAATATTGATTATTTAATAACCCAAGAAGAAGCATTAGTTCTTCTTAATAATAATCGAGCCTTAGAAACGGTAGTGGGAAAATTAGTTGATAAAAATATCAAAAAGATACGTGATACTAATTTTTATTCAGTAACAAATAATGAAACATTAGTTTCTTTTATGGAAGCTTACTGTTTGAAGAAAAATATTTCTTTGGTTGATGATCTTAGTTTAACAGACGAAGAATATAAAAACCTTTCAAAGTATAGTGAGGAAGAAATCGATCCCAGAGATATAACAAAAATGTATTTAAAATCAATAAATAAACCATTATTAAGTGCTGAAGAAGAGATGTGTTTAGCTATTGAAATTAAAAAAGGTAATAAAAAAGCAAGAGATTTAATGATAGAAAGAAATTTAAGATTAGTAGTAACTATTGCAGGAAAATATATAGAAAGAGGAGTGCCACTTCTCGATTTAATTCAAGATGGTAATATTGGACTGATGACAGCTGTTGATAGGTATGATGAAAACAAAGGATATAGGTTTTCAACTTATGCCTATTGGTGGATTAGACAAGAAATTGAGACTAGCATTAAAGCGTCTAGCAAAGTAATAAGATTATCAATTTGTACGTATGATAAACTGATGAAATATATTAATGCTGAGAAGAAATTAACTGAGGAACTAGATAGGTCTCCAAGTTTAGAAGAAATAGCTAACTATGCAAAAATTCCCTTTAAAGAAGCTTATAAGCTTCACCTAGTTAAAAATAGTGCTACTAGTTTAAATCGACCAGTAAGCACTGGGGATGATGTTGAACTAGGATACTTTATTCCAGATAAGAAAGTATCAGTGGAAAGTGATTACATAAATAAAGAACTCAAAGAAAAAGTAAGAAATCTACTAGAAGGTACCACCCTATCTGAACGTGAAAAGGAAGTAATTAAACTAAGATTTGGAATAGATCAACCTACTGAAGAAGGCTTAAGGCTAGAAGCAATCGCTAAAAAATGGAATCTTACTAGAGAAAGAATAAGACAGATAGAGAAAAAAGCATTAACAAAACTTGCCGCTACTAACTCAATTGAAGAGTTTGCAATATATCTGGATAATCCAGAAAAAGCTTTAAAAACTCTTGAAATAACTAAAAAAGGTAAGTATGATAAATATAGTGAGCAAATAAAAGCTGTTGATAGGGAACAAGGATTTTTACCAGATTATCTTTCTAGCTATCCTAAGGCATTATTAAATACTACTTTAAATGAATTACTAGAACGAGATTTTCCCAAATTATCAACTGGTTATAAAGAAAATCTAAGAGAACTTTCTTTAGATAAGTTATCATCTATAGAACTTAATATGTTTAAAAATATTATCGCTCCCAGAATGAAAGAAATACTTACTAGTGATGTTAATGAAGAACCAGTCAAAGAAAATAAAATAGAATCAAAAATTAAAATAAAGAAAGTGAGATAAATATTATGAAACTCCAAGGATTTGCAAAATTTTTTAGTGGTTATCCACTCGATGAAGTAATCGCTACTATAGAAGAACTAGATCAAAGTGAACTTGAAATTTTCCATAAAAGGTTTGGAACTAATTATGATAATAATTATTCCAAAGAATTAACTAAAGAGGAAAGAGCTAAACTCTATAATGCTGTCAGTAAAGTGAAACGTTCTCTTAATAAAAAAAATCAGGTTGTTCAAAAGGAAAAAGTTAATTTAGAAGAAAAAATAAGTAAACCTGAAATGGTTGAAACAACTAGAACAACGACAGATGTTTTATTAGAAATATTTCATGATCCAGAATATGTTGAATTACTAAAGAAGAATAATCCCCTTGAATATGTTGTTTTAGCGCTTAAGTTAGGGTATGCTACAGGAGAAAATTATTCAACAACTTCAATTGCCGAATTTTTAAAGATTGACCAAAGTAAAGTAGTAGAAGCTACTAAAAATGGCTTAAAAGTCTATAAAGAGAAGCTAATAAAGACAATTGATAATATTGCAGTAGCTGATACAACTAAAGTTTACGAAAAGAAGTAGGGTACTTCTTTTTTTGACTTTGAAATTAATTGTCAATCATACCTAGATAGGTTAATTTTTTCTATCTTTTCCTTGAAAAAGGTATTGGATTAGTGTAGAATAGATACGTTTCGAGGTGATTGAATGGCAGAAAGGAAGAAAATAAGTAAAATTTCAGAAAAAGATAAAGAGTACGTCATGACATATCTTGATTCAAAAGAATATGTTAAGATGAAAGACTCGTTAAATAATATATTAGATAATGTTGTTTTATTGGCAAAAGAGTATGGTTTTAGTGAAGAAGTTTCACAAGCCACACTTGTAACTACTCTTGTTGCAATGGGACTTCTATCAGAACCAAGATCTTATATTTATGATACAGAAACAACTAAAATAGGGTTTAATAATGATATAATTTTAGAACTAGCACTTGAACTAGTTGCTACTGGTAAAGGATGCTGTAGAAATACCGCTCCCCTTACTAAACTTGCTCTTGATAAATTTGCTATTGAGAACAAATTGATAGTTACCAATTTGAATGTTAAGCAAAAATTATTATTAACAAAATTAAAAGTAATGTTAGCAAATAGATGCCAATTATATGGACAAGTAAATCACATAACAAATTATGTTCAAAGTATGGATACTTCTTTTCTAATTGAACCAACTAGTAACGATTTTCTTGCAATGCTTTATTATATAGATAAAGGAACTATTAAAATTTTTGATAATTATAATAGACTTAATTTTATGTTTGGAAAAATGCAAAGAACGAAAGACTCAGTCTTTCCAGCTTATAATCGAGGTATTTTCTCACAACTTCCAGAAATGATGGATTTTGAACATATGGAAAAGCCAACACTTGAACAACAAGATGAGATTCTAAATAAGTACAGTAAAACAGTTCTTACTATTTTAAGCAATTTAGATCTAGCAGAAAAATTTCACGATGATAACAAAGATAATTTTTCTAACATTACTAATAGTTATCAGAAAGTCCTAAAAAGAGAAAAAAGCATAATTCGAGGTGATAAATAAGTGTTAGAAGAGTATAAACAAATGCATCAAGAATTAACTGAGATATTAGCAGATGTTGCTGATTTACCAGATAAACTTGGTTTAAAAAGTGATATTGATAAATTAGCTTTAATTAAAATACTTATAACTGATGGCTATTTATCACGAACTGGAACTCATGTCACAAATACAACTATTAGTGATTTAGAAACAAGTGATGAATTGATTTTTAATTTGGCCCTAACTGCTATAACAGGAACTGGTTGCTGTAGACATGTTTCTGCTCTTACAAAATTATTGCTAGATAGTGTAGATGTAGAAAATGAAATAGCGTGTGCTTTAAATATTACTTCTGGTATTGATACTAACTTGCTATTAGAAGAAAGTGAAAATAATAAACATGTCTTAGTAGCAGATCATACAATCAATATAATGAAAGCTGACGACAAAAGCATTGGTTTTAATTTTAGTCCGGGTAGCAGAAGAACATATTTTTATCAACTTAAAGATAATATTGCTACCGGTATTGTTTCTGATCGAAGTTATCTTTTTTATAATTATTCGCCATTTTTTGAAGGAAGAAAGGCTTTTGATGATATAGTTCCACTAGAACTTGCTGAACATGATTATATTTTAAGAGGTTGCAACAATACGTGTCTTGCTCTAAAAGCTGATCGAAGTTTGTTAGAAGAATTTTATCAAGATAATAAAGCACATATGGTAAGTATCAATAATAGTTATCAGAAGATTTTAGTAAGGAAATAGGTGGGGAGTAATGGGAAGTACAAAATTAAATAGAGAAGAAGAGATGCTTAAGTATCTAGATAGTTATTTAGATTCAAAAGAATATAGAAGCATGCGTAGTAATCTAGATATAATTCTTGATAATACTGTTATTTTGGCAGAAGAACTTTTTCCAAATAAAAAAACAGAACAAGCATTAATGGCAGCTGATTTTATTGGCTCTGGTTATTTGTCACCAACTGGTACATATTCCAAAAATAATGGGGAAAATTCTATTGGACTATGTCGTGATCTTATATTTGAACTTGGTCTTACTCCATTTACGGGAGAAGGTTGCTGTAGAAATAATTCAGCTTTACTAAAATTAATACTTGATAGATTGGAAATTGAAAACGAAATAGTTAATGTTGATAATAGTAGAAGAGATGAAGATATTGCTAGTATAAGGATGTTTTTAAGTGAATTTCATAAGAAAAGCTTGTTTGTTAATCATACAGTAAACTATGTTTCTATTGACAATAAAGATTTATTTTTAGAAGTAAGTTATGATCACGGCTATTCAGGAGTTTTTTATAATGATAATGGTTTTTTAACCCCAGTTTTAGATCAAATTGGTATAGATAATAGGACTTTCTTTTACAATTATTCTTACTTTTTTAATGGAAGAAAACCACTTAGCAAAGTAGCACCGTTGTCCCTAAAAAAACAACTAGAAGTTGCATCTAAACATGATGATACGATATTAACTATTGGAGAAAATATAAAACTAGTTAGTAATTTTAGAATGCAGAACTATGATTATATGGAGAAAATTAAAGAAGATTACCAAAAGGTATTAGTCAAGGAAAGAAAGCTGGGGATAAAATGAATTATAATTTAGAATGTGAAAAAATATTAGATACTATAGATTTAGATCATAAACCAACTTTGTTGTTACATTCTTGCTGCGCTCCTTGCTCATCAGCTGTTTTAGAGCGGATTAGTAAATACTTTTCTATAACCATTCTTTTTTATAATCCAAATATAACTGATTATGAAGAATATCTTAAAAGAAAAGAAGAATTAAAAAGATTTATCAAAGATGTTAATTATCAGATTGAAATTATGGATTGTGATTATGAAAAAGAAAAGTTTATTGAACTTGCTTTAGGACTAGAAGATAAAAAAGAAGGGGATATTCGCTGTTATAAATGTTATAAGTTAAGGCTTGAAAAGACTGCTATCGTTGCTAAAGAAAATAACTTTGATTATTTTACAACTACTTTATCAATAAGCCCTTATAAGAATAGTAACTGGTTAAATGAAATAGGAGAAGAGTTAGCTACTAAATACAATATTAACTATTTATATGCTGATTTCAAAAAGAAAAATGGCTATAAAAGAAGTATAGAACTATCTAATATATACCATTTATATAGACAAGATTATTGTGGTTGTATTTATTCTAAAGTAGAACGTGATAAAATTAAAGCCCTTCAAGATCAAAAGGCGGAATGAAAGATTCATCTTGGGTCTCTCCTTCTTGGATATAAGCATTTTTAACTCCTAAATCTAAGGCAAAGTTAATGATATCATCATATTCTTTATCGCTGACTTTGTCATTTAGAAAGGAAAAAGTATCACTAGGATTAACAGGCGTATATTGATTCATAATACTGAGATAGATATTATCTTGGTATTTTTTATAGAGATAATTAATTATCTTTTTAGTATCAGCACCTTTAGTGGGGAGAACTAAACATCTTACGATGATACCTTTCATCATCATGCCATTACTAGCGAATTTATTTTTCCCTACTTGTTTATACATTTCTTCAAGAGCAAGACTAGCAATTTCAAAATAGTTTTTAACTTTTGATAAGTCTTCTCCTAACTTATTATCAAAATATTTAAAATCAGTTAAATATATATCAACATAACCAGCTAATAATTTTATAGTAGTAATACTTTCATAACCACTAGTGTTATAAACAATCGGAATAGAAAGGCCTTTTTTTCTAGCTAGTTTAATCGCTTCAATAATACTTGGGACAAAATGAGTAGGAGTTACTAAATTAATATTGTTAGCTTTCTTTTTTTGTAGTTCTAACATTAATTCGCTTAGTCTTTCTACTGAGATATTGATACCAAAGTTATCGTTAGATATTTCTTTATTTTGGCAGTAACAGCACTTTAGATTACAACCACTAAAAAAGATAGTACCACTTCCATTAGTACCAGAAATAGATGGTTCCTCAAAGTAATGAAGAGCACTTCTTGCTACTTTTAAGGTGCTAGTATTAGAACAAATACCTTTAGTAGTATTTCTATTGATATGACATTTTCTTGGACATAATTCACAAGAGTTATATAATTCATTCATTTTTATTCACCGATAATACTATACTATTAAAGTAAAATTGTGTAAAGAAAACGTTTAAAAAAGTAAAGTAATAGTATATAATATTGGTAGAAAGAAGTGATTAGTGTGAAATATTATTGCATTGGTATTAAAGGGACAGGAATGGCTACTCTAGCCTCAATGCTTTATGATATGGGAAATACTGTTTCAGGATATGATGATGCAAAGGATTATAAATTTACGGAAAAAGGTTTAAGAGAACGTGGAATAGAGATATTCTATGATTCAACTCATCCTCTTGATAAAGATACAATTGTAACAGCTTCTAAAGCTTTTAGTGATGATCATAGAGAAATTAAAAGAATTAAAGAATTAGGTCTTACTTTTAAACCTTATAATGAAGTAGTAGGGGAAATAACTAAAAAGTTTGATACTATATCAGTTTGTGGAACTCATGGAAAAACAACTACTACCTCACTACTTAAACATTTATTTGAAACTACTATTGGTTGTAATTATTTTATTGGTGATGGTCAAGGACATATTGATTTAAAAAATAAGTTGTTGGTTATTGAGTCAGATGAATTTAATAGACATTTCTTAGCCTATTATCCAAAGACTGCTGTTATTACTTGTGTAGAATTAGAACATACAGAAATATATAAAGACTTAGCTGATACTATTGCTACTTTTGAGAAATTTGCTAATAAAGCAGAGCTAGTAGTAGCAAATGGTGATGATGAAAATATAAGAAAGATTAAGTTTAATAATGAAGTTATTTTCTATGGTGAGAAGGAAAATAATGATTATATCATTAAGAATATTAAACTTGATAATGAAGGCTCCTCTTTTGATTTGTATGAAAATGATAAGTTAATCTCTAGTTTCTTTGTTCCCCTTTACGGACATCATATGGTAATGAATACCGCAGCAAGTGTTATTGTAGCTTTAAGAAATGGTTTAACTAGTGAAGAGATTAAAAAGTTATTAGAAAACTTTAAGAATGCTGCAAGACGTTTTGCGATAGAAAAGGTAAAAGATACTATTATAGTAGATGATTATGCACATCATCCAACTGAGGTTAAGGTAACTTTACAAGCTATCAGACAAAAATATCCTGATAAGAAATTAACTGTTGTTTTTAGACCTAATACTTATTCAAGAACTTCCGCTTTCAAAAATGAATTTGCTAGTGCTCTAAGTGAAGCGGATAAGGTTTATTTGACACCTATTAAATGCGATCGAGAGAGAAAAGAGGACTATCCACCTATATCTTCTGAAGATATAATCAAGTTAATTCCTAATAGTGAATTAGTAGATGAGGACTCTATTTCTAAGGTATTAAAAGATAAAGATGGTGTAGTAGCATTTATGGGGTGTGCAACAGTAGCACACTTAATCGAAAACTTTAAAAAGTTATTATAAGTCCGTATTTTACGGATTTTTTCTTTTGCTAAAAGACTTCTAATTTTTTCCGTATTGTTAAATGTCAAAGATTATGATATTATTAATATGTCAAGAATACTGATATTTGATAATAAGGAAGGTAGGAGACAGTTGTGGTAGTAGTAAAAAACTGTCAGCAATTAAATTCTGATTCAAGAAGTAGTAAACCTACTTTCTTTTTTCAATGATAGATTAATATCAAAAAGGTATAAATCTATCTTTTTTGTTAAATACTAAAATAGAAAGAGTGGTTTTTAAACTATGAAAAATAAGAAGAAAGATTTTGTTTTAATATTAATAGTTTTTATCTTACTAATAGCAATAGTAGGTATCAGTTATGCAGCATTTAATTACACGGGAACTGGTCAAAAGTTAAATACAATCACAACTGGTACAATAACTATGGAATATGTAGAAAGTACCAATGTTATTTCTATGAATAATGCCCTTCCTACAACAGATTCGACAGGAAAAAAACGATTAAAGGCTGGTGAATATTTTGATTTTACAGTAAAATCATCAATCACTGGTAATACCGATATCAACTATGAAATAGCAGCCAA
>CAKPDM010000016.1 GCA_934148995.1 uncultured Bacilli bacterium
GTGGAATCTGTCGTAGGAAGGGCATTGTTCATAGAAATAACATTACTACTTTCTACATATTCCATAGTTATTGTACCTGTTGTGATTGTATTTAACTTTTGACCTATTCCTAAATAATTAAATGCGGCATAGCTGATACCTACTATTGCTATTAGTAAGACAAAAACTATTAATATTAAAATTAAATCTTTCTTTTTATTCTTCATTATTAATGACCTACTCTTTCTATTTTAGTTTTACACAAAAAAGATAGATTATATCATCCAGCGATATTTAACCTATCTTTATTCCACAATAAAAGAAAGTGAGTATTTTCCCTAGATTAGTAAGCACCCCCCCCCAGGTTAATTTACAGTTAACTAGAGTTTCTTGATACATACTAATCACCTACTTCCTATCTTTTATTGAAATCAGTATTCTTGACATTTTAATGATATCATAATTTTTGACATTTTACAATTAATTTATCTTGATAAAGTTTCATTATAATTTTCTAAGAAAAAATAGTCTTGGTTTTTAAAGTCACAGATAAAATAATTATTATTTAAACTATTAAGTATCTTTAGAAAAAAAGAATTATAGTAATTAGTCTTTAATCTCATATAACTTCTCTTCACGATTAAAGACCCAATCTCATCATGGCCTGGTTCGTTATAGTAATGTATTCCTTTTCTCTTACTATAAGGAATAGATTGATGATACTTAATAAAGATATGTTGGTCGATTTTCTCCTTATCAATCTTTTTAGTCAACTGATGAAATAAACTATAACCGTACTTAGCATTTTCTTCTCCTAAAAAATAAATTTGTTCTAATATCTGATACAGAATAGATGGCTTATCTTGGTATAAGCTCTTAAACTCATCCTTAATCTCAAAAATAAAAAACTCTCTCATATAATCACCACTGTAATCATATCAAGAGAGTCATAAGAACTTTGTCGAATTATTTTAACAAAGCTTCTATCTTTAAAGAAATTTCTTCTTTCGTAAAACCATAGAAAGAATCAACTTCTTCTTTAGTTCCACTAGTACCAAATTTATCTAGTGTAAATAAATAACTATCTTTATAAACAAAGGAATACCAAGAATAACTTGAACCTTTCTCAATAACAAACTTCTTTGCTCCAACTGGGAACAATTCTTCTTTTTCTTCTGCTGTTAATAAATTATATCTTTCGATTGAAGGCATACTTATTACTCTTAAGTCATAGCCTTTTTCTTTAAGTAACTTCATAACACTTAAAGCAAGTGTCACTTCTTCCCCGGTAGCAATAATAATTCCGTCTAGTTTACGCTCTTCATTATGAACAATATAAGCTCCTTTGCTAGTAGCAGAAATAGAAGTCGTTTCTAATATTTTAATCTTATCTCTACCAAGTATTAAACAACTAGGTCTATTATTTTCAAAAATAGTTTTAAACGACCCGATTACTTCATTAGAATCTGCTGGACGAAATACTTCTAAGTTAGGAACTGCTCTTAAACTAACCAATTGCTCAACCGGTTGATGAGTTGGTCCATCTTGACCGATAGAAATAGAGTCATGGGTAAAGATGTAAGTAACTGGTAGATTCATCAAAGCTGAAAGACGAAGAGCTGGTTTTAAGTAATCACTAAAACTTAGAAAGGTTGAGACAAAAGGACGATAACCAGCAAGAGCTAGTCCATTAGCAATCGCTGCCATTGCGTGTTCTCTAACACCAAAGTTAATATTTCTTCCCTTATAGTTATCCTTAGAAAATGGTGATAACTCATTTAAATACATTTTAGTAGAAGATGAAACATCAGCATTTCCTCCAATAATTAATGGACTAATAGTGGCATAAGAATTAAGAACTTTCTTAGCACTAATTCTTAGTAATTCTTCATTATCATCAGGTTTATTATAATCAAGTGAGGTAAGTTTAATAGATTTATCTTTATCCATCAACTTATTCAAAAGACTAACTTCATCACTTTCTAAAGTTTCTAATTTAGTATCAAAATCTACTGTTAAATCTTTATTTCTTTCCTTAATATAATTTCTAAACTCTTCTACGGCTTCATTACTAATCGTAAAAGGAATATCACGAACACCAAGACTAGTTTTAATCTTCGAAACTTCTTCCTCACCTAAAGGACCAGAATGAACTTTATTACTACCTGCTAGCAGTGAACCTTTACCAATCGTTGTTATAACTTCAATAAGAGTTGGTTTATCGGCAGACTTCGCTTTAATAAGAGCATTATTAATATCTTCTACACTATCAGATGTAAATAATACATTCCAGTTCATACTTTCAAATCTAGCAGCAATATCTTCATCAAAAACATTTTCCGTTTTACCATCTAAAGTTACTTTATTAGAGTCATATAACACAATTAAATTATTAAGTTTTAAACTACCCGCAAGAGAAGCTGCTTCATAGCTAACGCCTTCCATTAAGTCCCCATCACCACATAAACAATAAATATTATAATCAATTACTTTCTCTTTATTATTAATTAAAGAAGCGGTATGTTTTTCAGCAATGGCACACCCAACTGCTGTTGCAAAACCTTGTCCTAAATGACCAGTCGTCATCTCTACTCCTGGTGTTTTCATATATTCAGGATGACCTGGTGTCTTTGAATTAAGTCTTCTAAAAGATTTTAAATCATCAAGAGATATATCATAACCAGCAAAGTATAATACTGAATATAAAAGACTAGAACCATGCCCTGCACTCATAATAAATCTATCTCTATTGTAAAAGTCTGGAACTTCTGGAGCAAATCTTAAATGTTCTAAAAACAAAGTATAAAGTATAGGAGCAGCTCCTAAAACAATACCTGGATGACCACTTCCTGCTTCTTCAATCATATCAAGACCAAGTGACTTTATCTCTCCAATTATTTTCTCTTCTAATTTCTTTGGTAACATTACTATTCATCCTTCTTTCCTTTAAGTAATCCTAAGAGAAGATGTTTTTTCTCTCTGGACATTTTTTCTAAACATTTGCCATTATCAAATCTGATAATATCTTTTTTAAAATCAACTGATGTTACTCTATCTAGATTAATTATACAATTTCTATATACTTGAAAAAATCTATTATCTAACTGTTCTTTTATCTGAATTAAACTAAGCGGAACAGTATATTCGCCGTGAGAGGCATAAACCGTTGATGTTTTACTATCAGGGTCTCTTATAATGTAATAAATATGTTTAAGTTCAATTCTTGAGTAAACACGGTTCCGTTGATAAGTTAAACATCTATCCTTTCCCCGATAACTTTTTAATACTATGTCTAAAACTTCATCCATCTTTTTAGTGCAACTATCGAGCTTATTAATAAAGTCTAAAACAAATAAGCGATTAGTAATTATTTCATAGCGATATTCACTAAAAGACGAAACTATTATGATGATAGAATTCCAATCTTCAATCATTTCTCTTATAAATCTAGCAGCATCTATTCCTGAACCATAGTTAGTTTTAATATCTAGAAAGTAGACTTTAAAGCCAATTTCTCTGCCTGCTAATTCTTCAAAATCTTGATTATATCCCGCAAATGTGTAAATCTTATACTCCATATCAGTTCTCATCATATAGTTATCAATTTGCTTTTTCATTCCTTGTCTAAAAAACTGATCATCATCACATATAATAAAATTTAACATAGTGCCCCTCCTATAGATTATTCTAACACACCTAAAAAGGCAAAGTCTATATGCTCCAAAACCAGCAGTTATTTATATAAAATATCTAAATCTGTTAAGTTATTTATTCCATCTACTAGCCCTCTATCAGTCTTCTGCCAGATATTATATTCCTTCTGATAAGTAGTATTATTAGTATAATGTGCTAGCCAAACAGGATAAGTATTATTAGTAAAAACATTTTCTAAATAGTATTTACTACCATAAAGCATTCCTTGATAACCTTCTTTTTCTACAGTTTCTAAGAAAGTATCAGCTATTTCTCCTAAATGGTAGAATGATAAGTTAAATTCTTGATAGAAAGAGAAGTTTTCCCAGTCAAAGACGATTGGCAGTTTAATGTCATAACCTTTAAGTTCTTTTAAAACCCAAAAAGCTTCCTTCTTCGCATCTTTTTTATCTTTAGCATAAGAATAGAAGTAAACGCCGGTCTTAATTCCTACTTTATTAAAGCCTTCAATATTTTCTTTAAACTTAGGGTCTAAGACAAAGTCTTTATCAATTCCTTTTCTAGCACCAATTCTAATAAAAGCAAACTCAACTCCAGCTTCTTTAACTTTTTCATAATCAATATCTTGTTGCCATTTAGAAACATCTATCCCAATTAAGGTATTAGCAGTTTTATTTTCTTGATAAAAATCTTTAAAAGCTATTTTTTCTTTCTCGCTACTAGGTACTTGGTAATCTTTCTTTTCTCTTACAGAGATAGTAAAGTCCTTTCTAGTAACATTTCCACTAGAATCAATGGCTTCGTAAACTAACGGATAATCACCAACCGTATTAAAGTCATAATTACCAACTACTTGACAAGTCGGTTTATCATCATAGTTATCACCACAAAATACTTCTTTAGCAAAGTCTTCATCAGAACCTAAATCAACATAGTATAAACTACTAAGGGAAATAATAGGAGGAATATCATCTACTACTTCATAAGTAAAAGTATAACTAGCAAGACGATTATCATCATTTTTATAAGTAAGAGTATACTCATTCTTTCCGACCTTCTTGGTATTCAACTTTTCATTTTTATAAGTACCATTAATTGATTTAATAATATCATCTAGACTAGTATCACTATAAACTTGCAAGGTTAAATCATCTGTTAAATTAACATTTACTGTTACTTCTCTTGTATTTAAATAGATAATACTTGCTATTAATAAACTAATAACTAGAAAGATAGCTAGTAAAGATTTTTTCATTCGTCTTTCTTCATCTCCTCTTTCAAACGATATAAAAAGTTTAAAGCATCCATTGGACTCATTTCTAAAGGGTTAATTTCTTTAATTTTCTCAAGATACTTATTTTCTTTTTCTTCGGTCTCTTCTACTTCTTGGTCAAACAAGCTAGTCTGTGTATAAATAGTTTCTCTTTTTTCTTGGCTTTCATACACATTTAAGATTTCTTCTGCTCTTTTAATTAAAGATTTAGGTAAGTCTGCTAAACTAGCAACATTAATACCATAACTCTTATCAACAGAACCATTTTTAATCTTATGAAGAAATGTTAGTTTACCATCTTCTTCGACAGCTGAAACGTGAACATTCTTTAGATGAGCTAAACTACTTGCAAGTTCTGTTAATTCGTGATAGTGCGTAGAAAATAAAGTCTTAGCACCAATATTATCATGAATATATTCTAATATTGCTTGCGCTAAACTCATTCCATCATAAGTAGCAGTACCACGACCTAACTCATCAAATAAAATTAAACTATTCTTAGTTGCACGTGATATCGCTAAGTTAGCTTCTTTCATTTCCACCATAAAGGTACTTTCACCACTAACTAAATCATCACTTGCTCCTATTCTTGTAAATATCTTATCAAAAACAGGAATAGTACAACTCTTAGCTGGTACAAAAGAACCTATCTGGGCCATAATAACAGTAATAGCAAGTTGACGCATATAAGTAGATTTACCAGCCATATTTGGGCCAGTAATAAGTAAAATAGACGTATCTTTATCCATTATTATATCATTAGCAACATACTTTTCATTCTTCTTAGCCATTACTTCTTCTACTACCGGATGACGACTTTCAATTATCTTTACTTCATTCTTATCATTTAAGACTGGTTTTACAAAGTGATAATTATCTGCTACAAAAGAAAGTGCTGATAACATATCAATCTCTGCTAGAATATTAGCACATTTCTGTAAGGGTAAAATATATCTTTTAACAACTTCTCTAATTTGCATAAACAGTTGATATTCTAAGTTAATTATCTTCTCTTCTGCTCCTAGAATAATACTTTCTTTCTCTTTTAATTCCTTAGTAGTAAACCTCTCACAATTAGATAGAGTCTGTCTTCTATCATACCCAAACTCTTCTTTTACTAAATCACATTGTCCTTTACTAATTTCAATATAATAACCAAAGACTTTGTTATAACCAACCTTTAAGTTCTTAATACCAGTTCTTTCTTTTTCTTTCTGTTCTAGTTCTAATAAGAAGTCTTTACTACCACTTGATAAGTCTCTTAACTCATCTAGTTCTTCATTATAACCTTTCTTAATTAGGTTTCCTTCTTTTAGAGAAATCGGTGGTTCCTCATTCAAACTATTATCAAATAAAGATACTAAATCATCAAAAGTTTCTATTTTTTTATCATATTTTATTTCTTCTAGTATTTTCTTAACAGTAGGTAGAGCTTTCAAACTAGAATTTAATTGTAATAAGTCTCTCGCATTTAAGTTACCATAACAAACTCTGCCGATAAGTCTTTCAATGTCATAGACTTGATTTAAGCTTTTCTTTAAGTCATCTCTTAAGATAAACTCCGTTTGTAATACTTCGATATAATGATAACGACGTTCTAGTTCTTTTCTATCTATTAAAGGAAACTCTAAGTTCTTTCTAAGTAATCTACTTCCCATTGCTGTTTGATTTTTATCAAGTAACCATAACAAACTATAAGTCTTTTCTCTAAGTCTAAGTGTTTCTGTTAACTCAAGATTACGTTTAGTATGTTCATCTAGTAATAAATGCGCATTAATTAGTTCCACTTTTGCAGCTTGTAAATGCGATAAATCTCCTTTTTTAGTATTAACAGTATAAGCAAGTAAATGCTTAATACCTCGCTCTTTTCGTAAATCGTTTAAATCTTTATAAATATAACTATACTGTTCATCATCATTATAATCATTATAAATCGTAACATTTAACTGATAAGTCTTACGAAGAGTATTAATAAAGTTACGGTCAATTTCATCACTAACAATTATCTCCTCAAAACCATGACGAATAATCTCTTGTAATAATTCTTGTAAACTATCATCTAGAATTGTGACATAAACTTCTCCCGTAGAAATATCAGCATAACTTAATGCATACGAGTTGGCGGTATAAGTAACCGATGCTAAAAAGTTATTCTTAGTGTCATCAATCGAACCATCTAGTCTTGTTCCACTAGTAACGATTTGAATTACTTCCCGTTTAACCATTTCTTTAGTAAGTTTAGGGTCTTCAACTTGCTCAACGATTGCTACTTTATATCCCATTTCTACTAATTTATCTAAATATGCTTCATAAGCTTTAAAAGGAATACCACACATTGGTACTTTTTCATCAAGACCAGCTTGCTTACCTGTTAAAGTTAATTCTAATATCTTAGAGGCCACAATAGCATCATCAAAGAACATTTCATAAAAGTCTCCTAAGCGAAAAAAAATAATCGCATCTGGATTTTCGTCTTTTATCTTCATCCACTGTAACATAACAGGGCTTAATTTAGTTCTATCTACTTCGTTTCTTAACATAAATTCACTTCCAATTTCTATTACCTATTATAGCTAAGTTTTTGTTTTGAAACAAGAAATTTCGTGATAAAATAAGTACCGGGAGGTATTATCTATGAATAGAGAACCATTAGCAAAAAAATTAGAACCAAAGTCTTTAGATGACGTTTTAGGACAAAAACACTTAATTGGAAAAGGGGCTATTTTAAGAAATTTAGTGGAAAAGAAAAAATTAGTTTCAATGATTTTGTATGGAAAGCCTGGTATTGGAAAGACTTCTATTGCTAAGGCGATTGTTAATGATTTAGATATGCCTTATCGTTTTTTAAATGCAACTATTAATAATAAAAAAGATTTTGATATGGTTGTTTCTGAAGCAAAGATTTATAATGGGATGATTTTAATTATGGATGAAATTCACCGTCTTAATAAAGATAAGCAAGACTTACTTCTTCCCCAGTTAGAAAGCGGTCTAATAACACTTATCGGTATGACAACTTCCAATCCTTATCATGCTATTAATCCGGCTATTAGAAGTAGATGTCAATTATTTGAACTTAAAGAGTTAGAAACAACTGACATTATTGAAGGTTTAAATAACGCAGTTAAGTCTAGTTATCTTGAAGGAATTAATATTGATGATGATACTATATCTTATATTGCTAATTTAGCAGGAAGTGATCTTCGTTATGCTTATAATTTATTAGAAATTGCGTTCTTTGCTAGTAATGATCAAAAAGTTGATATTAAATTAATCAAACAAATTAATTCTAAACCTGTCTTTTTTAGTGATAAAAATGGTGATGGGCACTATGACGTTTTATCGGCTTTTCAAAAGTCCATCAGAGGAAGTGATGTTGATGCTAGTTTATATTACTTAGCAAGACTTATCGTAGAAGAAGACTTAGATAGTATTTACAGAAGAATGAGTGTTATCGCTTATGAAGATATCGGTCTTGCTAATCCTAGTATTGGTCCAAGAGTAATGGCAGCAATAGCAGCAGCTGAATTAGTTGGTCTTCCAGAAGCAAGAATTCCGCTTGGAACTATTGTTGTAGAAATGGCTTTATCGCCTAAGAGCAACAGTGCACATTTAGCACTTGATGAAGCAATTAATGATATAAGAAATGGTAATACTGGTAATGTACCAAATAATATAAAAACTGATTCTAAGGAATATTTATATCCACACGATTATCCTGGGGCTTATGTTTATCAAGAGTATTTACCAAAGAAGCTTAAAGGGAAAAGATACTATCATCCGAAAACGATTGGATATGAAAAGAATATCAAGAGTTATTATGACTTTATCGAGAATATGAAAAAGAAGGCTAATCACTAGTCCTTCTTATATTTTTTTATTATGCGCAAAGTGTTTAGAATAGTTAGTAAAGTTACACCAGTATCACCAAAAACCGCCATCCACATATTAGCTATTCCTACAATACTTAATAGTAAAATGATAACTTTAACACTCATAGCAAAGATTAAATTTTCTTTAATAATTTTTTTAGTATATTTAGAAATATTAATAGCTAAAGGAATACGATCTAAATCATCACTCATTAAAACTATGTCACTGGCTTCAATAGCTGAGTCAGTTCCTACACCACCCATCGAAATACCAATATCAGCTCTTTTAAGAACCGGTGCATCGTTAATTCCATCACCAACAAAAACAGTTATTTTGCCATTAGCACTGACTTTCTCAAAGTTTTCAAACTTATCAGTTGGTAACATTTCATATTTTATTTCATCTATGCCCAGTTTATGGCCAATATTTAAAGCCACTTCCTTTTTATCACCAGTAAACATATAGGTTTTAATATTAGCAGTTTTTAAAGAAGCAATTGCTTCCTTAGCATGATCTTTTATGCCATCATCAATCGAAATAGAAGCGATATGATCACCATCAATATTTAGATGTAAGATAGCACTATGTTTACAATTACATAGTTTTTTATTACCGATAAATATCTTCTTTTTATTTAAGGTAAAACTTATTCCTTGACCAGTTATCTCTTTGAAATCTAAAACATCACTATTATCAACTTTCGTATCTTTTAGTTTCATAATTGATTTAGCAATCGGATGATCAGAGTAAGACTCCCCTTTTCTTAAAATATCAATGATATCAGCCATTTTATATTTAGAGCTTTTATCAGTTATTTCAATATTGGTTACTCTAAATGCTCCATCGGTAAGAGTTCCTGTCTTATCAAAGATTATACTAGTAGTATTACTTAAATTATCAAGATAATTACTACCTTTTATTAATATTCCCTTTTTACTAGCAACCCCAATTCCGGTGAAATAAGATAGTGGAATAGATATTGCAATAGCACATGGACAAGATACTACTAAGAAAGTAAGTCCTCTGTAAATGCTCTTAGCAAAAGGAACACCAAATAACGGTAATATTATAGTAATTAAAATAGCTAAAATAATGATAGTGGGAGTATAAACTTTACTTACTTTAGATATTGTTGTTTCTGTTTTAGTTTTCTTATCAGTAGCACTTTCTAATAAGTTAAGAATCTTTGAAACAGTAGAATTTTCAAATTCCGAAGTGGCTTTCATCTCAATTACATCACTAGTATTAATACTTCCCGATAAAACGTCAGTACCAACAGTAACATCTACTAACTCTGTCTCTCCTGTTAAGCATGAAGTATCTAACTTACTACTTCCTTTAGTAATTACACCATCAACTGGAATCTTTTCGCCCTTCTTGATAACTAAGATATCTCCTATTTTAACTTTCTCTACTTCGATTTTTTCGCCACTTTTTAAAGTAGCAAAAGGTTCTTTAATATCTAATAAGTCTTTTATAGATTTTCTAGAGTTATTAATCGCCTTCTCTTCTAATATTTTACCAATCGTATATAAAGCTACTACCATCATCCCTTCTAAGACTTCTCCTAAGAAGAAAGCACCAATACAAGAGATAGTGATTAAAGCATTTTCATTAATACCATTTCCTTTTACAAGTAGTTTTAAAGCATTAGTAGCAGGTTTATACAATAGTAAAGAATATGATATAAGATAAAGGATGGTCTTTAAAACACTAGGTAATGGTAGAAAATAACCAAGTAACAAAATTATCACTGCTACAATTAGAGCACTAAGATGAAACTCCGTCTCTTTTAAGACAACTTCATTTTCAGTAATATAAGCATCTGGTTCTACACTTTTTATTAATTTATTCAACTCTTCCAAGCTATAATTCTTATCAGACTCATAAGACACCTTACAAGTGTTAAAATTAACAGAAGCATTTTGAAAATCTTCATGATCATTTAACATTTCTTCAATTTCTCTTGCACAATTAGCACAATCTAGATTATTGATACTATATTTATATTTAGTCATTATTGGCTCCTCTCATTTTATGATTTATATGTTCCATACCAATCTCATACAATTTATTTATATGTTCATCATCTAAAGTATAGTAGACTTCTTTTCCAGACTTTCGATATTTAACTATTTCAGCAGCACGTAAAAGAGCTAACTGATGCGATATTGAAGACTTAGTCATATTTAAAACATTCGCAATATCACCCACACACATCTCATGACTATCCAAAGTCCAAATAATATTAAGACGAGTTTTATCACCCAAAAGTTTAAATAATTCTGATAATTTCACCAATTCATCAGGATCAGGTTTATTCTTCAAAGCAATCGCAACTGCTTCTTCATCAATAGTATTACAGTCACAAGCCAATTCTTTTCTTTCCATTTATATTATCTCCTTTAGTTGAATTACTATTCAATTATATTATAGTTGAATACCTATTCACCCGTCAAGATAAAATTCCATCAAAAAAGCCGACAAGATTAGTCAGCTATTTTTTAATTAAGATTTAACAACGTATGGATTTAGCGCTGTTCCATCACCTTTAGTAATTTGTGTATCTGCCTTTAGATTGATAACTGGACGGGCCCCAAAGGAATACGTCACGTCATTCCAAGCGTTCAAACCGCCCGAAGGAAGGACGTCCCAAACGTACGCATTAGAGGCGTTAGAACGGAAGAGAGACGGAGACAGCGTCCAAGTGTATTGGCCATTATATAGATAATAATTACTATTTGCTACACCTACAACTCCTCCAGCCATTGATGCTTCATCTGCTGTAATTAATGACACTGGATAATCTAATTTTGCGCTCTCATTTGTAAGTGTAAATTTATCACTATCTTGTGCACATTTTAAACTTGGTGCTCTTCTTAATGTTAAACGACCATATGCCCCATAAGTTGTTGTTGGTGTTGTTAAATAACCTGAGCCACTAGTTACACTTCTATCATTGCAAAATGTTGTATCTGCTAAATATGAAGTATAGGCTGTCATGTTATTTTTATACCAGGTATCTAGAGTCGTCTTTATTGATGAGTTTGTTGTGTTTGTTACTGCATCTGCATAACTATCACTACTATATGATATTGGCTGTACTATCATTGTTGTTTCATTTGAGTAACCCGTTACTTTATAAACTACATTACAGCTTGTGTTTAAGCAACTATATAAATTATTTTTTACTATTTCATCATGATTATCTTTCCAGGTTAGTTGCTTGATATCTCCGGTTAAAGTAAATTTCTTGGTTGATTCATCAAATGTATATCCGGTTCCAAAATTATATTTTTGCGTATTGGTAAACCAAGTATATCCTGTTGTTCCATTACTTTCATGTAATGAAAATTTTTCATTGTACTTATAACCAACATAAGTTGGATCCCAATATTTATTATTATATTGTGAATTTCCAATTGTTACTGCTGTTCCTGTATCTGATGTATTTTTTCCTGAATAGATCAAACGAATGCTTCCATCTCCATTTCGACGGATAATTCTCCACATAAATCCAGCGAATGACACATAATTATTTCTTACTGCTCCACGATAATAATAACTAGTTCCATCATCATCGTCTGCTGCATATAATCCATCTGTTTCACTACTATTGGGTGCAATTTTAGCAAAGTTTGGTGTTCCTTTTGCTACGATTGCTGCTCCAGCTGCATCCGTTGATGCTTCATGATTATTCATTACTAGCATACAATCTGAAAGTTTTGTAAATCCGTTATCTTTACAATATGTATCTTCTGCTTGAGCTACAGTATCTGATGTTTGTCCATAAACGTTTACTTTTACTTTGTAAACTAATCCCCCATTATCATTTTGTGGATTGTAGCTTTCATCTACCCATAATCTTAATCTATATTTTACTTCTGTTGTTCCTTGTTGATTTAAGTTTCCTGTATATAGACTCATCATATCAGCAGGACGACCTGTATATCCATTACCTGATGTTTCTTCATAATATGTACGAGGTGCCATTACTTCTGTTTCTTTTCCGTTTTCATCTACTGTTGTCAAATAATATCTGATATTACTTCCGCTAAAAGTATTTCCGCTCTCTTCTTTGGCTGCTATTTCATAGTTGATATCTGTATTACCGGTGATTGATGATTTTACTGTAAAATCAAAATATTCACCAGCTTTCAACCTTGTTTTTCCGGTTGCTATTGTTGTGGGCAATGCATCTGTCATTGCAATCGTGTTTGTACTTTCTACATATTCCATAGTTATTGTACCGGTTGTGATTGTATTTAACTTTTGACCAGTTCCCGCGTAGTTAAATGCTGCATAACTGATACCTACTATTGCTATTAGTAAGACAAAAACTATTAATATTAAGATGAAATCTTTCTTTTTATTTTTCATGATCAAAACCTACACTTTCTATTTTAGTATTTAACAAAAAAGATAGATTTATACCTTTTTGATATTAATCTATCATTGAAAAAAGAAAGTAGGTTTACTACTTCTTGAATCAGAATTTAATTGTTGACAGTTTTTTACTACTACCACAACTGTCTCCTACCTTCCCCATTATTGAATATCAGTATTTTTGACATTTTAATAATATCATAATCTTTGACATTTAGCAATAAGGAAAAGTTGGAGTTTTTTTGAGTCTTCTTAACTAATTTACAACTCTAGTATTAGCTTTGTCTTTAGAATAAGTTTTCATATCTTCTAAAATAAAATCTTTCTTAGTGATTAAATCATTGTATAATCTCGTCCGATCAGTTTCTTTACCATTATTGATGTCATTAATTAAATCATTATATTTGAATCCACTGAAATTGTTATTAAATGTAACAATTAAATTATTTAAAGAATCAAAATTATCTTCCCCTACTTCATCTAAAATAAGTTTGATGTTACCGTCTTTTCTACTTTCTAAGATTGTATCAAAGTATTCGTGATAAAAATCTTTTATAAAAAATGCTGCTTGCTCATATGAAGTATAAGCTTTATATCTTGCTTCTTCTTTTTCATTAAACACTGTTAAGTTGTCATCTAACATTTTCCTAGAGATGTCTTGGGCGATAAGTTCATTTATTGTTTCATTAAATAGTTCGTAGTTTCGTCTTTCTTCTTTCTCGTTTTATCTTTTATCACTTAAAGAAGAAATCAGCATTGATGTTTTATACTCGAAAGATGAGTTGTCATGAAAAAAGAGATTCTTTTCTTCTAATAGGTCATGTTTATTTAATTCTTCATCAAGGAATTTTTGAGTATACTTAGTTTCAAGTCTTCCTATATATGTTCCAAGTTCACTGATATCTTGATATGCAATAAAAATAGCATTTGTAAATTTTTCTTTTATCTGTTCTTTTTTAGCTTCTCCATAGAATTTAGCAAATCCTTCTAAGTATGTATCAATATTGTTTCTTAAATATTCTGTAGAGTTTAATAGTGCTAATTCTTGTTCTGTCATTATTTCAATCATTCCAAATAAGATTTAAATTGGACATAATTGGCAGGATAAGTACCTTGTCCATGATATTCTTTTACTTCATTAAAAGCGGTAACTTTTATAAAATATTCTTCGCCATCAATTGTATTACTGGCTAGTGATTCTCTCTTCCAAGAAAGAAAGTAATTAAGGAGATTGAAGAAATCATCTTTGGTAATTGTTTTATAACTGCCATTGATAAAACTTTTATCTGTTAAGTTTAATATATATTCTTCCTTACTACCATTTGCTACTAACAATATTTCTATTTTCATTTTATTTTCTCACTTAATTAGATATCTTCTTCATCTAACAATTCTTCTACATCTTTAGTATCTGATAGCCTCTTCCAACCAGAAGAAATAATACCTGGTTCTATTACTATTCTATTGACAAGTTCTTCTAGTAAAGAAGTACCATCTTTAGGAATATTAAAAGTCGCATACATTCTAAGTTTTCCATCTTCTAAATCAGTTGTATCAACACTAACTAAACTAGCTTCCGTGTTATTAGTACTTTGACTGATTAAAGTTCTTATTAAAAATTCTTGTTCTTCATTAGTTACTACTCTAAGTCGATACTTATCAAATTGTGTTTTTTCTAAATGCTTTAAATTAAGTTTTCTAGTAATATTTCTTAAAACAACATTAGCTAGTAAAATAAATAACGTACCTACTAAGGCTTCAAGAAGAAATCCAGCAGCACAAAGTGTTCCAATGGCAGCATCACACCACAAAGTAGCAGCAGTATCTAGTCCCTTGATATTTCCTTTATCTTTTAAAATAACACCAGCTCCTAAAAAACCAATACCTGATACAACCTGTGCTGCTATTCTTGAAACATCTTTAGCATTAGTAAGAAGTGAAAAACTAACAAAGAGAAAAGAACCAAGACATACTAAAGCATTTGTCCTTAGACCAATTACTCTTCTTCGCCATTGTCTTTCTAGGCCAATTGCAAAACCTAGCGTAAAAGTCACAATAATTCTTAATAAAAAATCTTGATAAACCATTTCTACTTCTCCTCTTCTTCTAAATTTTGTTTCATTAAGCTTTCTACTTCTTGATAAAGTTTATTGTTTGCTTCTTCTAAATCCATGTCTTCTACTTTAAAGGGCGTACCATATCTAATAGTTAAGTTCTTACTTCTAAATTTATAGTCTCCTGTTAGGCCAAAAGGAACAATAGTAGCATTAGTCTTTTTAGCCATTGATACTGTTCCAAACTTAAATGGTAGTAGAAAAACATCTTTTGTTTTATTCCTTGTTCCCTCAGGGAAAAGGCCAATAGCACCATCATTTCTTAAAACACTTAAAGCTTTTTCCGTAGCATTATGGTCTTTAATACTTCGATCAACCGGAATACAACCGACCAGCTTGAAAAACCAAGCCATTTTACCATCAAAGTATTCCCTCTTCGCCATATAGTGAATTACTCTTTTAGTAGCCATTATAGTTAAGCACTGGTCATAGATATGTTTATGGTTACCTACTATTAAGATAGGTCCTTCCTTAGGAATAACTTCTTTATTAATAATTTTTGGATTATAATAAATTCGAAATAATACACGCATAAGGGGAGTAAGTAACTTATAACCTACTTCTCCTTTAAATCTTTTCTTCATCTTTTTCTTTCTTCCTTAACTTATTATTCTCTTCTTGAAGTTTTCGAAAATCTACTTTTCCAACCATGGTTCTTGGAAGAGACTTTCTAAATTCAAATTCATATACTTTAGCATAGCGTGGCAAGTTCTTAGCACACAATTCTTTTAATTCCTTAACTAGTTCTTCTGTTTCTCTATAACCTTTATTTAAAACAATGTAAGCCTTTGGAACTTCCTGCTTGTAAGGATGAGGAATTCCTACTACACTCGATAACATAACAGCTTGATGTTTTTCTAAAACTTCTTCGATTTGAACTGGATAAACGTTATAACCCGAAGTAACAATTAGTCTTTTTAATCTACCCGTATATTTGATAAAACCGTTTTTATCCATTACTCCTAAATCCCCAGAATGTAACCAGACATTACCATCACTATGAATATGTAAGGCCGCATTCGTCTCTTTTTCGTTATTATAATAACCAAGCATTACATTCGGTCCACTGATGCAGATTTCTCCTTCACTACCGTAAGGAACTTCTTGATCTGAGTTATTAAAAATACCGATATATGCTCCAGGAAAAGGTATGCCGATAGAACCATATTCTAAAACATTTTTAAAGCCTAAACAAACAGCTGCTAAACATTCACTCATTCCATACCCTTGAACAATTCTAGTATCAGCACCATGATCACTTAAAAATTTATTAATCTTTTTTTCAAGACTAAGACTTAATGTGTCACCACCTGATATAATATATTTTATATAATTAAGTTTAATTTTATCTTTACGTTCACTTTTCATCATCGCTTCAAATAAGGTTGGAACACCAATCACAAATTCTGGTTTATGTTTCATCAAGATTTTGTCAAACTCATCAGCTTTAAATTGTGGAATTAAAATACATTCAGCTCCAACACATAAAGGTGTATAAACACAAACACCAAGACCAAAGCCATGAAAGATAGGCATAATTGATAAGCACTTATCTCCTACCGTTAACTCATCAAAAACAATTTTAGCTTGTTCTGTTAAAGCGATAAAATTTCCATTGGATAAAACTATTGCTTTTGGAGTACCTGTTGAACCACCACTATGGAGCATAACAGCAGGTGAATTTTTACGACCAAGGAAATGATAATCACTCTTATAATTTAACCCACTATTTAAAAACTTATCCCAAAAGATATATTTACTATTGTTTTTTGGTAACTTAGTTTTAAGACCGATTGATAAGTTATAACCAAGTTTTGTAAAGAAAGGCATAGAATCACTTGGTCTTACAATTATAACTTTATAAACGTTTGTTCTTTCAATAATGTTTTTTAGCTTATCATAATCCATATCAATTAGAACTAACATAACACTACCTGTATTGATAAGGTCTTCTTTAATTTCATTTTCACTTGCTAAAGGATGAATCATATTAGAAATAGCCCCAATCTTATTTAAAGCTAAGAAAGAAATTATTCCTTCTGGAGTATTTGGCATACAGATAGTTACAACATCATTCTTTCTAATTCCATAACTTAGAAAGGAATTAGCACATAAATCAACTTTTTCTAATAATTCTCTATAGGTTGTCTTCGCTCCAAAATAATCAAAAGCATTGTTATTCGCGTACTTTTTCATATTTTTTCTAAAATTATCATAAAGCGAGATATCTGGAATATAAAGATTCATATCTTTCTTTTGATAATATTTGCTCCAAGGAGCATTTGGTTTCTTTTTAAAACCTAAAAATCTAAAAAATTTCATATCTAATATACTCATTTACTAACCCTCTTTCGTTTTAGTTCACTTCCAATAAAGCCTCTTAACTTTTCATTCTCGATAGTTAAGTCTTCTTTAACTTTATAAGGCGGATAAAATTCAATTATTAAACTTTTCCTAAACAATTTATATTTCCCAGCTATAGTAAAAGGTACTAATAAAGTATCAGTATCTTGAGCCATTTTAACAGCACCAATTTTGAAAGGAATAGTAACTTCTTCTGTTCGATTAATGGTTCCTTCCGGGAAAATACCAATTACTTTTTTATTAAGAAGCTCTTCTTCGGCTGTCTTTAAGGCATTCTTATCGTGAATCTTTCTATTAACAGGGATAATTCCCATACTCCTAAATAAAAGACCTTTAATTCCTTTTGCTAAACTATCTTTTGCTAGAAAATGAATAGTTTTATTAGTAGAAGACATTAATAAAAGTGGATCTAAATAACTAGTATGATTTCCTGCTAAGATGAAGTTAACATCTGTTGGAATAAGTTCAGTACCAATATATGTCGGGCGAAAAAATATTTTCATAAATACTTTTACTAATGGTCTTGTTATTCTGTATAAAATTACATCTTTCATTAATTTCTTATCCTTTCATACTAATAATTATACTACAAATAATTTTAGAGTATAGAAAAAATAGTGATTTCTCACTATCTCCTACGTGCTACTTTTAGATAAATTCTGGTACTATTTAGATTTTTACCAATTAATTTTTGATCACGAGCAACCAGTTCATCAGAAAGATTTCTATATTTTAATAAATCGTCAGGTAGCTCTTCATTTTCATATAGAAAGTAAAGCTGTTCTCTTTTCAGATGATGTAATGCTTGCTTTTCATCTTTAAAGCAAGATTGTTCCATGAATAATTTTTTCGAATTTGTTGCTATATACTGATAAAATCTTTGCAAATTATAACTTTCTTCAAAGGGATGATACTTATTTGGTTCACCATTAACCATTTCTCCTAGTAAAAGATTGGTTCTATTTCTATATTGATTTGCTATTCTTTCTGTTAAATAGTTTGTTATTGCTAACTCACTAAGTGTCAGTTTATCGAACTCACTTTTATAAGACATTTCATCGTCATAACCGGCTGCTCTTAATTTTGTATAAAGCGTACTAATCGCTGCACTAACTGATTCACAGTTATTAAACATATAAGTAGTATAGTCTTCACTCTGTTCTAAAATAGTATTCTTTTCTCTTGTTATCAGTATGTTAGCTTGCATTTTAGAAAGATTATATTTTTTTTCTAATCTATATTTTAATTCTTTATCTATTCTTTTAAGTTGTTTTTTATTACCATTCAAATAACATTTAAAATAAATAAGTTCTGATATAGGTGTAATATCTAAGTTTGTTATAGTTTCCATTTTCTCTCCTTATCCGAATTTAATTATAAATATTAAGACGAATCGATGTCAATATTTTTATGGATAAAGAGTGAAATAAATATCACTGACACTTTTAGAAATTCTTCTTGTTACCATTGATGAATAGTTAATATTAGAGTTTTCAAGTGATGAGTTCGGACTTGTTACAGTAATAGACATCTTTGGTGAATCTGTTGGAGCATAACCGATAAAGGCTGTTGATACTGTCGGAGTATCAATCTTTCCATCATCATCACTATCAGTAAAACTCTGACTAGTTCCCGTTTTACCTGATGGATCATGACTAGCATCAATATAGTTTCTTCCTAAACCATAACTTTTCGTTGTAACAGCATGAAAACCTTCTCTTACTCTATCTAAGTATTCTTCTTTAGTGTTAACTTTATTTAAGGCATTCGCCTCAAAAGTATAGATTACTTCTCCTAGACTATTATCATCGGTGACTTTATGTACTTCTTTCAAAAGATGAGGTTGATATCTAGTACCTCTATTAGCAATAGTAGATATATATTGTGATAGTTGCATTGGAGTGTAAGTATCATACTGACCCATAACGAAATCTAGTAATAGTCCACCCGCAGTATTATCGCTCGAAGTACCTTTAGATTCTACTGGTAAATCTATTCCTGTTTGGACTCCTAGACCAAATTCGTGGAAAGTGTTGCGATATATATCAAAAGTACTCTTATCAACTTTAAAGGGCATATTATAATGATATTGATAACCAGCTACTTTCATAGCAGCTTTAAACTGATAAACGTTACTAGATAAAGCTAAAGCATCAATATCATTAATTCTTCCTAGAGTTTTCCAAGAACATTTCTGTTTAGTACCCGCTAGTTTGATACACTCATCTTGTTGATACTCTCCTATCTTAATAGCTCCTTGATTATAAGCTACTAACATACTAGCACCTTTTACAACCGAACCAGAAGTCATTGGTGAAGTTACTACCCCTGCTGTATAATCAATTATTCGGTAACCACCATTACCATCTGGTAAAGCTTGTTTACCAGCCATCGCTAGTATTTCCCCTGTATTAGGGTCTTGAATAACAACAAAGCTTCGGTCATAATACTGGGTATTAGGTTGACCTTTCGTTTCGATTATTTCTTTCTTTAATATTTCTTCAACTTGTTTTTGTAGTTCAATATCAATCGTTAAAACAATGTCATTACCACGTTTTCCATCACTTACTAATTCTAACTCATGCCGATTTAAGACTTTATAGACTTCTTTTTTTCCTCTTAAATAATCTTCATATTGTTTTTCTAAGTAACTAATTCCTACTCTATCATCTAAAGAATAACCTTTTTTTAAGTAGTAAGCTTTCTCTTCACTTGGTAAACCATTATCTGAAACATTACCTAGTATCGTTCTAAAGACATCTCCATAAGGATAACTTCTCTCCCAATCAAGTCTAGTATTAAAGCCATCTAATGATTTATTATTTTCCGAGATATAAGCATATTCTTCATCTGTTACATCTTTAGTTCTAATAACTTTTTGATCATAGGTATAACCTTTATTCATTAAATAGTATAAGTAAGCAGCTTTTTTATCTTCATCACTAAAGCTATTTAATTCTTCATCTGTTACTCTTTCTAATTTAAGTTCCAAAATATCGTCTTGTGTTAATTTTCTTTGTTTTACTTTTTCATATTCACTAGCTTTAATCCTTTTTTGCATTTTCTCACTATTCTTAGCAACAAAGAATTCTCTTTTCATTCTATCCGTTAGTTTACTTATTGATAGATTTAAATGTGGTGCTACTTTATAAGCTAGATTAATCTCATCAAGACTAGTTCTTCCTTTTTCTTTCTGATAATAAATCGTTTTTACGGCTTTATTATCAACGATTACTTTACCATTTCTATCTAATATTCTTCCTCGTGGAGCGGTAGAACCTTCTACTTCTTTTGTAGATAAAGCAGTAAGACTTTTTTCATATTTAGCTTGGTCTCTTAACATTACCTGATAAAGTCTGAAAGCTAGAATAACAAAACAAAATAAAGTTACCGCTGCTATTGTGGTAAATCTTTTTTGATAATAATAATTAGATGCTGTTCTTATTTTTGGTCGCTTATTTATTTGTTTTTTACTAGTTCTCTGCTTTATTCTTGTCATCTACCTCACGCTCCTTCTTTAATAGTTTATCACATATTTAATATTTTATTTCATATAAATTTAGGGAAAGGAAGATTTTATGATTGAACGTTTTTTAAGAAAAAATATTGTTAATTTGAATCATCATTTAACAATGGGATTTTTAGAAAGTAAAGGTATTTTCCCAACTGAAGATGAAGCGATTATTATTACAAATTTTTTAAAGGAAAATGTTAATTTTATTCTTAATGATAGTAATTATATTTATAATTTAAAAGGAATGGTTAGAGAAGATATTTTTAATAGTATTTTACTTTTATATAATGAGTATAAAAATAAGTATTTAAACTAAAAAAGATATTAGCTATCTTTTCTATCTAAAGTTATATTACCAAAGTTATTACTTTTAATATCTTGTAGTATTACATTATATACTTTTTCATAAGATACTATTCCGCCTCGTTCTAGACAACCTCTTTTTGCACCGATTGTATCTAAGACTTCTACTATATCGTTGTCAGTATAACTTATTCCATATCTTTCTTCTACTCTATTTTTATATAGGTTAGATAATATTTTAAGAGCATAAATAGCTAGTTCTTCTTTTGGAAGAATCTCTTCTTTTATTGAAGAGAATAAGGCTAGTTTTTTAGCTTGGTCTTGGTCTTTTATCTTCGGCCATAATATTCCTGGTGTATCTAAAAGGTCAATATCTTTATTTACTTTAATCCAACTTAACTGTTTAGTAACACCTGGTTTATTCCCTACTACGGTCTTTTTCTGTCCAGCAATGGTGTCAATAAAGGTACTTTTTCCAACGTTTGGAATACCTAATACTAAAACACGCAAACCTCTTGGTTTTAAACCTTTCTTAGCTCTTTTCTCATTTTCTAGTTTTTGATATTTTTCACTAACTGTTATTACTTTTTTGATATTAGTACCAGTAGTTAAATCGACCGGTACAACATCATTACCAAGATTTTCATAATAAGAAATTATCTTATCAGTTTCACTTTTATCACATAAATCATACTTAGTCATAATGATAATTTTTGGTTTTGTTTTAATGATATTATCTACATCTTCTATTCTAGATGATAATGGCATTCTAGCATCTACCACTTCATAAACTAAGTCAATCAGATTTAATTTCTCACCTATTTCTCTTTTAGTTTTGGCCATATGACCAGGATACCAGTTAAGAACGACTTTAGTTAACTTTTCTTCTTGATTGTTATTTTTCTTTTCTGCTCTGATTTTTCTTTTTTGATACATATCCATTTTAATCACTTCCTTTTATAAATTATAATTTATCATTCAGCTTTATTCACTACTTTTAGGCAAATTATAATATTCTCCTTTATATTTCAAAATTTTAATATTTTTATCTAATTTATCAGTATTATATGGTAGCAATTTATTTATATTCATTTGTGCATCAATCATCATTTCTGTATTTTCATTTAATTTATTGTAAGCCCATTCTTCATTGATTCTTCCAATAGTATTTTTTCTTATTTCAAAAAAAGTAGCTTTTCTTCTATGTTCATCCTTGTTTATTCCAAACTTTTTACAATAAGTTTCGTGCCATTTATCTAATTCTTCATTTACTGTATTAGTATGCTTTAAACATTTATTATATTGACTATGAGAAGATTTTGATGTTTCATTTCCATCTGCTAGAACATATCTTAAATCTCCAATCTCGGCTAATAGTCTTGTTAATATTTGTTGTCTGAATAACCATTTCTGAATGTCTTTTGTATTTCTTTCATAATTTTTATAGTTTAATTCATCTCTTAAAAGTTCTGCAATACTTACATTTGCCTGTGTTAGCAATTCTACGCAGCTTTCTTCGGCTCTTGATATTTCATCATATCTCTTATCTTTTGAAAAATTGTTAGTTAAAATATCTTCTCTATTTTCTAATATTTCTTCGATTTTTGATACGATATATATTAACTTCCCTTTATATTGAGTATCTAAAAAATTGGAAATACTATCTATATCGTGTTGAATATTTTCTAATTTTATATTTATCTCATTCATATAGTATTGACCAACAACCATAGAAGCTACATTGAATCCAGCATTCACTAAAGCATCTTTTCCTACATTAGCCATCATTTGATCTTCTCTTATAAATTTTGTATTTTGAGTAATTTTTCCATTTATTGCTTGTGTTCCTAATAATTCATTAGTTCCTTTAACTTTCATCATATTTTCTGTTCCACTTCTAGCAGCAGAAAAGAAAGCTCTATTACTATTTAATACAGTATTCGCATTTTTAAAATTTTTTCCTACCATAACAGATTTTGTAACTGAATTATCTAAAACTGATATAGCATTTTTTACTTTTGTATCAACTATTTTATTCTTTTCTGATGGTATTAAGGTAAAATTTTCTATTATTTGAATATCAGGAAGCATGTTTTTATCATAAACAGATAGGCTAATTTCTTTTTTTATTTCCTTTTTAGTTTCTTTACTTTTTCTATTATAAAACGTAAAGGTAATTATTCCAATAATTAAAACAATTAGAGCAATTATTATATACATTTCCATACTAACACCTCCTCTACTTACACTTATGCCTATTAAGAAATCATACATCAAGAAATTTGAATATGATATTTCTTTACGTTTTGAACAAGTATAACATTTAACAAATTCATTATACCTATCAGGTAAAACTTCTTTAACAACAATAAGTGATTTAGTGTACCAAATTTGATATTTTCTACGTAAATTCACATGTTTATCAGTATTGTCTTTAAACCCATTTAAAATTTCATTACCTTCTTTATATAACGCTTTTATTTCTTCTTTAACAACATCATTCATTAATACTACTTCATTTTCTATATAATACAAATATCTCAGAAACTTTATATATTCTTTTCTCCTAATAATTTTATTTGTTCCGCATTATTAAGTATATCTAATTGATATTTCGCAATTTTACTTAAAATTTCAAATCTCTCTTCTTTGCTTTTTCCTTCTTTTATTAATTCAGCATTATGTGATTCTAAATTTGATAATACTGTTAATTCATTTATTGTAGCATAATCTCTAACATTTGAATTTTTAGCTAAATCAGGATTAAGTTCTCTCCATTTCTTAGCCGTTGTGTTAAATATGACTACATTTAAAATATCAGCTTCTTCAGCATATTTTAACCATTCTCTATTTTTATAAAAGTCATTATCTGGCAATATGTAATTTTTAATTGCATCCGTATGTATTAAATAATTGTTTTTCGTTAATATTCTTTTTACATCCCACTCCCTGTTTTGATTTTCAATTTCTTTTAACCTTTCAAATTCTTTTATTAAATATAGTTTAAATACCGGACTAATTGCAGAAGCGAATTCGAAAGCTATATCTTTATGTGCATAAGTTCCTCCATACTTTCCTCGTTTTGAATATATACCAATTGCATTTGTTTTTTCACACCATTCAGTAACACTTAATGTAAATGTATGAAGTCCTGCACTTTTTCTAAACCCGTCGAATTCGACGGAATTAAAATTTGGATTATAAATAGACTCCCATGTTCCTAAAAATTCCAAAGTAATTCTATTTCTTAACCAGTTTCTTATAATGTCATCAGCTTTCGATTTTCCCCCTTTGTATTTACCAAAATCAGAAATACAAATATAATCATTATCATCTATGTTTGTAATATTTACTTTAATATTTTGAACTTCTATTATTTTATTTGACATATATTCACCTCCAATTTATCAAATTACGAAAGATAAAATTTTGAAAAAATGTTGATTTTTCAATGGTTTTGGCTAGTGTTTAGATAATTCGTACTTTCCCAGTTGATATTTGTTTTATTTTCATTATTCATTATCTTCACTTTCTTTCTAAAATTTTTCTTTTACTTAGTGGTAATATTTCAGTGCTTTTTTCGTCATATAATATGTCTGCCAATATTATTGTTCCCTTTAATAGTTCTTCTAGGTTATTTATTGGAGCTTTATTATAATCCATTTTATATAACCAATCAAGATACTTTATCTTTGCAGCATTATCTGGTCTGCCATATATTACTTTCCCAGAATGTAACCAATATCCAAATTCTACATTTGTAGTAAAAGCAAACATATCAGGTAAACTTCTAGGAACCCAAAACATAATAACCGTTGATTCTATTAATGCCTCTCTTTCCCACATCGCCTGATCTATATAATTTGCTTTTGGTTTCCAAGTCGAATATTCGGGAACATAAACTATTCCATCAAATCCTAACTCATTTAATCTTTCACAAGCAGTAGTTCTCCATGATTTTGTCTTTTCATCTCTTGGTGTTGGACCAGCCAAAAATATAGATTTTTTATTTTTTATGATAGTTTGATCTGAATAATTAATAATCATAATATCATCATCGCCTTTCTAACTTTTTTCCCGACCTCATAATGTACATCTTTTGCTTCTTTCTCACCTTGTACATTATCTTTTAAAAGTTTTTGCTTCGTTTAATTTATTCTAAATAAATTAGCAACTAATTCTTCTTCATTCATATTATCTAAAATATCTTCTCTATAGCGTAATTTTTTTCTTTTAAATATAACATCAGCGGTTTCACCATTATATAATCCTTTACATCTTGCATTATGAAATTCAGCCATATTTTTAACGTCAACAGAAGATGCAACTTTTTGTAACGTATAATTACCTTGTCTCGTTAACTTTCTTTGATAAAATCTTTTTTCATCATCTGATAATGAATTATATTCTTGCTCTGTTATTTCTTGTTTGTATAGCAAAATAGGTTTGTCCTAAAGCAACAACTTCTTTGCTTGGATCTGCATTTTGTACTATTAAATAACATATATATCTTGAAAGTTTATAATCTTGTATATTAGCAGTGGCATTATATTTCTTTTTGACAACCTGTTGACATCAACAAGTTGTTCATCTATATTAAACCCAGAATTTTTACAAGCATCTTTTGCTTTATTTAAAACCTTTAAGAAGTTTCTGCAGTCTTTATATTCTAAAACTTTTGTAAGTTCCCTAGCATACCAATATTCATTTCCATATTCACCCATATGTTTAATATTTTCAAAAATATTATTAGTATATCTATCTACAATTTTTTTCATTACTATCTCCTTATTTATTGCTTCATATAAAAGTTTTCCATAAGTCGTTCTTTACCAGTTAATATTTGTTTTATTTATATTTTCATTATTCATTACTTTCATCTTCCTTCTTAAGCATTTCCCAACTTTTAAAATAAATACATTCGTTTTTATCATTGAACACTATCTGATAAATTCCATCACAAACATCAT
>CAKPDM010000017.1 GCA_934148995.1 uncultured Bacilli bacterium
CATTTTAGGAATATAAAAAAATTTAATCACTTAAAACTCAAAGTTTAAGATATTGCATACAATTCTATTTTTTTGTGCAATTAAAAATAAATTAAAGTATAATTTTGACAAAAGCGCTCTATTATTATATAATCTTAAACAGAAATGAGGGAGTTAGATGGAAAAAACTTATATATTTGGACATAGAAAACCAGACACTGATTCAGTTTGTAGTGCCATTAGTTTGTCTTATTTAAAAAAACAATTAGGAGAAAGTACAGAAGCCCGTATCTTAGGAAATATTAATAAAGAAACAGCTTATGCTCTTGACTATTTCAAGGTTAAGACTCCAAAATACTTAAATGATGTAAAATTGCAACTTAAAGATGTTGATTATCATAAACATTATTTCTTAGATGAATCTAAATCTATTTATGATAGTTATCTTTACATGCTAAATCAAGGCTTAACTGGTGTACCAGTAGTAGATAGTAAAGAAAAGTTACTTGGTATTGTAACTATTAAAGACTTAGCACATCACTTTATTAGTGATAAAGTAAATTTATTAAAAACATCATATAAAAACTTATTAGAAGTATTAAAAGCTGAAGAAGTATTAAAATTTGACGAAGAAATAGAGGGACACTTATTAGCTGCTGCTTACCGTAGTACCACTTTTCTTAACACTGTAAAATTAGAAAAGTCTGATATCTTAATAGTAGGAGATCGCCATAGTGTAATTGAATATGCTGTAGAAAATGGTGTTAAGATGATTATCTTAACAGGAAATGGCGAAATCAAAGATGAGCATTTAGAAATTGCTAAGAAGAATAAAGTTAATATTATTAGAAGTAGTTATGATACTTACCATGTATCTAGACTTATTAGTTTAGCAAATTATATTGGTAATATGACTCGTACTACTAATGATGCTGTAACTTTTGATGAAAATACTTATGTTGATGATATCTTAGAAATTAATAAGAAGTTAAGACATACCAATTATCCAGTTATTAATGGTAAAACTGGTAAATGTTTAGGCCTTTTAAGAATAACGGATCTAGAAGCTAAACATCCTAAGAAAGTAATATTAGTAGATCATAATGAAAAAATTCAAAGTGCTGAAGGATTAGATGAAGCAGAAATTAAAGAAATATTTGATCACCATAATTTAGGATCAATTACAACTTCTAGTCCAGTAAACTTTAGAAATATGGCTGTTGGTTCAACTAATACAATTATTTATTCACTATATAAAGAAAAAAATATTGAAATAACTAAAGAAATGGCTGGAATGATGTTATCAGGTATTTTGTCTGATACTTTAATATTAAAGAGTCCAACTGCTACTTCTTTAGATGTAGAAGCAGTTCATTATCTTTCAGAAATAGCAGGAGTTGATTATAAAAAGTATGGTCTTGATATGATTAAAGCTGGTACTTCTTTAGAAGGTATGAGTGAAGAAGATGTTTTATATAACGACTTTAAACTATATAATGTTAATGATAAAACAATGGGAATTGGTCAATTCTTTACTACTAACTTTGATGATATTAAAAATAATATGGATAAGTATTTAGATACTTTAGATGAAGTAGCAGAAGCTAATAATTATTCTTTAGTAGCACTTTATATAACAGATATTATTGAAAATGGATCTTATGTAATTTATAATAGAAAAGCTAAGGATTTAATGGAACTTGCTTATCGTGGAGAGATGGAAGAAGGAACATACCTAGCAGATGTTGTTTCAAGAAAGAAACACGTTGTTCCGCTTCTTATGGAAGTATTTAACTAAAACTAAAAAGTGATGATTTATTTCACCACTTTTTTATTGATATTTTTTTTGATATTCATCAAATAATTCTTTAAAAGCATTGTAATGGACAACTTCTCGCTGTCTTAAGAATAATAATGGACCAATGACATCAGGATCGTTTGTTAAGTCAATTAAGTTCTCATAAACAGCTCTTGCTTTCTGTTCAGCCGCCATATCTTCTGCTAAATCAGCAATAGGATCACCAGTTGTGGCAAAGTAGTCTACTGTAAAAGGAACCCCATCGGCATTAGTAGGGTATAAAGCTAGTTTATGCTCGGCATAGTGTGGGGCAAGTCCTGCTTGTTTAATTTCTTCAATAGTAGCATCTTTTAATAATTGATAAACCATTGTAGAAATCATTTCGATATGTGCAAGTTCCTCAGTTCCGATATCTGTTAGTAAAGCTTGCCCTTTATTATCGGGCATAGTATACCTTTGATTTAAATAACGAAGAGCAGCACCGAGTTCGCCATTACTACCGCCGTATTGTGTTATTAAAAGTTTCGCCATTTTTAAATCTTTCTTAGTTATATTAATCGGATATTGTAATTTTTTTTGATAACGCCACATTTACATACCTCCTTCATTCCAAGGAAAATTGTCGATTGCCCATCTAAAGGGACTTTCTTCTAAAGCATTACTAGAAGTGCTGACAGGTCCATATTTAGATTCATATTCTTCTAATAAGGCATTAGCTTCCTTTCGATATTGATTAAATGTTTCTAACATATTACCATCTTGAGGATGTAAATCAAGATAAAGATTTAAGTCATGTGCTGCAAATTCCGCCTCACTAAGTCTTAAAAATAAATCACTTTGTTCACTAGTAGCAGAAAGACTAGCAGGGCGATAAGCCTTGTAAGGTACATAAGTATTCTTAAACATATTTCCCATCATAAATCCTTCACTGCTAGAAAATAAATTATTGTCATCACTAATTTGACGATAGTAATTAGAACTATCTCTAAAATAGTTAAAATTAGGACGATATTGATATTTACTATTCATAAAATTTCCCCTTTCTTCCTTAGTTTATTCTAAAAAAAAAGAGGTGTATAGAACAAACACCTATTTAAAATAAACTGAATGGGTTTAAACTACTACCACGATAAGGGTAATTATTCCAAAGTGAGAAATGTAGGTGGACACCAGTTGCTAAACCACTTCTTCCCATACCACCAATGACTTGGCCTTTACTAACTCTTTGTCCAACTGAAACAGAAGCACTAGCTAAGTGTGCATACATTGTATAGTAACCATTATCGTGTCTTATAACGATATATAAACCATTGTCCCATTTTCTTGACACAGTAACAACTTCACCATCATTAACAGCAAAGATATTTGAGTTATAAGGACAACCAGCGATATCAACACCATCGTGACTAGTTCCACGATATCCTTGACTGATATAATAGCCACTAACAGTTGGCCAGACATAACCACTTGCTGTTGACATTGCTACGTAAGTAGGAGTGGAAGATTGCCTAGTCGTATTAGATGTTACTTGAACACTACTATTATTATTAGTTGCCTCAGTATTATTAACAACTTCAACATTGCTAGAGTTACTAAAAGGACTAGTTACTATTTCTTCTTCAAAAAACTCATTATTAGCATTATAGAAAGTTAATAAATCTGGATTTTTATAAACAACAGCAATAATCATTATCATCATTGTTGTTACTACTCCTAGATAAATCACATAAGTTTTCAGCTTTTTTAAATATTTTTTCATTCTTTCCACTCCAATCGGTAAGATACGTATTATAACATAATCGACTGATTTTGTCAAAAATATTGTTAGTTCGTGCTATAATATAAATAATAGGAAGGGTGAGACAATGAAAATATTTACATATGTGGACGAAAAAGCTAGGAAGTATAGAAACAACTATCAACCATTTAAAGATTCAACATTTATAGTAGTATTTAATCTTTTACTTCTCTTACTTATTGCACTTTTATCTCTTTACTTTAATAATTCTAACTTGCTACTAATTGGTTTCTTAGGAGTTTGTGTTGTAATTATTCTAGAAGTTATCAATTTTACTAGTAAAAGAAATATTGATTTATCATGTCTTGTTATTAAGGACAATCGATTACTAGTGATAAGAGTTAATCCTTTAGTGAAAGAAGAAGACCTTATGGAATTAGTTACTGACTATAATAAAACAACTTTGAAGAAAAGTAGAAAGTTAGCAACACTTTTAAAAGATGAAGATTTTATTAACTATCTTCTTGAGAATATTGAAAGTCTTTATCAATTCGAAATAGTAGAAATTGCTAATATCTATGATAAGAAGTTAACAGATAAGAAAATAGTTATTAATTGCGATTTATATGATTTGAAATATAGAGTAATTAAAAAGAAATGCAAGTTAACGATCTTAAATGTTTATACTAGACAGACAGAGGTATACAAATATATTGAAGAATACAAGCCACAGAAAAAATCTATTTATAAGATAAATAAAAATAATGAAAAGATGTTAAAGACGTTATATAAGAAAAATATCAGTGATTTTGAGTTTTGGTTAATAACGAGTTTTGTTTTCTATTTATTTATCATTATTTTTAAATTGTTGGTACCATATATTGCACCGATCCCATTTTACGCTTTAATAATAACTTTCTCACTTGTTTTATCTTGTTATGATAGAACTGTTGATACTAATTATGAAGGCAGTAAGAAACCTCAAATCTATATAAAGTTAGCTATCGCTTTATTTATGTTTAGTCTTTTACTATTCTTTCTTTAAAGAAACTTATTTATTAGATTAAATAACTTTTCAACTGTTCAAATCTAAATAAATTGCATAAAAGTAGTTTCTAGTGTATAATTTATATTGTGAAGATTATTCACTGGACGTTTATAAAAATTATAAGAATTCTATATTGACCTTTCAATTTTTGGATTATTAATGATTTCTATACTAGTCCAATTATTGAAAGAAGGAGGAAAAGTTATGGAATTTAAAGATAAGACAATTACTTGTTGTGATTGTCATCAAGATTTTGTTTTTACTGCTGGTGAACAAGAGTTTTATCAAACTAAAGGTTTAACTAATGAACCTAAACGTTGTAAAGCTTGCCGTGATAAGAAAAAACAAGAACGTGCAGGAAGAGAAAATCATAAAGAAAATTAAGAATAACTGGTGTTCTCATCAGTTTTTCTTTTGCTTTTTAAAAAAAGTGGTTTATACTATAGATGTAAGGAAGGTGACAAGATGAAAAAAGTATCAATAATAGCATTACATCTAGGTTATGGCGGAATCGAAAAATCAATTTCAACACTTGCTAACTTGTTAGTTGCTAATAGCGATATTGAAGTAGAAATAGCATCTGTTTATGAATTGTATGATAAGCCAGTATTTCCTTTAGATGAGAGAATAAAAGTAAAATATCTCCTAGAAAAAGGAGTTAAAAGTAATGAAAAAGAGTGGCGTGACGCTCTTCGTAGATTAAGACCCATAAGCTTTATCAAAGAAAGTTTTAAAAGTCTTAAAATACTACATTTAAGAAGGAAGGAAGTTATTAACTATATAAAAGAGACGGATTCTGATGTTATAATTTCTACTAGAACTTTATTTAATGAATTAGTAGGTTTATATGCAAAAGAAAATGTCTTAAAGATAGGTTGGGAACATAATCATCATCATAACGATATGAAGTATGCCACAGAAGTAGTAACTAGTGTGAAAAATTTAGATTATTTTATTTTAGTATCAAAAGATTTACAAAAATTTTATCGTAGAAAGTTACTGGAATATAAAGTTAAATGCATTTATATACCTAATACCTTGGAAAATATTCCGAAAACAAAGAGTCCTTTAATAGCTAAGAGAATAGTAAGTGTAGGAAGATTATCAAAAGAGAAAGGGTATTTATCTTTATTAGAAATATATAAAGATGTAAGAAAAAAACATCCTGATTGGGTTTTAGATATTATCGGTGATGGTAAAGAAAAAGAAACACTAGAAAAATATATCAAAGAGAATGACTTAGTATCTTCTGTAACATTGCATGGCTTTCAAGATAGTGATTATATCAATAATATAATGCATAAGTCATCAATCTATGTTATGACTAGTTACACAGAGTCTTTCGGTATAGTTTTATTAGAAGCGATGAGTAATGGACTTCCTTGTCTTGCTTTTGATAGTGCTGAAGGTGCTAAAGAGATAATTACTTCTGGTAGAGATGGTTATTTGATAAGACATCGTAATAATAAAATGATGGTTAGTAAGATAAATGATTTAATAAAAGACCCAGAGAAACGAAAAGAACTAGGAAGTGCTGGGAGGAATAAAGTTAAAGAATACAGTAAGGATAAAGTTGTTGAACAATGGTTAAAAATAATTAATAAATAAAGAGGTAACTATGAGGAAAAATGTTATGTTTATATCTAGTACAGGTGGACACTTAAGTGAGTTATTACAACTTGCTAATTTGTTTCCGAGATATAATTCTTGCTTGATTACAGAAAATACAAAATCTAATAAAAAATTAAGAAAGAAATATAAAAGAATAGATTTTTTAATCTATGGAACTAAAGATCATTTCTTATCTTATCCTTTTAAATTACTTGCTAATTGTTTTTTAAGTTTGTTTTATTATCTTAAATATCATCCGGATTATGTCATTACAACAGGTGCTCATACTGCTGGACCAATGTGTTCTATAGCAAAGATATTTGGTAGTAAAGTAATTTATATAGAGACCTTTGCTAATATAAATACTAAGACAGTAACAGGAAGTTTATTTTATAAATTTAAGATTGCTAATTTATTTATCGTCCAGTGGCGTCCAATGCTAAAATTATATGAGAATGCTACTTATGGGGGGTGGATTTATTAATGATATTTGTAACACTTGGAACACAAGATAAGTCTTTTAAAAGATTATTGAAAGCAGTAGAAAAAGAAGTGATAAATGGCAATATCAAAGAAAAAGTTGTTGTTCAAGCAGGTTATACAAAGTATAAAAGTAATGTTATGGAAGTGTTTGATACTATTTCTAAAGATGAATTTGAAGAGTATATGGAAAAAGCATCTTTAATCATTACACATGGTGGAGTAGGGAGTATTCTAACTGCTCTTGAACTAAATAAAAAAGTAATCGCTGCTCCAAGACTTTCAAAATATAAAGAACATACTAATGATCATCAAAAACAAATTGTTAATGAGTTTGAAAAAGAAGGTTATATACTAGCATTAAGAGATTTCACAAAACTAGATAAAGTCTTGGTGAAAGCTAAGACATTTACTCCTAGAAAGTATCAATCTAATAAAGTAAATTTTCAAAAGATAATAACTGATTATATTGATAATACTAATCATACTAGTTGGTATAATAAAGATAGAAAAATACTTTTTGTAGAAGTAATTGATTATTTACTCTTTGCTATTTTTTTAAAATATAATTATTTATTAGGGATAGGTATTGGATTAGTTATTTCTATTATTTTAAGTTCACTACTTTATAAACATAAAAAGGAAAACATTAGTTATTTACTAATTTGTACTTTAATAGAGTTATTACCACTTATAGTATTTACTAATAAACTTTTAGTAAAAACAATTATTAATCCTTTAGTTATAATTATTTATCATCTCCTAGTGAGTAAGAAAGAAGAAATTTCGTTATAGAAGTTTCTTCTTTTTCATAATATTAAATGAGGTTGATATCTTATGAAAAAAATAATAGAAATATTATTTGCTTGTCTTCTAGTGATAGCTAGTTTCTTTTATACTGATAAAGCTATATCTTTAATGGAAGATAGTGATCCAATTATGATTAAAATTAAAAAGGAAAAAACTAGTTTAGAAGAAAAGTCAGTTAATGCTAAAGTTGATGGTGACTACTTAATACCAGGATATAGTGGAGTAGTAGTTGATTTAGATAAAAGCTTTACGAAGATGAAGCAATATGGAGAATATAATTCATCTTTAATGACTTTTAAAGAAAGTAATCCTGTTATATCAATAGATGATTATTATGATAAATATATTGTCAGTGGTAATGGCTTTACTAATTATATTTCACTAGTATTTGAAATCAGTAATAAAGAACTACTGCCCAAAATAAAAGATATTTTGAAAGAAAATGATGTTAGAGCAACTTTCTTTGTTGATGGAGTTTTACTTAAAGAAGATAATATTTTAATAACTAGTTTATTACAAGACTTTAATGAAGTAGAACTTCTAAACTATAAAGGTAGTTATGATAAATTAGTTTTTGAAGAAGCTCTTGATACTTTGCAAGTGATTGCTAATAGAAGAGGAAAGTACTGTCTTGCTAATTATGACCAGAAAGAAATATTAGAGTTATGTAGTAAAGAAAAAATGCATACAATCATTCCTACTATTCAAGTTAAAAATAATCCCTATATATCACTAAAAGGTAAAATTAGGGAAGGGTCGATTATTTCTATTAGTCCAACTAAAGATAATATTAGTGAGTTAGATGTTGTTATTAAATATATTAAACAAAGAGGATATACCTTAGATACTTTAGAACAATTACTAAGTGAAGCAAGAAATATTAATGAAAAATGATATTTCTTTTTTTCTAGATTTGTGTTATTATAACTAGCAATTGAATATGCAAAAAGAACAATTAGAATTATGGAATAATCTAAAAAGTGATATAGATAAGAGGTAAAACATTGAAGAGACAAGCTTATTTTAACTGAAGAAGTGGGAGACTTTGCCTGAGCAATTAGAAAAGAAAAACAAATATTAAAATGAATAATAATAAAATTAAAAACTACAGTGTGATAGAAAATTTTATAGTATTATGTATTGTTTGCAATAAATTAGATATAGATTTATTTACTGTTTTCAAATGGAAAGAAAACAGTAATAGAAAATAGGAAGGCTAATAACTAAAATTAATTAATTGTTATGTTAGGAGGAATGAAATAATGAAAAAAAATAGACAAACAAGTGAAGAATTGTATAGTAAACAAGATGGTGAATGGTATAGATATAAGCAAGGAGGCAATTTTTACCCTACGTCATATCCTTTTGGGGCATCTGAAACTCAACCTTGGTATGAGGAGCAATGTAAGGAGGATTTAAAGAATGGTGATATTTATATTTATCGTGTAAAACAATATATTACTGAAAAAATTTATGAGATAAGTGGTGTTATATATCGTCAACCTGTGTTTCACTATGATAATAAAATTTTTATAAAGATGAAAGATCAAACTGAAGTTTCTGAAATAAGCTTGTCAGGTCCTGATTCAGATATTGGAGATGATTTACTTGATATTCTTGAAAAGAAACTAGAAGAGTTTGATAATAAAAATGGTTTTGACAGAAAAATACATGATATGAGACTACTTAATTTAGTAGATAAAAAGACTCAGCAAGATGTACCATTAACAATAGAAGAATTAAGGTTTTTGTATGAAATTGATAACAAAATTGAAGGAATTTATTTTAATAAAGAGCATCGAATTGCTAATATAATAGATAAGCGAAAAAGCGTTGCTGAAGATATGAATCGTATATATGACTTTAGAAGAATTAGTGAATATCTTGATGATTTGGATTTGGATGTAGTTAAAGATGCAACAGGTTTGAAACTACCTAAGATAACAGGAAATCTTAGATTATCTGGTTTAGAGAAAACAAAGGGTTTAGAATTACCTGAAATAGTAAAAGGTAATCTAACAGTTTCGGGGGTAACTGAATCTAGTAATGTAGTTTTTCCCAAAATTGTCGAAGGTAATTTATCAATACATGGCATTTTAACTCATTATGACATACCACCATTAGCAGAACTGGAAAATTATAGTTTACCTCCAAAACAGGTGGTGAGTGCTAAACAACTTACTTTACCCAAAGTAGTAAAAGGAAATTTATTTATAATGGTTACTTTAAAAGACTTTGAATATTTAAAATTACCTGAAATAGGTGGCCTTTTATCAATTGATTATTCAGAAAAGGCGAATGGATTAATACTTCCTGAAGTAACAAATGATTTATTTTTAGATTCCTTAACTTCAGCAAAAGGCGTTTTATTTCCTGAAAAAACAAAAGGTTGGTTGCACCTATTTGATTTAAAAGATACAAATGGTTTGATACTTCCTAAAAATATGAAAGAAAAAATTGATTGCAAGTTAAATATACCTGATTCTTGCTTTATGGAAGATGATGATTACAAAAAATATCGTCAAACTATGATTGATAGGGCAAAAGCAACTAAAGAAATTCGTGAAGAATATAATGTTTCTAAAGATGAAATAGCTTTTTCGATAAATGAATGTAAGAAAAAGAAAGGTCGAATAAAAGTATTAAAAGCTAATGTTAATTTAAATGATGTTTTTGATAAAGGTGATTTTTATGCTTTACCAGAAATAATTATTGGTGATGTAAACTTAGAGGAAAAGACGTATCTAAATAATTTCACATTTAAAAGTAATGTAGTAGGAAATTTAAATTTTTCTGGTCTTGTGTCTGCAAAAAGAATTACGTTATTAGGTGGAGTGAGTGGTAGTATAGATTTGTCTAATTTAACAAAAATAGAAGAATTAGAGTTATCGCCTATAATTGAAAAAGATTTAGTTATGAGTAAATTAAGAGAAATTAACAACAATGTAATTTTTTCAAAAGACGTTGGGGGGACTTTAGACTTATCTAGTTTAGTAGCAGTAGGAAATGTTTCTTTTCCAGAAAGTGTTTTAGGTGCTTTAAAATTACCAGAACTTGAATACATTGATAATATATCTTTCCCAAAAGTTGTAGGTAAATCACTTATAATGACAAAACTAAAAACTGCAAATAACTTAACTCTACCAAAGTTAGTTGGTGAAGGTGTCGTTCTTTCCAGCCTTAACGAATTTAGTAGTTTAGAATTGCCGCAAACAATTAATGGCACTTTGTCTCTTGAAGGTCTTGAATATGTAGATAATTTAACTTTTCCAGAAGTGGTTAATGGGTCACTATATTTAAATAATTTAAAAAGTCTTACCAATTCTAAGTTACCAAGAGTCGTTGGACGTCACTTAAATATGGAAAATTTAATAGAAATTGATGATTCTCAGTTCCCAAGTATTATTAATGGTGATTTATTACTTCAAAGATTAAAAACAACTGATAGACTTTCGCTACCAGATATCATAAATGGTGATGCATCACTTGGTAGTTTAACATATGTTGATACCTTAATTTTATCTAAGTGTATTGGTGGAACTCTAAATTTATATAGTTTAGCAAATTCTAGAGAAGTTGTTTTTCCTGAAATGATAAATAAAGAAACTTGGTTAGGAAATTTTGATAAAGAAAATGTTAAATTACCTATTAATTTGAAGAAAAAAATAGTAACTAAAAATGTTCCATATGATTGTTTCATTGATAATGATGAGTTTAGAGAGTATCGCTCAGCAAAGATAGAAGAATTAAATGTAAGGCCACTTAACAAAGTTTCAAAAATAAAAAAACTAATAAGACGTTTAACTAATCATAGTTAGAGGTCTTTTTCTTTTTAGCTCTTAGAAAAGTATGATATAATCTAAGTGTAGTTATACTAGAAGGAGCTAAAAAGATGAAAATAACAAAAGAAATCAATAAAGAAATATTTAGAGCATATGATATAAGAGGAATAGCAGATACTGATTTAACAGATGATGTTGTTTATACTATTGCAAGAAGTTTTGCTACTCATATTAGAAAAATGGGAAAAGATACTTGTGTAATTGGTCATGATAATAGATTATCATCAGAAAGAATTCATAACGCTTTAACTAAAAGTTTACTTGATAGTGGTATTAATATATTAGATTTAGAATTAACTACTACGCCAATGTACTATTATGCTTGTATTTATGAAAAGATAGATTGTGGTATTATGATAACAGCAAGTCATAATCCAAAAGAAGATAATGGTTTAAAGTTTGCTTTTGAAGATTATTTGAATGCTAAAGGAGAAGAAATAGCAGAGTTTTACGAAGAAACAATAAAAGGTGACTTTCTAGATGGTGCTGGAAGTATTCATAAAATTAATGTTAAAGAAGAATACTTTAATGCGATTAAGAATGGTCTTAACTTTGGAGATAAAAGAATAAAAGCTATTTTAGACCCTGGAAATGGGACAACTTCCATTATCCTAAAAGATTTATATAGTATGTTTCCAATTGATTTTACTATCATTAATGGTGAAAGTGATGGAACATTTCCTAATCATCATCCCGACCCATCAATTGAAGCTAACTTAGAACAATTAAAAGCCAAAGTCTTAGAAACGGGAGCAGATATTGGTGTTAGTTTTGATGGCGATGGTGATAGAGTAGGTGTTATTACTAATAAAGGCAAATTCTTACCAATCGACTATTATATGATACTAATCATAAGAGATATAATTGATAAAGTTAGTAATAAAACTTTCTTATATGACGTTAAATGTAGTAAATCATTAGAAGATGAAATCATAAAACTAGGAGGAACTCCTGTTTGCTATCGTACTGGTAACAGCTATACAAGAAGTAGAGTAGCCGAACTTGATATGCCTTTTGGTGGTGAGTTATCAGGACATGTTTACTTTAGAGATAGATTTTTAGGTTTTGATAGTGGTCTTTATGCTGGACTTAGAATTATCGAATTATTATCAAGAAATGATAAAACCATTGAAGAGTTATTAACAGGAATAAATCATTATGAAGCAACACCAGAGTTAAAATATAAGTCAACTGATGAGAAAAAAAGAGAAGTAGTAGAAAAAGTTATAGAATATTGTAGGGAAAAGCATTATAATATTAATACTATTGATGGGGTTAGAGTAACTTTCAATGATGGTTGGGCAAGTGTTAGATTTAGTAATACTGGTCCTAATATAACATCTAGATTTGAAGCTTCTACTAAAGAAAGACTAAAGGAGATTCAAGAAGAATTTGAATCATTAATAGATAAATTTAATAAATAGGAGGAATGACTTATGAAAGTAGCTATTACAGCAGGAGGGACAGGTGGACATATTTTCCCAGCTTTAGCAATTATCAATAAAATTAAAAGTCACGATAAAAATAGTGAGTTCCTATATTTTGGTACCACTGATAGAATGGAAAAAGATATTATTCCTGAAAGAGGAATTCCTTATATTGCTATTCCAATGAAAGGTTTAAATAGAAAACAGGTTTGGAAAAATGTAACAGTTTTAAAAATTTATCTTCAAGCGATAAAAAAAGCGGAAACTGAGCTTTCAAAGTTTAAACCAGATATAGTTATTGGAGTAGGTGGCTATATTACTGCTCCTGTTTTAGTAGCTGCTCATCGTCTTGGTTTTAAAACATTAATTCATGAGCAAAACTCCATTCCTGGTGTCTCTAATAAGTTACTTTCTAAGTTTGTTGATAAGATTTGTATTTCTTTTAAGGAAAGTGAAACTAGTTTTCCGAAGCAAAAAACAGTTTATACAGGAAATCCTCGTAGTGAAGAAATTCTTCTAATGGAAAAAGGAAATAGAGAAGACTTTGGTTTTAATCATAAGAGTAAGTTTATTATTCTTGTTATGGGTTCTCTTGGCTCTTTAACCATGACTTTAAAAATGAAAGAGTTAATTCCTGCTTTTGCTAATAAGAATTATCAAGTCTTAGTAGTAACAGGTAAAGGTTATTATGATGATTATAAAGAAGTAAAAGTACCAGCTAATGTTAAAGTAGTACCGTTTTATGATGCTAAATATATGAAAGATGCTGACTTATTAATTACTAGAAGTGGAGCTTCTACTATCGCTGAAGTAACAGCTCTTTTACTTCCTTCCATTATGATACCAAGTCCTTATGTAACACATAATCATCAATTTAAAAATGCTAAAGCACTAGAAGATAAAAAAGCTTGTAAAATATTAGAAGAAAAAGCCTTTGATAAAACAACTTTATTACCACTAATAGATGACTGTTTTAAAAAAGAAGTGTATAATGAAATGAGGGAAAATTTGAAAGAATTTTCTTGTCCAAATAGTGCAGAAGCTATTTATAAAGAAGTAGAAAAATTAGTAAGGAATGAAAAATAGATGGATACATTTTTTAAAGAAGTGGAAGAAAGAGAAATAGGAAGAATTGTTTATGATGCTCCGTTATCAAAATATACAACCTATAAAGTCGGTGGTACTGCAAGAGCAATTATCTATCCTAAAGGTAGAAGAGAATTAGTTGAGTTATGTAAATTGATTAAAGCTAACAATATTAAATATAAAATATTAGGAAATGGTAGTAACTTATTATTTAGTGATGACTTGTATGATGGCGTGTTAATCAAGTTAGATGAATTTGATAAGATAGAATTTGTTAGAAATAAAGTTATTTGTGGAGCAGGAGCTTCATTAATGCGAGTAGCAAGAGAAGCTATGAAAAAAGGTTTAGCAGGTTTAGAGTTTGCTTCTGGTATTCCTGGTACTATTGGTGGAGCAATTTATATGAATGCTGGAGCTTACAAAAGTGATATGGGTTATATCACTACCAATGTAACAGTCTTAACAGATGACTTAAAAATTATTACTTTAACAAATGCTGAGATGGACTTTCATTATCGAAGCTCTTATTTACAAAAACATAAAGATTATATTTGTTTAGAGGCAGTATTAAAGCTTACTAAAGGTGATAGAAAACAAATAGAAGAAGTCGTAAAAGAGCGAAGAGAGCGAAGAGTAGAGTCTCAACCGCTTGAATATCCATCAGCAGGAAGTGTTTTTAGAAATCCCGAGGGAATGTTTGCTGGTAAGTTAATTGAAGACTTAGGACTAAAAGGTTTAACTAAAGGAGGAGCAGAAGTTAGTTTAAAACACGCTAACTTTGTAGTTAATAAAGAAAATGCCACTGCTAAAGATATTCATGATTTAATTATGTTTGTACATGATGCCGTACTTGATAAATATGGAGTAGATTTAAAGATAGAACAAGAATTTGTAAATTGGGAGTAGAGTTATGGCAAAGATTAAAAAAAGAAAAAGATTAAAATTAATACCTTTTTTTTTACTTATTCTAGTAATTGCTCTTATTGTTTTTGTTACAGATGTTATTCTAGATGCTAGAATTAAAAATATAGTAATTAAGGGAAATGAAATAGTAACAGATCAACAACTAATTGATAAAGCAGGTTTAACTAACTATCCAAGTTTTTATAAAACTAGTAGTTATAAAATAAAGAAGAATTTAGAAGAAATACCGTTTATTAAAAACGTTAAAGTAAGAAAGAGTTTTTATCATGTTTTAACGATTGAAGTAGTAGAACATAAAGTTTTATTAAAGAAAGAAACAACTGGTAAATTAGTATTAGAAAATATGGAAGAAGTAACAACTACGGAAGAAGTTCCTTATACTGTACCAAGATTAATAAATGATGTACCTAAAGATAAATATAAAGATCTACTTAAAAATCTTTTAAAAGTGAAGAAGAATGTTAGAAGTAGTATTAGTGAGTTTTATTATGACCCTAATGACTTTGATAAAGATAGATTTTTACTTTATATGGATGATGGTAATAGTGTTTACCTAACACTTACTAAGTTTAGAATGATTAACTATTACAATGATGTCTTACCACAACTTGATGGTAAGAAAGGAATACTTTACTTAGATTCAGGAAATCACTTTCAGATAATGGAAAATTAAAAATACACGGATAATCCAAAATATTTAAAATTTTAAACAAAAAATGATTAACTAATGTGTTATCATTTTTTTGTTAATAAATTTTTTTCAGAAAGTGGTGATAAAATGGAAAATATTAATGTCATAGAACAAAAAAATAATGTTATTGATATTAATGCTAGTATAGAGAATATGATATTTGAAATAAGAGGAGCACAAGTGATGCTATCTTCAGATGTTACAAAATTTATCAAGTAGAAACCAGAGAAATCAATGAGGTTATCAAAAGAAATATTAAAAGATTTCCTGATACTTTTTGCTTTCAATTAACAGAGCAAGAATTTTATAATTTGAGATCGCAAATTGCGCTATCAAACAAAAACAATAGATAAAGTCCAAAATAAATTATTAATTAATTTAAGAGGGAGAGTTGCAATGAGAGAAGATGACATTGAAAAAGGAATTATTTTAGGAAAGACGTTGCTTGAAAAAAAGAATAATAATTTAGATGATTTTGATTTTAATACAGAAAAACTAATAATAAAATATTTACCAATACTTTTTATTTTCATTATGTTGTTTAGAATACTTCTATTTTCTTTTTTTAAATTATATATATCATATATTTGAAAAATTTCGTAAATAATAACCAAAACTTTACTTTTTATAGTATAATGTGTATACAAGGTAGCTGCTACTTTGAAGAATGGAGGTATATGATATGAATATTGAATTCAAAATAGCAACTTTAGAAGATGTGGAAGATATTATCAAACTGTGTAATAGATGCTTTGATGAAACTACTTCTTTGGAGTATGCAAGAAGAATTTATCAAGAAAATGAAAATGATGTTAATCAAATTTACGTTATAGGTGTAATGGAAGGAGAAATTGTAGCACATGCTAAAGTAAATATTATTCCAACTATTTATGAAGATATGAATACTTATGCAATATTAAATCATGTTTGCGTAAAACCAGAATTAAGACGTGAACATATTGGAACAATGTTACTTGATGAATGTTTTAGATTAGCAAAAGTTCATAACTGTAAATGCGTAGAACTATGGTCTAAGAACTTTAGAAAAGCTGCTCATGGTTTATATCACAAATATGGATTTGAAGTTGTTGACGCTAAATTCTTTTCAAAAAATATTTAATGAATTAGGGGTAAATTATGAAAATAAGTAATGTTTATGTAGGTGGTTGGTTTCAAAGAACAATGCTTCAATTGTCAGAGATTTATGATTTTTTGAGAGATTGTAAAACTCAATTAAATCTTGATACCAATAAACTTAATGAATTTCGAAAAGGTCTAGAAATAGGAAGAATTGATTATGGAGTAGCCGGTGAAGAATATGTTGAATTTACGACTGCTTTAAATATAAGAGTTAAAATATTTGAAGATGGTTTAATAATTTTAAATAATCAACTTGTTAGTGAAGATACATTATTTGCTGATATTGATCATGCAACAGATTATTATGAGAAACGTTTGTCACCAGCAATCAATTATTTATTTAGCTTAGGAGCTCCAGTTCCAAAAGAACTAGCTAATATAGAAACTATATATCCATATTTTATTGTGTGTGAAAATGCCACAAAAGAAGAAATGGAGTCTTTAATTTCAAGAACTGAAAAGCAAAAATACTTTGAATTTAACAATGAAAAGTATGATGTTACTAGAGGAGACAAGTACTATTTTATAAATAATAAAAGTCAAACTATTGGAAATATTGAACGATATATTGAAGAACAGATCTTTATTCGTGAATATAAGGGTCAGTTACATAGATATTTAAATCTTCATCGTATAATTTGGGAAAAAATAGATAAGGTTAAGGAAAATGCTAGAGTAAAAGGCTCAGATATAGTCAAATTTAATAGTAAATTAGAAGGTTATGCTAAAACAATAAATTTAATTGATGGAAGAATTAATCAAATGAGTACCTATCTACCAACTAGAGAAAAAATTGCTAAGGGTGATAAAGAGTTAGCTGAATTTCTTGCTATATCTGGTTATCGCTATGAGACCTTGAAAGATACACTTGATTATATAAAATCATTATGGACAATGACAAAAAATTATGTTGTATCAGCCCAAAAACTATTTAATGATTTACAAAGTGCCATAACTAATAAATCAATTAGTAACTTAACTATTGTAACATCGATGGGTGTTGGTGCTTCCTTAATAGATTTGTTTACCTCATCGAGACCATCACTTAGTTTATTTGGTATTATCTATTTCTTTGCTTTAGCTATTATTGGTTGGTGTGTAAATAAAATTATGTCCGTCATAGCTAAAAATAGAATTTATGAAGTTAATGACATAGAATATGACAAGGATATTAAATGAAACGATACTTTAATACAGTTAAAACTCTTTTAAAGATAGCAAATGGTAAATTTTTTGTAGTAGTTCAAATGTTTGTAAGCTGTGGCTTGTACAACTTTTCAAATCTCTTACCACCAATTGCGACTGCAGGAATAATAGCAGCAATAACAAATAATAATTTTAATGGTATTTGGTATTATGTAATACTGTATCTGCTTTTTTATATTCTTTATTTTACAATGTTAAATTGGAATTATTACACTTATACAGTTCTTGCTAATTATTATCATTTGGAAGTTCAAAAAAAATTATTTGATCATGTAGTCAACAATGATTCTATTTTTAATAAGATTTCTAAGGGTAAAATAGTTGATACAACAAGTGATGATGTTAGATATTTAGTTGATATATTAAATGCTGCTAGTGAGGCCTTAATGAGGTTGCTTCAATTAATTGTTATTTTTATTGTCTTCAGTTTTTATGATATTGGTGTTGCCTTTATGACTTTGTTTATAGATTTTATTTATCTTATATTAATGAACAATAATTCAAAGAATGTTTCAAAGTATTATGAAGGAACTAGAAAGTATGAAGATAAAGTTATTGATACTTTAAATCAAATGTTAGTTAATTTAAAGCAGATTAAATCATTAAACTTAATGCCTAGTCTGGACAAAAAATTAGATAGAACTAGAAAAAAGTGGGCTCAAGAATATCAGAAAAAAAGGAAATTTATGACCAGTAGATATTGTAAAATGCCTTATGTAGTTTATATTGGAAAAATACTTTTATATATCTATTTAGCATTTTTAGTTACAAGTAATAAAATGACTATTGATAAATTGGTGTTATTAATAAGTTACTTTGAACTTACTATTACTTGTACTGATTCTATGCTTAAATATTTATTGGATTTAAGTAACTATAATATAAGAATAAAAAGAATAAAGAATATTCTTGATTATGATTCTCAAAATAATATAGATTTTGGTGATATAACTAATGATTATATAAGTGGTACTGTGTTGTTTGATAAAGTAAATTATAGAATTAAAAGTAAATCGATACTAAATAATGTATCATTTAAAATATATCCTAATGAAATAACTGCTATTGTTGGACATTGTGGATCTGGTAAATCAACTATCATTAATTTATTGTATCGTCTTGATAGGATAAATTCAGGAAGTATATTAGTTGATGATGAAAATATTTATAATTACACCAAAAAAGCATATTCATCTAATGTATCTGGTATTTTTCAAAAGCCTTTTGTATTTGAAATGAGTATACGTGATAATTTATCATTGGTAGATAGTAACTTTGAAAATCAGCTAGAAGCTTGTAAAAGAGTTGGTATACATGAATTTATAGAAACCTTGCCAAAAGGTTATAATACTATAATTAAAAATGATGAAAGAATATTTTCTGAAGGTCAAAAACAATTATTAGCTATAGCAAGAGCATTATTAACTAAATCAGAAATATTACTATTTGATGAAGCAACGAGTAACATAGACTTAGAATCAACTTCAAAGGTAAGTTTAATTTTGAAAGATTTAAAACAAGATCATACTATTATTATGGTTACTCATAAACCTGATATGATGAAAATAGCTGATAGAGTTATTGTTTTAGATAATGGTAAGGTAGTTGCTAAGGGATTAAATCAAGAAGTGTTTGATAAGAGCCCGTTATATAGAGAACTTAGAAACAGAACTTTTGCTAGTATTAGTGATAATATTATGAACCAAATGACAGAAACAAAATAAAAGTTTTGTTGTGTTAAATTAATAAATAAAAAACTACTAAGAGATATTTAAATCTATTCTTAGTAGTTTTTTTAATCATCTAAAGAATTCATTAAAAGAAAATCTTTTAGTTTGATATGTTCAATAACACTAGTTGAGTAATCAATTTCATCATTTGTGATTAATATCTTTTTCGAATTGTTATCTATATTATTGAAAGCCCTAAATTCTCTTTCATAAGCTTTATCTTCTGCTACACTATATGCTACTTGAATGTAATATTTTTTATTATCTTTAAAAGCGACGAAATCTATTTCTTTATTGTTATTATTAAAGACATTAACTTCATATCCCATATAAATAAGTTCATTATAAACAATATTTTCTAGATTGTGACTTATATCATATCTATTATCAATACATAGTATAGAGTTGAAAGCAACATCAGAGTCATAAATCTTAAAATAATAAGCTAATTCCTTTTTGGTAGCAGTAGAGAAAGGTTTAATTCTATCAATTATATATGCCTCCTCAAGATAAGATACATATTTTATTATAGTATTAATAGAACCATCAACTTGTTCACTTTTTAAATAACTTTCAATACTTCTACTTGAAAAAATTCTGGCATTAGACCTTAAAATATAATTTGTTATTTTTTTAAATAACTCAGTATTTTTAATGTTAAATCTAACGATTAAATCCTTGTTGACGATAGAACTATAAATGTCATTAAGATATATTAATCTATCTTCTTTGCTACTAAATTCTAATAATTTTGGAAAACCACCCCAAATAAGATAGTCAGTTATAGTATAATTATTGCCAGTCTCTTTAGAGTAATTAAGCATTTCTTTGTAAACAAATGGTCTTATTCTAAATGAAACATATCTTCCACTAAATTCCTTTGTAAACTCTTTTGATAAAATTTTTGAATTTGATCCAGTAATAAAAACAGAAGTATTGTGTAGTCTTAAAGTTTTACAAGCTTTTTGCCAATCAGTAACTTCTTGAATTTCATCAAAAAAGACATAGCATAAACCAGATTTCCTATTATTATCAACATAATCGAGTAGCTGTTCACAATTAGAAATATTTGATATTATTCTTTCATCTTCAAAATTAAGATAGATTATATTATCTGTTTTTTCCTTTATCTCATTCATTATTTGTTCTAAAATAATTGATTTGCCACATCTTCTAATACCTGTTATTATTTTGATTAAATCAGAATCGTAAAAGCCACGGATTCTTTTTAAATAGTGTTCTCGCTTAATCAATTTTATCACCTCTAAATTGATTATAGTGAACAATTTTTGCATTGTCAATGAAATTGTTCAGTTGAGTGAACAATTTTTAAAATGATATGTAAATTGTTCAGTTGCAAATTTTAAATCTATCTTTGGTAAAAGTTGAAAAATATGATATAGTATCTATAGAAATTGGTGATATGTATGAAAGATTTTAGAGAGAAACTTTCCTTGGTACCAGAATTACCTGGTAGTTATCAAATGAAAAATAAAGACGGGGTAATTATCTATGTCGGGAAAGCTAAGAATTTAAAAAGACGACTTAAGAGTTACTTTACGAGAACAGTTACTGGTAAAACAGCAATGTTAGTGGAAGATATAGATGATTTTGAATATATCGTTACTAGTAGTGAACTAGAATCTCTTATTCTAGAAATAACTTTAATAAAAAAATATGACCCTAAATATAATATACTCTTAAAAGATGATAAAACTTATCCCTATATTGAATTAACCAAAGAAAAGTATCCTCGTCTTAAAGTAGTACGTAATGCTAGAAGTAAAAGTAATCATAAACTGTTTGGTCCTTATCCCAATGTTGCTGCTGCTAGAAAAACTGTTTTGATGTTAAATCGCCTTTATCCATTACGAAAGTGTGAACATTTACCAAAGAAAGAATGCCTTTACTATCATATTCACGAATGTTTAGGTTACTGTATTAAAGAAGTAGATCCTAAAACTATCTTTGAAATGACTGAAGAAATAACGAAATTCTTAAATGGTAATAATAAAGATATCATTAATAAGATTAAAATAGAAATGGAAAATGCTAGTGAGAAGTTAAACTTTGAACGTGCTTTAGAACTTAAAAATATGTTAGATGATATAAATATTACTTTAACAAAACAAAAAATTGATCTTAAAAAGAATTATAATTTAGATTTATTTGCTTTTATGAAAGAAGAAAACTATTTATCAATCACTATTTTCTTTATAAGAGATGGCCTTTTATTTGGAAGAAGTCATGATTTATTATCATCATTTGGTGATGCATCAGAAGATTTATTACGTTATATCATTAACTTTTATGAAAAAAACTTAAAACCAAAAGAAATACTTGTTCCTAAGGAGATAGATAAAGACTTATTAAGTGAATATCTAACAGTAAAAGTTAATACTCCACAACGAGGAGATTTGAAAAAACTACTTGATTTAGCAACTGAAAATGCTGCAATTTCCTTAAAGGAAGAAATTGAAAAAGAAAAAAGAGATGATGATTTAAAACAGAAAGCTTTAAAGGAATTATCAAGACTTTTAGGAAAAGATATTTCGGTAATGGAAAGCTTTGATAACTCGCATCTATTTGGTACTTACTATGTAGGAGCAATGGTTGTTTATCAAGACTTTATTCCCCTAAAGAATAGATGGCGTAAGTATAAAATCAAAAGTGAAGCAAAAGATGATTTAGGAGCAATGCGCGAAGTTATCTATCGTCGCTATTTTAAAGCAATTATGGAGAATGATTATCTTCCTGATTTAATAGTAATGGATGGGGGAGAAACCCAAGTAAGTGTTGCTAAAGAAGTATTAGCTTCCTTAAATCTTTCAATTAAGATACTTGGTTTGAAGAAAGATAACCATCATAAAACTAGTTCGATTATTGATGAAGATTTAAATACTTTAGAAGTAAGTAAAGATAGTCCATTATTTATCTATCTAGCAAAGATGCAGGAAGAAGTTCATCGTTTTGCTATTACTTATCACCGTAACTTAAGAAGTCAAGGCTTGTTTGCTTCTTACTTAGATATGGTCGAAGGAATTGGTGAAGTTCGTAAGAGGGAATTATTAAAAAAATATGGTTCCTTAAAGAAAATAAAAGAAGCATCGCTAACATCTTTAGAAGAAATCTTACCAAAGGATGTAGCAAAAAATTTATATGATGTATTACAAAATGATGAAGGAGAAAAAAATGAAGAATAGAAAAGGGTTTACAATAATTGAATTATTAGCAACTATTACTATTTTAGGAGTTTTAAGCACTTTAGCCGTCGTTTCAATGAATAGTGTGACCAAACACGCTAAAGATGCGACTTATCAAGAATTTGAAGAGACACTTAAGGATTCAACTGCTAATTATTTACTATATAATACAGGATTAATTCCTGATGCAGGAGGTAGTTACAAAGTAATGGCATCGCAGCTAACTAGTGAAGGGTATTTAGATAATTTAACTGATCCCCAAAAGAAAACAGCTAATTGTAATAATAATAGCTATGTTATCGTGAAAAGAAATAGTGATGTTGATTTTAATATGGACTTAGAGTATAAAGTATGTCTTGTTTGTTCTAAATATAAAAGTAGTACTTGCAGTTAAAATGGAGTTGATTAAAAATGAGTAAAATACAAGTAATGGATGATGACTTAGCTAATAAGATAGCAGCTGGAGAAGTTGTTGAAAGATGTTTAAATGTTGTTAAAGAATTAGTAGAAAATAGTATTGATGCTAAAAGTTCTAGAGTAAGAGTATCTTTAAAAGATTCTGGTATTCTAGAAATAACAGTAGCAGATGATGGGGTAGGAATGGATGAAGATGATGCCTTACTTGCTTTTTCTCGTCATGCAACTAGTAAATTAAAAAGCTTAAATGACTTATTTCATATTGCTTCTTTAGGTTTTCGTGGTGAGGCACTTCCATCCATTGCATCTGTTTCGAAAGTAGAGTTAAGAACTAGTGTTAATGATACAGGTACCTATCTTTATTTAGAAGGTGGAACACTCATCAAGAAAGAACGCTATCCTTTAGAAAAAGGAACTACTATTACCGTTAAAAACTTATTTTATAATACTCCGGTTCGCTTGAAATATCTAAGAAGTTTATCAACAGAACTATCTTTAATTATTGATTATATGAATAAGATGGCTTTGTCTTATCCTAATATAAAGTTTATTTTAGAAAATAATGATAAAGAGTTATTAAACACGACAGGAGATGGTAACTTATTAAAAGTTATTTATGCTGTCTATGGAATAGATGTTGCTAAAAAGATGATTGAAATTAATGGTGAAAATGATGACTATGTTATCAATGGATATGCCTCTTATCCAGAAGTTGCTAAGACGTCAAGAAACGTTATGACGACGCTAGTTAATGGGAGAGTAATTAAAAATCAAGCTTTAAATAGAGCAATTCTTGATACTTATCATACTTATATTCCAAAAGATAAATTTCCTATCATTGTCCTTAATATTGAAGTAGATCCTATCTTAGTAGATATAAATATTCATCCGCAGAAGATGGATATTAAATTTTCTAAGTTAGATGAGTTATTAACACTTGTTACTAGTTTGATAGAAGCAAAACTAAAAGAGATATTATTAATACCACATGCAACAGTTAGAACAAGAGAAACAGTTTATGAAGTAGAAGATGCTCTTCCTTTAGAAAAACCAACTAGTATCTTTGATGAAGATGATTTCACTCCTGTTGAAAAACAGATAGAAGAAGTAAGTTTTGACTTTAGTAATGAGAAGGAAAGTAAGGAAGAAATTAAGAAGGAAGAAACGACTTCAAGTGAAGAAGTAATTTATCGTATTAAACAAATGCATCCGATTGGTATTGTTCATAAGAATTTTATTGTAGCAGAAAATGAAGCAGGTATGTACTTAATCGACCAGCACGCGGCAGCAGAGAGAATTAATTACGAGAAATTTATGAAAGAGTTGAGTAGAGAAGATAAACATACTACTGATTTGTTAGTACCAATTAAAATAGAATATCCGAAAGATGAATTTTTAAAAATTAAAGAATACTTAGATGTTTTAAAAGATATTGGGGTTTACTTAGAAGAATTTGGTGATCATACTTTTCTAGTTAGAAGACATCCAACTTTTATCTATAAAGGAAGAGAAAAAGACTCTATTGAGAAAATAATAGCAATCTTGTTAGATAAAGGAACATTTTCTAAGGAAAAGTTTATTGAGAAAACAGCTACTACTTTAGCTTGTCGTCTTAGTATTAAAGCAAATGATTATATTTCTTTAGATGAAGCGGCTTATCTTTTAGATACTTTAAGAACTTGTGAAAATCCTTTTACTTGTCCACATGGAAGACCAACTATAATAACATATAGTAATTATGAATTAGAAAGACTCTTCAAAAGAGTAATGAATTAGGTGATAGAATGATAATAGCAATTGTTGGACCAACTGGTATTGGTAAGACTGCACTTAGTATTGCACTAGCAAAGCATTATAATGCCGAAGTGATTAATTTTGATGCGATGCAAGTCTATGAAAAAATGAATATTGGCACAGCAAAAGTTACAGAAGAAGAAATGGCTGGTGTTAAGCATCATCTACTTTCTTATGTAAAAGTAAGTGATAATTATAGTGTTTATGATTACCAGCAAGATGCCAGGAGAGTAATTGATAAATTATCAAGTGAAAAGAAAAATATTATAATGGTCGGAGGAACGGGCCTCTACTTGAAAGCTACCTTATATGATTATCGTTTTGCAAAGGAAGAAGCTAATTCAAATTATGATAATCTATCAAAAGAAGAATTGTTAGAAAGACTTAGTAAGTTTGATTATACTTCCCAAGATATTAATAATAGAAGAAGATTAGTTAGAGAGTTAGTTAAGTTAGAAAATAATCAAGAGATAGATACTAATGGTGATAAGTTATTATATAATGCTAAGATAATTGGTCTTACTACTGATAGAGATACTTTATATGATAGAATTAATAAAAGAGTAGATATTATGGTAGAAAATGGCTTAGTAAAAGAAGTAGAAGAGCTGAAAAATGATTATGAAACTTCTAAAGCTTTAAAGACAGCGATTGGTTATAAAGAATTTATTCCTTATTTTAATAATGAATGTAGTTTAGAAGAAGTTATTCAAAAGATAAAACAAAACTCTAGACATTATGCTAAAAGACAGTACACCTTCTTTAATCATCAACTACCAGTTACTTGGCATGAAAGTAACTTTGCAGATTTTGAAAGCACTATTAAGTCAGTAATTAAAGATCTGGATAATAATTAAAATTACCTATATTTTTCTTATTGTTAAATGTCAAAAATTATGATATTATTAAAATGTCAAGAATACTGATATTTGATGATAAGGAAGGTAGGAGACAGTTGTGGTAGTAGTAAAAAACTGTCAGCAATTAAATTCTGATTCAAGAAGTAGTAAAC
>CAKPDM010000018.1 GCA_934148995.1 uncultured Bacilli bacterium
TTGATATCTGTATTACCGGTGATTGATGATTTTACTGTAAAATCAAAATATTCACCAGCTTTCAACCTTGTTTTTCCGGTTGCTATTGTTGTGGGCAATGCATCTGTCATTGCAATCGTGTTTGTACTTTCTACATATTCCATAGTTATTGTACCGGTTGTGATTGTATTTAACTTTTGACCAGTTCCCGCGTAGTCAAATGCTGCATAACTGATACCTACTATGGCAATTAATAAAACTAAAGCTGTCACTATCATAATGAGATCTTTTGTTTTCTTATTGTTCATGTTCGTTCCTTCTTTCTACATCTTTTAGTCACATTTATGTGATTTTTTTCCACGATAAAAGAAAGGCCCACCATAATAAATAAAGATAAAATTGTTATTTAAAATAAAAAATTACCATAATTTACCATCTACTTTCTCCTATCATCTATTATAATGTTAACATAACGTTCGACAATTTTCAACATTATTTTCAACTTTTACAGGTCGTTATTTTTCTAAAAAATACAACAAAAAAAGTAAAAACTATAATACTAGTTTCTACTCTTTTTAACCATAAATTGTTATGCCAAAGATCAATCTTGTTTCCAATCTATCTGATTATGAGTTTCCTCATTACTTCCTCTAGTTATCAACCTTAATCAATAACACACGGTTATTTTAGCAATAATTATACTAATTTGTAGTAGGAATCTGGACGGGCCCCGAAGGAATTCGTGACGTTATTAGCGTCTAGACTGCCCGAAGGCTGGATGTTCCAAACGTTCGCTATAGAGTTGTTAGAATTGAAGTTAAACGGAGACAGCGAAAATCTTCACAACGAACGAAACGAATCAAAAGAGACGTTATTAGATCAACCTTTTTTTCTTTCTATCAATGCACCAATATTTCTCTAAATAGCTATCAGTCAGAGAAAGTATGCATTATCTTTTCTGGCATATACTTTTAATTTATTTGCAAGGCATAAGCAAAGATGTTAATTTTAGAATGTGATATTTATATAGTTATGCCAAAGATCAATCTTGTTTCCAATCTATGATTATGAGTCATCTCATTACTTCCTCTGGTTATCAACCTTAATCGATAACACACGGTTATCTTAGCAATAATTATACTAATTCGTAGTAGGAATCTGGACGGGCCCCGATGGAATTTGTGACATTATTATCGTCCAAGCTGCCCGAAGGTCCGACGCGCCAAACGTTCGCATTAGAGTTGTTAGAGTTGAAGTTAGACGGAGACAGCACTTTCCTCTCACCTCAAAAACAGTCAACGAAATTCAAAGAGTTCGTTAATAGATTGACCTTGTTTTACCACTTCAATGTACCAATATTTTTCTAAATAAATTACTAGTTAGAAAACGTATACACTATTTTTTCTGGCATACTATTTTTACTTGATAATAGATAATAAAAAATCTACCTGCTTCTATAATAACATAGCGACAATAATAATTTCTAGTTAGTTATTATCTCTTAAATGACTACTCGTAAGAGGTTATATTTTTTAATGTTCGATATGCCAAAGATCAATCTTGTTTCCAATCTATGATTATGAGTCGTCTCATTACTTCCTCTGGTTATCAACCGTAATCAATAACACGCGGTTATTTTAGTAATAATTATACTAATTTGTAGTAGGAATCTGGACGGGCCCCGAAGGAATTCGTGACGTTATTCCAGCTAAGATTGCCCGAAGGATTCACGTTCCAAACGTCAGCATGTGAGTTGTTAGAATTGAATTGAGACGGAGACAGCGAGTTCCATCACAACACGCTCTAAAATGCAAATAGTCCGTTATAGATTGACCTTGTTTTTATTATTTCAATGTACCGATATTCTCTTAAATAATTTAATTAGTTAAGAAAAGTATACATTATGTTTTCTGGCATATTCTATATGATCAAATAATAGGTTAAAAAATATTATTTTTGCTATTTTAATTTTTTAAAAGTTATGCCAAAGATCAATCTTGTTTCCAATCTATGATTATGAGTTTCCTCATTACTTCCTCTGGTTATCAACCTTAATCGATAACACACGGTTGTCTTAGCAATAATTATACTAATTCGTAGTAGGAATCTGGACGGGCCCCGATGGAACCAGTTACGTCATACCAATTGTTCAAACTGCCCGAAGGATTCACGCTCCAAACGTTCGCATTAGAGTTGTTAGAATTGAAGTTAGACGGAGACAGCAAGAAACTAACTAACGACTTAATGCAACGTAAATCAGGTTTTGTCAATAGATTGACCTTGTCTTAATTTTCAATGCACCAGTATTTTTTTAAATAAATAACATTAGTTAAAAAAAGTATGCATTATTTTTTCTGGCATAATTTTTCTGTATTTAATGAAATACCCTATCTTCATATTATATAATGTTCATATTGATTAATTTTTTACATATCATTTTTACTAATTACGTTTATGCCAAAGATCAATCTTGTTTCCAATCTATTGATTATGAGTATCCTCATTACTTCCTCTGGCCACCAACCGTAATCAGTAACACTCGGTTATCTTAGCAATATTATACTAATTCGTAGTAGGAATCTGGACGGGCCCCGAAGGAATTCGTGACGTTATTCCAATTGTTCAAACCGCCCGAAGGAAGGACGTTCCAAACGTTCGCATTAGAGTTGTTAGAATTGAAGATAGACGGAGACAGCAAGAAACTAACTAACGACTTAAATGCAACACAAATCCGATGTCCGTTAATAGATTGACCTTGTTTTAATTTTCAATGTACCAATATTCTCCCAAATAATTTAATTAGTTAAGAAAAGTATACATTATGTTTTCTGGCATAAATGTTTTATATAAATTGTCTTGTTTTTATGTGTTATTTTTTCTATAAATTATAGCTATGCCAAAGATAAGTCTTGTTTCCAATCTATTGATTATGAGTTTCCTCATTACTTCCTCTGGCTACCAATCGTAATCAGTAACACACGGTTATCTTAGCAATAATTATACTAATTTGTAGTAGGAATCTGGACGGGCCCCGAAGGAATTCGTGACGTTATTCCAATCTTCAAGGCCACCCGAAGGAAGGACATACCAAACGTTCGCATGTGAGTTGTTAGAATTGAAATTAGACGGAGACAGCAAGAATATTATCTCTAACAACAGAATGCAACACAAGTTCGGGTTTCGTTAATAGACTAACCTTTTTCTTATTCTATCAATGCACCAATATTTTTCTAAATATTACTAGTTAGAAAAAGTATACATTATCTTTTCTGGCATAAATATTTTATACAATCATTTTATTTTTACATATTATTTTTATAACATCATGGTTATGCCAAAGATCAATCTTGTTTCCAATCTATTGATTATGAGTTTTCTCATTACTTCCTCTGGCCACCAACCGTAATCAGTAACACGCGGTTATCTTAGCAACAATTATACTAATTTATAGTAGGAATCTGGACGGGCCCCGAAGGAATTTGCTACGTTATTTCCGTTGTTAAGACCGCCCGAAGGAAGGACGTTCCAAACGTTCGCCATAGAGTTGTTAGAATTGAAGTTAGACGGAGACAGCCAATATCCAACATTCTAAGCGTTTCACGATCCAAGAGGTCCGTTTATAGATCAACCTTTTCTTTCTTTCAATGTACCAATATTTTCTTAAATAATTATTAGTTAAGAAAAGTATACATTATTTTTTCTGGCATAAATTTAAGGCAAAATGAGGAGTCATTTTGCCAAATAAACTAACTTACTGAAACAACATATGGATTTAAAGCTGTTCCATCTCCCTTGGTTATCAGTGTATCAGCCTTTAGGTTGATAACTGGACGGGCCCCGATGGAACCAGTAACGTCATACCAATAGCCCAAACTGCCCGAAGGAGACACGCTCCAAACGAACGCATGAGAGTAGTAAGAATGGAAGTAAGACGGAGACAGCGTCCAAGTGTATTGTCCATTATATAGATAATAATTACTATTTGGTGTACTTAAAACTCCTCCGGCCATTGATGCTTCATCTGCTGTTATTAATGACACTGGGTAATCTAATTTTGCACTCTCATTTGTAAGTGTAAATTTATCACTATCTTGTTTACATTTTAAACTTGGTGTTCTTCTTTCTGCTAAACGTCCATATGCACCATATGTGGTAGTTGGTGTTGTTAAATATCCTGATCCCCAATTTATACTTCTATCATTACAGAATGTTGTGTCTGCTAAGTATGATGTATATGCTGTCATGTTATTCTTATACCATGTATCTAATGTTGTCTTTATTGTTGAGTTTGTTGTATTAGTTAAAGTATCAGCATAACTATCACTACTATATGAGATTGGTTGTACCGTCATTGTTGTTTCATTCTGATATCCTGTTACTTTATAGACTACATTACATGATGTATTTAAGCAACTATATAAATTATTTTTTACTATTTCGTCATGATTATCTTTCCAAGTTAGTTGCTTGATATCTCCTGTTAATGTAAATTTCTTTGTTGATTCATCAAATGTATAACCTGTTCCATAGTTATATTTTTGTGTATTGGTAAACCAGTTATATCCTGTTGTTCCATTGCTTTCATGTAGTGAGAACTTCTCGTTATATTTATATCCTACATATGTTGGATCCCAATATTTTCCGTTATACTGTGAATTTCCAATTGTTACTGCTGTTCCTGTATCTGATGTTGTTTTTCCTGAATAGATCAGACGAATACTTCCATCACCATTTCGACGGATAATTCTCCACATAAATCCAGCGAATGATACATAGTTGTTTCTTACTGCTCCTCGATAATAATAACTGGTTCCATCATCATCGTCTGCTGCATATAATCCATCTGTTTCACTACTATTGGGTGCAATTTTTGCAAAGTTTGGTGTTCCTTTTGCTACGATTGCTGCTCCTGCTGCATCTGCTGATGCTTCGTGATTGTTCATAACAAGCATACAATCTGATAGTTTTGTAAAGCCATTATCTTTACAATATGTATCTTCTGCTTGAGCTACAGTGTCACTTGTTTGACCATAAACATTTACTTTTACTTTGTAAATTAGTCCTCCATTATCATTTTGAGGATTGTAACTTTCATCTACCCATAATCTTAATCTATATTTTACTTCTGTTGTTCCTTGTTGATTTAAGTTTCCAGTATATAGACTCATCATATCAGCAGGGCGGCCTGTATATCCATTACCTGATGGTTCTTCATAATATGTACGAGGTGCCATTACCTCTGTTTCTTTTCCATTGGCATCTACTGTTGTCAAATAATATCTGATATTACTTCCGCTAAAAGTATTTCCACTTTCTTCTTTGGCTGCTATTTCATAGTTGATATCGGTATTACCAGTGATTGATGATTTTACTGTAAAATCAAAATATTCACCAGCTTTCAACCTTGTCTTTCCAGTTGTAGTTGTTGTGGGTAATGCATCTGTCATTGCAATTGTGTTTGTACTTTCTACATATTCCATAGTTATTGTACCTGTTGTGATTGTATTTAACTTTTGACCAGTTCCCGCGTAGTTAAATGCTGCATAACTGATACCTACTATGGCAATTAATAAAACTAAAGCTGTCACTATCGTGATGATATCTTTTGTTTTCTTATTGTTCATGTTCGTTCCTTCTTTCTACATCTTTGCCATAAATATGACTTTCCACGACAGAAGAAAGTTCCCACCATAATAAATAAAGATAAAATTGTTACTCAAAATAAAAAATTACCTTAATATACCATTTACTTTCTCCTATCATCTATTATAATGTTAACATAACGTTCGACAATTTTCAACATTATTTTCATACCATTTTTAATATTAAATGACCTAATTATACCGAATAGATAAATATATATTGAAAGTTATAATAAACTAATTTATTATAGATGTTAAAAGAAAAGAGGGCATCTATGGAAAAGGCAAAATATCTCATAGAATTAGAAAAACATTTATACAAATACACTATTGCAGGTAACAATAATATAGTTGATTTCTTAAAAAATGAAGAGGAAGAAACTATTTCTAGATTATCCACTGATAAAAAAATAGCTTTATTTAATGAATTAGTTTACAATACTTCTTTATTAGATGAAGGGTTAGCAACTGAATTTGCAATTATCTATCAATTTAGTAATCGGTTAAAGAAATTACCACTAAAAAGATTAGCTAATATATTGATAACAGATATTATTAAAGAAATTGGAGATGAGCCAATAATCAGTGAAAGTATTGACATGTATCTCGCTAATGAACAAATTGCTAATTCATCTTTTTATGACGATGGCATTACTTTCAAATATGATCTTGTAGAAAGAATGATTGGTAATACTTATGAAGAAAATTATTTTAGAAAACAAAAAATTATTGATGATTTATTCTTTGCTTATCCCTATCTTGAAGAAGATAGGAGATTAATTCACAACAAAGAATCAGCTAATATCTTAGCTAAGCGTTTAGAAATGATGGACTTTGTAAGTGACATAGAGAAGGACAATATATTAATTGGTTTTGTTCTTGATACTATCATTGGAAATTTAGAAAAAGGAATAGATATTGGAAAAAGTAAAAATTTTGAAATGGCTTCTAAAATATACTTTGAAAGTATAAGTGAACCTATTCCCGATGAATTACTTGAAGAAACAGTTGAAACATTTTCATACAACGCTTATGAATACAATGATACTCCATATTATAAGGAAGTTATTAAAGTTTTTAGTAAAAAACTAACTCATAATATCAATGAATGATTCAACTAATGATAAAGTATCTTTTACTTTATCTATTTTGTCTTTGGTTGTTAGTTTATAATTAACTTTCATTTCTTCTTCCATTTCATTAATAAAGTCCGGATTTCTATTTAAATATTTATACCAATTAGAGTTTTCTTGTAAATATTGATAAAGATAAGGATTGGCTTTTATTCTCAATTTAGCTTCCACTTGCATTTTTATTAATCCTCATAATACTTATTAATTGGTCGTTCTTGATAAGTATTTACTACTGGTTTTTCATTAGAAGTAGTTAAGTCACTTAAAAGGCTTACTGCTTTTTCTAAGCCATTAACACCACGTTGTAATGTTTCTAAATCCATATTTTTAAAAATATTTATTACATCTTGAAAATTACCATTCTTTGCTTGTGTTACCTCATTTGTAGTTGGTATAAATTGCTCCCAAACTTTAGAGTCTTCGCCATATATATCATAAAGTTCATACAAACTCTGCCAAGTATTTTTGCCATTTGCTACTGTGGTTGCTAGGTATGGTTTATCTTTAATAAAATTTTTAAAACTTTCTTTTGACATAGATTTTTCACCTAATTAAGTTTATGTCACTAGAAGATAAATAGAACTAAAAAAGCATTCCTTCTGGAACACTTCTAATCATTATCATTTAAAAAATCATCTATTGTCATAAGTCTTGCATCAACTGATTCTAAGTCTAAATCAGATTTTGGTCGTTCTTCGACTTCTAACAATTCTATTTCTTCCGCTTCTTCATTACTCTCACTTAAGCTAGCTACTTTAAAGGCACTATCGATTCCACCTTTTCTTAAGGTTGAACCAGTTGAATAACGGTCAGCAATAGTTAAATCACTTCCTTTGAAGAAGGTTATTTCACCATTTTTTAAACCTAATTCCTCTTTAGCAGTTAAGAAGAATGCTGCTACTACGTGATATGGATTTGTTTTAACATCTCTTATAGTAAGTAGTCCTCTTCTAGCTCTTGTTGTCTTATCAAAATCTTTTAGATGCATACGCTTACCAGTTCCTTTATCAGTAACAATTGCTAGGTAGTTATTATCATCAGTATTGAAGTTTAGAACTGATACTACATAATCATCTTTTAAAGTAATAGCCTTTACTCCACCCGCTTTAATTCCTACTACTGGAATTTCTTCTTTAGTAAACCATAAACCATAACCTTTATTTGTTTCAATAAAGATTTCACTTTTTTCCCCATAGAAAGCACAAATTAATCTATCATCATCTTTTAATTTTATACAACTAGTTGGTTTTGAGTATCTAGTTAATTTGAAATCTGCTAAACTACTTTGTTTTATCATTCCTAGTTTTGTTGCAATAACAATATCTTTTTTCTCATCAAAGTTACTTACTGGAAGAGCTGTTACTATTTCTTCTTCCTCTTGAAGCGGTACTAAATTACTTACGTGTTTACCTAATTCACGCCATTTTAAATCGTTAATAGTATGAACTGGGATATATAAATAATTACCAAAAGAAGTGAAAACTAATAAAGTATCAGTCGTTTTCATCTTGAATTCTCCAAGAAGATAATCATTTTCTTTAAGTAATGGGTCTTTAATATCACTAGCACTATAACTACGGAGAGAAGTTCTCTTGATATAACCTTCTTTACTGATAGTAACAATGGTATCTTCTTTCGGTATTAGAGCAGTTGTATCTAATTTGATTTCAGTAATTTCATCTCTTACCTCTGTAATTCTTTCCTTATTATACTCACTCTTGACCTTTTTTAATTCTTCTTTCATTACTTTTTTAAGTAGCTTTTCATTTTCTAAGATGGCAGTTAAAGATGATATTATTTTTTCTAAAACTGCACATCTTTCTTCTAGTTCTACTACATCGGTATTAGTTAAACGATATAATTGTAATGTTACGATTGCTTCTGCTTGTTCATAACTAAAAGCATATTCTTTTACTAAATTTTCTTTAGCATCACTTTTATTTTTACTAGCTCTAATCGTTTTGATTACTTCATCTAGTATTGATAGACATTTCTTTAAACCATCTAAGATATGTAGTTCTTTCTTAGCATGAGCAAGATCAAACTCACTTCTTCTTCTAACGACTTCTTGTTGATGGTCAATAAAGGCTTGAAGAGCATTTTTTAACCCTAGTAATTTTGGTCTTTTCTTAACGATTGCAACCATATTAAAGTTATAGCTTATCTGCATATCAGTATTTTTTAAAAGGAAATTAACTAAGAATTCTTTATTAACACCTTTCTTTAAATCAATAACAATTCTGATATCTTGGGCTGATTCATCTCTTACTTCTACTATGCCATCAATCTTTTTATCAAGTCTTATATCATCAATCTTTTTAACTAATAAAGCTTTATTTACTTCATAAGGAATTTCAGTGATAACTAGTGAAGTCTTTCCATTTTTTTCTTCAAATTCATATTTACTCTTAACAATTATTTTTCCCTTACCAGTTTGATAAGCTTCTAATAAACCTTTTTTTCCTTCAATAATAGCTCCGGTTGGAAAATCTGGTCCTTTAACAAAGTTCATTAATTCTTCAAGAGTTGCTTCTTTATGATCAATTAAGTAAATAGCAGCATCGATTACTTCTCCTAAGTTATGAGGAGGAATATTAGTAGCATAACCGGCTGATATTCCTTGGGTTCCATAGACAAGTAAAGCAGGAAATCTTGCTGGTAAAACAGTTGGTTCTGTTGTACTATCATCAAAGTTAGGGGCAAATTCAACGGTATCGCGATTGATATCTCTTACCATCTCATTACTTATTTTTGAAAGTCTTGCTTCTGTATAACGATAAGCTGCGGGACTATCACCATCGATGGAACCATTATTACCGTGCATATCGATATATGGGTATCTACTTTTCCATTCTTGACTCATTCTTACCATTGCTTCATAGATTGAAGTATCACCGTGAGGATGGTAATTACCAATAACGTCTCCGACTGTTTTTGCACTCTTTCTATATGGTTTATCATAAGTATTCTTTTCTTTATACATTGAATAAAGTATACGTCTTTGAACCGGTTTTAAACCATCTCTTGCATCTGGAATAGCACGTTCTTGAATGATATATTTTGAGTAACTACCAAATCTTTCTCCCATTATATCTTCAAGGGTATACTCTCTAATTTTTTCGATTATTTCTTTTGTCTTTTCCATCAATATCACCTACATCCTTTTTTCTTGTCTTTTTAAAATTTTGTTAGTGTCGTGCCCCCAAACTTCTTTTAAGTTTGGTAATGCATCATTAATTTGGGGTAAAAATAAATCATTAGTTACAACTTCTAACTTTTCTAAACCAGCAATTGAAGTTAAAGCTGGACATCTTACATCTCCTACTACATAGTTAGGAAGAATTAAATTAATTTTTTCTCCTGTTTCACTGATATCTCCATAGTAACAGTAAATATTTGACGTCATTAGTTCTTTTTTAGTTAAAGCTATCTCATCAACACCACAATCAAAGTAATAAGCCAAGTCTGCTTTTATATCTCGTTTATTTTTCAAAAGTTCGATTCTCTCATCTTTCCCATAACCAAAGAATCCTATTTTTTCTTTAATTTCATAAAGAAATTCAATATCTTCTTTAGTATAGTTTTCTTTTTCGGTTAAGATTGTTAATCTTCTAGAATCATTAATTATTTTTTGAATTTTTTCTGTTTGATTATAACTTAACAATTTTCTCTCTAATATTTCTAGCATTGCTGGTTCAACATTTTGGTTATGTTCAATCCCTCTTATTTCTTTAATAACATTGTTATTACTAACAATAGCTAATCTTGGTTTAGTCGGTTCATCGTTTTCATCGTTAGAAAAATAAATATCAATCACATCGTTTTCTAATATTCGTCGAACATCTTCTCTATTTTCGATACACCAAAGGGTGCCTTTACCAATAATGTCTTTGCGAAGTTTAACACGATTCTTTAATCCTTCATAGTGAAACCATTCACCATTATTTTTAATTGCTTCTTGAAGAATTTGTTCTCTTTTTTTTGAAAAGTAATAAGAATATAATTTAGCAAAACTTTCATTGTTGAGTGCTTCATCAATTAATTCTTTGTCATCTGTTTTAATAAGAAGTTTTATTTTATCAATTATATTTAATGTAATTGTAGCGTCGAACATCGGAAAAGGACTTGTCGTATGTTTTGTTCTTCTTGAAAAGGTCTTTCGCTGTTCGTTATAGTTTCCCATCGAAGTTATTCCTTTAAATATCCAAAATTTCAGCCACATTTCTTCCTTATCCAAGCTACCAAGGAAATCTATCCAAGTATCAAGCGAATCTTTTGCTGCTGTCGTAACTTTATAAATCAATTGTTCACTGGAAAAAGTAGGAGAAGTATTTTTATTGATATACTCTTCTTTGATGTCCTCTTCTTTTATTACATATTTATCATGACACAAGCTTTTAAAAAGATTCCAATCGTGTTCATTTTGATGAGCTCTCTTAACTACTCTATCAAGTCTTGTTAAATATTTACTTATCTTTTCCACTGGGGTATCACTTTTTAAAGCAGTGTGCATAACTATCTTAGAAACATGTAAATCTTTATATAATTCGTTTAAAAATTCTTCTCCACTATCATACATTTATCTTATCACCTAAATCTTATAATCATCTTCTAATGAGAATTCAACATTTTCTTCAATCCATTCTTTACGAGGTGGTACATCATCTCCCATAAGAATTGATACTCTTTTTTCTGCTAGTTGAGCATCTTCTATTTTTACTCTAATTAATGTTCTGCTACCAGGTTTCATTGTTGTTTCACATAACTGATCGGCGTTCATTTCACCTAATCCTTTGTATCTTTGCACTTCACATTTTTTATTTTTCGTTTTTTCTTGCATTTCTTGGATGGTATAAGCATATTCAATATTTTTGCCACTTTGAATTTTAAATAATGGTGGAAGTGCTACATAAAGTCTGCCATCTTCAATTAATGGTTTCATATAACGATAGAAGAATGTTAGTAATAGACACTGAATGTGACCACCATCTTCATCGGCATCACTCATTATTATAACTTTATTATATTCACAATCATTTATATCAAAGTTAGAACCATATCCTGCCCCGATTGTATAAATCATCGTATTTATTTCTTCATTTTTTAAGATATCGCTTTCTTTCGTCTTTTCAGTATTTAAAACCTTTCCACGAAGTGGTAGTATTGCTTGATAACGTCTATCTCTTCCTTGTTTAGCACTACCTCCAGCAGAATCTCCTTCGACTAAGAATAGTTCTTTTTTAGTTTTATCTCTACTTTGTGCTGGAGAAAGTTTACCAGATAATGCTCGTTCTTTGGTGACTTTATTTTTTCCTTTTCTTGCTTCTTCTCTTGCTTTACGAGCGGCTTCTCTAGCAGTTTTGCTTTTTAATGATTTATTAATTATATCAGTTGCAACCATTTTATTTTCTTCTAAGAAGAATTGCAATTTTTCAGTTACTAAGGAATCAACGGCTGTTCTTGCTTGTGGTGTCCCTAATTTTCCTTTAGTTTGCCCTTCAAACTGTAATAGTTCTTCTGGTATTTTTAAACTGATGATAGCTGTTAATCCTTCTCTTACATCGCTTCCTTCAAAGGCTTTTTCCTTTCCTTTGATAAAGCCATTATTTCTGGCATAGTCATTAAAAACACGGGTTAAAGCAGTCTTAAAACCTACTTCATGGCTTCCACCATCACTAGTTTTTACGTTGTTAACAAAAGAAACAATATTTTCTTGATAAGTATCCGTATATTGCATCGCAATATCTATTTCCATCTTATCTTTTATGCCTTCAAAGACTAAGGTTTTATGAAGAGTTGATTTACCTTCATTTAGGTAATCTACAAATTCTTCTAAGCCTTTTTCGTAATGGAAAGTGGCATGACGGTCATCTTCTAAATCATCTACTTCGATTGTTAAACCTTTCAAAAGAAAAGCTGACTCTTGCATACGTTCACAAATAGTAGTAAAAGAGAAGTTTATGGTTGAAAAGATACTATCGTCAGGTAAAAATCTAACCATCGTTCCTGTTTTATTACTGGTTCCTATTTTTTTTAAAGGAGTAGCTACTTTTCCCCCGTCTTCAAATTTAATGAAGTAGATACCTTTATCACGTTCAATAGTAACTTCCATCCATTTAGATAAAGCGTTTACAACACTTCCTCCGACACCATGTAATCCACCAGATACTTTATAACCAGCTTCTTCAAATTTTCCGCCTGCATGCAAAACGGTATAAATTACTTCAGGCGTTGGTTTTCCTGATGAATGCATTCCAACGGGTACGCCACGTCCTTCATCTTTTACACTGATACTTTTATCTTCATGAATAGTTATTACTATTTTTTTACCATAACCGTTGATAGCTTCATCAATTGCATTATCAACTATTTCCCATACTAAGTGATGTAATCCTTTTTTATCTGTTGAACCAATGTACATACCAGGTCTTTTACGAACTGCTTCTAATCCCTCTAATATTTTTATCGAATCGTCATTATATACTGTTGCCATAAAACTACCTCCTATCCGCTTAAAAAAAAGAGCATTTCATCTCTTGGTTCTTTAATTCTTTCGTTTTCATTTTATCAGAAATTATCGTTTAACGCAAACGTTTCTTACAAGTTATCTCTTAAATTTAGTAATATTCGTATTAGTATAGATAATGGGTTTGGAATTTCTATTATAGAAATAAAATATAAATACTTTTAAAAAGTTTTTTAGTTATTTCTAGACAGAAAATAGCTTAGTTGCTAAAATTATTATAAGGAGATGCAAATGAAAAGGTTTATTGTTTTAGTTTTATTTATCTGTTTATTTTTAATTACTTATATTTATCAAGATGAAATTTATAATGTTTATACGTCTTTCGCTAGCAAACCAAATGTAACTTTAAAGGAAAAGAATGACTATACTAGAAGTTATAGTTTCAAATATGTTTCTTTGACTGATAATTTCTTACCTGAAACTTTAGAAGAAGTTAGAAATGTTTACTATACTATTTTAAACTCTGGTGTTGATGAATTTAGCTTTTATTGTAAGAAGGATACAACTTGTCTTGATAACGTTAAAGCTCTTGCAAATGACCAGACTTCTTTATCGATAATTAATAATTACGTCCATCCTTTTAATAGTTTTAAGAGAATAACTACTAATTATGATGAAACTAATAAAGTTACTGTTTCGATTGAGCACAATTACAATGATAATGTTAGGGAAATTGTTCTAAATAAGGTTAGTGAGATTGAAACAGAAATTTGGAATAGTTCAATGACTAATAGAGAGAAGATAAAAGCTGCTCATGATTATATAATTAATCACAGTAGATATGATAAAGAAAGAAGTGACAATGGAATTATTAATTATCAATCTGATATAGCCTATGGTCCACTATTGCAAGGGTACAGTCTTTGTGGTGGTTATACTGATGCAATGGAATTATTCTTAGAAGATTTAGGGATTGAAAGCTATAGAATATCAAATGATAAGCATGTCTGGAACGGAGTTTTTCTTGATGGTACCTGGTATCATTTAGATCTTACTTGGGATGATCCTATTACTTCTAACAATCAAGATATTTTAGAATATACTTATTTTCTTGTTAGCAATGAGAGCTTAAAAAAGGCGGATAATAATCAACATAGTTTTGATAAAAGTATTTACTTAGAATTCTCTAATTGAGAATTTTTTTTATATAATAAGTATCAAGATTTTATTAGATACAAAAAAATCATCTAATTACTAGATGATTTTTTTACTCTTCTGTAGAGTCTTTTTTAACAACTACTGTTTTTCCTTTGTAGCTTCCACATTTTGGACATACACGATGAGCTTTAATCATTTCACCGCAAGAAGGACAAGCTACCATTCCTGGTATTGTTAAAGCGTTGTGACTTCTACGCATTCTCTTACGTGTTTTTGATACCTTTCTGAAAGGTACAGCAAATAATTGAATATCTAATTTTAACATCTTTTTCACTCCTTTTCTTTACCTTCTAGTAGATTACGAAATGGGAAATTTCCCTCTTCTTTTTCATACTCTTCTTCACTTACTAGATGCCAACCGTCCCCTTGATAATTTGAGTAGTCATCTACTACACTATATCTAATGGGAACCTCTAGTACAATATTTTCCCATAAAACGCTGAGAATATCAAGAGTATTTTCAATATTTTTTACTTTTTCTGTTACTTCTTCTTCTAAATGATTAGAAAAGTGATAAGTTATTTCTTCTAGGGAAATAGAATCTTTTAAAATCATATCACCACTATATTCACCATCTAAGAAGAAACTATCATTTGGATATCGTTTTAAATCTCCTTTGAAATGAATATTTTTTAATTCTACAATATCGGTATTTGTATACCAGTCTTTTGTAAAAGAAAAATCACTATCAATTTCTAGTTTGTCTTCAATACCTTGTAACATTTCTCTAATATCCATAACTATCTCCTTGTAAACATTAGAAACAACATAATAATTAGATTAAAACTTAGCTTCATATTTACTTTTATGATAAAGGTTTTCTCATAGATGCTTGCTACATCATCGACAATATCTACTATCCAACTTTCTAAATATTTAGGAACTTTCTTGCCAACTGGAAACATATGTGTTCTAATAATATCTTCCTCTAACATAGTTAGTTCAAAATATTTGCTTGCATTTAGATAAGCAAAGTCTGGATGATCTATTAGTCTTTTTAACCTACTATCTTCTTCTTCATCAAAGAAAAAATCGTGTAGCAAGGCTCCTTTAGTTGTTTCTTTATAATTCAAATGTAATATTTTTGTTATTCTATAAGAATAATAAGCAACTCTCACCATATGATCATATCTGTTTAATCCGTGGTGTACGCAACTTTTTGTTTTTTGATACTCATCATTTCTTATTATAGGTAAAATCAGCTCATTAAACTCTTTATTATTATAAGAAGTTTTTGGCATACTTAACCCACTTTCTTTGCTTAAAGCAATATTATGATAGCATAAATTTTGTTTTTTTTCAATATCTGCTTTATTTATGGATAATTTACAAGTTAAAATGCTTTATTTAAAAAATAATTTTAAAATTCAACAGATATCCGTCTATATTTTCTTTTTACTTATGATAAAATTTAAAAATAGTAGACTAGATTAATAGATAAGAATAATCTTGAAGCATAAATTGTTATACAAAAAAAAGAAGAAAATTACTCTTCTTCTCCATCTAATTTTACTAATACTTCTCTTGGTTTGCTTCCATTAGCAGGTCCGATGATTCCTCTTTCTTCTAAGAGATCAATTATTCTTGCTGCTCTGTTATAGCCAACCTTGAAGCGTCTTTGTAATAATGAGGCACTGGCTTTTTGTTGTTCAACGACGAATGTTACTACATCGTTATATAGTTCATCGTCATCATCTTCGATTTGTTCCATATCTTCTCTTTGACTGGCCGATTTATCCATATTACTGCTTGCTTCTAGATTTAAGAAAGCAGCATCATATTCAGCTTTTTGCTGTTCAACTGTATAATCAATTATTTTTTTGATTTCATCATCTGCTATGAAAGCTCCTTGAATTCGCTGTGGTGATGCTTCTCCCATTGGTAAAAATAACATATCACCTTTTCCTAGTAGTTTTTCTGCTCCTGTTGAATCAAGAATTGTTCTAGAATCTATTCCACTACTAACAGCAAAGGAAATTCTAGACGGAATGTTTGCTTTTACAACACCAGTGATAACATCGGTTGATGGTCTTTGAGTTGCAATGATTAAATGAATACCAGCTGCTCTTGCCATTTGCGTTATTCGCATAATGGCTGCTTCAACATCTTTACTTGCTACTAACATCAAATCAGCTAACTCATCAACAATAACAACGATGTATGGCATATGTGCTATTTTACTAGCTTCATCTAAGTCTTTATTTTTATCATCAATATAACTGTTATAAGTTGCAATATTTTTTGTATGACTTTCTTCAAATACTTCGTAACGTCTTTCCATCTCTGCTACTATTTTGTTTAGAGCAACACTAGCCTTTTTTGGGTCAGTTACGACTGGGCATAGTAAGTGTGGAACGCCATTATAAACTGATAGTTCAACTTTCTTTGGATCGACCATAACTAATTTAACTTCATCTGGTCTAGTTCGCATTAGGATTGAAGCAATTATTCCATTGATACAAACTGATTTACCACTTCCGGTTGACCCTGCTACTAGTAAGTGAGGTGTTTTATCTATCTCACACCATACAACATTTCCCATTATATTTTTACCTAACGGACAAAGTAGTTTACTGTTACTTTTACTAGCTGGTACTTTTTCCATTACTTCTCTGAATGAAACCGGTGTTGTTTCACTATTTGGAATTTCGATTCCAACAGTACTTTTTCCAGGTATTGGTGCTTCTATTCTTATGTCCTTAGCGGCTAGAACTAGAGCTATTTCTTTGTGAATACTTAGTACTTTGTTAAGTTTTGTTCCTGTTTGTAACTCCAATTCATACTGAGTAACGGTTGGTCCAATATGAACTTCTACTACTTTTCCAATTACGCCAAAGTCTTTTAATACCTTTTCTAGAGTTTCAATATTTTTCTCTACTAAGCCTTCATTGGCTTTACTCTTCTTATTTTTAACGGGATTTAAAATTGAAATTGGCGGTAATTCATAGTTTCCATTATGAATAATGACTTGTCTTTCTACTGGTTGTTCAACTGGTGTTTCTGTCTTGATGACTGGTTCTTCTTTTGTATTTATTTTTGTTAATTGGTCAATACTTGAGATAGTAACTTTTTTATCTTCTTTAACTGGTTCATCAGAAGCACCGGTAATAACAAGTTTTTTATTTGGATCAAAGCTTGGTTCTTTTTCTTGAACTGATTCTTTCTCTTTCTTTTCTTTCTTCGGTAACATTTCTTTGGCTTTACTACTGGTATTTTTAACAAAGTCAGCGATAGAGAAACCAGTAAATAGGGATATACCTGCTATGCATAAAGTCCAGGCTACAATTTTCATTCCATTATAAGAGAATAAAGATGTGAATAATACACTAAATGTGCAACCGATAATTCCCCCGCCGATAATATCTGGAGTGGCAATACTATTTGTCAAACTTGAAAAAGCTATGGTTAATTGGTCGACTGTTTCTTGAAAAACTTTTATTCCGTTATAGTTGTTGGCAGCTATATATTCTTCGTGCATTAGAGATAAAATACCTATCATAAAGAGATAGAAGCCTAGCATTTTTGTAGTAAAAAAATTAGGCCACTCGCGTTTTATAATCAGGTAACCACCTAATATAAGTAAAAGTATTAGCAATATATTATAAAACACTCCTACTAAAAAAACTGCAAAGGCTGAGATTAAATTACCAACTGGTCCATATTTACCAATTCCAATGATACCTGCTAATAGTAATAAAACTCCATATAATTCTGTACTATATGCAAAGGCTTTTTTCTTCTCTCTTTTTGTTTTTTTCTTTGCCACAATTACACCCTCTTTTAAAGTTCAACTATTTTTACTTTCATTTACATTGTATCACAGATTTAAATACATCTAAAAGTAATTTTGTTTTTTTGCAGTTTTTTCGTAAAAAAAATAACCTCTTTTTAGAGATTACTTTGTTAAAGAGATTAAATAACTATTTTCTATATCACTATTGGTTTCAAATACATAAGTATAGATAGAAAACATTCCTTTATATTTTTCATACTGAGTTTTAACTTTAGTTGAAAGTTCTTCATCTGACAAATTTTCATTGCCATAAATCTTATATATATCAAACACTTCATTTTTACCATTTTTAGCATCAGTATAATTACCATAATAACTGGAGAAAATCCCTATTGTTATGTAATTAGAAAAAGCTTTTCTTACTCTAATTTTGTAGGTTGTCTTATTATCCTTGGTTGTTTTTGTTCCATCAACATAAAAACTAAATATCTTAGAAATGTAATCTCCATCGTGACCATGTTCACTGTAATCAACTTTATATAAATCTTTTTCTTTATCATAAATAATAAGTGGTAAGTTATCAACTGGACACAAATAATTAGCGATTGGTGTAAAAGTGGTAGCAGATCCAAAACTTTCTTTAAGATAGTTTAATATTTCTCCGCTACTTACTCCATTTTGAAACTTTTCATAGTTGTTTTTTAGGTAGAAAGTAAATTTTTCAGTATCAGTCATATCTTGTGGGGACTTACTTCCATCAAAAGTAATAAAGTAATTATCATATAATTTTATTTTTTCTAGCAATATTGTTTGATCATCTACCGTCAGAGTCTCCGTTACAGTTTCTGACTCTTTTTTATTTTCTTCGGTAACATCTTTGTCTTTTGTATTTATACTGCTAAGATTTTTCATACTGATTACCAATACTAGACCTATTACTAATATTAAGATAATAATTGTAAGTATCATTATGACTTTATCTTTTATATCTAATTTTTTCATTTATTCACCTAAAATAATTTTAGTATATCATTGAAAGTTACATAAACCATCAATATCATAAGTAAAAATAACCCGATTGTGTGAATCATTGCTTCTGTTTCGGCTTTTACAGGACTACCTTTTATTTTTTCAATTACTATAAATAAAATATGTCCACCATCAAATGCTGGTAATGGTAATAGATTGATAAAACCAACATTGATTGATAGAAAAGCAAATAAATATAGTAAACCGGCTAAGCCTGAACTTCTTTGGCTACCAACCACTTCATAAATACCAACTGGACCTGATAGTTGTTTTACCTTTATCGAACCAGTGAATAGACTTGCTACTGTTACCCACATTTGTCTAAATAATGACCCAGTTTTTGTAACCATATATTTTACAGCTGGTATAAAGCCGTAATCTTTCTTTTCTTTAAAAGAAATACCATAAACATAAGTAACTTGGTCATCTTTAATTTTCTTTTCTGGTGTTACTAAATAATTTTTGGTGCTTCCATCAGTTTTAGTAACAACAAATTCTGTCGCTTTTTTGTGCTTATCAATAGTTAGATAAAGTGATATATCGTCTCTTGTATTAATCTTGTGACCATTGATTTCTTTAATAACATCTCCGGCTTGAAGCCCTGCTACTTCTGCTCTTGAATTATTGTTAACACTTGTAATCAATGGTGTTGAATCAACACTTCCAAAGATTAAACCAATAAAGAATAACATTAGAATTGCAGAGATGAAGTTAAAACCAGCTCCAAAAAACATTACTAGGAAACGTTGCCAAGCTTTTTTTCCTTGTAAGGTGCGTTCTTTAGGAATATCTTCCTCTTCTCCTTCTTCTCCTGCTAATTGACAAAAACCACCAATGGGAATTAGTCTTAGAGAATAGGTTGTTTCCTTACCCTTATGAGATATGAGTTTAGGTCCCATTCCAAGAGCAAATTCATGAACATAAATTCCTGTTAATTTGGCAAAGAGAAAATGACCCGATTCATGAATAAAAATGATGGCTCCCAAAATGATAATAAATATTAATAATGTAACCATTTTTCTTTTCTATAATTAGTTGTAGTAAACTAATTATTCCTTTCTATATTTATTTATAGTCTAAATTTTAAAGTATGCCTGCAAATAAAATAAATGCAAGTGCAACAAAGACTAGACTATCAAATCTGTCAAGTATTCCACCATGACCTGGTATTAATGAGGAATAGTCTTTTACATTATAGGTTCTTTTAATACTAGAAAATACCAAATCGCCTAATTGACCAATCAATGATAAGAATAATGTAATGAAAATCACTAATACTAAAGACATGTTAGAATTTATTACTACAAAGTAAAATGTGGAAGCGACAAATGTTCCCATAGCTAAACCACCAATTAGACCTTCTATTGTTTTTTTAGGACTAATTGTAGGACAAAGTTTATGTTCTCCGATGTAATAACCAGTTAGATATGCAAATACATCAGTCATTGTTGTAATTAGCAATATATAGATTAAGTAATTCAAATCATAGTTTCTTATCAACAAAATCAACGAGAAGGACAAGCCTATAAAGATAGATGAACCTACCATATATAACGCGTCGTTTATATTGTAAGTATCTTCCTTCTTATTAACAAATAATAATGGTAATAAAAAGGCAAAAATTAAAATTGCAGTTGAACGATAATCAACCATATATGTAAATACATTTTGATTATAATTCTGTACCATTAATAAAACCGTTATTAAGTAAGCAAAGACTTTGACTACTCTAGGAAATTTCTTTGATTTTTCTCTAACCTTTATTAATTCATAAATACCGGCAGCTGCTAGGATAGTCATAAATGCTGTAAAAGTAATTCCACCAATCAACATTAATGGAACAAAGATTATGACTATGGCAATTGCACTTAGAACTCTTTTTTTCATCTTAAATACCCTCCATTATAATTATATTAGAAGGCAACTAAAATTTCAAGATTATTACTAAATCTTAAGAAATTTTGATTTTATTTTTTTCTGCTTCTTCGAAACATTTTGTTTCTCCACAGACGAATTTCGGATGGGCGACACCCTACTATATTTAATTATTTATTAGTTATTAGTTTGTTT
>CAKPDM010000019.1 GCA_934148995.1 uncultured Bacilli bacterium
AAATATTGTCTTTAGCCCTTATTTTATCGGCATTTATTTATTTTTATATTTGGGTATCACTTATTCAACCTCACCCAAGGTGTTTTAACCATTCTTGGACCATTTTCATCAGTAGCACCTTTAGCATTATCAATAACAAATCCGACACAATCTACTAATCTAATGTTACAATCAAAGTCATCAATTTTCACTTTTGCAGCTCTATTAGGGATGAATTTTGGTTCTGTAGTCATAATTGTTTTACCAGCAGCACTCTGAGGAATTTCATCTAATGTTCTTTTCTTTTCATATTCATCTTCAATATATGGCACTACTAAAGTTTCAACCATTTTCTTTATAAATGTACTCTTTCCAGTTCTTACTGCTCCAACAACTCCTAAATAGATGTCACCTCCTGTTCTTTGGGCTATATTTTTAATGATTTCATATTTTTCCATATATTCACCTTTTTCTTTTATTCATTTTAACTTTATGTAGAAATATATGTCTTTATGAATAGAAATATTATGTTAATGTTGATGGAGCAGTATTTTTATTGTATAGTATACTTAAATTTAAAAAGAAGGGGTTATTATGAATCTAAAAGAAACTAGAGCAATAATATCTAAAATATTTAATTATATAGAAAGTGGTGTGGAAAAAACTTCATTTGGAGATTTTTATGGTCATCCAGGATTGTATTTCTTTCATACTAAAGAAGAATTTTCTACTATGTTGGATAAATGTTTAGATAAAGAATCTTATGATAGATATGATATTTATTACATAGTAGAAAAGTTAATAAAGTTTTTGCTTGATAAGTATGATTCACATACTAAACTTTACTTTAAAAATAGTATCTATTTCCCAATAAGTTTTAAAATTCAAGATAATGATTTCTATATTGTTAACATAATAGATAAATATAAAGATGTAGTGGGTGGAAAACTAGTTTCAATAAATAATATACCTGTTGAAAAAATAGTCTATGAGTTAGAACAGATAATTAATTATTCAACAGAAGAATATAAAAATATAATGTTGACTAGTGATATAAAACAGTTATATATTTTAAGATCATTACCAAGTATTAACAATAATATAGATAAAATTACATATCAAATAAACCGTGATGGAAAGATAATAGATGTTAGTTTTAAAGAAACAGAAAGGTATGATAAACTAGAATCGACTGCTAAAGAAAACTATACTTATGAAAAAGTGGATGATATTTTAATTATTCATTATAACTCCTGCAAGGATATAGAAAAGATGAAAAAGTTAGTTGAAAAACTTAAAACTATAGAAAACGATATCAATTATTACATAGTGGATATAAGAAATAACAGTGGTGGATTTTCCAATATCAACCATATATTAATTGACTTTCTAACAGGTAAAAGTATAGTTGCTCTTATAAATGAAACCGTGTTTTCATCAGGAAGAATGATGCTTGTTGATTTAAAAAAGATTGGTAGTTATGTTATAGGTACAAATATTAGTACATCACTAAATGCCTTTGGAAATGTACCTGGTGGCTTAGAAGTAGAAAAGTTAGATTTGATTGTTAAGAGAAGTAATACTTATTGGTATTATGATGAAAACTTGAGGTGCCAAGGCTTTACAAAAGATAATTTTTCTTCTTATTTTAAGGATAAGAGGAAATTATTGAAACCTAAAATTATTGAACCAGATGAATATGTTTATAATACTGTTGATGATATTATAAACAATAAAGATTCACAGTTAGAAAGAGCAATTGAATATATAAAATTAAAAAAACAACCATTAGAAACAAATAAATTGGAGGGAAAATGTATCAAGAAGATTATTTAAGAAATTATATAAAAGAATCAGAATTAAGAGTATTTAATGATAGAATAAAAGTAAGGTTATCTAGTGAACTAGCCATAAAATATGATTTGGGAGTTTATACTAATTTTTTAATAAGAATTGAAAATGAAATGAAGATGCTAGATAAATTAAAGATTAAATACCCAGCAAATGCAAAACCAATACTCTATATTTATGTAGTACCAGATGATAACTTTACCTTCCTATTACAAATGCCTACTTTATTTTCTAAAGATAAAAAGAGTGGTGGAAAGCCTGTTACTTGCTATGATTTAGATGGTTTTCCTCTTGCTTATGGACTAAGTCAAAATTGTTTGGAAAATAAAGAAACTAATAATTTAGAAATAGCTGCTTTAGAAAATGAATTACATGAATTATCACACATTGTACTTAGTCAGTTTTTACTTGGTAATCAAGTTATTTCTGAAGGTATTGCAGAAACATTACCATTATATGGTTTAATATTAGAAGAAAAGTTTGAAAAACATAAACAAGTTATTGCTACTTTAGAAGAAAATAATATTTATTCTCTTAAAGAATTATTAAATAAACAAAGAGATGGTTCTTATGGAAATGATGCTGTTTTACCAAATATGACTTGTTCTTTTAGATTATCATATATATCATCATATTTGTTTGTTAGAGGATTGCTAGAAAGAGTAGAAGAAAAATATTTACTATCATCAACTGAAGCTATTAACTATTTTTTTAGTATTTTAAGAGGAAATAGAGGATATGCTAATGAGTTTTTAATATATGATATAGCAGATGCATTAGAATTATCACACGATGAATTACTTAATAAAAAAGGTATGCAGAAGAAAGCATTAAATTCTATAAGAAGATTGGAGATGTAAATATGATTACTACTGTTTATTTAATGAGACATTCTATAACCGAAAAAGTAAACTATTTAAATGATAATGATAGTCTACTTGTTAGAAATCAAAAACAAATTTTAACTATTGAAGGGGAAGAATTAGCAAGAAAAGTTAGTAATAATGAAATTTTTTCTGATATCGATATGGTTATATCTAGTAATTATGTAAGAGCTATGGCTACAGCAAAGTATTTTGTAAAAAATAATAAACTAAATATAGTAGAAGATTTTGGAGAAAGAAGGTTTGGAATAGATGATTATAAAGATATTCCACCTGACTTTTATAAAAGACAACTAGAAGAAGATGACTATAAGATAGGACAAGGTGAAAGTCAAAAAGCAGTAAGAGAAAGAATGAGTAAAGCCTTATTAGAAGTGGTTAATAATAATGAAGGAAAAACTATTTTAATAGTATCACATCATACAGCTATAATATTTCTTCTTAAGAAATGGTGTAGTATAAAGAATAATAAATGTCTATTATATAAAGATAAGGTTATTCTTGAAGATGGTTGTAGGAATTGTGAGACAGTTAAGCTATTATTTAAAGATGGAGAATTAGTTGGAATAGAGAATATGGAGGTTTGTGAATAATGAGTTTAAAATATGAGACTGAAAAATTTACCATTTATTATAATGACTGTGATAAAAGATATTTAGCAAAAATAGTTAATGTTTTTGAAGATAAAAGACAAAGTATTTTAGATTTCTTTAGATTAGAAAATGTTAAACCAGTTATAAAACTATATGATAATATTTCTGAGTATAAAGATAATATAATGGAATCTTTTAAGAGAAACTATGGTTATAGAGAATATCAAGACTGGATGATTGCTAATACCGAAGATGGTAATATTAATATGTTATCATTAGATTTAGTTAGACAAATAAATACCTTTGAAAACTATACAGAAGATGAATTTTGTTATAATACTATTCATGAATTTACTCATGTTTGTCAAACTAAAATTGGTTCTACTAATCCAGGTTGGTTTTATGAGGTGTTAGCTACAAATCTTGGTAACCCTGAATGTCAACATGATATTAAAACACCATTTACTCTAGAAGAGTTACAAACAAGTTTTGATAGTATAGATGGTTATGGAGCAGTATATTCTATCGGTAAAGAATTATTTAATAATTATGATAATGATTTTATTTATAGTTTAGTAATGGATAAAGATGATACTAGATTAAATATAGTTACAGCATCAATTATAAATGATATAAATAGTAAGTTAATTAATGATAATCAACCAAATAAAAAACATGTATAGGCTTAAAAACTTATACTTGTTTTTTTATCATTTAGAATGTAAGTTTAAAGTTTTAATTCATCATATATCGAGTTCTTATTTCTTTCATTCCTAAACTTTTGTATAGATTATTAGCAGGTATTCCATACCAACATTCAAGCTCAATCCTATAATTTAATGCTTTTATTAGTTTTATTACTTCTTTACCAACACCTTTTCCTCTAAAATTATTATCAATATAAATGTTTTTAATATATAATATTTTCTCTTGATCAATATCTGATTTAGTAATTTGGTACTCTATAATTCCTACTGTTTTATTTTCTATTTGAATCAAAAATTGAAAAAATCCTTTTTGTTTAATATGGCGTATTGCATCATTAAAATTATAATTATCAACAGCTTTATCAAATAATCCTAGTTTTTCAGCATATTTTTGGTGAAATTTAATAAGCTCAACTTTGTATTCTCCAAATATTTTTATATCATTGTTACTATTAACTTCCTTTAAAGAAATATTCATAATATTACCTCCACGTATAATTAATTATTCCACTTGTATTCGATATATCTTCCATTTGATTTTCTTTAAGCAATCTACTTAAATCTTTGTATTCATGAATTTTAGTTATTAAGTTAATAATATTGGCATTGTTCTATAAATTGTTGTTAAACCAAAATTTTGATTTAACTTTTCATAGATTTCTTTTATAGTAAAATCATTTTTAAAACTCTTAATTACATCTAAAATTAGTTCTTTTTGTTTTGTTTTATAAGTTTCATTTCTAGACATACTTATTATCACTTCTTTCAATTTGAAAAGCTTTTTCATTTTCGATAATTAAAAAAATTACCACATGAAATCATATGATAATTTTTATTTAATTATTTTCGCTATCTTTTTTTAGTGTTTCCGTTGTAATGTATGCTGTTATAGGTATAACTATAATACAGCCTAGTGCACTAAATAATATTTTAATCATCTCTGAAACAAATGTCTTTGCATTTACAATTTCTAAAAATGAATAATCTCCTTTATAAAACCAAATTAATAATGTCATAAATTCACCTAAAAAAGCAAACATTAAGGTATTATTCGTCGTACATAATATATCTCTTCCTATGTTCATTCCCGATAGAAATAACTCTTTTTTTGATAAGTTTTTATTATTATCATATACCTCATATAATGCAGAGGAAATTGCTATTGAAGAATCAACCGTTGCTCCAATTAAACTAATTAATATCATAGAAATTGCAATGTTAGTAAAATCTATTTTTACATCATAAGAAAACATATTTATTTCTTCATAAGACTCGTATCCAAAACCAGCAATTCTTGATATCTTTGTTACAAAAAATATAAGAAATGATAATATAATTAATACAATAATAACTGATTTTAAACTAGATTCTGTTTTTATGTTTTTTTCATTTACATAATATAATATTATATAACTTATTATAAAACAGCCTATTAAAGAACATATTATAGGATTTAGTCCAAGAGCAATTAAGTAAAAAATAATCATTAAAATAATAAAATTAAATATTATAGATAAAAATAATTTTATTCCTCTTTTTATATCAATATAAATCATTAATAAAAATAATAAAATAATTAATATTATATTCATTTTACACCTCTTTTCATCAATTTAATTGATATATGTGCTGATACAGGAATAGTTAAAACAATACCAATGCTACCAATTAAGAATCTGGTTAATTCTAATGTAAAATTACTTGAAATATAATTATACATTGAAAATCCATTGCGTAATGCTAACACAAAAATAGGAAGACCTGAACATAAATAAGTAAAAAACAAAACGTTACTCATTGTACTCATTATATCTTTACCTATTTCTCTAGCAGATTTTTTCAAATTTTTGACAGATATATTATTGTCTTTTTGAATCAGTTCCGATATAGAAGCTGAAATTGTAATTGCTACATCCATAATTGCCCCTGTTGATCCGATTAATAGTTCTGGTAATATAATATCTTCAATAGGAACAGTTAAAAATGATAATTCATTGAAATTTATCCCTTTATAACCAGTAAAATTTATAATAATTACAATTGTAATAAGCATTACTAATGTTGATATAATTACAGAAATGATTGCCGATAATGTTTTCTTGTTAAATCCACTTGCTAATATCAAAGAAATAATAGAAAAAATAATCATTTCTATTACACATAAAAATAATAAATTGATACCTTTAAAATATAAAGCTAAACCAATATAAAAAATTACTAAATTCAAAACAACGCTTAATACAGATAACAGTCCTTTATAAGAACCAACTATATAAAGTAAATTTAAAAATATGACAATCATTAAAGTTAAATAGAAATCTCTTTTTAATTCAATACCACTTGCATCTAATATTATTTTGTCATTAACTTTGTATTTATCTGTAACAACAGATGAATAAGATTCATCGTATGAGATAATTTTTTTATTGCCTTTTTGTTTACCATTGGTTATTATACCTGTTATCTTTCGCATATAGTATTTTTCTTCTAATCCTAATGAGTTTTGAGATGTTTCTTCACTAATTGTATCAATTTTTGTTATTTTAACAATTTGCTTGGAATATAAGAAATCATCATTATAAACAAAAATTAAAATAATTATAGATATAAGAAATATAATAATAGAAATCGGTTTCTTTTTACTAGACATACTACTACCTCCAAATCTATTATACTAGTTTTTTCAAAAAATCATATCTTAATATTAGAGTGGGCATAAAAACTTATACTTATTTTTTTCTTATCATATATTAAATTATGAATATAATTGATTACGTAAGTAAAAATAACCTTTCTATGAAAGATTCATCTCTAAACGAAGTAGATAGTTTGATACTTTCTCAACTAGCTTATCTTTACTATGATAAGGTAACTCTACCCTGTAGAATTAATGACCTAAATAAAAACTTCTACGACTTACTAGGAAATGATAGAGATGATTTAAATAACTTAAAACTATTAGAAAAAGTTTGTAATTCGCAAAGATTTTCTAATATTACAGTAAATTATTACGTTGAGAAAAATAATTTAGTAGAAAATAAACAATTTTCTGCTGTAACCTTTTTCCTAGAAACAGGGGATATCTATATCGCTTATCGCGGGACAGATGGTACTGTCAATGGTTGGAAAGAGGATTTTAATATGGCCTATCTTTCCCCAGTACCAGCACAGCAAGAAGCTTTAAAATATTTAGACAGTATTTTAGCACTAACTAGAAATTACTGTTATATAGGTGGACATTCCAAAGGGGGAAACTTAGCTTTTTATGCTGCGATTTATTCCTCAAATAAGTCAAGAATTAAACAAGTCTTCTCGCATGATGGACCAGGTTTTCCTGAAAAAATAATTAAAAGTAGTGAATATCAACAAACAAAATCACTTCTTGCTAAAACAATACCAGAAAGTTCAATCATTGGAATGCTCCTTTATAATAATGAAAATTATACAATCATAAAAAGTAGTGAAAGTGGCATATTACAACACGACCCATTTTCTTGGTTAGTAGAGAATAATAGCTTTATTCATCTGACAAAATTAACTAAAAGTGCTAGTTATACTAATAAAGTATTAAAAGATACAATTAACAACCTAACAGAAAATGAAAAAAGAAAATTTATTGAAGCATTGTTTACTGTTTTTGATCAAGCTAATATTAAAACTCTTAAAGACTTATCTAAAAACTGGTATAAAAAAATTCCACCAATCTTAAAATCAATGGAATCTTTAAATGATAAAATGAAATTATGTTTGTGGGATACAATTAAACTATTAGTTGTGTTCAGTATTAAAAATTTAACTGAATTACTTTGAAAATATTTCGTGAAAATAAGGCACTTCTTTAATAGTCTTATTTTTCTTTTTTAAGACCTTAAAGTCATATCTTGAACGATTAAGAAATGGAATCTCATCAGTCTTTCTTTCAAACTCATCTTCACTAACATCATCAAAACTTTTATTAAATACTGTATGATAAAAAGCTAGAAGAAATGTTAATCTATCATAATTTTGTTTTACTTTATATGGTGAGTTTCTTAATTCTAAATATTCATATAAGGGAAAAGGAATACCCATTGGTTCCATTTTTTTAATTCCAGCACCATCAATATCAACAAAAGAAAAGTCATTATTTGTTTCATCAACGATAATATTATTATAATTGATATCTCCTAGAACTAATCCCTTATTAGCAAGGTGTATTTCTTCTAACCCCTCTGAAATATCAATCAGTTTATCTTTAAGTTCACTTATAGAATGATTTTGTTCAAATTTACTTAATGTAATACCTTTTTTTAATTCCATAGTACATCCACAGAAAAAATCATTGTTTATAATTTTTTCTAACGGTTGAGCCATTTTGAAATTAGTAATTTTACTAGTTTCTTCAACGTGCATTTCTCTAATGATTAAATCATACATATTAAAATTTTTATAAAGCTTATAGACCTTTTTATCATCATGATACACAACGCTTTCTTGAGTTTCAATATCTTCAAATTTTTTTAAAGTTTCAAAATTTATACTAGTAAGTTCAATCTCTTTCACAATACCAACCCCTTAATTTGTCATATTATATCATACTTTTCCCAAAAAAGAAAGATAAGGTTTGCTAAAACATCTTATCAACGTTTTCAGGAACCTTATCCTTTATGATAGTATTAATAATTTTTTCCTTTTTTTCCTTTGAAATATTCTTTCCAGTCATTGCTGCAATTTCATCAACAACTTCTCCCAAAGTTTTTTCATCTTTCATATTACCATCTTGTAATTTATTAGCAAGAGACAAGATTGTATCTTTACTTACATTAGTCTTTTTTTCTACTCGTTTAAAAAAACTATCTCCAAACATTTATAGAACCTCCTAGTTCATTATATGAAAGTCCTAAGATTAGGTTCTATCTATTTCTAGCAATCTTTTTTACTTGATTATTAAATTCTTCCATTGAAATTAATCCTTTATCTAGTCTATCTTGAAGCATAGCTAGTGATTTTTCATACATCTTTTCACTATCTAGTGGATTAGCATATCGATAACTGGCTAAATTGTTAGTAAAAACATTTCTCTTTTCCTCTTTATGTAAATCAGAAAAGTTTGTTTTTTCAAATTTCTTATTATTAAAAGAATTATTTCCGCCGATTATCATAGGTCGTCCCCATTTCTATTTTTGAATTGTAAAACGATAGGTGTCCCTTCTAAATCAAAGTTTTCTCGTAGTTGATTTTCTAAATATCGTTCATATGAGAAATGAACAAGTCCTTTATTATTAACTCTAAAAGTAAATTTTGGTGGTTTAGTACCAGTTTGACTAACAAAATAAATCTTTAATCTTTTAGCTTTATAACTAGGTGCCGGATTTCTATCATAAGCATCTCTAATGACATCATTTAATACACTAGTTTTAATTTCACGATTGATATTTTCTTTAACTTTTAATACTTCTGGCATTAAAGTAGAAATTCTTTTCTTTGTAAGAGCTGATAAAAAAACGATAGGGGCATAAGTAATGAACTGGAATTCACTTCTTACTAATTTTTTATAATCATTGATATTTCCATCTTTGACAGTATCCCATTTATTAACAACAATAATTATTCCTTTACCTTTTTCTAAAGCGTAAGAAGCAATGTGCTTATCATGTTCTTTAATTCCTTCTTCGGCATTAATAACTAAAAGACATAAATCACTTCTATCAATAGCACGCATACTTCTAACAAGACTATACTTTTCAATACTTTCAAAAACTTTACCTTTTTTCCGCATACCAGCAGTATCAATTAAAACATATTCTTCACCATGATATTTTAAAACTGTATCGATTGAATCTCTTGTAGTACCAGCTACATTAGATACAACAACACGTTCTTCATTTAATAAAGCATTGATTAAACTACTTTTTCCAACATTTGGTCTACCAATAACACAGAATTTCAAACGTTCATCAGGAATTTCTTCCTCTTCAACTATATCTTTTGTAATTTCATCAAGTAATTCATAGTAACCAGTATTGTGAATAGCACTAATAGGTAAATAAGTATCAAATCCTAGCTCATAAAAGTCATAAAGATTATCTTTTGCTTCCTTTGTATCAATCTTATTAATAGCAACAATAACTTTCTTACCACTTCTTCTTAGAATATCTCTAATAACTAAGTCATCTTTAGTAAGACCAAGTTTTCCATCAACGACAAATAAAATAACTGAAGCTTCACTAATAGCAAACTCTGCTTGAATTCTTATTTCCTTTTGAAAGTTTTCCTTCTCGTCTTCAATACCACCAGTATCTATTATCGTGAAATTCTTATTATTCCAATTAACATCTTGATAAAGTCTATCCCTTGTCACACCAGCAATATCTTCAATAATAGCAATTTTTCCACCAGCAATTTTATTGAATAAAGTACTTTTTCCAACGTTAGGATGACCGATAATTGCTACAATATTCTTCTTCATATATGTCCACCTCTTTTTCATATAACCTATTTTAATTCGAAATGCTGTTAAAATCAATAAAAAAAGACATTAGCTGTCTTTCCTAAATTCTACAATGTCAGAAACATTACAATTTAAATAATTGCAAAGTCTTGCTAAAACATAAATATCAATTCTCACAATTTCTCCAGTCGTTAATCTCTTAATAACTTTAAAATCAGTACCTGTATCATTGATTAATTTACTTTTAGATATACCTTTATCAATTAATAATTGTTCTAATTTAAAGATGTAAGTTCCACCTTCAACTTCTATTTTTATATGTTTCTTTTCCATCTTGAATACACTCGCCCTCTCGTATTAATTTTAACAAGCAACTAGTTAATTGACTAGTGGTTATATAACTATCTTTGGCAGAGATAAATTATTTATACATTTAATTTTCCCTAGTTTTATAATATAATAAAAGTAGGAAGGAGAAAGAAAATGATAGTAGGAGTTATTATTCTATTAATAGGAATATACTGTTTAATTGGAATTTTTAATCCCAGTTTTCAACTAGACTTTGAAATTGTTTGGCCTTTAGTTCTAATAGCAATTTCTATCTACTATATAATAAAGGAAGAAAAGCTAGATTTTACGAAATTATTGATGTTATTTATCGGTTTATGGTTTTTACTAGAAAATACTAACCTTATAACTTCACCTTATGATAGAGCCTTTTGGCCATTAATCTTAGTCATTACTGGTGGCTATATTATCTTTGGTAGTTTAAATCATAACCCTAAAACACCTAAACAAAAATATAGTAAAAATTCTAAGAATTATTTTGGAATATTCAGTGAAGTAGAAGATAAAATTAAAACAAAAAACTTCAAAGGAGCTGATGTTTATTGTATTTTTGGAGGAGCAGAACTAGACTTAACAGAATTAGAATTAAAAAGTGATGCTGTTCTTAATGTATATTGTATCTTCGGAGGAGCAACAATTAGAGTAGCTGATAAGTATAATATTGTCTACAATTCTACAGCAATTTTAGGAGGAAATGAAAATAAAGCTACCACTTCAAATGATGAAGATAGAAATAATCTAATTATCAATTGTATTTCATTTTGTGGTGGAACGGAGATTAAATAATTATGAATAGAATAGAAATCAAAGAGGAAGCTAAACAATTAACTTCTAAATATTTTGTCCAATTCTGGAAAAGTTCTTTAATAATTTTTGCTTCAAGCTTAGTATTAACAGCAATATTGGGTGGCTTATTTGGCGGACCTTTAGCCTTTGTTGTCCAAATGTTACTTTTGCCATTATATATAGGTTACATAGGTTATACTTTAAAACTAGCAAGAGGAGAAGAAGTGACTATTACTGATATTTTTCAAAGTTATAAAAATATTGGTCTAATCTTTTTAACTGCTGTTATTGGTTATGTAACTGTTATATGTGGGTATTTCTTATTAATAATTCCAGGAATAATCTTAACTTATAGTTATGTAATGGTTGGTTACTTACTAGCAGAAACTAAAGATAATAATACAGCAAATGCTACTAACATACTAAGAAAAAGTAAAGAAATGATGTATGGTTATAAACTTGACTATTTTATTTTTCAACTAAGCTTTATTGGTTGGCAAATCCTGGGTGCAATAACTTTTGGAATAGCTTATATCTACGTAATACCATACTTTACTTTTGCGAATATAGTTTATTATGAAAAGTTGAAAGAATTAAGAGAAACTTCAAATTAAAGAAGTTTTTCTTTTTTTCTAATTATGATAGAATAGTAGAAACGAATGGGAGGCAAATATGAAAATATCTGTTTTAGGAAGTGGAGCTTTTGGATTAGCTATTGCTTCCTTATTATCAAAAAATAAAAATAACAATATAATAGTATGGACATCATTTAAAGAAGAATATGATGAACTTGTTAAATATCATACTCATAAGCGAATATTTAATGATTATTCATTTAAAGATTTAAACTTTTCAATGAATTTAGAAGAAACTATTAATGATGCACAAGTGGTTATATTAGCAGTACCATCTAATGCTATTAGAGAAGTCCTTAATAAGACGAAGAAATTGTTAAATAATCAGATACTTATTTTTGTATCAAAAGGTTTAGAAGAAAATACATTAAAACGTTCTAGTGAAATAGCTAAAGATTTGGAAATTAATAATCGTTATGCAGTTTTAGCAGGACCTACTTTTGCTAAAGATATGTTAAATGATATACCTTTAGGTTTTACATTAGCTACTGAAAGTAAAGAAGTAGTAGAAGTAGCAGAGAAAATGTTTGATAATACTAAAGTCAATTTAGAAGTAAGTAATGATATAGTAGGGGTTGAGTATGCTGGTTGTGTTAAGAATGTCTTAGCAATTATTGCTGGTTATTTTTATGCAAAAGAAAAAGCTAGTTCGGCAAGAGCGATGTTTTTTACTAAAATAGCCAAAGAAGAAGCAAACTTATTAGCAGTATTAGGGGGAAGTAGTAAAACCTTATATACCTATGCTGGTCTTGGTGATTTATTATTAACAGCTACTAGTAATGAGAGTAGAAACTTTTCTTATGGTGAAGCACTTGCTAATAATTTGATTACTGATAAATCAACTACAGTGGAGGGTAAAAAGACTTATAAGTCATTATTAACCTTAATTCCTAAAGAAAGATTAACTGATTCTTTATTAGTAACTTATGCTTATCTTTTTGAGGAAAATTAAAGACAATGGCAGTATATTTAGAACCAATAAAAACGGCACTTATCATTTTTCCAATAATAGCATTTCTTATTACTCTACCTTATCTAATAATAGAATATCATAAATATGGTTCAGTACCACTTTTAAGAAGTATCATCATCTATACTTTTGTTCTTTATCTCTTAGCAGCTTTTTTCTTAGTTATATTACCATTACCATCAAGAGAAAAAGTTTTAGCAATGCCTACTAAGGTGCCACAATTAGTACCATTTACATTTATTAAAGATATAATAGCTACTACACATTTATCGTTCAAAAATCCTAGCACTTACTTAGCATTTTTGAAGTCACCAACTGTTTATACCGTAATATTTAACTTATTTTTATTGTTTCCTTTTGGTGTTTACTTACATTATTACTTTGAAAAAAAATGGTATCAAGTCTTAATTTTATCCTTTTGCTTAAGTCTTTTCTTTGAAATAACACAACTAACTGGTATCTATTTTATTTATCCAAAAGCTTATCGTTTATTTGATGTTGATGACTTAATGATTAATACATTAGGAGGAATGCTTGGTTTTCTAATGACTAAACCGTTAACAGTCTTTTTACCTTCAAGAAGTGAGTTAGACCAAAAGTCTTACAATAGAGGAACTTCTATTTCTATTTATAGAAGAGGAATTGCTTTGTTTATTGATTTATTTATAGTCTTTTGTTTAGCAACACCTCTATCAATTGTATTAACAGGAAAATTTTCTTTTTACTTTCTTTATACTAGTTTATTATTGTTGTATGAGATTATTTTTCCTTTAATTTATAATGGTAAAACTATTGGAAAAAAGTTAGTCAGTATGAAGCTTCAAATTGAAGATGGTAAGAAATTCTTTACTTTAAGACTTATAATAAGACAATTGCTACTTTATCTATTTATCTTAAAAATTCCTACTTATATAAGTTATCTTTCAAAAATAACTACTACTAATTTAGTTCTTTCTTTCTTAATTCTTTTTATTAGAGTCTTATTTTTCTTTTACTATCTTTACTTCTTATATGAAATATTTTTAAACTTATTAGGAAAAAGAAAAGATTTTAATTATGAAAGAATTACAGCTATTAAAAATTCTAGTATGATTTATTTGCAAGATAAACAAAATGTGTTAGAATAATATCGAGGAGGTAGGAGATGAAAATAGAAGTTAAAAAAACTATTTGGCCTTCATTAATTAGTTCTACTGTAATTTTAGTTTTAGGTTTATTACTATTTTTTAAATCATCAGCTACACTAATGGGAATTTCTTATGTTTTAGGCGGAATAATTATTGCAATAGGTGTTTTAGCTATAATAAAATTTATTTCTAATGACCATAGTGATGTTTCTAATCAGTTAAATATTATTTATGGAATAATTTGTATAATTAGTGGAATATTTTTCATTGAAAAACCAGAAATAATAGGGAGCATTATTCCATTAGTTATGGGAGTAGGAATAATAATAAGTAGTTCATTAAAAATTCAACAATCATTTAATTTTAAGAATATGAATAGTAGTTACTTTTTTTGGTCATTTTTAACAGCTTTATTGAGCTTAATTTGTGGCGTGATTTTATTATTTAATCCATTTAAAGGAGCTGTTCTTATTACTAGAATTATTGGTATCTTTTTAGTTATCTATGCTGCTTTAGATATTTGTAATGCTATTATTTTCCAAAAGGGAAGTAGTCTTTCTGTAAAAGTTCAAACAGATACTAAACAAAAGTCTAAAAGAGATAAAAAAACTAAAGATGCTAAGATAATTAGAGAAGTAAAGAAAGAGGATGATAGCGAGTGATGATTTTATTTAGTATACCGGAATTTTTTACAAAAATTGGTACTGAAATTAATGCTCTAATAAACAAGTATAGTAGTAATCCCATTTTTTGGGTACTAGTCTTGATTGCTTTACTTGCTATTACTTATAGTGCTATTACAGCTCTAAGCAATAAATAATAAGTTTGTTCTTTAAATGGACAAACTTTTTTAGTTCTTGATAAATTTTAGATAAAATGCTATATTTTGCTTTAGAAAAGGAAAGGAGGAAAATGTGCAGAGATTAAAAGTAGGAACAAGGTATAAGATTCATAGCTATAAGCATAATGGTGTTATATATAAAGCGTGGGATCATGCTATTTTCTTAGATTATATAAAGAAATATGAGGCTTATGTCTTTGTCAATGATTGTGCCAAGGTAACAGAGATAGATGGTAGAAGTTGGAATACTAGGGAACCAGCCATTTTATTTTTCTATAAAAAACATTGGTACAATGTAATTGCTCAATGTAAAGAAAGTGGTATTACTTACTATTGTAACTTAGCTAGTCCAGTGTTTATTGAAGAAGGTGCCATTAAATATATTGATTATGATTTAGACGTAAAAGTTTTTAATGATGGTGGATTCAAAATTTTGGATCGAAAAGAATATAATTATCATATGAAGAAAATGCAGTATCCACCTCTATTAGATCAAGTTGTCCACGAAGAATTAGATGATTTAATAAAAAAAGTAAGAGCAAAGGAAGAATGTTTTTCTAAAGACTTGGTTAGTAAGTATTATGAAATGTATTTGAAAATGAAAAAAGATAATAAAATTATTAAGAAATAATTGAAATTTTGCAAAAAAAATTAGTTGAAATGTCGATATTTCTTAATAAAATAGTACTTTTTCCAAAAAGTTTAATAAATTTCAAAAATAGTGTTGACTTTATTAAAAACCTTTGTTAAAGTAGTAAACGTCACTTGAAAAAAGCGACAAATAAGTCGACAAAAAAACAACAAAAAGTTGAAAAAAGATGTTGACAATATCAAAGGAATTTGATATATTAGAAACGCAACTGAAAAAGAAGCAACAATGTTCTTTGAAAACTAAGCAAAACGTCAATTGAATTTGATAGCCAGATTAAACAAAAATAAATTTTTATTGAGAGTTTGATCCTGGCTCAGGATGAACGCTGGCGGCATGCCTAAGACATGCAAGTCGAACGAAGTGGTCCAATGAAGATAGAGTGCTTGCACAAAATCAGATTTGGGTTGCCACTTAGTGGCGAAAGGGTGAGTAACACGTAGGTTATCTACCTTTGAGACTGGAATAACAGTTAGAAATGATTGCTAATACCGGATGATATATAGAATGATACGTTGTTCTATATTAAAAGGAGCCTTTAAAGCTTCACTCAAAGATGAGCCTGCGACGTATTAGCTAGTTGGTGGGGTAAAGGCCTACCAAGGCGACGATGCGTAGCCGACCTGAGAGGGTGATCGGCCACACTGGGACTGAGACACGGCCCAGACTCCTACGGGAGACAGCAGTTAGGAATATTCGTCAATGGAGGAAACTCTGAACGAGCAATGCCGCGTGAAGGATGACGGTCCTTTGGATTGTAAACTTCTGTTGTTAGGAACGAAACACTTAAGTAGGAAATGACTTAAGCTTGACGGTACCTTTCAAGAAAGCTCCGGCTAACTACGTGCCAGCAGCCGCGGTAATACGTAGGGAGCGAGCGTTATCCGGATTTATTGGGTGTAAAGCGTGTGTAGGCGGTTTCTTAAGTCTGTGGTTTAAGTCTGGAGCTCAACTCCAGTTCGCCATGGAAACTGAGTTACTTGAGTATGGTAGAGGCAAGTGGAATTTCTAGTGTAGCGGTGGAATGCGTAGATATTAGAAGGAACACCAGTGGCGAAGGCGGCTTGCTGGGCCATCACTGACGCTGAGACACGAAAGCGTGGGGAGCAAATAGGATTAGATACCCTAGTAGTCCACGCCGTAAACGATGGAT
>CAKPDM010000020.1 GCA_934148995.1 uncultured Bacilli bacterium
AGAATAGTGTAGATAATAAATTCTGTGAAAGTTGTGGTTCACCATTAGATGAAGAAACAGAAGAAATAGTTGAAGAAGAACCAGTTCAAGAAGAAGCAGAAATTGTAGAGGAAGAATCTCCAAAAGAAGCTGAAACATCTGATGAACAAGAAGAGATATTAGATACATCAGCTGACGTAATTTATTGTGAAAAATGTGGTAGTAAGAATAGTGTAGATAATAAATTCTGTGAAAGTTGTGGTTCACCATTAGATGTTGAAACAGAAGAAATAGTTGAAGAAGAACCAGTTCAAGAAGAAGTAGAAATTGTAGAGGAAGAAACTTCAAAAAAAGATGAAATATCTGATGAACAAGAGGAAATATTAGATACATCAGCTGACGTAATTTATTGTACAAATTGTGGTAGTAAGAATAGTGTAGATAATAAATTCTGTGAAAGTTGTGGTTCACCATTAGATGAAGAAACAGAAGAAATAATTGAAGAAGAACCAGTTCAAGAAGAAGCAAAAATTGTAGAAGAAACTTCAAAGGAAGATAAAACATATGATAAAGAAGAAAAACGAGATGATAAGCCAGCAGTAATAAAAGAAAATATTAATAATGAAATTAAGAATAATGATGTTGAAAGAGTATTAGAAAATAAACAAAAAAGTAATATAAAGAAAAATAATACTAAGAAAGTCAATGTATCTAATAAGAAAAAGAAACTTATCATATTAATTATTATAATTTTGGTTTTCTCTATTTCTACTGTTTGTTTCACTACTTATCAGTCTAAACATACATGGTCTAAATGGGTTAGTAAATTACCAACAAATGTCACTGAAAGCAAATATACAATTGAAGAAAAGAAACAGTATTCAGTTAAAACAAAGAAAACTACTACCTCTTCCAAAGAAACATTAAAAGGATGGACATTAGATAAAAGTAATTTACCTAATACAGAGGAACAAGAAAAAGAAGTTAGTAGTATAGAAGAAATAAAAAAATTTGAAAGTAATAAAGATATAACTATCAATAATAAAGAAGTTATTGAAGAACAATATGAAGCAGTACTTTGTGGATATTATAGTCCTAATGAAACTAGTAATAGATTCTATATTCCTAATAATAGTAAACCTTATTGTGATAAAGATGATAGTTATACATTAACTGAAACTATTTCTAATCAACCGAAAGATACATATAAAATTGGTGATGATTATAAAGAAAAATATTACACTAATACAGATGGAAATAAAATATACTACAAAATAGTTTCTTCTACACCAGTAAAAGTTAAATATAAATATAGTAATAAAACTACCGATAATTTATATCACTTTTATAAATGGACTGAATGGAGTGAATATTCTGATAAAGAACAAAAAGAAAGTTCTACTGTAAAAGTAAGAGAAAGAACAGTTTATCGTTATAAGGTGAAATAATATGAAGAAGAAAGTATTAATAATAATAGGGGTAATAATATTATTACTGTTGAGTTTTTTAATGTTTATGAACTTTAATAAAAAAGAAACCAACAGTAACAAAACAGAAGTTTCAGAAAAGGCAGAAAATGTAATTAAAGTTCCTAATATGGTTGGTGAGGAAATAGGAACTGCACAAGAAGTTTTAGAAAAATTAGGATTAGAAGTTACAGTTAAAGAAAAAGTCTCAACTGATGAAGATAATATTGGAAAGGTTTATAAACAAAGTATTGTCGGTCCGATTAAAAAGAAACAAACAATAACTCTTTATACTTATGTTTCTAATGAAGAAGTGAAGGTACCATCAGTTATTGGAATGAATAAAGATGAAGCGAAAGATGTCTTGACCAAATTAGGTTTTAGCGTAGCTTTAGAAGAAGAATTATCAAAAGATAAAGAAGATAATATAGTAATTAAGCAAGAAGTTAATAATAATAGTAAAGTTGTTAAAGGAAGTTTAATAAAACTAGTATATGCTAAAAAAGAAACCGATGAAGAGAAAGAAACTGATAAAAATAATCAAACAACAGTTAAAACAGAAGAAACTACTGTTGCTAATAATGACAACGTAAATAATAATAATAACAATAGCAGTAGTAACAACAATACTAATAATGGTAATAACAATAATAATAACGGTGGAAATAATCCTACTACACCAACTCCAGTAACGCCAAAAATAAGACTAACAGGTGGTTCAGACCACTATAGAAAAGGTTATGTAGCAGCATGTTTCTCTTATAGTATTACAAATGGAACTGGTAAAGAAAAAGTAGTATGGAAAAGTAGTAATACTTCTGTTGCTTCCGTTGATAGTAGAGGTTGTATAAGTCCAAATACTGTATATGGAACAGCATCAATATCAGTAACTATTGAAGGAACTAGTATTAGTAATTCAACATCTATAGCTGTTCTTGGCTTAAAAGGAGACTTAAATGGTGATGGTATAATAGATGCTATTGATGCAGCTATTGCAAGAGACTATTATGGTACTCGTGATGAGATAATATTATCAGTTGGAGACATTAATAAAGATGGAGTAATTAATAACTATGATTCTAGAGCTATTTTAAATTATTTTAAAAATGGCGATAGATGGTAAAGAAGTGAGGAGTGATTAAAATGTTCTGTGGACAATGTGGAACAAAAAATGAAAAGGGTGCTATATTTTGTGAAAATTGTGGTGCTAAGTTAAAAGAAGTACCTAAAGAAGAAACAAAAGCAAAAAAATCTACATCTAAAAAAGTAGAAAAAAAGAAAAAAGACTTATCAAAAAAACAAAAAATTTTAATAGCAGTGATTGCTATAGTATTAGTAGTATCATTTGGTTACTATAAATCACTAGAAAAGAAAGCAAGCCCTGAAACAATAGTTAGAAATTATCTAACTGCAATTAACAACCAAGATTATGAAACAATCTATGATATGTTAGACGTTTCAGCATCATCAGAATTTGTTAGTAAGAAAGCTTATAAAGAAGCATTAGCTAAAATGATTCAATCTAAAGATGAACTTGGTACTATAAATGTTGGAACAGTAACCTATGAAACTGGTGGTTTAAAAGCAGTAGTACCATTCACATCTTCTAAATATAAATCTAACTCTATATTAGAAAGTGATAATTCTTTAAAAATAAATCTTATCAAAACATCAAATAAGAAATATATTTTCTTTAATGACTGGAAAATAGATGACTCAACATTAATAACTCTTGATACAGTAAAGAATTATTACATAAAAGCTCCAAAAGATACTAAAGTAACATATGGTGGAGTAAGTGTTAGCGATAAATATATCGATAGTTCTAAAAATGGTAGCAAAGAAAGCTCAGTAGTGTATTATAAATTACCAGAAGTATTAAAAGCTGAGACAAGTGTAGTAGCAAAGTTAAAAGATGGAACAGAAGTAACAGGAAAAGTGACACCTTCATCTTATAATACGATGTATACGGTTTCAATTACTAAATCTAATTTATCTAATAGTGTTCAATCTAAATTATTAGAAGCAGCAAAGAATGATTTTAATACAATAGTAAAAGGTTTACTTGAAGAAAAAGAATTTTCTAGTATTAAAAGTAATTTTTCTAGTAAAGAAGCTTTAGATAATTTTGAAAGTAACTACAATTATAGTTTGAAAAATCGAAAAAATAGTAATTATGCTATAAGTAATTATCAATTAACAGATGCAGAAATATCATCAGTAGCAATTGGAAGTAATTGTCTTTATGAAGTAAGAGTAAGTATCGATTATAAGTATGATAGCAAATATAAAAATGATGAAGAAGCTTCAACTAATGATTATGATAGAACAGGTTACTTTACCTTCTATTATACTTATGAAGATGGTTATAAATTAGTAAATATGTCAAATGTCCCTAGTTTTTATTAGAAAGGAAATAAATTATGGCAAAATTTTGTACAAAGTGTGGTAAACCACTACAAGATGGAAAACCTTGTAGTTGTACTGCAAAAAAGGAAAAAGAAATATCAGTTAAAATGCAGGTGGCAGAAGATGAAGAAGAAAAAGATGACTCAAAACTTGGTAGTATGTTAGATGACTTTATAGCTATTATTAAGGGAATGTTTAAAAAACCAGTTAGTACTATAGAAAAATATTTAAGTGTTAAAAACTATAATTTAGCGTTAGTGTCAATCGTAATAAACTTAGTATTATTTGGTCTATTAGGTCATGTATTTATCGATAACTGCTTAAAAAATGTAGGATTTAGTCTTAATAATATAGAAGGATTAATTAGTGGTATTGATGAAAATATCACAAGTATGAATAATCTAAATATAGGTCTAAAATGCGGAATAGGTATGGGAATTGTTTCATTATGTATGATAGGTGCTCTATATCTAATGCACAATGAAGTATATAAGAAAAAGATTAATATTAAAAAAATTATGGTACTAGTAGGAATAACAGAAGTGTTCTTATCAGTAGGATATTTATTATCAATGATTGTATCATTTATCAGTTTATTCTTGGCATTAGTAGTGTTCATAGCATTTACAATTATATTCTTTATATATTTATATCAAGGGTATTTGCTTCTTGCTAAAACAAAAAAATCACAAACCATATATTCATATATTGCTGGAATGGTAATACCAGTAGTAGCATTTTCTATTGTAGCAGGTATTGCTAGTATGTCTTATATGGTATCTGCTGTTGGAAAAAGCACAGTTAATAATAACACAAAAATCAATTCTAGTAGCAGAGGTTATTATTAGGAAGGAGTAAATTATGGCAAAATTTTGTACAAAATGTGGTAAACCACTACAAGATGGAAAAACTTGTGATTGTTCTTTAAAAGAAGAAAAAGTAGTAGAAGAAAAAAATGAAAATACTAATGAATTAGTGGATACTGTATCAGATATATATAAAAACACTTTAAAAAAGCCTTATGAAACAATGGAAAAGCATAAAGAAAAAAATACTAAATTAAGTCTTATTTTAATTTTAATAAATGCTATAGTATTTGGAATATCTGGTTACTTTTTAATAACTAATACCTATAGTGGAATTATAAAAGATTTAGCTACTAAATTTCAAAGTATGGTCTCTATTTTACAACTTGATGTTTCAGCAATGACAGCAAGTTTGCAATTACCATTCTTTAGAGTATTTATACTATTTGCGATTATAATAATTTTAAATTATGTTTTCTTAGCATTAATGTCTAAATTGTTTGTAGGTAAGATATTTAAAGGAAAAGGAACTTTTAGTGATTATTTATCAATAATTGCTCTTGCTACTCCATTATCTACTTTCCTAATGCTAGCTTCAATTATTTGTAGTTTTGTATTCTATAAATTAGCTCTCATCTTTTCAATTATTTCAGTATTAGCATTTATTGTAATGCTAGTCACTGGTTATGTTGATTTACTTAAAGCTAAAGAAGAAAAGTTAGGTTACTCAGTATGTTTAAGCTTAATTACAACTTTTGTTTTAGATATAATTGCTCTTATTATTATTGGTGTTATAGTAGGAATGAGTCTTTATAGTGAATATTCAACAACATCAACAACTGTTCCAAGAAGTAATAGTAACTATACTATTGGTGCATAGTTAAAAATATATAAAAAAGAAGGGAGTTTAAAATGGACGATAGAAATGAATTGTTGAATAAATTTTATAACGAAGTATGTGATGAAGATGCAAGACTTAATGCTAAGCATAGACAATTAGAATTTCTAACAACTGATAGATATGTACAAAAATACTTGAAACCGGGTGCTAAAATTCTTGAGGTTGGAGCAGGTACAGGTAAATATTCTATTTATTATGCAAAACAGGGATATTCAGTTAATGCTATTGAGTATGTGCAACACAATCTAGATGTTTTAAAAACTAAAATAACCGATGATATGAATATTTGTGCAGAACAAGGAGATGCAATAGATTTATCAAGATTTGAAGATAATACATTTGATATCGTTTTAGTTTTAGGTCCACTTTACCACTTATATACAGAAGATGAAGTAAATAAATGCATTGTTGAAGCTAGAAGAGTCTGTAAAAATGATGGTGTGATGATGTTTGCATATCTACCTAATGATTCAATAATGATAAGTTGGGGGTTATTAAAGGGACATCTAAAATCAGGATATGATAATAAACAATTTGATGAAAACTTTAAAATGATTTCAAAAGCAAGTGAAATTATGAGAGCATTCTATATTGATGAAATTGAAGAAATAATGCGAGCAAATAATATTCAAAAGATAAATAATATTTCAACATCTGGAGTAGCACCTCATTTTAGAGATATTGTAGATAATCTTTCAGAAGAAGAATTTGAAATATGGAAAAATTATCATTTTAGTTCATGTGAAAGAAAAGAAGTACAAGGATATAGTACACATATGTTATACATAGGCAAAAAATAAGCTGATGACACTCTAAACTAAAAGGAAGTAAAGACCGCAATGTTCAATACTTCCTTTTCTTTTTTGTTAAAGAATACAATACTAATAGAATTTCTTTTATATACAAAAAGACTGTTAAGAAAATTAATTACTAATTTCTCAACAGTTTTTTAAGTTATACAAATTACTTATTATAGAATTCAACGATTAGTGATTCATTGATATCCATATTTAATTCATTACGTTCAGGATATCTAACGTAAGTACCTTCTAACTTGTTTTCATCAAAAGTAACATATTCTACGCGCTTGTTTACTTTAGAAATAGCATCAAGAGCAGCCTTATGGTCTTTAGAATTTTCTTTTAATGCAATAGTGCTACCTGGTTTAACTCTGTATGAAGGAATATCAACTTTCTTACCATTAACAGTAATATGTCCATGGTTTACAAGTTGTCTAGCTCCACGACGAGTAGTAGCAAATCCCATACGATAAACTAAGTTATCAAGACGAGATTCAAGTAAGATTAAGAAATTAGTACCATGAACTCCAGCCATTTTACTAGCTTCATCAAAAGTCTTACGGAATTGCTTTTCATTAACTCCATACATAAAACGTAACTTTTGTTTTTCTTTTAATTGGTTAGAGTAATCACTAGGTTTACCTTTTCTATCTTTACCATGTTGACCAGGTCCGTAAGGACGTTTAGCTAATTCTTTACCAGTTTCAGTTAAAGAAAAACCAACACGACGAGATTGTTTGTAACTAGGTCCAGTATATCTTGCCATTTTAAAATTCTCCTTTCTTTTATTTGCATCTTCCTTGATAATTGTTTCCAAAACTTTCTATGGGAGTTTTGTATTGTTCTTTCGCTTCACAGCAACGAAACTACTTGAAACTTTCAAAAAACACATATAAAAAGGCGAAACATTGCTGTTCAAGTAAAATTGCAGATTTATTGTAATATAAAAACCGCTATTTGTCAAATATTTGTAGATAAAAAGTTAAGATTATGATATCATTAGGTAGTAGGTGATGCACAATATGAAGGGGAAATTGCTATATATTTTAACGGGAATCCTAATTGTAATTATTCTTGTAATAGCACTTATTGTATTTTTAAAAAAAAGAAAGAAAAAACATTACTTAAATATATGTAAAAGGCTTGATACTGAAAAAAATCTTATTGGTAGCACGCCCGTACTTTTAGAGCTTTCTAAACTAGAACCAATCATTAAAAATGAAAAAATGGAAGAAAAATATCAAAAGTGGCAAGATGAGTTTGCTTATATTAAAGATGAAGAACTTCCCAAAATTGATGACTTGCTAATAGAACTTGATACCTTAATAGATAAGAAAGAATATAGTCTAGCTGAAAGTAAAATTAACAAATGTGAGATAGGACTTTATAAAGCTAGAGAACGTGCTAATTATTTATTAGACCAAGTAAAAGAAATAACATTAAGTGAAGAAAAATATCGAAATATAATTACTAAGTTAAAAACAAAATATCGTCAGTTAAATAAAGAGTATCAAGATCATAAATCTCTTTATGAAGAAATGGCTGAAGCGATAGAATTACAACTTGAAAATATAGAAAAAAGATTTTTAGAATTTGAAACAGCCATGGATCAAAATCAATACACAGATGTTGTTCATATCGTAAAGGCATTAGATACAATGATTGAACATATGGAAATAGTAATTGAAGAAGTGCCAGATTTACTATTGATGTGTAAACAAATGGTACCAAAAAGAATAAAAGAGATAGAAGAAACCAAAACAAAAATGGAAAATGATGGTTATCCTCTTGACTATTTAAGTATAACTGATAATATGGAAGAAGCTAAGAAAAATGTTAATGTTATCTTAGATAGAATTAAAGTATTAAATCTTGAAGATTGTATGTTTGAATTAAAAACAATCTTAGATTATTTAGATAGCATCTTTGTGGCATTTGAAAAAGAAAGACTATCAAGAAAAGTTTATGAAGAAGTTAGTAAAGACTTTGAGAAAAAATTAAATAAAACCGCTAAATTAGTAAGTGATATCTATGAACAATTAGATGATATTGAGAGTATGTATGATTTAAATAAAGAAGATGTAAAAATTATTGATGAAGTTAATAAAGACTTAACAGTTATTAAAGATGATCATCACAAAATGCTTGAAAAAGTTAAAAATAAAGCAACCCCTTATTCTTTAGTAAATGATGAAGTTGAAACCTTATCAAATAGATTAAAACAAGTAGAATCAACTCTTGATATAGCACTTAAATCTCTTGGAAATATGTATGAAGATGAACAACGAGCTAGGGAACAGCTTGATGAGATTGAACGGTTATTAAAAGAATGTAAAGAGCGAATGCGTGAATATAAATTACCAGTAATTGAAGATAGATACTTTGTAGAACTAAGTGAAGCTAATGAAGCAATACTAGAAGTTATTAAAGAACTATCAAAGAAACCTATTGGGATAAAGACATTAAACACTAGAGTCGATACAGCAAGAGATTTAGTCTTAAAACTTTATAATACAACTATTTCAATGATTAAAACTGCAAAGATGAGTGAAATGGCCATTGTCTATGGAAATAGATATATAGGTCTACATACTGATATTGAAGAAGGAATTAATAGAGCAAGAAATCTTTTCTTTAAAGGTGATTATACTTCTTCTTTAAATGTCAGTATTGATACTATAAAACTAGTAGATGATAATTTTGAAAGAAAGTTGTTGACATATGAAAAAGAATAGCAGTAAAAAAAATAAGAGTAGAAATAATAAAAAAAATGTAAAAAACATTAATAAAAATAGTAGTAAAAGTAAGAATACTACAGTTAAGAAAAATACTACTGTAAAACAAAATAAAAAACAGAATAATACTAAAAATAGTAATACAAAAACTACTACAAAGAAAAAAGTTAGTACTGCAAGTACTAAAAATAAAACTAATGCTATGGTAGTGGTTAATAAACCAGTGATTACTACTAAAAGTACTGTTAAAAAAACTTTTAGTCCAAGTTATAAAAAACTAATAAATGGTCCATTTAAAAAAAGAAAATTTGGACTATATGAATTTTTTGCAATAATAATTATTTGTTTAGTATTAACAGTTGTTCTACTCTATGCTATTCTAAAGTTGAGTAATAAAGAAAAATATCAAGTATTTAGTTTCAATGCCAAGGTAATGGCGATGAATGCTATAAATTATAATTCAAGTGATAAAGGAACGATGTATCTTTCAGAAATGTTAGATTTAAATTTAATATCACCTATTAAGAATCCATTTAATGGTAAAGAGTGTGATATCCATGAGTCAAAAGTTGATTTTTCGGAAGATATAAAAAAAGTTACCTTAAAATGTGGTGAATACTTAATTGATAATGAAAAGGTTAATAATAAGACATATACCATTTATAAAGTATCAGATTGGACAGAAAATAAAGAGTATGAAAATAATGATACAGAAGTAGTATATAACATTACTAAGAAAGGTAAGTTGTTACTTAATGATTATTATCAAAAAGATTTGTTAATAAAAATGATTAATGAAAAATTACATAAAGATTATAAGACAATAAGTGAAGTAAAAAAAGATTACAAATTAGTTAGTAAAAAACTTTATCGTAAGAAGACAAAGTTTAGAGAAGTAACTAATTAGTATATAGTAAGGAAGGTGTGTTTATGAAAAATAGTAAAGAAAAAGATTGGTTTGATAGTCCAAGACTTGTAACTTATGTCATTATTGGATTATTGATAGTATTAATAATATTATCACAATCATTTGCAATCAATAGTCAATTAGGTACATCTGATATTATTAGATCTATACTTAATCATAATAGTATCTATGTATTAACACTTATTTATTTTGTTTTATTACATTTTAAAGTGGGAAAGAAATATTTTGACCATTTAAACGTATTAATGTTAATTTTCTTTGGTTTAATAACCATTGCTAGTATGTTTACAGTATTTCAATCATTTGGATTGATTTCAATATTGCAATTAGTAATAAATATCTTATTTACAATTTATTTTCTCTATGCTTTTATTTCTAATACAGTAATAGGTAAAGACTTACACTTAAATTCTACTCCTATTGTAGAACTTAAGAATGAACAATACTTTTATTTAATTACAACTTTATTAGTTATTCACTTAGTAGTAGCTCTTATTAATTCAACATCTTTTGAAAGTATAGTAATTTCACTATTAGAAGTATTATTCTATTTCCTGTTTGCTAGATACATTTCATTATATAAAGAATATAATGATTTGAAGGAAGCTTCTTCAAAAAAGAAAAAAATAAAAAAAGAGGAAGAGGCAGGTGATAAATAATGAAAGATTTATTCGATGAAATAGATAAGGAAAAGAAAAGTCTTCCCAAGTTAAAAAAAATAAGTAATGAAGTAACAAAGTCAAGAGAACATAACTTTTATCAAAAATTAGCTTATTGGTTATTTGCATTTTTCTTTATTATTGGTATTATATTAGGTAATATATTTCCAGCTTGTACGGAAACTTCGACATTATTTAAAACCTGTACCAATACTGAATACAACTTAGCATTGACATTAATCTTCTGGTTAGCAAGCTTTGTTTTTTGTTCATTAGTATACGGTCTAGGGGAAATTATTAAATTGCTTACAATAATAAGTGAAAAGAAATAGGTGGGTCATATGATTAAAAATGTAAAAATTGATGAAGGTAATATTGTTAGTTTTGAAAGAGAAAGAAGAAAAGTAATGGAGCGTAATCGTCTTAGAGCAGAATATGAAGATTATGACGAAGACGATTATGAAGAACAATATGCTAATAGAAGGAAAGAGAACAACGCAAGTAGAACCTCTACTTCTAGACAACATAGTTCAAATAGCAAGAGCGGGAAAAAATCTACACAGGGCTATGGCTTTAAGACATTAGCTCCAGTTATAGTAGCTGCTGTAATAATTGGCGGAATAATAATAACCTCAGAACATACTAATGTAACTGAACTTCCTAATGGGGCTCCAACTGCATATGAGACACTTGTAGCTAATGTTACTGATTTGAATGATTTAAACTTAGTTCTAGTAGACGATGGCGTTGATGATACATTTTTGAATTCGTTTTCTTCTAGTTTAGCTTCTGAAGGAGTCTCTTTTCAAATAGTTGATGGCTCAGAAAATATATCTAATGTAAACGGTAGTGAAACTTTTGTAAGTTTGTTAGATTATAATAATGATGGTTTAACTAAAGTTATTGGTCAATATGATGATAGAAATAATCAAGTTGATCCACTAGCTATCGGAATAAAAACTTGTCTTGGTAAGAATGCTTTAACAAGAGAAAATATTCAATCTGGTATTAAAGTATATGAAGCTGGTATCGAAAAGTTAGGATATTCACCAATAGAGACAGCTGTTGGGAATAGTGCTAATCGTTTTGTTTCCATAGCTGTAGATCCTGCTACTGATGTGGAAGAATTTACTAGTGCTTTTACAGAAGGCATGCTTAGATTTGAAAATTATATTGAGGAATCTGATAAATTTGATTTATTAACAAGAGTAACAGGCGGAGAAACACTTTCTATTATTGCTGATCGTCATAACACAACTGTAGAAAGCTTAGAGGCTTTAAATGATATAGAAAATGGTAGAATTTTAGCTAACTCTACTATAAAGGTTGGTCATTATTCTAACACTTTGACTGATAAAACGATTGTTATTAATGGAGCAGAAAAAGGAAAGACTTATTAAGATACTTAATTAGTGAGTATCTTTTTCTTTTGCCTTTCCTCTTTGAAACCAAGATAATAATTGTCTTTATGATCCTTGTAGTAACTATTACTAATTAAAAGATGATTTACTATGTTGTTATCAGATCTAGCTGCAATAACATTTGATCTAACAAGTACCTCTTCATAATTTTTTAGTTTTTCATCTTGTTCCATTGTATTACCAGTTAATTTGTGATTTAAAATATAAAGAGCTTGCTTCATATAACCTTTACCTCTTTCGTTCTTTGTAATACCAAAATAAATATATAAATCATTACTAGTAACGTCTTTTGCCGCTAGAAAGATAAAGCCTATTGGTATATGACTTTTATTACCATTGATTTCTTGATATTTTTGAATTAAAAAGACAAAAGGACATTTAGGAGGAAGCTCACTATAAGAACATAATGAATTATCTTCAAATAGTTTAACTAAGTCCTGGATATCCTCTTCATTTTGATAGTCTAATAATTCTAGGTTTAACCATTCACGCATTTATCTTCACCTTACTATTATTCAAAAGATGGAGTCATACTAGCTGGTTCAATTTGAATAATTGTATTTCCATCATTTAATTTAACTTCACTGCCATCATCATAAGTATAAACTGTCTTGCCACTTCGAGTATTTTTCTTGGCATTAATTTTTCTGGCATAACCGTTTGTTATATAATATGCTTCATGAATACCAGTTGTATCTAGATCTTGCCTACCATAACTATCAAGTGAATGGTTACTAACTTTAATTATGATAATATTTTTATAATGATATTGTTCTTTACTATCTCTATCAATATGAGCATTGTGATTCATATATCTTAAATATACTTGTCTTTCACTATCATATGCATAACTTCTAACTTGGCTGTTAGAATAAGGAATAGTTACTTTGTTAGCTACCACACTTTCATCACTTAGTTTTGCTAAATCAATAGTGTCACTAGTAAGAGAAAGAGCTTCCCAATCATTACTGGTTGTTTTATAACCTAACCTAGCAGCATCATTATATAGAGTTTCAATATTAGTAAAGACATTATGAGGAGCAGCTATTTTAGTATCACGCCAATAAGCAGCATTTCTATATAAACCATTGATATTGTTAACCCCTAGACTTTTAATATCATTCTCTGCAAAGGTACTCCAACCATAATGAGCATAGATAGCGTCATATTCTAAAGCATAATCTAGAAAATAGTGTCTTGAACTTCTAACTGGACCGATAAGTTCGGTATTACTATCTTTAAAGATAGCCATTATTCTAGTAAGACCACCTTCAACGATTGCTTCATAAGTAACAAATGCATCTTGGAGACCAACTTGTGAAGCATAACCAACATTATTATCAATCATAACAGCGATAGGACGTTTGTTACTGTCTTCATCATAGGTAGTTAATTTCTTTTTTTCTGCCTTAGTAGTATTTATATCAATAAATGGTATTTTAATTTCTGATTTATTTGGCAAGAAATAGTATATTCCTATCAGAATCAGGATAATGATTACTATTATCAAGGTAATATTTCTCTTTTTTCGTTTCTTTCTTTTCATAACTCCTCCATTCTAACTAGAGTTTATCATAATTTATTAGATGAGAAAATAAATTTTAGAAAATTATAATTAATATATGTTACAATATATTAGAGGGTGATGTAAAGTGAGTAAAAAGAATAAAAAATATATAGCATCATTAGTAACAGCTTTTGCTTTTCTAGGAGCAATTTGTTATCAGTATGTCTTACCATCATATGCTTATAAAAATGATACTTTAAAGACAGAAGATGTTATTAATGTACAAAGTTATGATAATGAACCATATCAAGAAGTTAATAATAATAAACCAACATTTACAAGTGAAGAAAAAAAGTTGAAAGAAAAGGAAGATTATAGTGATTTAGATTCACTAGGTCGTGTTGGAACTGCATTTGCCCTTGTAAGTAAAAGTACTATGCCTACTACTAAAAGAGGAAGTATTGGAATGATTAAGCCATCTGGTTGGCATACAATAAAATTTGATTTTGTTGATGGAAAATATCTTTATAATCGTTGTCATTTAATAGCACATCAATTAACAGGTCAAAATGCTAATCCAAAGAACTTGATGACTTGTACTAGAAGTATGAATGTTGATGGAATGTTACCATTCGAAAATAAAGTGGCAAATTATATAAAAGAAACTAATAATCATGTTTTATATCGTGTAACGCCCGTCTATGATGGAGATAACCTAGTAGCAAATGGCGCTTATATGGAAGCATATTCAGTAGAAGATAATGGTAAATTATCATTCAATGTTTATGTTTATAATGTTCAAAAAGGTGTTACAATAGATTATAAAACGGGAGAAGCAAAACTAAGTGAGGAGTAGAAAAATGGAATTTATAGATACAATAATTGCTAGAGTAAAAAATAAGGAAATTAAAAAAATAGTATTACCAGAAACAGATGATGTTAGAACTTTAGAAGCAGCAGAAATGTGTGTAAAAGATAATATTGCTGAAATTTATTTAATAGGTAATGAAGAAGAGATATTAGCACTTGCTAAAGAAAATAACATCTCACTTGATGGATGTACCATAATAGACCCAGTTAAATTTAAAGATTTCGAGTTATGTGTTAATACTTATTATGAGTTAAGAGAATCAAAAGGAATGACTCTTGAAAAAGCAAGTGAAATAATGACTAATGATTATCCATATTTTGGAGCAATGTTGGTTAAGCTTGATTATGCAGATGGAATGGTTAGTGGAGCAGTTCATTCTAGTTCTGATACCTTGCGTGTTGCTTTGCAGATAATTAAAACAGCTCCTGGCATAAAGACTGCTTCATCATTCTTTTTGATGGATACTCCATTACAAAGATATGGTTATAATGGTGTATTTATCTATTCTGATTGTGGTTTAAATCAAAATCCGACTAGTGAACAATTAGTAGATATTGCTGCTAGTAGTGCTGAAAGCTTTGAATTATTAGTAGATGAAGAACCAAAAGTAGCTTTCTTATCACATTCAACTTATGGATCATCAAAATGTCCAGATAGTGAAAAAGTCGTAAAAGCTGTAGAACTTGCTAAAGACCGTTTAAAAGGAATTACTTTTGATGGAGAGTTACAATTCGATGCGGCTGTTGTTAGAGAAATAGGTGAGAGAAAAGCACCAGGTTCAAAGTTAGCCGGGGAAGCAAATGTCTTAATATTCCCAGACTTAGATGCTGGTAATATTGCTTATAAAATAACAGAAAGATTAGGTCTTGCTAAAGCTTATGGACCAGTTACACAAGGACTTGCTAAACCAGTTAATGATTTATCAAGAGGTTGCTGTGCTAGTGATATAGTAGGAGTAGTAGCAATTACTGCTTTACAAGCTTCAGCTATCAAGAAATAAGGTAAAATCTAAAATTGTTGCTCCATACTTTTTAATTTGTGATATTATTATGGTAAGTAGGTGATAGGTATTATGAAGGTTATATTGTGTGGAAGCATGAAGGTGAAAGATAAAATATTTGAAGTAAAAGAAATATTAGAAAGTAAAGGATTTTCTGTTTTACTACCTGAAGAATGTATTAGAAACGAAAAGAAAAGTATAGCTTCATATGCACATTTTGATCGAATCGCTACTAATGACGCTTATGTGTTAGTAGTTAATGCTGAAAAAAACAATATAAAGAATTACATCGGTCCCAACTCTCTTTGTGAAATTGCTTTTGGTTTTTATTATAAGAGAAAAATCTTTTTACTTAATGATATTTATGAACCTTTTAAAGACGAATTAGAAGGCTGGGGAGTTATTCCTTTAAATGGTGATCTGAATAAATTAATGAAAATTTAATTAATATTAATTATGATTAGTGAAGCTTGTAACTTTGCTAATTTTTTTTGTACAATAGGAAAGTTATAAAAAGTTTTAAATAGTTATTGCAAACGTTTGTTTTATGTGATACGCTATATTCTAATAAATTGAGGTGGTCATATGAAAGTACTTAAAGGGTATGTTTTTAGACTTTATCCAAATGTAGAGCAAAAGATTTTAATAAATAAAACTATCGGTTCTGTTAGACTTATCTATAATATCTTTTTAAGGGATAGAATTGAGACTTACAATAATACTAAAAATGGTAAATCTGCATATGACCAGAATATCATGATACCAAGTCTACTTGTGAAATATCCATTTTT
>CAKPDM010000021.1 GCA_934148995.1 uncultured Bacilli bacterium
TCAAATGAAACAACAATGATAGTACAGCCAATATCATATAGTAGTGATAGTTATGCAGATGCAGTAACAAACACAACAAACTCATCAATAAAGACGACTCTAGATACTTGGTATAAAAATAACATGACAGCCTATACTTCGTATTTAGCAGATACAACATTTTGTAATGATAGAAGTATAAACTCAGGCTCAGGATACTTAACAACTCCAACAACAACTTATGGATCATATGGTCGTTTAACATCAAGAAGAGCACCGAGTTTAAAATGTGTACAAAATAATGATAAATTTACACTTACAAACGAAAGTGCAAAATTAGATTACCCAGTATCATTAATAACAGCAGATGAAGCTTCAATGGCTGGAGGAGTTTTAAGTATAGCAAATAGTAATTATTATCTATATAATGGTCAATATACCTGGACGCTGTCTCCGTCTTACTTCGAGTCTCGCAGCTCTTATGCGGGCGTTTGGGGCGTGTATCCTTCGGGCAGTCTGTATCCTTGGCACAGCGTGTCGAATTCCTTCGGAGCCCGTCCAGTTATTAACCTAAAAGCAGATACACAAATTACTAAAGGTGATGGAACTTCCTTAAATCCATATGTTGTTTCAATTGGTTAAGTCTAGAAATAGACTTTTTTCTTTTTTTCTAAAAAATATATTGACGAATATTTGTTCTATGAAATATAATTGAATTATCTACTTGATTAGGAAGGAAGTAACTATGAAGTTTAGTGATAATTTATATTATATAGTACCTAATAAATTAAAAGAATCTATATTAGAAAAATTGTCTTTAATGGATAAGATTTATGATATACATTTTGATACATTAGAAGAATTCCAAGAGAAATATATCTGTAAGATAAAAAAAGACGCGCTACTTTATCTACTAGAACTTGGTGATAGCTTAGATGTTATTAACTCTTATCTAAAAGTGTTACCTAGTATCGATATTAATAAAGAATATAGTTCTAAGAAATTAAAGTTTTTAAAAGAAAGAAAACAATTATTAATAGATAATAATTTATTTATTGATATTAATGATTATGCTTATTTAGAAGATAAAGAAATAATTGTGATGGGTTATCCTTTTATTGATGATTATTTATTAAATGTCCTTGAAAAACTTAATGCTAGAGTAGTAATTGGAAAAGAAAATTGTAATATTAAAGAAGTATATGAGTATAAGACTAAGAAGGAAGAAATAGTAGCTTTAGCTCTTCGAATAAGGGAGTTAAATGAAAAGAACATTCATTATAGTAATATTTATATTGCTGGAGTAGATGATGATAGTAAGTTTTTAATGAAAGATATATTTAAAGACTTTGATATACCCTATCAAGAAGAAAGTGTGTCCTTTTTAGCTACTATTACTGGAAAGAAATATTTAGATAGTAAAGATTTGAACATTATCAAAGATACTGATTTATTAAAACGAATAGTTAGAATAGAAGAAGAATTGTCCTGCTTTGAAGATAGTAAATACTATGACTTGTTATTAGAAAACGAATTAAAAAAAGTTAGAGTACCTTGTAAAAGAGAGATTGATAGTGTTAACTTTTTAGAAGAAGTCTTTGAGGTGCCTTATCTTCTTAGTGATGACGATTATCTATTTCTTATATCATTAGTACAGAATAAATATCCAAAAATATATAAAGATGATGATTATTTATCTGATAAGCAAAAGAAGAACCTTGGTTTAATAACTAGTATGGAAAAGAATAAGAATAGTAAATTTGCTTTCCTATACTCCTTATCTACTATTAAGAATTTTACTTGTAGTTATGCTTTATCAACATTGCAAGATGAGTGGTTAGCATCATCTGTTTTTTCTGAATATAAAGTTGTTACTAAATATGATGATACTTATCTTGCTAAGTATAGTGATAAATATAATCGAAAGTATCTAGGTGAGTTACTTGATAATTACTATATGTATGGTGAGAAGGGTAAAGACTTAGATTTGTTATTTTCAAGTTATCACTTTTTTGACTATGAAACATATGAACACGACTTTACTAGTTTTAACATACCAAAAGAAGAACTAGTATTGTCTTATTCTAGTATTGATGATTACGCTTTATGTCCATTTAAGTATTACCTAAAATATGTCTTGAAACTAGATGAGTTTGAAGAGAGTTTTTCGCAGAAATTAGGAATTGTTTATCATGCGGTATTGTCATCATCCTATAAAGATAACTTTGATTTTGAGAATAGTTTTACTTATCAAAAGAATAAATTAGAATGGAATAGTAAAGAAGAATATTTTATTAATAAATTAAAAGATGAACTTAAACTAGTCATTGATTGGAATAAAGAGATGGAATTTCATTCTGGACTTACTGTACCATTACTTGAAAAAAGAATAGAGTTACAACTTAGTGATGATATTAAAATTAAAGGCTTCATTGATAAGATATTATTAAGAGAAAAAGATGGTAAGACTTATTATGCTATTTTTGATTATAAGACAGGTAAGATAAATTTTAATCTTGATTATTTAGATTATGGTTTACATCTTCAACTTCCTATCTATGCTTATTTACTAGAAAAGAGTAATCAAGATAAGAAAATGGAATTAGCTGGTTTATTCTATCAGATGTTATTAGTTAAAAATAATGATATAGAAGAGCGAAAAAAAAGCTTTAAAGTGTTTGGAATAACAGCAGATGATATGACTACTTTGGAGCTATTAGATGAAGAATATGAAAATAGTAGCTGGATTAAAAATTTATCAGTTACTAAACAAGGAACTTTATCAAGATATTTAAAAACGATAACAGAAGAAGAAAAGCAAGAAATGTTCGAAAGAATCGAAAAAACGATACTATCTTTTGCTAGAGGTATTAGAACCTGTAATTATAGTATTAGTCCAAAGATTGAAAATAAAATAAATATAAGTTGTATGTACTGTCCATTTGCTTCTGTTTGTTATCATGAGAAGAAAGATGAAGTAATTATTGAAAAGAAGGAAGAAGAGGTGATTAGCTGATGCCTAAATTTACAGAAGAACAACAAAGAGCGATTGATTTAGAAGGAGAAAATATCTTAGTAAGTGCTGGAGCAGGAAGTGGAAAAACAGCTGTCTTATCAGAACGTGTCTTAAGAAAGGTAATGGGAGGTGTTCCAGTTAATCAGCTTCTAATCTTGACATTTACAAAAAAAGCGGCTAGTGAGATGAAAGAACGTATTAGAAAAAAACTAAGAAAAGCTAATCTTACTAGTCAGTTAGAATTACTAGATAGTAGTTTTATTACTACTTTTGATGCATATTCTATGGCGATAGTAAAAAAATATGCTGACAACTTAAATATTTCTCGTAATTTAGAAGTAATGGATGATGTTATTTTATCTTTAAAAGAAGATGAAATAATAGATGAAATTTTTAAAGAATATTATGATAATAAAGATGAGAGATTTTATCATTTTTTAGATGCTTTTACCTTTAAAGATGATAAAGAGATAAAAACTAAAATTAAGAAAATGTTAGCTTCCTTAGAACTAGTACTTGATCTTGACTCTTATTTAGATAATTACTTAGATGATTATTATAAAAAAGAAAATCTTGAAAAGTATCTTAATGAATACTTGAAATTGATTAATGAAAAAGATAACTATTTAAGAGAATTAATTAATGACTTTCTAAGAATGATTGATGATAAATATCATGCTAAAGTAATTGATATTACTAGTGGTTACCTTAATAGTCATAGTTATAAAGAGATAAAAGAAAACTTAGAATTTAAAATACCTAACTTACCAAGAGGTAGTGAAGAAGAGGTTAAAAATCTAAAGAAAACTATTAATGAAAAACAAGAAGAGTTAAAGAATTTAATGATTTATGATGAAGAAACTGATTATATTAAATCTTTAGAGAATACTTATTCTTATGTTTCTATGCTTTTAGAAATAATTAATAAACTGCGAAGGAAAATTTGGGAGTTTAAGACGGGTGAAAATGCTTATACTTTTTTAGATGTTGAAAAATTAGCTATTAAACTAGTGAAAGACTATGAAGAAGTAAGAGAAGAGTTAAAGAATAGTTATCAAGAAATATTAATAGATGAGTATCAAGATACTAATGACATTCAAGAAACATTTATTTCTTATATAGCTAAAAACAATGTCTATATGGTTGGAGATATTAAACAGTCGATTTATCGTTTCCGTAATGCTAATCCGATGTTATTTCAGGAAAAGTATGATAATTATAAAATTCATAATGGTGGAACAGTAATCGATTTATCAAAGAACTTTCGAAGTAGAAGAGAAGTAATTGATACTATTAATAATTTATTTTGTCATATAATGGATCAAGATATTGGCGGAGCTAATTATTTTGATGGGCATGCGATGATATTTGGTAACTTAACTTATGAAAATGCTGCTAAAGTTGATGATAATTGTGATATGGAGATATTAACATATAATAATGAAGATAAGACTTTTGAGACAAGAGAAAAAGAAGCTTTTTTAATAGCAAGTGATATTAAAAAACAAATAGCTTCAAAAAGATTGGTCTTTGATAAGGATAAAGAAATATTAAGAGAAGTAGATTATCAAGATATTGCTATCTTACTTGATAGATCAACTGACTTTACTTTATATAAACAAGTATTTGAATATTTAGGAATACCAATTACTTTATGGCAGAGTGAAAATGCTAAGGCTTCTTATGACTTAGAGATAGTTAAAAATTTATTTTTACTTGGTAAGAAAATATACTTAAATGAATATGACACTTTATTTAAACTTACTTATGTCTCTCTTGCTAGAAGTTTCTTATATAGTATGGATGATGCTGATATTTATCATACAATAATGGAAAATAAGTATAGAGATAGTAAGTTATATCAAGACTTTTCTAAACTTGTTAAAGACTATGAGATACTTTCTCCTATTAGTTACTTTAATAAAATATTAGAAATAACTGATTATACCAATAAGCTAACTAAAATTGGTAAAGTAGCTGTTTACCGGTCAAGACTTGAATACTTCTATAAAATGATTAGCAATTTAGAAAATAAAAATAAAGATTTATTAGAAGTTACTGATTATTTGGAAAGCTTATGTAATACCGAGTTAGAAGTTAAATTATCATTATCTAAGAGTGATAGTAATAGTGTTAAAGTAATGACGATTCATACTTCTAAAGGACTTGAATATCCACTATGTTATTTTGCTGGTTTTTCTAAAAAGTTTAATGATTCTGATAATAAAGAAACTGTATTCTTTGATAGGAATTATGGTATTGTTATACCAGATTTAGAAAAAGATACAGATTTAATAACGAAAAGATTAGTTGTTGCTAAAAATAGACAGGAAGATATTAGTGAAAAGATAAGATTATTTTATGTAGCATTAACCCGTGCTAGAGAAAAGATAATTATTGTTATGCCAAAGCAGGAAGAAATAAAAGAGATGAAAGATATTGTTCCCCGTGAAGAAAGACTTGGTTATCGCTCTTTTATGGATATGATGATAAGTGTTTTAGAAGAATTTAGTAATAATGTTACTAATATTAGTGAAATACCAGATATTAGTAAAGCTTATTTAAATCGTAAAGAGATAGTTAAAGAAGCTAAAGGAGAATTATCACCGATAACATTTATTAAATCTAACTATCAAATAAGTGAAGAAGAACAAGTAAAATTTTCTAAAGAGACAGTTGCTAAGCGAACAATGGAAAAATTAAAAGCAATGGAATATGGAACTCATATTCATGAACTTTTTGAAAGATTAGATATTAAAAATAAGGTATTACCAAAAAATATTGGTCCAAGAGAAGAAAAACTTTTAACAGCTTTTCTAGAACAAGATTTCTTTAAAGATTGTAGTGATATGAAAATATTAAAAGAATATGAATTTATTACCTATGAAGATAATACTAAATTGCATGGTAAAATTGATTTATTATTGATAGGGGATACTTCTGCTATAATAGTTGATTATAAATTAAGAAATGTTAATGATAGGGCCTATTTGAACCAGTTAGCCGGTTATAAAAAAGTAATAGAAAAGAAACTCTCTTTACCGGTTACTTGCTATTTATATTCTATTTTAGAGGAAAAATTCATAAATATAATTTAGATAAATTAATTACTTGTTAACTGTTAAAACAAAAAAAGTTTGACAAAAACTGACAATTGTAGTATAATATTAGCAACTTCAGAGATAGGGGATAACAATAAAGGGGGTTACGGCTATGGAGAAGTCATACATATTTGAATATTTGGATGAAAACAGCTTTAAAAAGAGAGAACGTTCAGTTAGAAAGTATAACATGTTAGCTTATAAAAAATTAACATTTGAATACTATCCCACAATTCGTTCAGGAAAGTTTTTAGGTAAAAAAATTGGTGAAGATAAGAAAGCTCAAACAGAGAGTTATGAATTAAAATTACCAACTGATGAATCTTTTGCTAAAGTACATGGAGAAATCGTTGTTCATTATACTGTATACTTAGATAAAAAAGTAGTATTATTAACTAATATTACTCCCGAAGGTATTTTAGATGAAGGACATCGTGCAGAACTTTCTACTTATAAAGGTGTTATGATATCTAAAACAGATCCAGAAAGAGATATGTTTAAAATAAACCTATTAAATATGTTAAATAAATAGACTTGTGTTTTGGCAAGTCTTTTATTGTAAGTATATGTTTAGTGTGTTATACTTCATTATAGAGAGGTGTATATGAAAAAAGAAGAATACTTGAATGAAGAGAAATATCAGAAAGGAAAAAGAAAGGTAGTTATTATCTCTATAGTTGTCTTAGTAATAGGCTTACTACTAGGTGGGACTTTAATAGGAGTAGGAGTGACGAAACAGTTTAAAATTAACGATGACTATTCGAGTTCTAACAAAGAGAAGATCGCTACTGATTTAGCAACAGAAAAGACAAATTTAACTACTACTAAGACAAAACTTGAAGAAAAGATTAAACCAGTGAAAGATGAGATAAAACAACTAGAAAGAGAAACTTTTACTGGCTTTGATGCTAATTATTATGCAAGACAAGATAAAATAGAAGAATTAGAAAAGAGTATTTCTGAAGACGAAAATTCAATCAGTGCTATAGAAGAGGCTTTAAGTGATAGTTTTTCTTCTTGTGAATTTGGTACTAATAGTTATACCGAAAAATATTGTTCATTAAAGAAACAATTAGATGATCTTGACGATGAATTCAATAAAAAATCTGCTACTTTTTCTACAATTCCGTTCTACATGTTTGGCGGTTTTGTAATTATTGCTAGTTGCATGATTGCTGGTTCTATCTATGCCTTTGCTAAGAGAAGAGAAATTCTTTCTTTTACAACTCAGCAAGTAATGCCGGTTGCTCAAGAAGGAATGGAAAAAATGGCTCCAACAGTAGGTAATGTTGCTAAGGAGATAACCAAGGGTATTAAAGCTGGTTTAAAAGATGACGAATAGTTAAAAGTTGAAAAAAATATGCAAAAAGACTTGCATATTTTTTTAGTTTATTATATATTAATAGTGTTGTTGTTACATATGTCTCAGTAGCTCAGCTGGATAGAGCATCGCCCTTCTAAGGCGAGTGTCATGGGTTCGAATCCCCTCTGGGACACCATTATTGATTTAAAAGCCTTGATTTATAAGGCTTTTTTTCTTTTTTACTCTCAAAATTACTCCTAGTTTTATTCTCAAATGCATTTATCGGTAATTTATGCTATATCATTTCTTACTTTATTTTACACTATCTAAATCTTCTTTAGGCTCTTCAGAAATCCCAACTAGATGTAAGACTCGAACTTTTTAAGATAATAAAACCTACTTTCAGAAAAAAAATGGGAGTAGTTTTATTTTTGATCTTTTAAGATATCATCAATATGTTATAGAATGCTTATATAGGGAGGTTTATATGAGTGATTTAAAAGGAAAATATGAAGAATTAAAAGAACAATGATAGGTACGAAGGCCATACATATAAAAGTTGTGGATGTATAAAATGTGGTTTAGATGGAAGTGTTTCTAATCAAGACAGAGAATATCTTTCATTTTCACAAAAGATAATGTATGACTATCTAAGAAAGCATCATCTTAGAGGTAAGGAAACAAATATTACTTGTGATTTAGAGCTAGCACATGCAATATATTCTAAAGTAAAAGAAGTACATCCGGATATAGATGATGATACAGCTCTTGGATATTTTGAAATAGCTCTAAATAATATAAGAAATACTAAAGTAAGTGAAGAACGAAAAACTAATAGAGCAAAAAGATTATCACTAGGTCCAAAATTCAACAATTGGAACGCTAGTGATGTACATCACGGATAAAATTAACTTAAAAGTCTTGAACAACAGGACTTTTTCTTTTTTACTCTAAAAGTTTTTTTTGCTTGCTAGGAGGTGAATATTAAATCATTTATCCTTTGCAATACTTAGTAGTATTCCGATAGATACCATACTTATTAGTAAACTACTACCGCCATAAGAAAGGAAAGGTAAGGTGACTCCAGTTATCGGGATCAGCCCCACAACCACCGCTAGGTTCATCGAAGCTTGAAATAACATTTGAAAAGCAATTCCAAAGGAAAGATACTTTGCAAATAAATTATTGGCATTCAAAGAAATTTTTAAAGAAAAGTAAAATAGTAGAAAAAACAAAGAACAAACAAAGATACAGCCAACGACACCAAACTCTTCACAAACAATAGAGAAGATAAAATCAGTCTGTGGTTCTGGTAGATAGAAATGCTTCTGTCTAGAATTTAGAAAACCTTGTCCCAATAACCCCCCAGGACCAATTGCATACATAGATTGAATCATTTGAAAACCAGTACCTAAGGGATCTTTCCAAGGATCGATAAAAGAAGTAATTCGGTTCATTCGATAAGGAGCAATAGCGATTAAAAGACAAGTACCAATAACTCCAAGAGTAAATGCAACATAGAAAAACTTCATATCAAGACCAGCAATAAAAAGTAAGGCAACAACACTAACCATTAAAACAAGACCGGTCCCTAAATCTGGTTGCAACATAATAAGAGCAAAAGCTAATAGAGAAATTCCAAGAATAGGTAAGATACCTTTTCTTAAATCTTTTAAATATTTATCAGAATTATTTAAATACTTACTAGTAAAAATAATCAGTCCAAGTTTTGCTGCTTCACTTGGTTGAATACCAAAAGGACCAATTCCAAACCAACTTCTACTACCATTTCGAACACTTCCAATAAAAGGAATTAACACTAAAATTAACAATAAAAAACAAATACCTAAAATGATATTTGCCTTTTTATAATAGATTTTATAATCTATCTTTGAAATAAAATTCATTAGTATGAGTCCTGCTACAGTGAATAATGCTTGCTGCTTCACATAGTGGAAACTATCGTGAAACTTATATTCTGCCCAGATACTACTAGCAGAATAAATCATTATAAGTCCAAATATTAGTAAGAGTATTACGGTGATTAGTAAAGGCAAATCAAACCGTTTTTTCAAAAGAAAACTCGCTCCTTCCTAAAGCCAAACTCCAAATAAAATTCCTAACATAGCAAGAATAAGACCAAATGTACAGAATAGCTTAACTATATCTGTTTCACTCCAACCAAGTTTTTCAAAATGATGATGCAGTGGGGTCATTAAGAATAATTTATGATGGAAAAATTTAACCCAGATAACTTGTAAAATAACTGATAATGTTTCAATTACAAATACAAATGCTACTACTAGTAAAGTTAATTCACGATGAGTTAAAATAGCAACTGCTCCCATCACACCACCTAAGGCCAGGCTCCCTGTGTCCCCCATAAAAATCTTAGCAGGGTGAGTATTATATACTAGAAAACCGATAAGTGAACCAACTAAAACTAAACAAAATATTCCAATATCTTCAAATCCAACTACAAATGATATTAAAGCGAAAGCGATAAAAGCGATAGCAGATAAGCTTCCTGCTAAACCATCCAGTCCATCTGTTAAGTTAACAGCATTACTAGAACCAATTAATATCAAAAGAATGAATAAACCATATAACCATTTCATTTCAATATCGATATGTAGTGTTCCAACAATCCACGATGTTTGTCCACCATTTTTCATATAGATATAAAAGAAAATAGTAGAAATAATAATTTGTCCAAAAAGCTTTTGATAAGTCGTCAGTCCTTCATTATTGTGTTTCCTTAAAGATAGAAAATCATCGAGGAAACCAATGACGGCAAAACCACAAAATACTAGTAAAACAATCGCTAAATTATCTGTATAAGGAATCTTTCCTAAAAGTAATAAAGCTGTAGTAATTAAAATAGTCGGCAGAATAAATATTATTCCTCCCATTGTTGGAGTACCAGCTTTCTTCCGATGATTTTCTCCAACATAAACACTAATCGTTTGGCCAACATGTAATCTTTTCAAAATAGGAACTAAAATGAGTCCTAGAAAGACACTTGTTAAAAAGCCAATCATGACAGCAAACACTGCCTTTGTCAATAATAACACTTTTTTCTCACTCTCCCGTTTCTTCCTTTGTATTATAACATACTAGTTATGTACTTTAAAACTTTTTTACTTATTTTGTTACTTCCTTGACATATTACTTTTCAATTAAGTCTATTCTAGATAACAAAAAAACTTTCCAATTAGAAGAAAATAACTTATAATAAGCAACTATAGGGGTGAAGTTTATGCAAAATGTGTTAAAGCTAAATAAAAATTATAAAGAGTTGTATACTCTTATTAAAAATTTGAGAGAATATGCTAGAGACAATACTAATGATAAATTCGCAAGACTTAGTTGCTATGCTAGTTATGACTCTTTAGTAGATATATTGCCTCCTAAAGAAATGATTTATGATAGTAATGAAATGAAATTAGAAGAGTTATTTGATTTTATCTGTGAAAAGGAAATAACTGCTGCTTATCGTACTAAAAAAACTTATCAAGTTACAGTTGATACCTTTTATGAGGAGATATATAAGATAATTGCTAGAGAAACTAAGTCTAGACAACAAGAATTTTTACCAATTGATATTTCTTTTAAAGAGCAACTAGAAATACTTAAAGGTTACTATCAAACTACTGATAAAAGATTAGAAAAGTTATTTCTAGAATATACTAAAAACGATAAAATATTTGCTATGTCAGATAATAAAGAAGAGAGTAATGCTTTTGGAACTAATTTTATCAATCCTTTAAGTGATGAACCAGTTGTACTAATAAATGATAAGCTCTCTTCCATTGATACAATGTTAGCACTCACTCATGAATTTGGGCATGTGCTAGACAATATTACTTTTAGAGATACACATACTAATAAAGAAACAATGAAGTATTTCTTTACTTCTCTTTATTCAGAAACTAATTCTACTTATCAAGAACTGGCATTCTTAGAGTATTTAATTAAAAATGATATTTATCAAAAAGAAGCTATTAGAACAATTAAAGAGAATATAGTTAATCTTCATTTGATGCCTTTTACGATTATGACATCTAAGGAAGAAAAAGATGAATCTCGTCTCTTTGAAGATTATACTAATGACGACTTTATTGAACTTGCTAATATCAAGGATGAAGCAGTTGACTTAATGACTTACGGTTATGGTTTTATGCTTGCTATTGCTATGTTAGATGATAATGATTTATATGAGAAGTTTCAGCTACTTAGAACACCTCGTTTAGACAAGAAAAAATTAGATCAAGAAGGATTTACTGATAGTGTAATTTCTAAAACAATGGTAAAGAAAATAAATGAATATTATAGGAGAAAATAATGATTAAATTAAATAATGACTATAGTCATATATGCGATTCATTGAATAAAAGCAAAGAGAAAATGATTGAACTAGAAGAACAAGATGATAAAATAGCAGTAGCAGTTTGTAAAAATTTATATAATTATATTGCTAGGGCAGTTGTTGCTTCTGATGACATTTATGAATTTTCCTTAGAAGAAAACAAATTTCTAGGCTATATTGGTATTAAAGGTTCAGAAAAGACCTTAGAAGCTCTTCCTGAACACAAGAAACTAGTTGTTAATTTTCTCATAAATTCAGGTTATGAATTTTCTCGAAGAAAATTTATTGATAATGAATCAATACTTAGAAAGATCAATATCAGTAAAAAAGAAGAATTAGAAATTATTAGAGATTACCTTAAAACTACTAATAAAGAGTTTGAAAACTTATTTGACAAGTTTTATGAAAATAATAGATTTTTTGATATCAGCGACTCACTTTCTACTACGCTTTCAGCATGTGGTGCAGCAATTTATAATCCATTATTGGATGACTCACTTATATTTTTAGCAAAGTCAAATGATCCAATACTTGATATGGCTACAGTAATGCATGAGTTAGGTCATGTTTATGATTGGCAGACATATAGAAAAGATAACTCTTCTATAAGCACTAGCATTTATAATAGTATATCTTCATATTCTGAAGTTAATTCTACCTATCAACAATATAGATTTTATGAATATATGCTGAACAATAATATTTATAAAGAAGCAACTTTAGAATCAGTTAAAGCTAATATAGATAATTATTTTCAAAATTTCTTGGCTATCTCTTGCTTTCAAAAAGACAATAATTATCTCATAAAGGACTTGCTCACTGATATAAGATATAGCTATGGATTAATGATTGGACTTTCTATGTTAGAAGATAAGAATAAGTATGATAGCTTTCAAGAGTTAAGACAAATAGAATTTAATAAGGAAAGATTAAACAACGTTGGCTTTTCAAATCATGAACTTTCAAAAGTAATGATCAAAAAATATAACGAGTATTTTGGCAGGTAAGATGATAGCATTAAATGGCGATTATAAAATAATATATGACAAAATCAAGGAAATGGAAGAACATTTTATCGATTGTAAAACACCAACAGATTGTGTTAATTATGTTAATAGTTATAGGGCATTAGTTATTCTATATGAAATCTGCTGTAATGTTGATCCACAAAATAAAAAAATCTCAAAAGATAGATTTTTAAATAACTCTTATCTATCTTCATATAATTATCTCAATACTAAAACTATTAATCACTTAATTAAAAATAAAGATGTGCATAGTAAGTTAGTTAATAATTTTTTAGCAGATGTCATCAAGATATTTAATTCTTATTTGGAAGATGAATATTATCCTAAAATTACTAATAATAGAAGAAAATATATTTCCTCAGCAGAGGAATTTGAAATACTTAATGGATATTTTAAAACAGATGGGAAAAGACTAAAAAGAATCTTTGAAATTTATCAGAAGGAGCAATACTTATTTCGACTTCCAGAAGATTTCTCTGAATACTACAAAACTAGTGGACTCACTACTTATTCACCCTATGACTCATCATATTATGTGTTTTTAGCAGACAATGATAGTAAAATTAAAGACATGTCCATATTAGTTCATGAACTTGGTCATGTTTTAGATTTTCAAACCTATAGAAAAAGTCATTCTTCTAGAAATATTGGTATTTATCAAGCAAGTTCGATTTACACAGAAGTTAATTCTACTTATTACCAATATAATTTTTATGATTATTTAATTAGAAACAATATCTATAAAAACGAAGTGATGTTTGATCTGATTGATACCACCGCTTCATATATCAACAACTTTGTTGGAATGAGTCTTTTTGAAGATATTAAAGATTATGAACTGAAAAAGAATAAGGGGATAATAGATATTAATGAGATTTCTAGCCTAAGTGAAAAGCAAAAGCAATTATTTAAAGGTGATTTTTTAGATATAAAAGAATCATTAGAATATAGTTATGGGCTGATTCTTGGTTTGACTATGTTAGACGATCCTACTTTGTATGATAAATTTCAATCAATAAGAAGCCCTTACTTTAGTAAGGAAAAACTAGATAGTATTGGACTTTGTGATGCCAGTATTGGTAAAACAATGGTTAAAAAAATGAATGATTATTTTTCTTGATTAAGCATTATTTTGTATATTTTTCTAATTTTATTCTGCTAATATGATATTTTATAGTACTTAAAAGATCTTTAAAACACACTCAAAGTGCAATAAAATAAATTGATCGTTAAGAAAAGTAGTTCACATTATCTTCTTTAGTACATGAGCTCTTAATAGTCTAGAGACAATTAGTTACCAATGATTTTTAGTCGCATTATGATATGCAGAAGGTGTAAGAAAAAAGTTACTATTATTAAAGGTTCAGTTAGTAAGGATCATATACACTTGTTAGTTAGTTGTCCACCGAGCCTCTCTATGCAAACTAGTCCAGCAACTAAAATGTGAATCTTCAAGAACATTACAAATGGAATTCAGAAAATTAGAATCAATGTATTGAGGAGAACGTTTATGGTTAGTTGTCTATTTTCATGGGTGTAGGTACAATTACGGAAAAACTATTAAAGATTATATTGAAAATCAGGAAAATAAAAGTGAAGGAAATTTTAAGATCGTGAGTAAACAAGCCATGTACTTTAGTGCATGACGGTTGACAAAATTAACAAAATTTAGTATAGTATGCAGCAATTAAGGGGGATAAAGGTGAAAAAAAGTGAGAAATTTTGTTTTAGTTACACTTGCTATTTATGGGGTTTCAAATTTACTTTTATCAGCTGTTGATAGCAATCAAGAAAATATAACTAATGATCAAGAAAGTAATCTAGATGATTTATTAAATTAGAAATTAGAGAAATATGTAAACAGAAGAGAATTATTAGAAAAAGAAATCAAAGATTTAGAAAAGAAAAAAGAAAACTTAAAGAGTCAAGAAAAATATGCTTTAAAAGATTTAGTAGTTATGGAAAATAGAAATATTTCAAATGATACTTCTTTGAATATTTTGAAGGAAGAAGTAACCTCTGGTATTTATGAGGAATATCATCACAATTTTCATGCTTGGTACAGAATGCATGAAGAAGGATAACATACTGATATATTCTGATGAATGTTATCCTTTATTTAATATTTAACAGAAGAAGAACAAAATGAAGCTAGTGAAAATAACAGGATTTTTACTACTTCAGAATTAGATGAAATATCATAACGTATTAATAAAGAATATAAAGAAAAAATAAGTTGGTTTTGATTGTAATTAAATATTTAGATGTAAAAGACTGAAAACAAGGTTCTAGGAAACAGAAAATACATATGCAAAAAATGCTGATTATTATTAAAACAGCAATTAGTAAGTATCTTACTATTACATTTTACCAAGTCAAAACTTTACTTTAATAAGTTTTATTTTAAAAATAACAAGTAGTGGAGGAAAGAATATGATAGGTGAATATACATTAAAAATATTATGTGACAAATATAATATCTCAAGTGAAAACGTCATTAATAAGAATAATAATATACTTACATATGGTGAATATTTAGACATTGATAAAACATTAAACTATTTAATAAATGAATTAAAAATAAGTAATAAAAATATAGAAAAGTGTCCAAGTATTCTTTATAGAAATGTTGATGCTATTGAGAAAAATATTGACTATTTAAAACAACAAAATGTATCCTTTTCTTCTATAGAATCTTGTTTACATGTATTAGCAGCAGAACCGATTGATTTAAAAGATACATATAAGTATATAGAAGAAAATTACGGAATAGAAACCATAAATAAAAATACATCTATTTTATCTTGTGATAAGGATTTGATAATTGAAGTTGAAAAATTGGGATTAGCTAAAAGCTGGAATTTAGCTATAGCTGTAGGGATTGCCTTTGGCTCTACCACTTTAGAAGAAGTTATAGATATAATAAATAGTGAAGAATATAAGGAACATCCAGAATTATTCACTTCAGAAACTTTAGCTCATACTAAAATAAAAGATATTAAAGATATGCTCCATAGTGAAGAGTATAAAGAACATCCAGAATTATTCACTTCAGAAACCTTAGCCAATGCTAAAATAAAAGACATTAAGGAAATGCTTCATAGTGAAGAATATAAGGAACATCCAGAGTTATTTACTTCCACAACCTTAGCTCGTGCTAAAATAAAAGACATTAAGGAACTTCTTCTTAGCGAAGAATATAAGGAACATCCAGAGTTATTCACTTCAGAAACCTTAGCCAATGCTAAAATAAAAGATATTAAAGATATGCTCCATAGTGAAGAGTATAAGGAACATCCAGAGTTATTTACTTCCACAACCTTAGCCCATGCTAAAATAAAAGATATTAAAGATATGCTCTATAGTGAAGAGTATAAGGAACATCCAGAGTTATTTACTTCCACAACCTTAGCCCATGCTAAAATAAAAGACATTAAGGAAATGCTTCA
>CAKPDM010000022.1 GCA_934148995.1 uncultured Bacilli bacterium
CATTTCCCAACTTTTAAAATAAATACATTCGTTTTTATCATTGAACACTATCTGATAAATTCCATCACAAACATCATTATTTTGCTCAAGATACCAATTAACTATCATAGTATTTCCATCTATGGCTAATATTTTTATCTCAATTTTATGTATTTGTTCATTTTTAACATGCTGCCATTCTTCTTTTATTTCTTCGATAGTCAAAAATGGTTTCATAAAAGGTGTTTCTTGATAAAATTCTGTATTAGTAAATAAACTACACGCCTTGTCTATATTTTTCTCAAGCCAGTATTTTTTTAATTTACATATCCAATTTTCGGCGAATTCTCGTTTAATCATTTTCTACCTCCAAATATTTTAAAATTATTCTTTGTCCTTTCAATCATTTATAAATTGTGTAAACTGCATTTGGCAACATACTGTTTCCTCTTTTTATTCTTTCTTTGTCTAATACATATTCTTAAATAGTGAAAGTTTTTAATGCATTTGTTGCCAGTCTTCTAAAATGAGTAGCTCTTAATGAATTTCCTCTGTATCCAACAGAAATTGTAGCATCAAAATTATAAAATACAATATTTCTTTTAAAATTCCTAGTTACTTCTTTTTGAACTAATCCATTTTGGATTAAGTTGAACTTTTATCTAAAACTCTTGTTTTTCATTAATTAGAATTGTTTCTAAGTTTAATAATTTTAATTCTTACTACTCTCAATTCCTACCGTTAATCTTCTTTACTTCATTATTTTCTAACTTTTTCTTTTCATTTTCAAGCTCTTTTAGACTTTTTTATGGTGTCGGCATTTCTTCAGGCATCATTCCACCAATATCTGCAATAGCTTTTCTAACTTTTTTACCGACCTCATAATGTACATCTCTTGCTTCTTTCTCACCTTGTACATTGTCTTTTAAAAGTTTTTATTTTGTTTGATTTATTCCAAATAAATTAGCAACTAATTCATCTTCATTCATATTATCTAAAATATCTTCTCTATAGCGTAATTTTTTTCTTTTAAAATATCATCAGCGGTTTCACCATTATATAAACCTTTATACCCTGCATTATGAAACTCAGCCATATTTTTAACACCTGCTGCAGAAGAAACTCTTTGCAAAGTATAATTACCTTGCTTTGTTAACTTTCTTTGATATAATCTTTTTTCATCATCTGATAATGAATCATATTCTTGCTCTGTTATTTCTTGTTTGTATAGCAAAATAGGTTTGTCCTAAAGCAACAACTTCTTTGCTTGGATCTGCATTTTGTACTATTAAATAACATATATATCTTGAAAGTTTATAATCTTGTATATTAGCAGTGACATTATATTTCTTTTTGACAACCTGTTGACATCAACAAGTTGTTCATCTATATTAAACACAAAATTTTTACAAGCATCTTTTGCTTTATTTAAAACCTTTAAGAAATTTCTCCAGCCTTTATATTCTAAAACTTTTGAAAGTTCCCTAGCATAACCAATATTCATTTCCATATTCATCCATATATTTAATATTTTCAAAAATATTATTAGTATATCTATCTACAATTTTCTTTATTACTACTTCCTTATTTATTGCTTCATATAAAAGTTTTCCATAAGTCGTTATTACCTCTATTTTATTTAAAATAACTATCATTTTCCAGTTATAAAATGTAAAAAGGAATAAGACTTTCTAGGAAGCTTTACATAAGTCGGTTTATACCAGTCAGTTCCTTATCAATTATCCATTTTATATCTTCAATAGCTTTATCAATATTAAATATGCCATTCCCTACTGGATAATAAACAGGATAAACTTTGTAGGTCTTGTCTTGAACATTTAATTCATGATATTTCTTTCTATTTTCTGATACAGCTATCTTTTTATTTAGTATTATAGAACTAACTTGATTACCAAAGGTTATAATTATTTTAGGTTTTATAATATTAATTTCTTCTAGTAACAAGTCTAAGTATTTCTTTAAAACATCATCAGGAAGCGGTCTTGCATCAACTTGTGTACATTTTCCAAGGTTAGTGATAAAAAGTTTATTGTTTGTTATCTCATCGTATACTTGATCGCAAAAGGCATAATCCCAGTCTTTTGCTTTCTTCTTTTGAATTTCATTGAAAGTAGATTCACTTAGTAAATTAACCGCATAGAATAATTTCCAAATATTCTTAGTCCCAAGCCAAGGTGATTTTCTTCCCTTCCAGTTCTTCTCACTAGCAAGATTTCTTCCTGTTGGATTCATAAATACAAAGCAAATATCTGGATTGTTTTCACAGCCACCATTATAAATGGAATCTAATTCTTTTGCACCATATATTAATTGAAGTTTATCATACTCTTTATTTAACTCTTTTAGTTGCAAAATGTTCACTCCTCTATACTTTTAAATGTATGTCAGTCTTTAACAACTACTATATCATACCAAGTTTTCGCTCTTTCTTTTTCTGTTATGATATAAGGTTTAAATACTTTAAAACCACATTCAGTTAAAAGTTGTTCAAAAGACTCCTTTGTATACTTATGTCTGAATCTTTTTACTTTTATATTATAATCTTCTTTTTCATAATATCCTTCTGTTTCTTCTTTATTTATTGTTGTACCAATTAATAAATAGCCATCATCTTTCAACATATTTCTAATAATCTTTAAAACTTTTTTAGCATCCTCAGAAGGAAATAGATGAATCAACGCTATAGCTACAATCAGATCGTATTTTTCCGACTGCGATTCAACTTCTAAAATATTTTGATTGATAATAGTGATATCATTATAATTTTTTCTTAATATACCACACAGATTTTCTGATAATTCAATGGCAGTAATATCGAAGTTGGAATTGTATCTTTTCATTACTCCAATATTTCTACCATTTCCCGGACCAATTTCTAAAACCTTATAACAAGTTTTATCTTTTAATTTTAATTCATCATAAATTTTAAGCCAAAAATCATCGCCAATTTCATGTTCTCTAGAGTCATATTCATTTGCAAGGAGATTATAGGCTCTTCTATTAGCATCTATATAATTCATACCTTCACAATTCTCCACTTACTTAATTTTTTTCTTAACGAAAAATTTACTCATATCATTGTTTTCTAGCTTTAAAAGTTCCATTTTATTTTCTATTCCACCACCATAGCCAGTTAAGTTTCCATCAGAACCAACCACTCTATGACAAGGAATAATAATACATATAGGATTCCATCCGACAGCTCCACCAACTGCTTGACTGGACATTCTAGTCATATTTCTTTCCTTTGCTATTATCTTTGAAATATCATTATAAGTTATAGTTTTTCCATACGGAATAGAGTTCATTATTGAAATCACTTTTTCTCTAAAAGGTGTTAAGTTCTCAATCTTATAGTCAGGAGTAAAATCAGGATTTTCTCCTTTAAAATAAATATCAAGCCATCTATTTGTTGTTACAAATATTGGTAAGTTTTTCTCTTCATAAGTAACTGTATGTTTAGATTCATCTTTTGATCCTATAAACCATAATCCTGTTAAATACTTGCCATCACTACTCATTAACATATCAGTAAATTGTGGTGGTGTTTTATATTTCCATTGATAAATCATTTTTTACTCACCACTTGATAATAAGTCTCTAATATCATTTTCAGATAAAGCTGCTAAACTCTCACTATCATTTTTACCTTCAATTAAGTTTTCACTTAGTATTTTTTTCTTTTCTTGTAGTTCTACAATTCTTTCCTCAATTGTTCCTTTAGTAATTAATTTTATAACAGAAACTGTTTTAGTTTGCCCTATTCTATGAGCTCTATCAGTTGCTTGATTTTCCACTTGGGGATTCCACCAGATATCTAAGTGAATAACTGTATCAGCTCCAATCAAGTTAAGTCCTGTTCCTCCAGATTTTAAAGTTATCAAGAAACAATTAGTATCATCATTATTAAAGCTTTCTACCATTGCCATTCTATCTTTACTCTTTACAGAACCATCAATCATATAATTAGAAATATTATTTTCTATAAACATCTCTCTTACATTATCTAACACTCTTTTAAAACTACTAAAGATTAGAATTTTATGACCATTTTCGATATTTTCTTTAACTATTCTTAATAACTCTTCAATCTTAACCCTGTCACCAGTATAATTTTCATACATTACTGTTGGGTCAATACAGATTTGTCTTAAACGCATAAGTAATTGTAAAATCTTCATTCTTGATTTTTGAAAACCACCAGTTCTAATCATTTCATCCATTTCTTCTCTAGTATCTTTTAAGACTTTCATATATAGCATTTTTTGTTTTTCTGGTAAATCTATATAGATATTATTTTCAATCTTTGCAGGAAGTGATTTTACTACATCACTTTTCTTTCTTCTTAAAATAAATGGTTTAATTTGATTACTTAAATTATTTAATACTCTTAGACCTTCCTCATCGACATCTTTGATATTATATTTTTCTCTAAATTTAACAACACTATTTAGATAACCTGGCATAATAAAATCAAAGATGCTCCATAATTCCGTAACGTTATTTTCTACTGGTGTTCCAGTAAGGGCTATTTTACACTTAGCTTTTATCTTTTTAATTTCTCTAGTCATAGTAGCTTGATGATTTTTTATATTTTGGGCTTCATCAACAACACATAGTTCAAAGTTCATATCTTCATATTCATCTTTATCATTTCTAATTAATCCATAACTAGTAATGAAGATATTATACTCATCTTTTTTAGCAAAAACTTCTTTTCTTCTAGCAACTGTATCAGCTACTGTAACATATTTTAAGTTAGGAGCAAATTTTTGAAACTCTCTTTCCCAGTTATAAACAAGCGAAGTTGGTACTACAATTATAATTTTTGCATCTTGCTTTTCTTTTAAGATTTGCTTAATAAAGATAATAGTTTGTAAACTCTTACCTAATCCCATCTCATCTGCCAAGATACCACCAAGGTCACATTTATAAATAGTATTTAACCATCTAACTCCTTCTTTTTGATAATCTCTTAATATCTTTTCATCAGCTTCATCAAAGTTCACTTCCAAGTCTTTATACTTTTTAAAGTTAGCAATAAACTCATCAAATAAGTTATTAGTTTCAATATTTTTATATTTACTATTTTTTAAACTATCAATATAAATAGCTCGATATTTAGGAATAACTACTTCACCGTTTATAATATCATCTTTCGATAAATCAAGGTCTGTTATTAAGTCGTTAAGTTGGGCTAACTCTTCATTATTTTCAAGAGAAACAATATCATTATTTTTTAATTTATAATATCTTTTCTTCTGTTTAAGGGCCACAAATAGATTATTTAAATCTTCTTGATTAATACCATTAGCACTAAACTTATAAGACATTATTCCTTCTTTTCCGATACTAAAGTTATTGCTAGTAGAAACTCCTTTAAGTATTTTGGTATTGTCTATTTTCTTACTAGTAAATATTTGGTACTTTTCACTTAGTTTTGCTAGTTCTTCATCTAAAAAAGCATACATTTCGTCTTGATCAGTCATAATAAAACTATTATCTTCTTCGGTAAAATTATAACTTAAAATATCTGTTACGACTTCTTGCTCATAATCATTATCTCTTAAGAAGTCTGTTTTATCAAAATAGTTTATTTCTCTATCTTTATAAGCTAAAACTATATCACATTTTAACTTAGAATAAGAAATATCAAAGTATAGTTTTACATCCGGTTTAGTTGGTAAAGCTACTTCTGTTACATCTTCACTTATAACAATATTATTTTTTACTCTATTAAATAACCCATTACTAAACTGGTTGATACTTGCTTTACTAAAAGTTAAACCTCTTAATTTACTAGTAGTTAGTTTTCTTATGTAATCACTTTCTTCTTTGGCTAGTATATATAAGTTATGATTATAGTAAACATATTTAAACTCATTATCTAGAAAATCATAATTAGCAAAGTCTTCAATTTCCAAAGTAAAGTTATCTGCTTTTTTATTGAGAACGTAACTAGTAGGAAGGCCATTATAAACATTATATACTACTCCACTATCAGTGATAGAAAACTTTTTTCCTTTTAACATATCTAAAACATTAGCAAACTCTCTTTTAGTAAGAGCAAAAGCATAACCACTTGCTGTATAGTAATTACCATTTTCACTTATCTCTGCTAGATAATCTAATAGTTCGCTATCTTCTTTAGAAAAGTAATGCATATTAGCATTATAAGTCAAAGCTTTTCCAAAATAATATTCATCCTTATTCTTATAAGCATAGATAAAGTTTCTAAACTTAGATGGTACCGATAGTGTATATTTTTTCTTGTCACCAATTCGTAACTTAACATTAACATATCGATAGACAAAGGCAAACTCTAACTCCACTTCTAGTTTTTGTTTAATATTAGTTTTATTATCAGATTGATAATCAGCTAGTATTTTCTTTGATAATTCAAGTTCATCGATTATTTCAAAACTAGCTAAATCATCACCATCACTCATCAAAACCGCAGCCACGTGTTTACAAGTTTTTGCTCGGTCAAATTGTGGACAATCACAAGAATAACCAAGAACATCTTCGCCATTATTTTTAATCTTAACAGTGTAATGTCTTCTTGATGACTCTGACTTCACAGAATAAGTATGAATGAAACTACTAGCTAATTTAGTACAACCAATCTTTTCGATATAACCAGGGTCATACCATCTTCCCTTAATGAAAGAATCTCGCCCCACTAAACTTAATATACTAGTATAATCCATAAGAAAACCCCTCCCTTACAAATAGTAGATATATGATAACATTTTTTTAGTATTTAATAAAGATATTTTTCTGCATATTTACTATTATTTACACCTTATTTCAAGTGATTTATCAGAAAGTTTAACACATCACTTTCATCCCTTTTGATTTCTTTCTTTTCACTATCAGTAATATCTGTAAAATACTTATTATTTTTCTTATCGATAGAAATACTATCAAGAGGATAATCTTTATGAACCTTGTCAGATTTCTTACTAACCAAATAAAAATCGTCTTTACTCCAAGAATACGTAGATTCTTTTCCATTATTAATAACAGCTATACCATAAACCCAGCGACAATTTAGTTTTCCATCTTTTGAATAAGTATTGACTAGATTAGTATAATAATCAAGCATTTCTGAATCATCTAGTCTCTTACCATTAATTCTTCTTACACAAGTACCTGGTTGTAACTCATCTGGTATTTCCTCTATATACAAGTTATCATCCATAGCAAAAACCGGTATATCAACTACTTTGGCATAACTCCTTGCTTTGATAAGGGCATTTTCGACACCATCCTTACCAGTTTCTTCTACTTCTATTTTTTTATCTATATCATTAAGAGTAAGTATTTCAATACCATTTTCTAAAAGTCCTTTCTGAAATCTCTTTTTTTTACTCTCATTTCCAGTTGCAAATAATACTTTCTTCATCAATTATTCCTCCTTCATCAATTAACAACATCTATTATATCATAGAATATTTGTTCGTCAATAATATTTTAAAAAAAGAAAACAATTAAGTTTTCTAGTTAATCTCTATCATTACCACCAATAAGCTGTAAAAGATAGATAAAAATATTAATAAAATCTAAGTATAATTGAAATGCTCCAAAAATGGCACCTTTATCTTCACCTAAACTATCAAAAAGAACTGGTAGTTTTTTAGTGTCATAGGCAACATAACCGATAAAGGCAATCATTCCAAGAATACAAAGAACTAAATCTGCTGTACTACTTCCAACAAAGATATTAATGATACTTGCAATAATTATTCCTATCAACATCATAAGTAGAATATTACCTAGCTTGTCCAAAGACATTTTAGTAACTGTTCCAAATAAAGCAAATAAGCCAAACACAATTGCCGTTACTAAAAAGACTAGTATTAAACTCTTAAGTTCAAAGGCTATAAATAGTGTTGAAAATGTAATTCCTGTAATGAATGAATATAACAAGTAACAAAATATCGCCGTCTGCTTACTCATTTTGTGAATTCTAGCTGAGAAAAAGAAAGCAACTCCTAATTCTATTAGGATAATAATTATATAACTTGCCCCACTCATTAGATTAATGATAGCATTTTCATAGTTTGATAGTACCATACCAGTTGCAAAAGTAAGTAATAGACCAGCAAATAACCAACCATATACTTTTGAATACAACTTCTCCATTTTATCCTCCTTCCCTTTTAGTATAGCATATTTGATTAGTCTTTACCAATATGCTTATTTTGTTTGTGACTTACAAATTAAAATGTCCGCTTTTTTCTCTCTCATTTCTAAGTTAAAATATCCTAAAATACATCTTCAAAAAGGAGGATATATTAAAAATGGCTAAATTAACTGATAAAAAATTGACTCAAAAAGAAGAAGCTTCCATATTAGAAATAGCAGATAAACAAATTCACAGACTTATTACATTATTACAAAATATAAAGAGTACGAAGATAGTGCTTTTATTTATCAAAATAGTGATAAATTAAGTCACAATAAAAAAATCTCAAATGAGCTAGCAGATGAGATTAGTGATAGTTATATGAGTGAGTTTTCCGATTACAATTTCACTCATTATCATGAAGAACTAGGTTATAAATATGGAATTTTTTTTCAAAGCATGATAAACATATTTATAACTAATGATATAATTACACCATATGCCCAACATAAAACAGTTAGATTATATAACGAAAGTATGAAAAAAGCAATTAGAGAAAACACAATTACAGAACCTCAAGAAAAATTATTTGAACAAATAAAACAAGAGAAATTTGAAAATCATATAAGAAAATCCAACTTACATTATTCATTAGGAGAAGAAATACAAATGCTGCTACTTTTTGGATTTGGTTTGGTAATGATAAAAGCACTACATCTAGCAGTAGATAAAGTAACATGTAAAGTATTAGCAGATTATTTTGATTATGAAGAAACAACCAAAGCGTACTTAACTGTATTCATGAATCTGGCTATGAATTTTGGAATTTCAAAAAGAATTAAAACAGATAAAAGAACTCATTTTCAATAAATAATATCAAAAATTTTAAAACAAAGCTTAGTGTAACACAATTTGGTAGAATCTGTGAAGACTTAGAAATAGAATTAAAATGTAATAGTAATTATTTATTTAAACCTAATACTGAAAGAGAAAATGGAACTTTTAAAAGAAGACTAAAGGCTGAACTAAGACATGAAGGTGTTATTAACATTGATAAATGGCTTTACAAATAAAAATAGTCCATAGCGAAAATTTAAAATTAAGTAATTTAAAACTCTTTGGTTTTAACGCTTTATGATACCGAAAAAGAAAAAGAAGTATTAACCATTATGGCTTTTACTTTCTTTTTTCGTTTATTATGTTTAATTGCTCAGGTCACTCCCCAGTGTTGACTTATCCCTTATCATATGTTTTTATCTAGAAATATCAATAGGACATTTTAACTTATTAATCACAAAGTTCTCCATTATTCAAAAATTATATTTTCACTTCAATTTATAAATATTACTTGATTATCAGTTAATAGTATATCATTCTCAATAGTAATAATTCCGTTCTTTCAATGAATACCTAAATTGTTTTTAATTAAGCAAAGTCTATTTTGATAATTTTAACTTGTTGCTATACTTCCAGCACTAACGCCAATATGAATTCAACTATTTTCAATATACCTATCAAGAAGTGGTTTAAAATTTATTTCACTAATTCTATCTACTAAATATTTTGTATTGTCACCACAAACATATATTGAATTATATTTACTTATTTCATCTTAAATTAATAACTTATGCATATCATAAATAGTTATATTTTCATCTGGAATATTGCAACTTCTTAAGTCAGCTAAACATTTTGATAAAATCTAACTACACCTGGATTATTTGCTGTTGTTATATTAATAAATATGATTTTTGACTTTAATACATTACAATTTAATAATTCCAGAAATTTATTTTTGATGTTATCATCCAAATCCATGTACTTGTTAAAAGTATCTTTTTATCTTTCTACACTCTTTCTTTTATCCACTATTTAATTTTAAAGAAGGATAAAACCTTTTTTTCGCCTTGTTTTTCATAGTTATAGTCTTACTATTATTCATTAATAAAATCGTATTTGTGTTATTTTTTTATTTAACAATATGTTCATTATTAAATCTGAGATAATAAAACATATCCATACTCCATATATCCCACATATTTTACTTAGTAAATATGCTAAAATTAATCTTAATCCTCCACTTATACACAAACTTAATTTTGAAATATATTTAAATTCTTTCATTGCTCGTAATATACTAGAATAATAATGATAGAAGCCACTTAAAATACAATCTAATATAACAAATAATAATAACTTATAACCTATTATTAGGCTTTCTTTTTCAACTAAAAAATATGGTAAAGAAATCAACATAGCAATTCCAATAATTACAGTAGTTATATATACTATTTTTTTGTTTAAACTATTTATAATTTTAGTCGTATTGTTAATTTTTTCATTATTATTGCTTCCAATTGCTGTTGCAATCATGGTTTGTGTACCTATACCTGTCCCATGTAAGAAATTGTTTATTAAATCTAAAAATTGCATTACAATTATATGCGCAGCATATTGAAGTGCACCAATTCTTGACATAATAATATTTAAAAGAAAATTACTTCCCCTTTTAAAAATTCTTTCATAAATATTATATTGTATTAGGCTGAATTCTTCTTTTGCTATACTTTTAACGAACTTTATTTTTACTAATTTTTTAGAGTAATAAACTAATACTACCATATTTATTATTTCTACTAATATAGTTGATAACGCTACACCTGTAATTCCAAATCCAAGTTTAATAAAAGTAAAATCTAGAACAGCATTAAGAAAAAAACAAAGCATTCTAATATTAAGCATTCTTTTGCTTTTACCTAATGTTCGTTGATAACCACTTAATATTGTTAGAATTGTATTAGGGATAACACCTATTAATCTTATATATAGATATACTAACCCAATGTCATTAACCAAAAACATCCTTGGAATAAATTTACTTATAATTAATGTTAAAATTATGCAAATTAAGCTACAAATTATAGCAATTATCAATGCAGTTCCTACAGTAATTTTTGCTTGTGCCTTATTATTTCTTCCTAACAATCTAGCTACTATAACGTTATTAGAAACATTTATTGATTGTAATACTAAGTACATAAAATCCATAACTGTTCCCATTGCTCCAACGGACGCTATTATCTCAGAACCAAACCGCGATATCATAAATGTATCAGTCATAGTAATTAAAACGCCAACAATACATTCAAATCCAGATGGAAGTGCTAAATCTAAATACTTTTTTTCATACATTATTTCACCTCAAGCATTGTAAAATCTTTTTCTACTAAATCATACTATATTTAGGTATTTTTTTCCATACTTCTTTGAAAATATGGGACTTACAAATTAAAATATCCCAAAATACATCTTTCAAAAGGAGGATGTATTTAAATTAACCGATAAAGAACGATAGGCGAGAAAACACTTATAATAAAAAACAATTAAATCTTATTATTTCTATTAGAGATGAAAAAAACAATCAATAATGCTTCATCAATCAAATATTATAATAAATATTATTTGCCATTGAGTGAAGATACTGGTGAAGTTGTATCTTTCAAAAATGGAACTAAATGTACCATAGTAAATTCTTATGATAACAAGTTATTTGGAATTATAAATGAACAAGTATATATTCTTAATTTAGTATAGTAATACAGCGACATTAATATTAAAGCATCGAAAAATTGCTTTTCAAATAAAAATAGTCCATGGCAAAAATTTAAGACTCTTTGGGTTTAACGCTTTATAATGCCGAAAAAGAAAATAAAAAGAAGTATTAACCATTATGGCTTTTACTTTCTTTTTTCGTTTATCATGTTTAATTGCTCAGGTCACTCCCCAGTGTTTCCTTATTCCCTTAAGCAATAATTATATTATGTTTTTATCTAGAAATATCAATAGGACATTTTAACTTATTAATCACACTCTTTACCAATAAGCTTATTTTGTTTTATTAAGAATTAGAATAAACTTATCGCCATATTTTCTTTCTTTATATATTGTGTAATATTCACTATAAACAAATTTGTCTTTACTACTACTTTCTAAAATAACCAAACCATCAGTATTTAACAAATCATTCTTTTCTATTAGAATAAGAGCTTCTTTAATATAATCTGTTTTATATGGCGGATCTATAAAGATTAAATCATACTTATTAGTTGTTTCCCTCAAGAATTTACGAAAATCAGTTAAATAGACATTATCTAAATTTTCTCCTAAGTTAGTTAAGTTATTCTTGATAGTTTTAATGGCTATTTTATTTTCATCAATGAAGGTACAACTCTTTGCTCCTTCACTTAACGCTTCTAAACCTAAATTACCACTACCTGAAAAAAGGTCAAGACAGTTACTATCTTTAATATAGTTTTGAATCATTGCAAATAAAGATTCTTTCACCCTATCCATAGTAGGTCTTGTCCCTTCTATATCATAACCAATAATATTTCTTCCTTTATATTTACCACTAATTATTTTCATCTTTAATCTCTCCTAAGTATTTATTACAAGATAATATCAAAAAGTTAAGTCGATTTTCTAGCATTTTATATTTTTTGTATTTCTCATCATTGTATATTTCTTTTCTAACCGCTTCATTATAAGTATTATGATACTCATCTATCTTAGCAATTAGTTCTTTATCCTCATAAATACTAGCAAGACTTTTCTTAATTTCAGACTTTATTTCTGAATTATTTATCATATCGACTAGTTTATAATAAGTTTCAATCATTTATTGATCACTTCCGTTACTAAGTTTAATATAGCATTTTTTAAACATTATAGCAATTATACCATCTTTAATCCTATTTTTTTATTCTTAAATCATTACGGTAACAAAAACTACCACTGTCGGCACTTTTCAAAAACCCATGGTAACTAGCTAAAGTATGTTCTAATTTTTCGGGTTCATGCTTTCTGACATATTTAACTCTTTTCTTTATTTTATACTTGGTTTTACCATTTAATAATACTAGTAATTTTTTATTTTTTAGAACAAAGCGATAGCCAAGAAAACAAAAGCCGTGATGTATTTCTACTATCTGAGTTTTCTTATTAAGTTTTAACTTTAATTCATCTAATTTTTTTTCAATTTCTTTCAAACAATATTTAAGATACTCCCTATCTTCGTGAAATAGAATAAAGTCATCCATATATCTGACATAGCACTTTATTCTTAATTTTTCTTTAATAAAATGGTCTAAATCATTTAAGTAATAAACAGCTAATATCTGACTTGTCATATTTCCGATTGGTAAGCCTTTACCTTTTTGATAGTACGGAATAGATTTAAGTTCTCTTATATGTTCATTGCAATCCCTAATTCCTAGCTTTTTAACTCGCTCAATCTCATTTTTAACTGACTTTTCGATCTCTTCATTAACATAATTATTATTGGTACTATAAATTATCTCCTTAACAATTCTTAATATTCTTTCTTCTTTTATAATTTTTGTTAACTTTTGCAGTAGTATTTCATGATCGATTGAATAGAAATATTTTGATATATCACATTTTAATATGTATATTTTATCATGATTTTCTTTTAATTTATTTATATACTTTTTTACATAGTATATTCCTCTGCTTGACCCCATCAATGGTCTTGTTGCAACATTCATTGGTAACAAAAGCGGATCAATTAAAGGAAAGAGAAAATAAGTACTAACTAAGTGATTGACAATTTTATCAGGCATTGTTTCACTCATAATTAAACGATACTTTGGTTCTTTTATTATAAAGATGTGATATCGTTGATGATGATAAGCTTCATCTTTTAAAGTATTATAAATTGACATAATATTGCAAGAAAAAAATAGTTCAAATATGAAAATCTTATCTTTATGTTTAGTATTCTTTCGAACAGTATTATAAACATTAGTAAGATTTTCTATTGTAACTACTTCTTCATAATTAAACGGTTTGCTTTTCACTCCTGATCACCCCATAAGAAATTTTTCTGATTTCAATTAAAAAATTACTAACTGACTCGTACTTCTTATGGCTAATAATCTTTTTCTTATAACTAACTCGCATATAATAATCGAGCATAGAAATTTGAATAACTAAGGATTTTAAATATTTAAGCTTAATTCTATTAGAATCCTCGATTCGGTAAGAAAAAATATTTTCGATTATCAAATACATGGTTTTTTCAATATTTTGTTTTAGAATAACTTCACTCTTAGGATAGTTGACTAATTGTTTATTTATATAATCAATCGTCTTCTCACTATTAGATAGAAGTCTAAAACCATCATTAGAGTCCATCGACAAACTCCTTAATTTTATTATAATTTTCGGAACTGTTAGAGATTAAAATTTTAATTCTCTCTATTAATAATTCATTGGAACATTTACTGTAATAACTTTTTTGAGCAATAGTTGATACATCTTTATAAAGATTATCATCACTCATATAACTAGTTACTTCTTCATTATCTAAGATGTAAAAGGAAATATTCTTATCACGTAGATTTGATGTTACTTTAGCAAGAGCTGTTGAGGGAAAACCTAATTTTTCATTATTGATTTGATATGAAAAAAGGTAATTCATCGTTATAGCATCAAGGCCATAAGTAACATAAAAGCTTCCTACTTTTAAAAGTAATATTTCTTCTGGATGTTGTTTTTTTAATTCTTCATAATTATCTTTTACTTTCATTTTACTCCTATAATAGTTATGCCAAAGATCAATCTTGTTTCCAATCTATGATTATGAGTTTCCTCATTACTTCCTCTTGGTTATCAACCGTAATCAATAACACGCGGTTATCTTAGCAATAATTATACTAATTTGTAGTAGGAATCTGGACGGGCCCCGAAGGAATTCGTCACGTTGTTCCAATGATTCAGACTGCCTGAAGGATTCACGTTCCAAACGTTCGCATTAGAGTTGTTAGACTCGAAGTTAGACGGAGACAGCGAAATCCTAAATTCTGAATGCAAGACGAATACCTAATGTCCGTTAAGTAGATTAACCTTAACTTTATTTTTCAATGTATCAATATTCTCTCAAATAATTATGTTAGTTAAGAAAAGTATACATTATGTTTTCTGGCATAAACTTATAATTTGTTAGGGCAAAATGAGGAGTCATTTTGCCCGGTAAACTAACTTACTGAAACAACATATGGATTTAAGGCTGTTCCATCTCCCTTAGTTATCAGTGTATCAGCTTTTAGGTTGATAACTGGACGGGCCCCGAAGGAATACGTGACGTTAAGCCAGCTAAGACTGCCCGAAGGATACACGAACCAAACGACAGCATGTGAGTAGTTAGAAGTGAATTGAGACGGAGACAGCATCCAAGTGTACTGTCCATTATATAGATAATAATTACTATTTGCTATATTATAAACTCCTCCTGCCATTGAGGCTTCATCTGCTGTAATTAATGATACTGGGTAATCTAATTTTGCACTCTCATTTGTAAGTGTAAATTTATCGTTATCTTGTGAACATTTTAAGCTTGGTGTCCTTCTATTATATAATCTGTTAAATGCTCCATAATATGTTGTTGGTGTCGTTAAATATCCTGATCCACCAGTGACACTTCTATCATTACAGAATGTTGTATCTGCTAAGTATGATGTATATGCTGTCATGTTATTTTTATACCATGTATCTAGTGTTGTCTTTATTGGTGAATTTGTTGTGTTTGTTACTGCATCTGCATAACTATCACTACTGTATGATATTGGCTGTACTATCATTGTTGTTTCATTTGAATAACCAGTTACTTTATAAACTACATTACAATCCGTATTTAAACAACTATATAAATTATTTTTTACTATTTCATCATGATTATCTTTCCATGTTAGTTGCTTGATATCTCCTGTTAATGTAAATTTCTTTGTTGATTCATCAAATGTATAACCTGTTCCAAAGTTATATTTTTGTGTATTGGTAAACCAGTTATATCCTGTTGTTCCATTACTTTCATGTAATGAGAATTTTTCATTATACTTATAACCAACATAAGTTGGATCCCAATATTTGTTATTATATTGTGAATTTCCAATTGTTACTGCTGTTCCTGTATCTGATGTATTTTTTCCTGAATAGATCAAACGAAT
>CAKPDM010000023.1 GCA_934148995.1 uncultured Bacilli bacterium
ATAACAAAAAAAGAAACCGATTAAGGTTTCAAAATATCGTGGTTAGATTCCATTTACACAGAATTTCTTACACACTCGTTTATTTAGGTGTTTTTTTTGATTTTTATACAATTTCGGAGTGGCATTCCGAAATTGTATAAAAAATAAGACTCAAATTTACCTTTATGAGTCTTATTTATCTTCAGAATCGTTCTTCTTTTCATCCTTATTAGTTTTATCTTCAGTATCAACGCTCTCAATAGCACCAGTTGGACAAGAATCGATAGCATCTTTTACGTCATCAACATTTTCTTCTTTAACTTTAGGACAAACTACTTTGCTAAGTCCTTCATCATCTATTTCGAAAACATCTGGACAGATAGCAGCACAAGCACCACAACCGATACAAGCATCACGATTAACTTTAACTTCCATAATATCCCTCCCTCATTAAATTATATAGTATTAACTAGCAAATAGTAAAGACTTTTCGCTCTTTCCAAAATCTATTAGATGTGATATTATTAATTTAGATAAGAGTAGGTGATGACTAGTGGCAAGTAGAGTAAGTAGATATGATAATGAAGAACAAAAGATGAGTAGGACTAAAAGAAATGAAAACTTATATGATGACCTAGGAGGATTTGAAACATATACAAATTTTACTGATGTTTCTAAAATTGAAGCAATACCATTATCATCAATAAGAGAAAATAAAGATAAAAGAGAAGGTTATCGTTATTTAAAAGACTACGATTTAGTAGAAGAGCGAAAAGAACGTAAAGAATTGGATGATTTTAACTACCTATATAAAGATGTTAGAAGTAATTATGACTTAAAAGCTGCTTTAAGAGAAGCTAGAGAAACAAGAGAAAAAGATGAACTTGAAAAGAAGCGAAAACTAAAGAATGAGAAATATAATATCTTAGAAAGTAGTGAAGAAGACTTACAAAAGTTTATTAAAGAACAAGAGTTAAAACATAAACCAATCGAAAATGAAGAAGAGTTAGAAGAATTAATTAATACAATCACTTCAAAAGAAACAAGAGAAGAGTTAGATAAAGAAAAAGAAACTAGTCTACTTAGTGATTTAATGGCTACTAGTAATTTAGATGATATTGTAGAACCAATTAAAGAAGAAACAGAAACTACTAAAGAAATAGCTAAACCACTAAAAGACGAAATTGATGAATCATTTTATACAAAATCAATGGATTTAAGTAATAATGACTTTTTTGAAGATGATGAAGTAACTAAAGAACCAGTTATTATGACTATTATTCGAGTTATTTTATCACTTATTCTAATAGTAGCAGTAGGTTTTGCTGTTTATTATGTTGTTACTAATTTTTAATGACTAATTTAAAATAAATACAAAATAAAGTTAAAAATATTAAAAATATATGCTATTATAAATACTGTTAAAGAAATGGAATGGGGGAGAAACGGTGAATTTATCTTTTGATTTAAATGATTATCTTTTAATCTGGAATTTACTTTTCCAAACATCAATTTCTAATGAAACCCAAAGACTTAAAGAAAAGCTTTGGAAGAACTATCGCCATCTTTATAAAGCACTATATAAAGAAGAAGCTAAAATCTTAAAAGATCCTAAAAATTACATACCTGATGATGATACTATCTTTGATATGGTAAAAGCAACTGATGTATATAAAAAAATAAGAAAAGAAACAGAAGAATATCGTCTTTTCTTAATGCATTACTATGATGAAATGAAGAAAACCATAAACAATTATTTTAAAGATATCATTCGTTTTGATATAAAAATGTATCACGTCTTAGTAATTAATCCAAGATTTAATGCTGTTGAGATGAAAACCGTAAAAAGTAGAAAAGTAAATACCATCTCATGGGGAATGATGAATGACCAAAACGATGGAGAATTAGCAATCATCTCTATAATAAGTCATGCTTTAAGAAAAGAATTAAAAGACTATGAAACAGATTATCAAGAAATAATTGATGGCGTAGTAGAACTTGCTATTGATAATGAATTAGCAACTAGAATAAAGGGGAAAAGTTATTATTTAAAAGGAGACAACTCCTTAAAGTTCTTGAAAAAACAGATATATCCATATTTTCTAATGTATCTTGGCAGTAATAAAGATGAAATGATTAATTATATGGCAAGGGACAATATCATCTTTGATGTTGATAACTATACCTTTGCAAGAAATCTTGCTGCTAGCAATTTAAAAGAATTCATCTCTTTTTGTATAGAAAATCAGAAATATATTTTGCAAATAGAAGAACTAGAAATTATTTAAGCGGAGGGTAAGGTATGCAAAAAGAAGTTAGTATTTTATTAGATAAAATGGGGATTGATTATACTAATTCTTCTTTTTTTGACTCTTTAAAACTTAAAAAAGTAGTAGTAGAAGAAAAAAGTGGAGAGTGGGATATCTATCTAAATAATGAAGCATTATTAGATGTAGAAGCTTATAAAGAATTAGAAGAAAATAAAGATAAACTAGGAAAAGCTAATATTTATTATGACATAACTTCTATAGATAATAATATATTACTTTCTTATTATAAAACCCTACTAGAACTAGCTAAAGAAAAAAATGACTTAAGTATTTTGGAACCATATTTATCTAATTTAATCTTAGAAGATGATAACTTACTTTTAGTAGCTAGTAATACAATTGAAGAGCGAAGACTTATAAAAATAAAAGACATTATCACACCATATTATAAAAGACTAGGGTATTCTAAAGATATTGACATAGTAGTACGTGAAAATGAATCAATCAAAGAAGAAATAGAAGAAGAATTAGCAAAGATAAAAGTAGAACCTATAAAGGTCGAAGAAGTAAAAGAAGAAAAGAAAGAATTTAAAAACTTTACACCAGGTCCCCGACCTCGTAGAAGCAAAAAAAGAGATGAAGGTTGTATCTTAGGACTTGATATTAAACAAATGCCTATTAAGATTAGTATGATTCAAGGAGAAGATAATAACGTTATAGTAGAAGGTAATATCTTTGGTGTTGACTATTTTGAATCAAGTAAAAGTGAATTTAGAATTATTACTTTAAAAATAACAGATAATACTGATAGTATTCTTTGTAAAGTATTTTGTAATGAACAAGAAGAATATGAAAGACTTTGTAAAGAGTTAAAAGTTGGTAGGGACTTATTAATATCAGGTTATGTCAAAGAAGATGCTTTTGCTAAAGAGTTGGTATTAAATGCTAGAGATATAATGCCAGTTACTAAACATAAAGAAGAAATTCAAGATTTAAGTGAACGTAAAAGAGTAGAATTACATGCTCATACTAAGATGAGTCAGATGGATGGAGTAGTAGATGAAATAGCTCTTGTTAAACAAGCTATTAAATGGGGACATAAAGGTATTGCGATAACCGACCATAATGGAGCCCAAGCTTTTCCACATGTTTATAACTTTGTAAGAGACTATAATAAAGGCAAAGAAGAAAACGAAAAATTTAAAGCAATTTATGGAACAGAATTAGTAATGGTTGATGATAAAGTTGATATTGTTGTTCGTCCTAATAATGATGTTTTACTAGATGATATTTATGTTGTCTTCGACTTTGAAACGACTGGTTTTAATGCTGGTGGAGCAGACTCTATCATTGAAATTGGAGCAGTTAAAATGAAAGATGGGGTTATCTTAGAAAAATATGATGAGTTAATCAACCCTGGACGGCCACTTCCTCAGAAAATAGTAGATGTTACTAATATTACTGATATGATGCTTGAAGGTAAGAGAAGTGAAGAAGAAGCTATTAAAGACTTCATTAACTGGTTTGGTGACTTACCAATGGTCGCTCACAATGCTAAATTCGATGTTTCTTTCCTAGAAATGGCTTATGAAAAGTATAATTTAGGTGAATTTAAAAACCCAGTTATAGATACTTTAGAGCTATCACGTACGCTTGATAATAATTATGCAAGACATAGTTTGTCTGCTTTAGTTAAAAGATACAATGTTCCTTGGGATGAAAATGCTCACCATAGAGGTGATTATGATGCAGAAGGAACTGCGCTTGTCTTCTATAAAATGCTAGAAAAATTAAATAATCGTAATATTGAAACAATGCAACAAATGGCGACGATGGTTGATGAAAGTGAAATGTATAAGTATGGTACTTTAAATCATATCAATATTTTAACCCTTACTAAAAAAGGACTTAAAAATTTATTTAAGATAATTTCGTATGCTAATACAACTTATTTATATAAGACACCAAGAATACCAAGAAGTATTGTGGAACAGTACCGAGAAGATTTATTAATTGGTAGTGGTTGCTATGAATCAGAGGTTTTCCGTCAAGCAAAGAGTAAGAGTGAAGAGGAATTATCTAATGTCATAAGATTTTATGATTATGTAGAAGTTCAGCCACCAGAATGTTATCATCACTTAATCGATACAAGTGATTTTGGTAATGAAGTAGAATTAAATGCTCATATTGAAAAAATTATTAGAACTACTATTGAGGCTGGTAAACTAATTGTAGCTACTGGTGATGTTCATCATTTAACAAGAGAAGATAAAATTTATCGTGAAATAATTGTAAATCAAAAAGTACCAGGTGGCGGACGTCATCCATTAGCAAAGAGTAGTATTAAAGAAATACCATCTAATCATTTTCGAACTACTGATGAAATGCTTAATGACTTTTCTTTCTTAGATGAAAAGACAAGAAACTTAATTGTTATTGATAATCCTAATAAGATTCTTGATATGGTAGAAGAAATAGAAGTTATTATTGAAACTGGTGGTATCCCATTCTCTCCTCGTATTGATAAGAGTGTAGAAACAGTTACGGACTTAGTATTTACAAGAGCTTCTGATTGGTATGGTGACCCACTTCCTTACAATATTGAAGAGCGTATTAGTAAAGAGCTTTATGGTGATGGAATCTTTGAAGCGATTACAGAAGAAGTTAATCGTGAAGATATTAAAGAAGAAGATAAAGAAAAAGAACTATTCAAAAGATTACATACTACCTTATTAAAAGGCTTTGATAGTGTTAAAGATAAAATTAGAGAAAACTTAAAAATAGTAAATCCTGAAATGAGTGATGAAGAAGTAGAAAAAACTTTACCAAAGAAACTAGGAGGAGTTATCGGTGGTGGTTTCGACGTTATTTACTTAATCGCGCAGAAACTTGTTAAGCATTCAAATGATGATGGTTATATTGTTGGTTCCCGTGGTTCAGTTGGTTCAAGCTTTGTTGCGACTATGATGGGAATTACAGAAGTTAATGCACTACCGGCTCATTATTTATGTCGTAATAAAGATTGTAAATACTCAGAATTTATGGATGAAAATGGCGAACCTTACGGAAAGGAATATTCATCAGGTTATGACTTACCAGATAAGATTTGTCCAAAATGTGGTGGTAAACTTTCTAAAGAGGGTCAAGATATGCCATTTGCAACCTTCTTAGGATTTAATGCTGATAAGGTTCCTGATATCGACTTGAACTTCTCTGGGGAATATCAGTGGCAAGCTCATGAATATACAAAAGTCTTATTCGGAGTTGATAATGTTTATCGTGCTGGTACCATTGGTACAGTAGCAGAAAAAACCGCTTTCGGTTATGTTAAAGGTTATTTAGAAGAACATGGTATCGAAGGAAAAAGAAATGTCGAAATAGAACGACTTGCCATTGGATGTACAGGTGTTAAGAGAACAACTGGTCAGCACCCCGGAGGAATTGTTGTTATTCCTGGTTATATGGATGTTTTTGATTTTACACCATTCCAGTACCCTGCTGATGACAATACGTCATTATGGCGAACTACGCACTTTGATTATCATGCCATTGACCAAGATGTTTTAAAACTTGATATACTAGGTCACGATGATCCGACCGTACTTAGAATGCTTCAAGATTTATCAGGCCTTGATATAACAACCATTCCTATGGATGACAAACGCATCTTCTCGCTTCTTTCTAGTACCAAAGAATTAGGTGTTACCGAAGAGCAGATTCTTTGTCCAACTGGAACTTTAGGCCTTCCGGAACTTGGTACTAACTTCGTTATTCAGATGTTAGTAGAAACAAAACCAAGTACCTTTGGTGAATTAGTTAAAATCTCTGGTTTGTCACATGGTACTGATGTTTGGGCTGGAAATGCTAGTGAACTTATAAAAAACAAAATCGTTCCTTTTAAAGAAGTTATTGGATGTCGTGATGATATAATGGTTAACTTGATGAACTGGGGAATGGAACCAAAACTAGCTTTCAAAATTATGGAGTTTGTTCGTAAAGGTAAGGCTTCAAAAGACCCAGAAACTTGGCAAGAATATGCTACTAAGATGAAAAATGCTAAGATACCTGATTGGTATATAGAGTCATGTCATAAGATTAAATACATGTTCCCGAAAGCCCATGCTTGTGCTTACGTTATGAGCGCTATTAGAATTGCTTGGTTTAAACTTTATCATCCTTTATGGTACTATGCTGCATATTTCTCAATCAGAGAAGATGATTTTGATATCGAAGCGATGATAAAGGGATATAATTCAATAAGGGCAAGATATGAAGACTTACTAGCAAAAGGTTATGAAGCTACTAATAAAGAAACAAGTATAATTGGGAGTTTACATGTTGCGATGGAAGCAACAGCAAGAGGAATTAAGTTTGCACCAATTTCGATTGAAAAAAGTGATGCATCCCGTTTTGTCTTAGACGATGAACACGAAAATACTTTAATACCACCTTTTTCTACAATTGATGGTCTAGGTGGAGCAGTTGCTTCTACCATTGTTGAAGAACGTAAGAAACAACCATTCCTAAGTAAAGAAGATTTACAAAGAAGAGGAAAAGTGTCAAAAACTTTAATTGATAAAATGGATGCAATGGGAATAATTAATGAATTACCAGATTCTAATCAATTGAGTTTATTTTAGGGGATAAGATATGGAAAAAGAAACATTAAATAATATTTTATTAGGAATAATGGATGTCTATAATGAAGATTTACCCAATGATAAGAAACATCAAGTATTAAGTGATTTATGGACTAAATATTATAAATTAAGTGAAAAGACTGGTATAAAATTAGATTTTGCTTATCAGTTATACTTAATTGGAGAAAGCGAAAGCTATATAATTAATCAAGAACCTGAAAGATTTGTAGTTGATAAGGATGAACTAAATATAGCTATTAATCATCTAGAAGAAAATAGTCTAACGCTTGAAGAAATAGAGATACTATTACAAGCAAGTGTTGAAAATGCTAGAAGTAATTTTGCTAATCTAGGAATAGATGTAAAAACTAATTCCTTAAATGGTTTTTGTGAGTTAGGTCAAGCTTTGACTTTAATGCCTTTAGAGAATCTTGGATTAAAAGTAACTAAAAATAGTGCTAAAGAATCTTTTGATTATCCATTTAATCATGCTTTTGGAACAGTCACTTTTCCTTATAATGGTGATGAAATCACTTATTTAATCGATTCTACTTATCGTCAGTTCTTTACGACAAATAGATGTAATGAAGGAAGATATTATCAGGAAGAAGAAAATACGGGACTTAAAGTAGCACCAGATCCAGGCTATTTTATGGAAGATGAAACATTTGCAAGAAACTTAATGCGCGATGGTTATGTTCCATTAACTAGGGAAAATGCTAAAAAATATGGTGAAACTTTTTATAAAGCAAGTATTCCGTTAGAAAAAAAAGAAAATTTAAATAGTAGTAATATAAATTATTATGAAAATATAATAAATAGTAATGAAGATTATAAGGCTGATAAAGAAGAATTAGAGGGGCTGAACTTAAAGTTCAAATATAATAACAGAAAATTAACTAATTAAGGAGAAGTAAAATGAAAACATATATTGATACTTTAGGCATAGCAGCTGCTTTAACCTGCTTAAATTCTGCTACTGATTTGGTTGACTTAGATACAGAGCAAACCTTAACTACTTTAACAGCGATCACTACATTAGAAGCAAGTGTTTATATCGGTACAGAAAAAATAAACACTTTATTTGCTTATGTTGATTCACTTACAGATGAACAATTAGCGGAGTTTAGTACAAAATTAGATGATAAAACAAATGACTTATCGGATGCAAAAGTAAAAACTTATACTTTAGGAAAAAACAATGGATGAATTAGAAAGAGAAAAGTTAGAACAAAAGATAAAAACATGTGAAAAATTAGGAGCAGTTTCCTTTCAAAAATTAGTTTTTACAGCGGAAAAATTGAAATATAGTACTATTCATAGATTTTTTCCGAATTATTTAGTTTTTAATGACAAGATAATTGAGCATGAAGTGACAAAGAAACTGAAGAAAATTACTAATGAAGAAGATAAAACTAAGCTTTTAAAGGCAGCAAGAATGGCTAAAATGACTAGTCGACGAGAATTAAATTATAGGCAAAACAGGAATTATCATATAAATAATAATAATCCAACTATCATATATGATTATTTTAACTGGAATAAAAATATTCATAAAAAAGGTTTAATAAAGAATGCTATTTTTCTTCCAATATTTCTTAGTTTATCAATTGTTAATTTTCCAGTCGCCATGCCATTACTGGTTATTGAGTTGTGTAGTGCTTTCTTAAACTTTGAGTGTATTAATATTCAAAATTATAATATTTACCGCTATAAAAAAGTAGAATCTTCTATAAAGAAGAGAGTAGTAAGACAATATAAAAATAATGTTGAAAAATATGGTGAAGCTTCAGAAGTCGTTTTTAATAGCTTAGATAAAGATAATACTAAATTACCAAGCGTTGATGAGATAGTAGAAAATATTACTACTAAAGAACAAGCAGTGCAGATGAAAGAATTAATAGATAAAATGATGAATGAAAGAAAATCGCTTTCTAGTGAGAAAAACACTAACCAATTTGTCAAAAAAAAGTCTTAAAATATAAGACTTTTTCTTTTAATAATGTTATAATTAAGACTAAAGGAGGTTACATATGGCAGAGAAAGTAAACCTAGATACTATTAATTACATACAATATGGTAATGATAAAGGTAAAGATATCATTCTTTTACATGGTTGGGGTCAAAATACTGAAATGATGCAACCATTGGGTAATCTACTTGCTGATAATTACCATATCACTATCATTGATTTACCAGGGTTTGGAAAGAGTAAGGAACCGGAAGTAGCACTATCTGTAATGGATTATACTAATATAGTTCATAGCTTAGCCTTAAAACTAAATATTAAAAAACCAACATTAATTGGACATTCCTTTGGAGGAAGAATATCTATTTGTTATGGTGCCACTTATGAAGTTGAGAAATTAGTATTATGTGGTTCACCTTGTGTTCGAACAAAGAAAGGTTTAACTTTAAAAGAAAAGTTGTTAAAAACTGCTAAAAAATTACCAGGAATGGAGAAAGTAGCAGATATTGCTAAAAATTATATCGGGTCTACTGATTATAAAAATGCTAGTCCTATAATGAAAGAAATACTAGTTAAAACAGTAAATGAAGATTTATCTGATTATGCTCGAAAAATAAAAGTACCAGTTATCTTAATTTGGGGTGAATATGATGAAGCAGCACCAATTGAGGAAGGTAGAATGTTAGAAGGCCTTCTACAAGATGGAGCAATGATAGTCTTACCCGGCACTCATTATGCTTACTTAGAAAATCTTTATCAAGTAGGTTCTATTATTAATAAATTTATGGAGGAATAAAATGTTTTTTAGAATTATTTTACTGTTAATAATAACAGGAGCAATTATTATTAAATCAAAGAAAAATTTACATATGTTACAACAAAATCTTTATAATGAAAATAATCGTTATATTAAATGGGTTTTAAATAATAGTAAAAACTTTATTACAATAGAGTTAGCTTGTCTTTTCTTAGTAGCATTGGCTAACTGCTTCTTAGCAACTAAAAATACTATTGCTTTAATAATTAATATTATAGCTGCTATTCTTTATATAGTATTTATTGCTAAATTCTATAAAGATATGAAAAATGAACAAGTAAAGAAGCCATTAGTAGTAACAGCTAGAGTTAAAAGGTTAATCGGAACAGAAACAGTATTATACTTAATACCATTAGTTATTTTATTCTTAGTAAGAGATGATATAGTTTATAGTAGTTATGTTGTATTTATTTATGCTTTAGTTGCTTATTTAAACAACTTAGTATTACTAGTAGCAAACTTTATCAATAAATATACTTTAGAAAAATATGTTTATTATCATTTTAAACATATGGCGATGAAAAAACTTCATAGTATGGAAAACTTAAAAGTAGTAGGAATAACTGGAAGTTATGGAAAAACTAGTAGTAAGAATATTCTTGCTGATATTTTAAATATCAAATATGTCACATTACCAACTCCAAAGAATTTAAACACTCCTTATGGACTTATTATTACTATCAATAATCACTTAGATAAGTTTACAGAAGTATTTATTGCAGAAATGGGAGCTTATAAAACAGGAGAAATAAAACAACTTTGTGATATGGTTAAACCTAAATATGGTATTTTAACTAAGATTGGAACTGCTCATTTAGAAACATTTGGTAGTGAAGAAAATATTCAAAAGACTAAGTTTGAACTTATTGAATCTTTACCACTTGATGGAGTAGGTGTTTTAAATAGAGATGATCCTAAACAAGTTAGTTATAAACTAAAGAATAAATGTAAAATATTATGGGTAGGTATTGAAAACAGTGATGTTGATGTTTATGCCCATGATATAAAATGTTCTAATGTTGGAACAAGTTTCAAAGTTAAGTTTAAAAACGAAGAAAAAGATTATGAGTTTGAAACAATGCTTTTAGGAAACCATAATGTTTATAATATTCTAGCAGGTTTAGCACTAGGTTATGAATTTGGAATACCTGTTGAAAAATTACAGCAATCTGTTAAAACAATCAAACCCGTTGAACATCGTCTAGAACTAAAAAAACTAGGTACCTTCTATCAAATAGATGATGCTTATAATTCTAATCCAGTTGGAGCTAAAGGAGCAATTGATGTTTTATCAATGATGCCAGGAGTTAAAGTAGTTGTAACACCAGGCATGGTTGAATTAGGTGATAAAGAAGATTATTATAATGAAAAATTCGGAGAACAAATCGCTGAAAAAGGAAATATCGATTATGTTGTTTTAATTGGACAAAAGAAAACATTACCAATTAGAAAAGGATTAGAAAATAAAAACTATGATATGGATAAAGTTATAGTTTACAATGATGTTAGAGAAGCATACAATTTTATTAGAGGTATTAATACAAAAGAAGATGTTTATGCTTTATTTGAAAATGATCTACCTGATACTTATAATGAAAAATAGAAAGGATGTTTAAAATGAGAATAAAAGTAGGAGTTATTTTTGGAGGAGAAAGTGTTGAACATGAAGTAAGTATAATTACAGCTGTTCAAGCGATGAATAAAATTAATCAAGAAAAATATCAAATAGTACCTATTTATATCACTAAAGAAGGTGAATGGTATACAGGAGATATGCTTCTTGATGTAGAAAGCTATCAAGATTTAGGGCTTATTAAAAAATATGCTAGTAACGTAGTATTATATCGCAGAGATAATCAATTTGTATTACAAAGTAAAGGGTTCTTTAGAAAAGTAATTACTGATATAGACGTTGCTTTTCCAATTACTCATGGTACTAATGTAGAAGATGGTGTTTTACAAGGATATTTACAAACAATAGGAATTCCTTATGTTGGACCTAATGTTTATGCTGGCGTAGTAGGACAAGATAAAGTTTACATGCGTGATATATTTAAAGCTAATGATATATCTATTCCTAATTATACTTGGTTTTATGATAGTGACTATAAAGATGATGCTGCTAGTGTAATCAAGAAAATAGAAAAATTAACTTATCCAGTTATTGTTAAACCAGCAACTACTGGTAGTAGTATAGGTATTGGTACTGCTAAAGATAAAAAAGAATTAGAGAAAGCAATAGATGAAGCTATTAATTATGACTCTAAGATAATTGTTGAAGAAATGGTACCTAACTTAATGGAAGTAAATATTTCTGTTTTAGGAAATCATTCAGCACAAGAAGTTAGTGTTATTGAAGAAGTACTATCTACTCATAATTTCTTAACATTTGAAGAAAAATATGTTGGTAGTAGCAAAGTTAAAGGAAAACTAGGAGCAAAATTAGCACCTCGTAAAGGATCTAAAGGAATGGCTAGTGCTTCTCGTAAAATACCAGCAGATCTTACTGATAAAATGAAAGAAGAAGTAGAAGATTTAGCTGTTAGAGTATTTAAAGCTTTAGGAAGTAGTGGCGTAGCAAGAATAGATATGCTAGTTGATAAAAAAGCTAAGAAGGTCTATGTTAATGAAATCAATTCTATTCCTGGAAGTTTAGCATTCTATCTATGGGATAAGAAAGGTAAAGATTATACAACTTTACTAGATGAAATGATTAGTATCGCTATTAAAGATTATAAAATTAGAACAAGTAAAGTTCATACTTTTGATAATAACATTCTACAAGGTTTTGCCAGTGGTAATGGTTTAAAAGGCATGAAAGGTATGAAAGGAAAATTAAGATAATAAAAACAGGTTTTAAGCCTGTTTTTAATTTTCAGTATTATTTTCAGTTTTAGTAGTATCATCAGTAACTTCGGTATTTAATCCCTTTGCTTTTTCTGCTCCCAGTGTCCAACAAGCGGCTACTTGAAAACTATCATTATTAGTACCAGCATAACTTAACAACGCCATAGTAGTATCAACAATAGTAGGAAGTAAGAAAACTATTATCGCCGCTAAAATCTTATGAATTATATTGCTCCCTTTATTCTTAGCATCAGGATTTATTAAGAAACCTACTAAAGAAATTATGACAGATAGAATCAAAATGACCGGAACAATTATACAAATCATTTGAACTATCGTGTGAACAGTACTTAATATATTAGCAAGAGCAAAGTCAGAACAATCATTAGTAGTAACTAAAAATTTAATCATAGTAAAACCTCATTTCATATTTAATTATAATAGAATTTCAAAAAAAATCAAAGATAATAATTTACATCTATTTACAAGTGGGAAGATAATCAATTAAATATATATAATAAAAATATGATATGATTAAATTGTATTAAATGAAAGGAGTAGACATACTTATGCGTTTAGGAATGTTAGTATTATTTTTCTTTTTGTATCTTGGAATCATATTTTTAATACTAATGGGATTCAAAAGAAAAAGTAAAGTTTTAAAAGTGGTTGGTATATCATTACTAGTAATAGCAATTATATTTTCTATAGTTATAGGAATAATTTACGGTTAGCATTTTTTCTTATTGTTAAATGTCAAAGATTATGATATTATTAAGATGTCAATAATACTGATATTTAATAATAAGGAAGGTAGGAGACAGTTGTGGTAGTAGTAAAAAACTGTCAACAATTAAATTCTGATTCAAGAAGTAGTAAACCTACTTTCTTTTTTCAATGATAGATTAATATCAAAAAGGTATAAATCTATCTTTTTTGTTAAATACTAAAATAGAAAGTGTAGGTTTTGATCATGAAAAATAAAAAGAAAGATTTCATCTTAATATTAATAGTTTTTGTCTTACTAATAGCAATAGTAGGTATCAGTTATGCAGCATTTAACTACGCGGGAACTGGTCAAAAGTTAAATACAATCACAACCGGTACAATAACTATGGAATATGTAGAAAGTAGTAATGTTATTTCTATGAACAATGCCCTTCCTACGACAGATTCAACAGGAAAGACAAGGTTGAAAGCTGGTGAGTATTTTGATTTTACAGTAAAATCATCAATCGCTGGTAATACCGATATCAACTATGAAATAGCAGCCAAAGAAGAAAGTGGAAATACTTTTAGCGGAAGTAATATCAGATATTATTTGACAACAGTAGATGAAAACGGAAAAGAAACAGAAGTAA
>CAKPDM010000024.1 GCA_934148995.1 uncultured Bacilli bacterium
CTGGTTGAAGGGACCGGTCTTGAAAACCGGGAGGTCGTGCAAGCGGCGCAGGGGTTCGAATCCCTTTTCCTCCGCCATTTTTATTATTTTGTTATATCGCGGGATGGAGCAGTTGGTAGCTCGTTGGGCTCATAACCCAGAGGTCGGAGGTTCGAGTCCTCCTCCCGCAACCATGGTTCCGTGGTGCAGCTGGTTAACACGTCTGCCTGTCACGCAGAAGATCGCGGGTTCGAGCCCCGTCGGAACCGCCATATTTGGTTTCATAGCTCAGTCGGTAGAGCAAAGGACTGAAAATCCTTGTGTCGGTGGTTCGATTCCACCTGGAACCACCATAGAAGAATTAAACTTTAAATAAAAAGAAACTCTTGGTTTCTTGTCAGATTGTCGGCAAAGAAAGATTTGTTGACAATTTTTTTTGTAGTAAAAAAGATACAAGAGTACAACATTCTTAACATTTTTATTACCAATACTTATTTTTATTGAGAAATACTATATTTTGTGAAGTAATAATTATGCTCAAACGTAACAATTCTATGTTTTGATATATTATTACAACTACTATTGTTAAAACACTTATGAAGAAACTAGATAATTTGGTATGGTAACAAATAAAGTATTTAATACTGGTTTTGATAGATATAATATTTTTAAACTAATATCTGAAATATAACGTCTAAAATAATTTATTGAGGAGAACTTGTAATAGTATAAGATGAATACTGTTTAGATCGCTTTATAAATTACCAATGTATGATGATATTTCAAATTATTTGATATGGATTTAAAATTATGTAGAAAAATAAAAATTTTATTGTAGAAAGAAAAAACATAAAATATTCTTATTTCATTATAGTTTTTTTGTAAAATTATGTCACATTTTAAATATTGTAATTTATTATTATTTTTTACCTGTTATAATTAAATTGGAAGGTGATGACAAATATGTTTAATGAAAAAGTAATCTTAGTAACTGGTGGTACTAGAGGTATAGGCTATGCAATAGTAGAAAAATTTTTAAAAGAAGGAGCAAGGGTAATTCTTTTTGGTTCGAAAGAAACAAGTGTTTCAAAGGCTGTAACTTCCTTGATAAATATTAATTCTTTATATAAAGTAGAAGGCTACACAACGAATTTGTCTGATTTGCAAGCTGTGGAGAAAATAGCAAGTGAGTTAGCTCAAAAATATGGCAAGATTGACGTTTTGGTGAATAATGCTGGAGTTTCTTCTAGTACAGCACTTGTTGATTATACTGAAGAGGAATGTAACAATATTATAAATCTTAATATTAAGGGCGTTTTTAATACATCAAAAGCTGTAGTTCCTTATATGACAGGTAGCAATCCGTCTATTATAAATATTAGTTCTATGGTTAGTTTTTATGGCCAGTCTAGTGGCTGCCTGTATCCTACAAGTAAATTTGCAGTCAATGGTATTACTAAGAGTCTGGCAAGAGAACTTGGAAGAAAAAATATAAGAGTAAATGCTGTTGCACCAGGAATAACTAATACTGACATGGTTAAAAACTTACCTGACGAGATGATAAAACCTTTAATTAATATGATACCCTTAGGAAGGGTTGGTGAACCGGAAGATATAGCTAATGCAGTATTATTTCTTGCAAGTAATAAGGCAACTTATATAACTGGCACTATTCTTCAAGTAGACGGAGCAATGATGAGTTAAAAACTATATTGTTTTTAAGTTTGTTTGTGATGATAAGATACATAGGAGAAGTCTTTGAACGACGCTGAAAAATATCATAAAGTTTTGGTAAACTAGTTATTTTTTCAAAGTAGTGTTCATTGTCTTCTTCTTTTATTATTATTTTATTTTTAATCTCTTTTGTTACTAAATAGCAGGTATAATTATTATCATTTAAAATTGCTTGTATCAATTCATCATTAGTTTCAAAGGTAAAAGATAAATTTTTATATTTTTGTATTTCTACCATGATAAGATCTATAAAAAATTTATTATTTTTGTTTTGATCTATGAGTTCAAATAACAATTCCTTAGAGAAATTTTTAAACTGGTCTAATAAAATATTGAGAGGACGTACACTTATCTGCTTATTTATGATTTCAATAAATGTTAAATTTTCTATAAGACTTAAATCCTTTTTTTCATTCAACACGATTATTACATTGTCACTAGTCATAGTAAGAGTAAATTTAAAACCATCAATAATTTTGCTTGTTAACAAAAGAATGTTATTGCTATTAAAATTATTATCAATTATTAATTTCATTATTCCTCCCTTATTCTATTTTATGTTTTTTCTCTTCAAAAAGACCTCAAAATATGATATAATATCAGGCAGAAGAAGAGGTGGTAGTTGTGGCATTAAAAGATGTTAGGGGAATAGGACCAAGGGCTTTGGTTCTTCTTAATAAATTGGGTATTAGTACAGTAGATGATCTAGTAACACATTATCCATTTAGATATGATATATTACAAAGAGGTTCTCTTACTGATACTGCAGATGGTGAACATATTATAATAGATGGTAGAATAGAGAGTATTCCAATTTTAGTCAGATTTAAAGCTGGACTTAATAAGATGAATTTTCGTCTTGTTACGGCTTCTGGAGTTGTTGGTATCTCTATATTTAATAGAGCATTTTTAAAAAGTCATTTAGCTGTAGGGACAGGTGTTACAGTAATAGGTAAATTTGACAAGAAAAAGAATGTTATAACAGCATCAGACATCAAACTAGAAACGCTAACAGCAAAAATTAAAATTGAACCAATTTATCATTTAACTAGTGGTTTAACTAATAAAAACATGTCTACATATATAAATATGGCATTACTCGGAAATTACAGGGAAATAACAGATTTTATTCCAATAGAATATCAAGAAAAATATAATTTTGTTAATAAAAGAACAGCTTTAAATATAGTTCATAACCCTCCTTCATTAGAAAAACTAGAAGAGGCAAAGAAAAGACTTAAATATGAAGAATTATTTTCTTTTATGTTTAAAATTAATTATCTGAAGTTAGAAAATAAAAAGAAAAATTCTGGTATTAAGAAGAATATAGATATTGGCAAAATAGAAGAATTTATTAGAACTCTACCATTTGAATTGACTTCTGATCAAAAGACAGCTTTAGATGATATATTAGCTGACTTAACAGCAGAGGGGAAGATGAATAGATTACTTCAAGGTGATGTTGGCAGTGGTAAGACAATTGTTGCTTTTTTATCAATTTATGCCAATTACTTAGCTGGCTATCAAAGTGCTTTAATGGCTCCGACAGAAATACTTGCTATTCAACACTTTAATAACATGCGAGCTCTCTTTAAAAATACCGATTTACGTATTGCTCTTTTAACAGGCTCTACATCAAAAAAAGATAAGGATAGAATATTGTCGAATCTTGCAAAGAATGAGGTTGATGTAATAATTGGAACCCATTCACTTATTCAGGAGGAAGTTGAATACTTTAATCTTGGTATCGTAATTACGGATGAACAACATAGATTTGGTGTTAATCAACGTGCAAATTTACAAAATAAAGGTAAAAGACCAGATACATTATATATGAGTGCTACGCCAATTCCAAGAACTTATGCTTTAACTATCTTTGGAGATATGGATGTATCTACTATAAAGACTAGGCCAAAGGGTAGAAAAAAAATTCATACTGTGCTAAAAAGTGAATTAGAAATGAAAGATGTTTTGTCAATGATGTATGAAGAATTAAAGGCAGATCATCAAATATATGTTATAGCGCCTTTAATTGAAGAAAGCGAAACAAGTGATTTAACTAATGTTAATGAGCTTAGAGATAGATTAACTGTTGCTTTTGGTAGTAAATATAAAATAGGACTAGTACATGGTAAAATGGCTACAGCCGTTAAGGACAAGGTTATGGGTGATTTTCTTCTTAACAAGTGTCAAATTTTGATAAGTACAACTGTAATAGAAGTCGGTGTGGATGTACCTAATGCTACAATAATGGTCATTTTTGATGCTAATAGGTTTGGACTTTCGACTCTTCATCAATTACGTGGACGAGTAGGTAGAAACGATTTACAATCACATTGTATTTTAATAAGCAATCATGATACAGAAAGACTTCATATTATGGAAAAAACATCTGATGGATTTGAAATTAGCGAAGCAGATTTTAAACTTAGAGGGCATGGTGATTTATTTGGGACCAAGCAAAGTGGTGATATGTCATTTAAAATGGCTGATATAAAAAATGATTATTCTCTTCTTTTAGAGGCTAAAGAAGATTCATACGATTATCTATTGAAAAAGAACGAAGAGGAGAAGCAGTTGAAAAAGAAAATAATTGATTCAATTATACATAGTTAAGTGTAAAGAAACTAAAACTTTCTAAAATAAAATTGACATCCTAATAAAATTTAGATATCATTGAGTTACATGATAGGTAGTACTTAGTTGCTATTTGTCATGGAGTATAATCTACTGTTTTTTATGTAGATATACTTACCGAAACCCCCTGAAATCCCGTCTATATGGCGGGATACTTTGTTTATAAGGGCTTTAAGTCATTTGATATATGTATTAGGTACCCATTTTAATTTAGTTTGTCTATAATATTAATTATTTCATTTAATTGATTCTTAAATAGGTGAGAGTAAGTATTTAATGTCTCATCTATTTTTGTGTGTCCTAAATACTTTGCTACCACATTTATAGTAGCACCACTATTAATTAAAAGTGATGCACAACTATGTCTAAAATCGTGTATTCTAATTTGTTTAACTTATGCTAACTTACAATCCTTGTTTTTTTCTATGCCTTAACTTTCCGCTTGTAATTGGAACAGTATCTCCAAACAAATACCAGTCATCATTAAATCCATAATGTCTTTTAGAAACTTCATATAATACTTTCATATCTTCCATTAATACTTTTGGTATAGGAATATTTCTTATACTAGATTTTGTTTTAGGTGTAGTTACCATATATGGTTTCTTTTCATCACTTTGAGTTGCCACAATATTTTTGTTGACACTTAAATATTGATTTTTAAAATCTATATCTTTTCATGTTAGTCCTCTAAGTTCACATCTACGAAGTCCACAATAATATAATGTTTCAAATAAGGTTTTAAATAAAATATCATCTTCTACTGATATGAATTTTTTGAATTCTTCATAGGTGAAAAATAACAGTTCTTTGTTTTCTTTTTTAGCAATTCTTTTATATTGCTCATAATCTCCCATATAGATTTTGTTATCAATTATCTTTTGAATAGTCGTGTCTTTCTATTTCTTTGGATTTAATAATTTTTCTTCATTAAAGATATTTGATATTTGCTGAAAATTTTTGCCTTCCAAATACGACCTAAATATTCTTTCAATAACAGGTTTAGTTGTTTCATCAACAATAGTTTTCTTATTACCATCTTTCTTATATCCTAGTGGGGCAGTACCTGATAAATGTCCTTGTTTAATTGCTCCAGCTAAACCAACTTTAGTTCTTTCACTTGTTCTTTCAATTTCATTTTGAGATACACTCATCATAATACGAGATACCATTCTACCATTTGAAGTAGTAGTATTAATATCATCATTTACTAAATCTAAATAAGCATTATTTTCTTCAAGAAAAGTTATAATGTTTTCCCAATCAAAGATACTTCTTGTAATTCTATCCTAACATGGTATTTATCTTCTTATTTCTAATATCTTTTTTTAATCTTTCAAATTCAGGTCTATAATTACCTTTTTTAGCACTAATTCCCTCATCAGTATAATAATCTCCAATTTCATAACCTTTAGCTCTATAATAGTCCTCTAATCGCGTTTTTTGCTCCGGTAAACTAAATCCTTCACGAGCTTGATCTTCGGTACTAACTCGCATATAAAGACCAGCTACTTTTTTAACTTCCTTATCAGATAATTCCATAAACTCAACTCCTTTTACAAAAAAAGAGGAGTCAAAAGTATCTAGTAAAGTCTAAATACTACTGACTCTTCAAAATAATTGATATTAAAAATATTTATTTTTTTGTTTTTGTGTTTATATTTCATAGATGTACCTCCATTTCTAGAGCATACCTCTTTCATTGGTTATATATAATATCACTTTTGAAAATAATGTCAATAGTTATAGATTTTTAATAAACTCTTGTAAATCACTAATATTAATATGTTTTTGCAAGTTTTCTACATAAACATCTCTGCCATGATTAAATGCAAGAAATGTAGTACCTTTGATTTTTATCTTATTTGGCTCTATATAATTAATATTTGTTTTCTGAATTTTACTAATAGAACCATTGATAAATGTTGGAGTAGTATTACAAAAATCACAAATAAACTGGATTCTTGTTTTAAGTTCTTCATCAATAGGTATTTCTTTTGTTATAACTTTTAACATAATTCACCATCCTTTCTTTTTGGATGGATGATTTATATATATCTTCCAAGCTCACACGTGGGAGTTCGAGACACAAAAAAATCTATCTTTCGATAGATTTATATATCAAACTCGGTAATTGTTCCGAGCAGAATCCTCAATGGAGCCTTAACTTTTCTTATATACGAAAAATTATACTCCCAAGATTGATTAAATCAACTAAATAAATTGTAGCAGATATAAAATTTATTACAATAGTTTTGAAAGATTATTTCCTAATAATATATTAAAAAAATTAAAAATATGATAAAATTAAATTACAATAGGAGGTGAAATTATGTGGATTTATATTATCATTGCAATTATCGTTTTAATTATTATTTATGCTTTTGCTTTATATAATAGTTTTGTAAAACTAAATAATAAGGTAAAAGAAGCATTCTCTACTATGGATGTTTATCTTAAGAAAAGATGGGATTTAATTCCTAACATTGTAGAAACTGTAAAAGGATATGCTAAACATGAAAAAGATACTTTAAAAGAAGTTGTAGAACTAAGAAATAGTGCTTATGACAAAATGTCTGATGATGAAAAGATTAAGACAAATGAGCAACTATCTAGTGGTATTAGTAAAATTATGGCTTTAGCAGAAGCATATCCTGATTTGAAAGCTAATGAAAACTTCAAAGATTTAAGTAAAGAGTTATCAAAAGTTGAAGATGATATTGCTAATTCAAGAAAATATTACAATGGTGTTGTTAGAATTTATAATAACAAAGTTGAAATGTTCCCAAGTAATATTTTTGCTGGATTGTTCGGTTACAAATCAAAAGCAATGTTTGAGGCAAGTGCAAACGAAAGAGAAAATGTAAAAGTTGAATTATAATTATGGAGGGGTACAATGAAAAGAATTATTAAGGGTATTTCCTTATTTGCTGTAATTGTACTATCTCTAGTATTTGCTTATCCATCAAATACTTATGCTTTAACAGAACAAACTTCTTTTGTAAATATTAACAATACTCAAAGTTTAGAAGTCGGAAGTTTATCTTTTACTAATATTTCATTTAAAGATTTTTCTTCCATTTCTACCAAAGCATTCGGCTTAGCAGGTATAGTAAGAAATAGCTCAAATAATGAAATTAACTATACTTCTACTGCTTATTATTATGATTCTAATTATAATTTGATTGCTCAAGGATATAATTCGGCAACAGCAATATCAGGATCTAATAGTTTTAGCCAAATGTCTAATTTGAGTATTTTGAATGGACATAGTGTTAATGAGATATATTATTATCGTTTATCAATTGAAACTAATGATAATACAAATTCGTCACTAAATAATACGACAAGTCTAACACCTAGTAAGAACTATCAATATAGTTTTTATGATTATGTTATTGATAAATATGATATTAATATAATTGTTAATGAAAACAATACTTTTGATATAACTGAGACAATTACTGCATATTTTAATGTTTCGAAACATGGAATATTTAGAACTATTCCATTAAAGAATACAATCACTAGATTAGATGGTACAACATCAACTAATCGTACTCAAGTAACAAATGTTAGTGTTGATAATGAATATACAACATCAAGAGAAAATGGAAATTATAAATTGAAGATTGGATCAGCTAGTAGAACTTTAACAGGAGAGCAAAAGTATGTAATTAAATATACATACAATTTAGGAAAAGATCCTGGTAAAGATTACGATGAATTATATTACAATATAATTGGAAATGAATGGGATACGGTAATAGGAAATGTAACTTTTTCAATTACTATGCCTAAAGAATTTGATTCAAGTAAATTGGGGTTTTCATCAGGAACAACAGGCTCCACTGATAATAGTAAAGTAAAATATAATGTTAGTGGAAACAAAATTACAGGTAGTTATAATGGTATTTTAGGTGCTGGTGAAGCTCTAACTGTAAGATGTGAACTGCCAGAAGGATATTTTGTTGGAACTGGACTTACTTTTAATTTAATGAATTATATTTTTTATTTGTTTCCTATATTATTTTTAGTTATTGCTTTATTATTGTGGTATAAATATGGACGAGATGATCAAGTTGTAGAAACTGTTGAATTCTATCCACCACAAGGATTTAATAGTTTAGAAGTTGGATTTTTATATAAAGGAAAAGCAGAAAATCAAGATGTAACATCTTTACTTATATATTTAGCTAATCAAGGATACATAAAAATTGCTGAAACTGAAGAAAAATCCTTATTTTCTAAATCCAAAGGTTTTAAAATAACTAAATTAAAAGAATACGATGGAAATAATGTTAATGAACAAATATTTTTAAATGGATTATTTACAAAAAGACCATCAATATCAATTGGCTCATTATTTAGTAAAAATGTTGAACAAGAACCTACAGATAATACCAATGAAGTAACATCAACAGACTTATATAATAATTTTTATATAACCATGAATAGAATATTATCTAATATTAATAATAAAGAAAATAAAAATAAAATTTTTGAAAAATCAGCATCAAGTAAGACCATATTTATTATATTAATGATTATTGCAACTTATTGTTTAATTACTATACCACCAATCTTTGCATATGGCGAATCTTCAAGTCTATTATTTGCTTTACTATTTCCAGGTATTGGATTTACTGTTTTATTTAAATTAGTATTTGGGGAAACACAAACTATTTATGTAAATGGTAGAGCAACTTATTCTTCAATAGGCACAAAGATATTTGGTCTTGTCTGGGGATTAGGATTTGGCGGTATTCCATGGGCATTTATGGTGCTACCAGCATTAAAACAAGACCAGGTTTATTTAGTAGGATATGGATTGGGATTAGTATGTGTCCTTGGTATGGTTATATGCTTAAAATATTTACCAAAGAGAACCCCTTATGGAAATGAAATATTAGGAAAATTAAAAGGATTCAGAAACTTTTTAGAAACTGCTGAAAAAGACAAATTAGAAACTATGGTTATACAAGATCCAACGTACTTTTATAATATTCTACCTTACACTTATGTATTAGGTGTTTCTGATAAGTGGATTAAAAAGTTTGAATCAATATCTTTACAAGCACCATCTTGGTACGATAGCCCTAATGCATTCGACATGATGACGTTTGGATCATTTATGAATTCTACAATGACTTCTGCACAAAGCGTTATGTCATCTAGTCCATCTAGTGATTCTGTTGGTTCGTCAGGTGGAGGATCATCTGGTGGAGGATCTGGAGGAGGTGGAGGTGGCTCTTGGTAGTCATCCTTCACTTAATATATTAGATTGAAGGAGGTAATTAATGAATACAATTAAATGCCCTAATTGTGGACATGAAAATAAAAATACAAATATTAGATGTGAATCTTGTAGTACAGAATTAAATCACATTGAACAGAGTAACAATTTTTTAAATAATGATTATTCTCAAACAAATGTCAAAACCATCGATTTAGGAAGTAGGAAGGTAAAACACATAACTAGTGCAATTTTGATATTTATACTTGCTCCATGGTTTCTTGTAGGTCTAACTTTTATTGGTGTTAGTTCATATTTAAATATAACTGATAACAGTAAATCTAAAAACTATTTAGAAACAGAAGGAAAACTCGTGAGTTATGAAAATTGCCAATACGACGATGATGGCGATGAATTGTGTAACGGTATATATGAATATACTGTAAATGGTGTTACCTATAAAGGTTCACCCAACTTGTTGAGTAATCGTTCAGGATTTAAACAAACTGCAACTGTAAAATATAATCCTAATAATCCTAATGAATATGTTATGAATTCAGGATGGAATAGCTTATTAATTATAGGAATAATAATGGTTACTATAGTTACGATAATATTTATTTCAATTAAGCTTTCTATAAAAAAGTTATCAAAAAAAGCAAATGATATTGAAAAAGACAATCCGGTATCTAATACCTAGAATTGTCTTTTTCTTTTTGGATATCTTTATCAAAATTATTAAGATTATTTTGTATGCCTTCGGCTCTTTTAGTTATTTCCTTACAATACTTATTATACTTATTGAGTTCTTTAATTTTCGGTTGGATATAATTTATTTCAGTAAGTATCTCATTTTTCTTATCTTCAGTTTTTGCTCTATGGTATCTTCTCCAAAGATTTTCTCTTTTACCTTTTAACTCACTTAAATGTTTTTTATTATTACTTTTAACAAAATTATCTAAATCATCTTTTGTTACAATATTATTTTCGTGCATAAATCTAACTTGCTGTGAAGTTTGTTCTAATTTGTATACTTCTTTTCTAATGGAATATGGAAGATATTGTTTAGGGTGCTTCTTTGGGAATACTCCTAATAAATAACAATAGTATAGATATAATCCATAGATACCTTTATGAGGTTTATTAGTTTTACAGTATTCTTCAAAGATAGATTTTTGGGACATAGGGTTAAATACTATTTGTCTTGATGAATAAAGTCTTTTACTTAATCTATCTTTTGAATATTCTTTACCAAATACTTTTTCTATTCTAACCTTATCTTCGCCATCTTTATAAATAGTTATTACATCATTACGAAAATATACTTTATAACCAATATTTCTCATTCTTTCAAATAATTGTTTTAAGGTTACTGAATAACTTATAGAACTATCTAAATATTCTTTAAGTGTTTTATAATAATCATTATTAATAACTTTATGATTATAGGTGCTTTTATATCCAATATCATCGTCTAAAACAGATAGACCATATTCAGCACATATAGAATCAGATATATGTCTTAACTTTGCTAAATTAGTTCTATTGTTATTATACTTCTTACCATCTTTACAAGAAACAGAGTTGATTATGAAATGGTTGTGGATATGGTTAGTATTTTGATGTGTCGCAACAACCACTTCATAATCTTTAAACATTTCACTAACAAACTTAACTCCTATCTCATGAGCAATATCTAGAGTAGCTTCTCCTTCTTTAAATGATTGATAACCATGAAATGCTAAAATGCCATTTTTCTTTCTGAAATAATCCTTTGTATCACACATATCATCATATGGATTAATCTCATCACAATTTAGTGTACTAACATAACAAACTTTTTCTTTTTTAAAATTATAATCTTTTTTACCTTCTAAATAATCATAATCAACTTCACCATAATGTTCATTAGTAGTTTTTTCTGGATTGATGATATAATTTATAGACTGCTTTAAATTATTCTTAATACTCCAAATTGATGTTGTCGCCATTTATATGGTTTATCCTTTCTTTTAGGATGGTGGGAGTACCAGCCCGTTGCTCGCTTATGACAACATCAGACATAAATTAACTCTTTAAGAATAATTTCTTCAGCAGTATTTTTATAATTGTTCATCAATTTTACCCATTCAATTTGATTATTTTCTTTATTTTTTTCAGATAGTTTTTCATCATTTTTAATATAATTATCCATTAAAGTTTTTAATCTTTCTTCTGCTTCAATACTGACTGAAAAAAGATGATTTGTTAATTCGTTCTTCATCAAAAGTGATTGATATAATTCTTTTTTGTGTTTCTTAATATATTCTAATCTTAATAACCCATACTTGTTTATTTCTCTATAATTTTGATTTTCTATTATCAAATTAGGTAATAAATAATCTCCAACTTTTTTATATTCAATATTCATAATTTAATCAAATCCTTTCTAATTTTCTAATAATTTATTTGTTTTGTAGCTAATAATTCCATACTTATCTTTAACATTATCTACTGTTAAAGGAAACTTTTCTTTAGATGAAATTGCTACAAATCTTATAATTTTTTCATTATCATTTGGTTGATATTCAAGTGTTATTTCATTAGTTTCTTCATCAATTGTTTCATACATTTCATAAAAAGATGTTTCAAAATGTTCATTCATTTTAGTTAAATATTTATCTAATTGTTCTTCATTCATTCTGCCACCTTTAATAGTTTTTTCTTCATTACCAACTATAACAGGTACTGCAACATCAAATATACCTCTCTCATAAAATTTTACTAATTGTTTTATAAATCCGTTTCTAAAATTAATTTTTTCTAATATAAAATTACCTTTATTATCTTTTTTTATTTCAATAGTATCAATAAATTTTGATATAAATTCTTGTTTTTCAGACTTCTCCATACCATTCCATTTAGTCTTTAAAACAGTATTTAAAGTATCAAGTCTAATCATTTTTTCTCTTTCTAAATCTTTTTCTGCAAGTAATTCGTGTGGAGAATAGTTAAATGTTTCTAGGTTAATTAGTTCTAGTTTTTTACTTTCAAGGTTAGCAAGTTTATCTTCAATTAGTTTATAATCTACTTTAAAATCATCAATTTCTACAATACCTTTAATATACAAATCTTTAATTCTATTTCTTTGTTTTTCTAAATCTCTAATTTCTTTATCAATAGAAGTAGTATCAATATTATTTGTTTTATCTTCTAATACAGGTAGAAAGAATTTTTTAACTGCCATATCATATTCTAGTAAATCATAGATAAAATCTCTTAATAAATGTTCTACATGGTCTTCATTAAAGTTGATATGGCAATGTTCGCAAGTGTAGTACATATACTTTCTTTTTATACCACCAGAACCTTTACATTTCATAATACGACTGCAATTAGGACATTTTAATCTTTGAAAGAAAGTATAAACTCTATCTCTCGTATAAGTCCTTTGATTTCTTTCTTTTTGTCTTTGACATTCTTCCCATTTAGCACGAGATATAATAGGTTCTACAACATTCATATAAACAATAGGTTCAAGATTTACTTGTTTACCAATTCTTTTATATTGTTCATAATCTCCCATATAAATTTTATTATCAATAATCTTTTGAATAGTAGTATCTTTCCAATTCTTTTTAGGGTAAATATTATTCTCATTAAAATAGTTAGCAATCTGTTGAAAACTTTTACCTTCTAAATACATATCAAATATCTTTTCTACATAGGGACGAGTAGCATTATCTATAACCATTCTTTTATCTTCTGCACTCTTATAACCAAATGGTCGTTGTCCTGGAATATGACCTGATTTAATAGCTCCATTTAAACCAAATTTAGTTCTTTCTGATACAATTTCTATTTCAAGTTGAGATAAGACTGTAAGCATTCTTACAAATAATCTACCATTAGCAGTAGAGGTATTAACATCATCTCTATCACATAGTAGAAAGCAATTATATTGTTCTAAAACTGATATTAGTTCTTCCAAATCACG
>CAKPDM010000025.1 GCA_934148995.1 uncultured Bacilli bacterium
CATCCAGAGTTATTTACTTCCACAACCTTAGCCCATGCTAAAATAAAAGACATTAAGGAAATGCTTCATAGTGAAGAATATAAGGAACATCCAGAGTTATTTACTTCCACAACCTTAGCCCATGCTAAAATAAAAGATATTAAAGATATGCTCCATAGTGAAGAGTATAAGGAACATCCAGAGTTATTTACTTCCACAACCTTAGCCCATGCTAAAATAAAAGATATTAAAGACATACTCCATAGTGAAGAATATAAGGAACATCCAGAATTGTTTACATCGCAAACTTTAGCTCGTGCTAAAATAAAAGACATTAAGGAAATGCTTCATAGTGAAGAATATAAGGAACATCCAGAATTATTCACTTCAGAAACCTTAGCCCATGCTAAAATAAAAGACATTAAAGACATACTCCATAGCGAAGAGTATAAAGAGCATCCAGAATTATTCACTTCAGAAACCTTAGCCCATGCTAAAATAGGAGATATTTCAACTTTACTACAGATGCCATATTGGAGTGATATAAGATTTAAACATCTTTTAACTTCGTCTGTTTTATCAAGAGCAAAACAAATGATTAATAAAATACCTGTTTTAATAAAAATAGCTGAATATTATGAAATAGATGAATATCTTACTACTTCATTTTTATTAGTATCACCAAGTCAAAATTTTGCTTTAATAAATTATTTGAATGACAATAATATACCTTTAATAATAAATGAAAAACTAAATTCCGTTTTTGGTAAACAACCAGGCTTATTAAAGAAAAAATATGGAATAGATATAAAAGAACAAATGAAAAAGTATGATTTTAGTAAATTTGATTTTGATAAGAAAGATGTTTATAGTACTCAAAAACTTAAAATTAAATAATAAGGTGGTGAAATATGATAGGTGAATATACATTAAAAATATTATGTGACAAATATAATATCTCAAGTAAAAACGTCATTAATAAGAATAATAATATACTTACATATGGTGAATATTTAGACATTGATAGAACGTTAAACTATTTAATAAATGAATTAAAAGTAAGTGGGGAAAATATAGAAAAGTGTCCAAGTATTCTTTATAGAAATGTTGATGCTATTGAGAAAAATATTGACTATTTAAAACAACAAAATGTATCCTTTTCTTCTATAGAATCTTGTTTACATGTATTAGCAGCAGAACCGATTGATTTAAAAGATACATATAAGTATATAGAAGAAAATTACGGAATAGAAACCATAAATAAAAATACATCTATTTTATCTTGTGATAAGGATTTGATAATTGAAGTTGAAAAATTGGGATTAGCTAAAAGCTGGAATTTAGCTATAGCTGTAGGGATTGCCTTTGGCTCTACCACTTTAGAAGAAGTTATAGATATAATAAATAGTGAAGAATATAAGGAACATCCAGAATTATTCACTTCAGAAACCTTAACCCATGTTAAAATAAAAGACATTAAGGAACTTCTTCACAGTGAAGAATATAAGAAACATCCAGAGTTATTTACTTCCACAACCTTGGCTCGTGCTAAAATACAAGACATTAAGGAAATGCTTCATAGTGAAGAATATAAGGAACATCCAGAATTATTCACTTCCACAACTTTAGCCAATGCTAAAATAAAAGACATTAAGGAAATGCTTCATAGTGAAGAATATAGGGAACATCCAGAATTATTCACTTCCACAACTTTAGCCAATGCTAAAATAAAAGACATTAAGGAACTTCTTCATAGTGAAGAATATAAGGAACATCCAGAATTATTCACTTCAGAAACCTTAGCCCATACTAAAATAAAAGATATTAAAGATATACTCCATAGTGAAGAGTATAAAGAACATCCAGAGTTATTTACTTCCACAACATTAGCTCATGCTAAAATAAAAGACATTAAGGAAATACTTCATAGTGAAGAGTATAAAGAACATCCAGAGTTATTTACTTCCACAACCTTAGCCCAAGCTAAAATAAAAGACATTAAGGAAATGCTTCATAGTGAAGAATATAAGGAACATCCAGAACTATTTACTTCACAAACTTTAGCCCATGCTAAAATAAAAGATATTAAAGATATACTCCATAGTGAAGAATATAAAAATCATCCAGAGTTATTTACTTCCACAACCTTAGCCCATGCTAAAATAGGAGATATCTCAACTTTACTACAGATGCCATATTGGGGCGATATAAGATTTAAACATCTTTTAACTTCTTCTGTTTTATCAAGAGCAAAACAAATGATTAATAAAATACCTATTTTAATAAAAATAGCTGAGTATTATGAAATAGATGAATATCTTACTACTTCATTTTTATTAGTAGCACCAAGCCAAAATTTTGCCTTAATAAATTACTTGAATGATAATAATATACCTTTAATAACAAATGGAAAACTAAACTCTGTTTTTGGTAAGCACTCAGGCTTATTAAAGAAAAAATATGGAATAGATATAAAAGAACAAATGAAAAAGTATGATTTTAGTAAATTTGATTTTACTAAGAAAGATACTTATACAACTCAAAAAATTAAAACTAAATAATAGGAGGAAGAATATGATAAGTAAATATACATTAAAAATATTATGTGATAAATATAATATCTCAAGTGAAAACATTAATAATAATAATAATATACTTACTCATGGAGAGTATTTAGAAATTGATAAAACATTAAACTATTTAATAAATGAATTAAAAATAAGTGGGGAAAATATAGAAAAGTGTCCAAGTATTCTTTATAGAAATGTTGATGCTATAAAGGAAAATATTAACTATTTAAAACAACAAAATGTATCTTTTTTATCTATAGGATCTTGTTTACATGTATTATCAGTAGAACCTAATAGTTTAAAAGAAAATTATGAATATATAGAAGAAAAATATGGAAAAAAAGCCATAAATAAAAATACATTTGCTTTGGCTTGTAATAAGAATTTAATAATTGAAGTTGAAAAATTAGGATTAGATAAAGAATGGAATTTAGCTATAGCTGCAGGGCTTACTTTTAGTTCTACTATTTTAGAAGAAACTATAGCTATAATATATGGTGAGAAATATAAAGATTATCAAGAATTGCTTAATTCAATTATTTTATCACAAGCTAATATAAAAGAAGTTAAGGAAATACTTTATAACGAAGTATATAATAATCGTCCGGAATTATTTACTTCTCTTACTTTATCACAAGCTAATATAAAAGAAGTTAAGGAAATACTTTATAACAAAGCATATAATAATCATCCGGGATTATTTACATCAGAAATTCTAGACCATGCTAAAATAGAGGATATTAGGAATATACTTCATAGTGAAGGACGTAAGAGTTATCAAAAATTATTTACTTCTACAACTCATGTTAAATAAACGATATAAGATTAACTTCGTCTATTTTAGCAATTATCTATTTTGATAAAAATAGCTGAATATTCTACATTGATAAATTATTTTAATGATAATATACCTTTAATAATAAATGAAAAACTAAATTTTTTTCTTAGTAAACAACCATCACTTTAAAGAAAAGATATTGAATAGATACAAAAGAACAAATGAAAAAATATGACTTTAGTAAATTTGATTTCAAAGAGAAGAATAGGAGTAAAGTTAAGAAAAATGGGATTAGATGATTTAGATATACTAATATTAAAAGAAAACTTTGATACTGAAACAATTGCAAAAATGGATGCAGAAAATATATATAAAATACTTAACTATTTAGATATAAATGGTGTATATTATGCTAAAGACTTAGTTTTGTCTTCACTTGATTTGTTTTTGTTACCAGCTGATGAGTTTATTAAGAAATTTGAAAAATTAAAAAATAAATTAGGAAATGATTATATAGATAAACTAGGGGAAGATATGTCACTTATTGAAATAATGTATGAAGATTAGCCTTTATATACTGATAATTATTTCAAAAATAAATTGCTAAGCATAAAAAAATGTTGTATAATAAGCTTATCTTCTTTGGAAAGAGTATATTTTAAACTCTAATTAGAGAGAGTATGGGTGGTGCAAATACTTATAGAAATTAAAATAGAAGACATCCAGTTAACAAAGGAAGCGTTCAACCTCGATACGGTTATTTAGAGTATAAACTAAGGTGGCACCACAGGAATATCTGTCCTTAAGAAGTGCCATCTTTTTATTTTAAGGAGGAGAAAAAGATGATACAAAGACCAAAAGGTACAAATGATATTTATGGAAGAGAAGCAAAAATTTGGAAATATGTTGAAACAGTAATTGACCAAGTAATGGAAAAATATAATTACAACTATATAAGAACTCCTATTTTTGAATCAAGTGAGTTATTTCATCGGGGAATTGGAGAAACTACTGATATAGTAACTAAAGAAACTTATGACTTTATTGATAGGGGAGATAGACACCTTTCTTTAAGACCAGAAGGAACAGCTGGAGTTTGTCGAAGCTATATCGAAAATAAAATGTATGGAGATGCCACTCAACCCGTAAAAGTTTATTATAATGGTACTATGTATCGTTATGAAAGACCCCAGTCTGGAAGAGATAGAGAGTTAACACAATTTGGTATGGAAATACTAGGAAGTGATGACCCCCTAAGTGATGCTGAAATTATTTCTGCTGCTGTAAACTTATATAAACTATTAGGTCTAAAAGAAATAAAAGTTAATATTAATAGTTTAGGAGATAGTTATTCTCGTAATACTTATCGTGAAGCTTTAATTGAATACTTTAGACCACATATAGATGAATTTTGTGATGATTGTAAAGAAAGATTTATGAAAAATCCTCTTCGTATTCTAGATTGTAAAGTAGATGCTGATAATGAAATATTAAAGAATGCTCCTAAGACAATTGATTACTTAAATGAAGAATCTAAAGAAAGATTTGATAAAGTAAAAGATTACTTAGATATTATGCAAATTGACTATGAAGTAAATCCTTCTATCGTAAGAGGACTTGATTACTATAATCACACTGTTTTTGAAATAGAAGCTAAAGTAGCAGGATTTGGTTCTAATAACGTAATTGGCGCTGGAGGAAGATATAATAATCTTGTTAAAGACTTAGGAGGACCAGAGACACCTTGTATTGGTTTTGCTTCTGGAATAGGGCGTTTAGTAATGGCTTTAGAACTTGAAGAAGTAAAATTACCAATCGTTGATTCTGTTGATTTATTCTTAATGTATGTTAATGAAGATGAAAAGAAATATGCTGTTTATTTAGCTCAAGAATTAAGAATGGCTGGCTTTATTGTTGAAACAGAATATACTGGTCGTGGACTTAAAGGTCAATTTAAACAAGCTGATCGTTTGAATAGTAAGTTCATTGCTATTTTAAATAGTGAAGACTTAAATAATAATGAAATAAAGATTAAAAATAATCAAACAAAAGAAGAAGAAATTATCAGTTTAGATGTTTTAATCTACTACTTGGATGAAAAATTAACAACCGATAGTGATGATTGTGATTGTGGCTGTGGACATGAATGTACTGGTGAATGTGATCATGATGGTTGTCACTGTGAAGATGAATAGGAAGTGTTAGAAAGATGAAAACAATAGAAAATAATAGTTTAAGATTAACTGATAAAGAGAAAAAAGTGACACTGTATGGTTGGGTGCAAAAGAAACGTGACTTAGGTGGAGTATGTTTCATTGACCTTAGAGATAGAAGTGGTATTGTACAGTTAGTAGCTCGTTCAGGAGAAGTTTATGAGATAGCTAGTACTTTAAAGAATGAGTCGGTTTTAAAAGTAGAAGGTATAGTTAAAGAACGTGAATCTAAAAATAATAATATTGCTACTGGTGATATTGAAGTAGAACTAGAATGTATTGAATTATTAAACTCTTCAAGAGATTTACCATTTGAAATTACTAATGACACAACAGCATTAGAAGATACAAGACTAAAATATCGTTATTTAGATCTTAGAAGAAGTAACTTAAAAGATAACTTAATAACTCGTCATAAAATTACACTTGCTATTAGAAACTTTCTAGATGGCAAAGGTTTTGTCGAAGTAGAAACCCCCGTACTTTGTAAATCAACTCCGGAAGGAGCAAGAGATTATTTGGTGCCAAGTAGAGTAAATAAAGGTAAGTTTTATGCTCTTCCGCAATCACCACAATTATTTAAACAATTACTAATGGTTGGGGGAATGGAAAAGTATTTCCAAATAGCAAAATGTTTTCGTGATGAAGACTTAAGAAGTGATAGACAACCAGAGTTTACGCAAGTTGATATGGAAATGAGTTTTGTTGATGAAGAAGATGTTATGAGTTTAACAGAACAATTAATCGCTCATGTCTTTAAAGAAATAAAAGGTATTGATATTAAACTTCCTCTTAAGAGAATGGAATACGATGATGCAATGAAGTATTATGGTTCTGATAAACCAGACTTAAGATTCGATATGAAGATAAATGACGTTAAAGATATCTTTAAAAATACTGAATTTAAAGTCTTTCAAAATGCTCTTAGTGAAGAAACTACAATTGCTTGTATAAAAGTAGAAAATAATGCTAGTTATTTCTCAAGAAAGAAAACAGATGAACTAACCGAATTTGTTAAGATATATAAAGCGAAAGGACTTCCTTTTGTTAAGTATGAAAATAGTGAGTTTACTGGTGGTATTAGTAAGTTTTTGAAAGAAGAAGAACAAAAAGAATTAGTAACTAACTTAAATCTTCAAGATAATGATATCTTATTCTTTGCTGCTGATATTAAGAATATAGTTTATCAAACATTAGGAGCTTTAAGATGCAAATTAGCGCGTGACTTAAACCTTATTAAGGAAGGTGACTATAAATTACTATGGGTTACTAAATTTCCATCATTTGAGTGGAGTGAAGAAGAAAATAGATATGTTTCTTGTCACCATCCATTTACTGCTCCGTTAGATAGTGATATAGATAAATTAATAAATGATAAAGCACATTGCTATTCAAAAGCTTATGATATTGTTATTAATGGTTATGAAGCTGGTGGAGGATCAATTCGTATTCATAACGAAGAAATTCAAGAAAAAATGTTTGAAGCTTTAGAGTTGACAAAAGAAGATATTGAAGAAAAATTTGGATTCTTTGTTGAAGCTTTAAAATATGGAACACCACCACATGGGGGCCTTGCTATTGGACTAGATAGACTTACAATGTTATTAACAGAAACTGATAACATTCGTGATGTAATTGCTTTTCCTAAGACTGCTAGTGCTAGCTGTCTTATGAGTGAAGCACCAAATAAAGTTGCTAAAAAACAATTAGAAGATTTAGGAATAAAGCTAGAAAAAGAATAACTTTTAGAAAAGAAAGGTTAAAAAAAGTTAAGCTTTCTTTTTCCTTGCTAGTTTGTTATAATCTTATTTAGAAAAGAAGGTGTTATTATGAATAATATTATTGCAGCGATTATTCTTGGAATTGTCCAAGGAATAGCTGAATTTTTACCAATATCATCAAGTGCACATTTAATTATTTTTAGAGATGTCTTTGGTATTGGTAAGGGAATGGGTAGCGATTTGGCACTATGCTTTGATCTTGCCCTTCATCTTGGAACTTTACTTGCTATTGCCGTATTTTTCTTTAAAGACTTTTTAAATATGGTCGTAAAAGGAGTAACTAAAGGAGTAAAAGATAGTGATGGAAAACTTTTCTTTCAAATAATAGTTGCTACTATTCCTGCTGCTATAGTTGGAGTATTGTTTGAAGATGTAATTGAAAATGCTATTAGAACTAATTACTATTTAATAGCAACTGCCTTAATAGCGATGGGTATCATTATCTATATAATAGATAAAAAATCAAAACAAGAGAAAAGGGTTAAAGAATTGTCATTCAAAGATGCATTCTTGATTGGTTGTAGTCAAGTATTTGCATTAATTCCTGGTTTTAGTAGAAGCGGAACTACTATCGCTTGTGCTAGAGCTTTAAAACTAAATAGAGAAGATGCTGCTAAGTTTTCTTTCTATTTATCAGCTCCTGTTGTCTTAGGTGCTTGCTTATTACAATTAGTTAAAGGGGAAGCGATAGCTTTAATTACTTCTAATGTAGCAATATTCTTAGTAGGAATTGTTATTGCTTTCATAACAGGAATTATCTGCATTAAATTCTTATTACAATACTTAAAGAAACATGATTTTAAAGTGTTTATGATTTATCGTATTTTACTTGCACTTCTAGTTATCTTATTAATTACATTCAGGTAGGAGGTAAAGTATGAGTCCTAATCTGTCACTTTTTATTACATTTCTATTAGGATTATTCTTAGTAGTTGGAATAATCTTTTCTTTCTTTTTAAATAAAAAAAGAAGGGTATTAGACTACATCTTTGCTCTTGCTTTTTCTCTTCTTATTATGCTAATGATATTTGATTTATTAAAAGAGTCATTAGAAATATTTGGGTTTGGTAAGTTGTATCTATTTATTATTTTTGCCTTACTTGGCTTTCTAATATTTAAAATATTAGATCAATTTATTCCAGATCATCATGATCATGTAAAAAGTAGTAAAGAAATCAAAGAAAATATTCATCATATTGGGCTACTTTCTATCATAGTGTTAATTATTCATAACATTATTGAAGGTATGGCGATTTATTTTGTTACACTTAGTGATTTGTCACTAGGAATAATGATGAGTATTGGGGTTGGTATTCATAACTTACCACTAGGTGTAATGATTGGTAGTGTTTACTCAGAAAGTTCAGAAAAGAAAAGTCTAACGATACCGATGATTCTTCTTAGTGTTTCTACCTTTTTAGGAGGATTAATTCCATTCTCATTAAAACTAACTAGTGCTAGTAATATCTTTATGGGAATACTTCTTTCACTAGTGTTAGGAATGTTATTCTACTTAGTATTTTTTGAATTACTTCCAAAAGTTAAAGATACTAAAAATAAAGATATGACAATTTATGGTATAGTAAGTGGTGTTTTAATCTTTCTATTAACATTATTTTTTGATTAGGAGGGGTCTGATGTTTTATACACTCTGTTATTGGTTTTTATGTTTTATGCTTTATTCCTTTATTGGTTATTTAACTGAAATAACTTGTTGTTCTATTAATAATAAGAAACTAGTAATGAATAGAGGTTTCTGTCTTGGCCCTTACTTACCTATTTATGGTTCAAGTTGCGTCATAATGAATCTATTTTTAGCAAAATATAGTAATGACCTTATCACTTTATTTGTTATGTCAGCTTTTGTTTGTACCCTAATGGAATATATGACTAGTTTAATTTTAGAGAAGATATTTCATGCTAGATGGTGGGATTACACAGAAAAGAAATTCAATCTTTCTGGTCGCGTTTGTCTTGAAAACTCTTGTCTATTTGGATTGGGTGGAGTAGTAATAGTTAGTATTATTCATCCTTTTGTTGATGGACTAATCAAGAGTATACCTGATAAAGTAATGATGATTGTTGCTATCGTACTATTTATTATTTTTATGATAGATGTTGCTATTACCGTTACTACGATGTGTCAAGTTAAGATTGCTAGTATGAAGTTTACAGCAAAAGATGCAACAGAAGAAATAAGTAGACGTGTTAGAAGTGAAATAATTAAGAATAAGGGCTTAATGTTGCATATGCTTAATGCCTTTCCTAAAATCAATTTAAGTAATCACGATCCGTTAGGAAGAATTAAAAAGATTTTGGCCAAACAAAAAGAAGAGTATAAAAAAAAGAAGGAAAAAAGCAAGAGAAAGAAATAATTATTCTCTTGCTTTTTCAATAATTATTTTATTTTCCTGTAACCTTTTATTATCAGGTGCTAGTTCTAAGGCTTTATTGATATAGCCTAAAGATTTAGAATAATCTTTTAGATAATAGTAACTTACTGCTAATAAGTCATATATTGTGTGATCAAAACTAAATTGTTCATTTATATAAGTTTTCGGATGAGTCTTTATCTTTAAAGCTTCTAAACAGTACTTTTCTGTTTCCTTGTAATTACCTAGGCTGGATTCTAAAAGAGCTAGTTCTACAAAAGCATCTCTTAGATATGGTGCTTCCTTAATTGCTTCTAAATACCACATTTTTGCTTCTTTATATCTTTTTAGTTCAGTATAACATCTAGCGATAAAGCGCATTGAAGCGGCCCGTTCATCTTTCCAAATTGCTTTTTCTAAAGATAAATGTTTAATTAAAGTATCAATTGCTTTATTATATTCTTTATGATACATATATTCTCTTCCTAAGTAGTGCATATTTCTATCATTAGTAGGGTCTTCCTTAACAGATAGTTCTAATAATGGCAGATAATTACTTCTACTTTTAGTAGGGTCAGGGAAATGATTTAAAGTTATTAAATCAGTCTGTTCCTTTATTTCTTTCTTATCACCTATATAGGTCAAAACTTCATGAACAGGATGAGTCCAGGTGTAATTATTCCTAGAATGGATTTTTTCAATGTAAAAGTTTACTAATGGTTTGTTGTCTTTATCTAATTTCCAATTATAATTATAAGCAAGTCTTGTAATATTTTCCTTCCAAATACTCTCGAGATTATCTCGCCAACCTTTTTCAAATACTTCATCTAAGTCTGTACAAACGCAAATATCAGTGTCTTGTGGTACTAAGGCTAATGACTTATTCCTAGCTATGTCAAATCTAAAAGGATAAATTGTTTCTTCCTTAACGGTAACCCCTAGTTCTTGTAGTTTTTTTACAGTGTTGTCATCACTACCTGTATCTAATACAATTATTTCATCTGCTTCTTTCATTGATTCTACCCAACGTGATACAAATTTTTCTTCATTTTTACTTATTGCATAAACGATAACTTTAAATTTTTTCGTCTTCATTTGTTATTAAGCACTAGGCCCTGTAGGTCCAGTTGGTCCAGTTGGCCCTTCTAATCCTTGAATACCTTGTGTACCTTGTAAACCTTGAGGTCCAGTTGGTCCCGTAGGCCCTGTTGCACCTTCTAGTCCTTGTACTCCTTGAACACCTTGCGTACCTTGTAAACCTTGTGGTCCAGTTGGTCCTGTAGGTCCTGTTGCACCTTCTAGTCCTTGTACTCCTTGAACACCTTGCGTACCTTGTAAACCTTGTGGTCCAGTTGGTCCTGTAGGCCCTGTTGCACCTTCTAATCCTTGTTCTCCTTGAATACCTTGTAAACCTTGTGGTCCAGTTGGTCCTGTAGGTCCTGTTGCACCTTCTAGTCCTTGTACTCCTTGAACACCTTGCGTACCTTGTAAACCTTGTGGTCCAGTTGGTCCTGTAGGCCCTGTTGCACCTTCTAATCCTTGTTCTCCTTGAATACCTTGTAAACCTTGTGGTCCAGTTGGTCCTGTAGGTCCTGTTGCACCTTCTAGTCCTTGTACTCCTTGAACACCT
>CAKPDM010000026.1 GCA_934148995.1 uncultured Bacilli bacterium
AGGATTAACAAAAGTATCAATCGTTTCTGTATCTTCTAAAATTAATAAATCATTAGTAGTAAAATTAAAGTTTTCACATTGTTTTATTTCTTTAATCTTTTTATTAATGTTATCAATTTTATATCTAATACTTTTTAATTCGTTATCAAACTCATTTATTTTAACAACACCATTTAGATAAGCACATTTAATTCTTTCTTCTTGTTTTTCTAATTCCTTCAATTCATTTTTATAATCTTTAGTATTATCTTCTTGCTTGTGTTTTATAAATGGTGTGTAATATTTATTAATTAAATTATCTTTTCTTATTAGGTCATATAATTGAAGTAGTAATCCATCTCTTATAGTATCTTCTTTGTAGTTAGTTCTACATTTTTCGCATTTATAATAATAATATTTTTTACCACTTTTTCTTTTAGTTGTAGCTTTACCACCTAAGAAATTACCACATACAGAACATTTTAATTTATTAGTAAAAAGGTAAGTTGCAGTTCTCTCATAGTGCCTAGTATTTCTCTTAGTTTGATACTGACAAGCATTCCATTTTTCTTTTGATACTATTGGTTCTACAACATCTTCATAATACTGAGGATGTTTAGTTCTTTTTCCATGAACAAAATCTCCTTTGTAAAGTTCATTGGTCATAATCTTTTGAATAGTAGAATCTAGCCAATTAGTTCTACCTAATACTTCTTCTTTGTTATAAATATTAGCAATACCTTGATAACTTTTTCCTTCTAAATATAAATCATACATTCTAATAACAATATCTTTTGTTAATTCATCTGGTACTAATTTTTTATCAATTCTTTTAAATCCTATTGGAGTTCTATTTGGAATGTGTCCTGCCTTAATTGCACCTACCATACCAAACTTTGTTCTTTCTGAACATCTCTCAATTTCATTTTGACTAAACGCAGTTGTTAGTCTTATATACATTCTTCCATTAGAGGTTAATGTATTAGAATCATCATCTTTACAATCTAAATCACAACCATATTTATTTAACAATTTCATTAGTTTTTCTACATCAAAAACACTTCTAGTTAATCTATCTAACTTTAAAGCTAATATGACATTAACTGTACCATTTTTAATATCATTTATCATTTGTTGATATGCTGGTCTTTTATCATCTTTAGCACTTATTCCTTCATCAGCATATACCTTGTGAATTTCATATCCTTTAGATTTACAAAATTCAATTAGTTTTTCTTTTTGCTCAGGTAAACTAAAACCTTCTCTTGCTTGGTCGAGTGTACTAACTCTAATATAAATATCTGCAATTTTCTTTTCATCGTTCATAATTTCATCTCTCTTTCTATTATTTTCTTGAAAGAGATTAAAAGCACAAAAAGTCCATACTTTTAACCTCAAGTATTTCACTTCCTTTTTGCACGTCTAGTTTAAAAACATTTAATTGTTTTTAATATGAACTTCCATATCTTTTAATTTAATACATTTAGAATAATCATTTATAAAAACTTTATCACTTCCATTAAATATTAAATAATTATTCCCTCCCACTGTTATAATATGTGGACTTACATAAGCAATATTACTTCCTTTAATATTGATAATACTTCCTTGTTTAACAGAATACTTACAACAAGCAAATCTACACATCATATCAATTATTTTTAAAACTTCCTTTTCAACTTCTAATATTTTTACAACATCCATTAAAACTCCTCACTTTCCTTATAATAACAAAAAAACTAGACGGTACTTCTAGTTAATATTTATCACTACTCGAAAAGTTCGAGTTTCCTATCAATCTGGTGCCGGAAGTAAGAATTGAACTTACCGCTGATCCTTACCAAGGATCTGTTTTACCACTAAACTATACCGGCGCATAAATAAATTTTAGCATATCAAATATGATATAGCAAGAAACTTTTTACGATTTGAGACATATCGTTTAGTAAGGTGATTAATTTGACAAGTTTAAACTGCTATTCGTATGACGAATTGCCAAGTGGCAAACAAGGCATTATCAATCAGGAAGGAACGTTTATTTCTTTTGCTGATATATCTTCTGAATCTTTTTCTCAAAATAGTATTAAATCTTTTATTGAAGAGAATCATGCGACTGACATAGTAGAAATCGTTAGAGAAAAGAACAGTTCATTATATCAATTTAGGAGAGATATCTATAATTATAAAGATATATTAGTTGATTTTTTAGGATATGTTACCTATGAATCTTACACATCTTCCAAAATTCCTATTATCAAAGTGCCAGATCCTTCTATTAATGGACAAAATATTTCTAAAGAGCAAGAAACAACGTTAATAAAATTAGCCATCATTAATAATAACGACTTAGCTTACTTACCATTTGAAAATAAGCAAAAAGTAAAGGTTAAAAAATAAAATTATTTTTTATATACCTTTACTTTTCCTTGTTCTATTCTATCTGGTTCAACATAACCACAAATGGTTCTATCGCACAATTTTTTCATTGCAATTATATTACCTTTATTTGTCGTTTTCATTTTGCAAAGGCCCAGTATCTCATCAGAAATGTCAGCCACTCCATTATCAACAAAATATTGCCTAAATTCCTCTTTATTTGAAAAAATATAGGCAGTCTTTAATGGTGTTGTTTCAAAATCTGTGTATTTTTTCTCTGGCTCTTCTCTCATTCCTAGTAAAAATAGAAAGATTGTAACTTCTAAAACAACGTTTCTTCTTTTTTTATGTCCTAATCTCCTTCAAATTAATATTTATTTTATATCTAAACTTATTTTTTCTATCATATCAAGTAAAAACTTAGCAACAATTTTAGAACTATCTTCTAAAAATTCTTCATAAGTTATTTTATTGTTATTATTCGGAATATCAGAAATACTTCTTACTACTAAGAACGGTACACCGCTTAAATAAGCAACTTGACCAATACTAGCCCCTTCCATATCAACACATAGAGCATCAAATTTTTCATTTATTTTCTTACTCATTTTTTCACTAGTACAGAAAATATCACCGCTAGCAATTACTCCCTTATGAAATCTTGTCTTAGCAAAATAGTCTTTTACTTCATCTGCTATTCTTAGAAGATATTCATCACTATTTAAGTAAACTCCTACATTTGGAATATAACCTTTAGCATGATCAAAAGCAGTTATATCAAAATCATGTTGAACAAGTTTTTCACCAATTACAATATCACAGACTGCTAAAGAATCAGCAACTCCTCCGGCTACACCAACATTTATGATATAATCAACCTTCATAACATCAATCATTATTTGCGTAGTACGAGCAGCATTGACCTTTCCTACCCCACATTCTACCAAGGTACATTCGGTATCTTTGAAGACTATGCTATAGAAATCCAGTCCAAAAACATTAAATTCATTTTTAATATCAACTTGTTTTAAAACTTCATCAAGTTCTTCTCTCATTGCAAATATAAGACCTATTTTATTCATAATCCACCTATTTATTATTACTTTCTGCAATAATTGCTTCATAAATTATATCAACTAAATAATTACTTGGAGCTATTCCATATTTAGTCATTATAGTATTAAAAACGTCATAGTTATAGTCGACATTTAAATAGGGATAAACTAATTCCATCTGATTATTAATATCTTTTAAATAATCTTCAGTATAATCATTTTCAATTAGTAAGATTGGTAAGTCTTCTATCCACTCTTTAAATTTCTCGATGATTAAGCTAGTATCACTTGTATACTTGAAATTCTCTTTATCATAACTAATCATTTCCAATAAGTCATTATTATCAACAAAACTATCATCAATTCGATAATCAAATCTATCAAGAAGTTTTATTCCTTCTAACTTTAGTGCTGAAAGCTGAGCAATTATTCCTTTTTCACTATCACTACTAGTAGGAATTACTTCTACTATTATATATTTATCTTTTAACAAATCCATTATTACTACCACCTATCTTCTTTTGATAAACTAAAACCGCATCTTTAATCCCAATTTCAGAAAATTTGATTCCATCTACTCCTGTAAAAAATTGAAAAGTCGGAGCATATTCATTTAACAATCTTAAGTCACCTTTTAAGTCATAAATGGGACTCCAATCAATATTATACTCCGTTTCCATATCTATCTCATACAAATAGCTAATTAAAAGCTTACCATTTTCATTCAAGCTTCCGGCAAATTTATCAGTCATTTTCTTAATTTCTTTCGGATATAAATAACAAGCAATATTTGACAACCAAATATTATCAAAGTTTCTATTAAGCTCAACATTAAAGATATCTTCATTTATAAAACTTGGTCTTACCTTCTTTATTTTTTGTCTTGTCTCAATATAATTAATTTCATTTTGCAGGTATAAATTACTATTTTCTATAACAGGAGATCTGTGCTCATCGCCACTAAATAAAGAATCTCTTATATCACATGATGAATATGAATTAAACAACTCATCCCAGAAAAGATATGAATCATAATCTAATAATCTTAAGGTTTTAATTATTTTTTCATAACCATCTTTATTAAATGCATATTTATTAGTTTTAAAAATTTTCGGATAATTTCGATATCTGAAAAAACGATTGAACTCAGCTAGGTTGAATTCTAAAATGCCAGCTGCTTTTAGAAAATAATAATATTTAGCATAAGGATTAATATCTAATAAAGTAACATCTTTAACATTTCGTAAGATTGAATTAATCACTTGATCTCCGGAGGACCCGACGGTGAGTAGTGACTTATCATCAAGATCAAAAAGATCAATATATCCTGCTATATTTTCCGTTGTAAAAGGGTAAAGCAGACCAAATCCTTTATTACCGGCTTTATCATTAACAAACATATTGTCACATCTTTGAATAGCACTAGATTCTGCCATACTTAAGTCCCAATTCATAGTTTTCCTCCCTGTTGGTTTTCAATACTTAATCACTGGAAATGTCAACTTCCAAAATATGCTTTTTATCTAATCTTTTTCTGATAGACAAGTATTGCATCTTCACTTCCATTAGTTTTCTCCTTCATCTGCTCCACTCCCCCAAAGGAATAAACTGATGGTGAATATTCATTTAATAGTTCTAAACTTGCTTCTATTACATGACGAGTTCCCATACATTTCTCACATAAATAACTAATTAAAAGTTTACCATCGGCATTTAAACTTCTAGAGAATTTATCGGCCACTAGCTTTCTTTCATATGGAAGTAAGGAACAAAAAATATTTGATAACCAAATATTATCGAAAGACTTATCAACACTAGCTTCTGTCACAGTTCCAGTTATAAACTCTGGTCTAAATTTTTTGATTTTTTCTTTTTCTTCATCAAAAGCATTCTCACTTTGCAAATACAAGTTACAATTCTCTAAAGTTTGATAAGAATCATCTTTATTAAACAAATGATATCTTACAACCATCGGTGGGTATTTAGCAAATAATTCATCCCAAAAAAGATAAGAATCATAATCTAATAGCTGTAAAGTAGGCTTCAATTTATTATATGACGTCTTATTAAATACATTCGGATTAATTATAGAATAATCATTATAACTTTTATACTGATAAAATTGCTCGAATTCTGACATGCTAAGTTCTAAAATACTAGCTTCTTTCAAATAATAATAATACTTAGTATAAGGATTAATATCTAATAAGGTAACAGTTTTAACATCTTTTAAAGCAGCATTAAATACCTGATCGCCAGATGAACCAACAGTTAATAACGATTTATCTTTTAAATCAAAATAGTCTATATAACCAGCTATATTTTCGGTGGTGAAAGGATAAATTTCTTCAAAGCCATTCAAACCAGCTTCATCAATAATAATATTACCTTTACACCTTTCACCGGCAGTATATAGTGCTTTTTCTAATTCCTTGTTCATTACTTACCCCCATAAATTTATAAAAAAATTGGTATCTTATAACAAAATGGTGTTCATAGTGGGAATTGAACCCACGACCTTTTCCTTCGGAGGGAAACACTCTATCCAGCTGAGCTATATGAACATACTTCATATTCTATCACGTAATTTTGAATCTGTAAATTTCTGTCTAGATATTTGACAACAAATAAATATCTACATAAAATATCATTAGAAAGTAGGAATTAATATGTGTGGAATAATGGGAACCATAAATAAGGATAACAATGCTATTCAAAAAGTAATTGAAGGCTTAGAAAGACTGGAGTATCGTGGTTACGACTCTTGTGGTATTGCTTATTTAGATAATTTAGAAATAAAAACAGTTAAAACTAAAGGAAGAGTGAAAGAACTAAGTCAATTAGTTGATGGTAATATTAAAACCAATATAGCAATTGGGCATACAAGATGGGCAACACATGGTGGGGCTACTACTATTAACGCTCACCCCCATACAGTGGGAAGTATTACTCTTGTTCATAATGGTATTATTGAAAATTATTTAACATTAAAAGAAAAGTTGATTAATAATGGTTATACTTTTAAGAGTGAAACTGATACAGAAGTAGCTAGTGCTTTACTTGATTTTTATTATCAAAAGAATAAAGACATAAAGGAAACAATTACTAATTTCATCAAAGAAGTAAAAGGAAGTTACGCAATTGTTCTTCTATGTAAAGACATTAAAGACAAGTTATTCGTTATTAAAAAAGATAGTCCTTTAGTAATTGGTACTAATCAAGAAGGGGTATTAATCGCTAGTGATATACCAACTATTTCTTGTGAATGTGAAGATTACTATTTATTAAATGATTTAGAATGGGCGATTGTTGGACTTGATAAGATTTCTTTCTTTAATAATAATGGTGAAGAAATAATTAAAGAAAGACAAGTCTTTAAAGATGCAGCCTTAACCTATTCAAAAGAAAAATATGACCACTTTATGTTAAAAGAAATTATGGAGCAAGTTACTACCTTAAGTAAGTTAATCAACTATTACTTAGAAGATAATAGATATTTAAATCTAATTGATATTAGTAAGTTTAAAAGAATTGACATTGTCGCTTGTGGTTCAGCTTATAATGCTTCCTTGGTAGGAAAATATTTATTCGAAGAAGAAGCTGGTATTGAAACAGAAGTTTATCTTGCTAGTGAGTATCGTTATAAGAAGAATTTTCTTGATAAAGATAGCTTGGTAATTTTTGTTTCTCAGTCTGGTGAGACGGCTGATACCCTTGCTTGTCTTAAAAAGATAAAAGAAACAGATGCTAAGTCATTAGGAATAATTAATGTAGAAAAAAGTAGTATCAGTTTATTAGTTGATGAAGTAATTTATACTAAATCTGGTAGTGAAATAGCTGTTGCTACTACTAAAGCTTATACTTCACAACTAGCCGTTTTCTCTTTACTTACCCTATCTTCTTTAGTTAAGAATAGAAAACTAGATAAAATTGATGCAGTAATAACTGAATTAAAAAATATTGGTAATGATGTTCAAATTCTCTTAAATGATACTAGTAAGTATCAAGAAGTTGCAAAGAAAATAGTTGCTAGTAAAAAGATATTCTTCCTTGGTAGAAGTATAGATTATGCTATTATGAAAGAAGGAGACTTAAAACTAAAAGAAATAACTTATATCTCTTCTGAGTGTTATGCCGCTGGGGAGTTAAAACATGGTCCTATATCTTTAATTGATAAAGACACTTTAGTTATCGCTGGTAATACAAACAAATTACTATATGAGAAAACAGAAAGCAATCTATGTGAAGTTACAGCAAGAGGAGCTAATACTTTACTAATAACTAATAAAAATACTGATAGTGATAATATCTTAATTCCAGAAAAGTCGATATATGTAAGTCCAATCTTAGAAGTAATTCCGTTACAACTAATCGCTTACTATACTGGGGTGTTATTAGAAAGAGATATTGATAAACCAAGAAATTTAGCTAAGTCAGTTACAGTTGAGTAAAAAAATACTATTTCTTAAAAATATGTGATATAGTTTATTTAAAGGAGGTGCTTATTATGAGATTTGTTTTCCAAAAACAACTAACAGCACTTCTTTGCCTAAAGCGACATAGATTATTCTGTGTCGTTTTTTGTATTTGAAAAGGAGCAAGCAGTAGATGAAAACAATGTATGATTTTAAAAGAAAAATAATGTATTATGTAAGAGTAGAGAAAACGATTAGTTTTAAAGACTTATACTCTAAAGTAGAAATTAAGAATTATCAGGAACGTAGCAACTTTCTTGAAGCTTTATATAATTTACAAATAACTAAACAGATATTCAATTCTAAAAAATACACTTATCAAGAGTTTCCATCTGATACTCACGATATTGAAAGAGTTATTAAAAAAGATAATAGTTTAATCCTTGCTAATAGAAAACTTGATATTACAGAGGAGATAAATAATGGTACTACTATTCTTGAAAATGACTTAGTAATTATTGATATAACAAATAAAGAAGAGCTAGTAATTACTAAAGTTCTTAAAAGAGATATCGCTTCTTTTATTCCCTATTTATTAAAAGAATTAGAGCAAAAAGAACTAACCTATCAGCAAATAAAAAGACTAGCCGTTGCTAAGAATAAAGAAGCCATAGTTGCTTTAAAGACTGCTTTAACCGAATTAGAAAGAACGGGCAAGATTATCAAAATTAATAATTCTTATAAGAAATGGCCAAAAGACTTAACTTTAACTAAGTTAGAATTAGATAAAAGAGGAAGAGCTTTCTATAAAGTTGGTGATAAGAAAATCTATCCGATTGGTGCTGAATTGAAAGGAGCTATGCAACAAGATATTCTAGCTGTTACTAGAAAAGGAAAACATATTGAAAAGATTATCTCTCGCGATATGCCTTATTTAGTAGCAGAAGTAATTGAAAGAGATGGTGTTAGAGAACTTACTCCTGTTTTATTACCATCAAAAGAAAAAGTTAAAGTTCGTATTTCTTTTAGTAGTATGAGAAATCTAGCTCCTGGGGATAGAATTTTAGTAAATGTCTCTTTAACTAAAACTGATGATGTTTACGAAGCAGATTTTGTTAATAAATTAGGAAGAGTTGATGACCCTAATATTGATATTATTTCTATTGCTGCTAAATATGGTTATGTCTTAGATTTTGAGAAAGAAGTTATGGATGAAGCTTACAATACAGCTCAATATGTTTCTAAAAAGGAACTAGTTGATCGTTATGACTTTAGTGACAGCTTATTAACATTTACTATCGATTGTGATTCTACTAAAGATATGGATGATGCTGTAAGTTTATTTAAAGATGAAAATAATCACTATATCTTAGGAGTTCATATAGCAGATGTGGCACACTATGTAAAGGAAAATAGCTTACTTGATAGAACTGCTAGAAATAGAGCATTTTCTGTTTATCCTGCTAATTCCGTTATTCCTGCCCTACCTCACTTTTTATCAAATGGTATTTGCTCCTTAAATCCGAATGTAAAAAGACTTACTAAAAGTATTATTATGGAACTAGATGAAAATGGTGAGCTAATTAGTTACAAGTTAGTAAATTCTGCTATCACCTCACGAAAGAAAATGGCTTATTCTAAAGTAAATAAGATACTTAATGACGAAGAAATACCCGAAGATTATCTTCCTTTTGTAGATAATTTAAAATTAATGGCGGAATTATCTGATAAATTAACTGCAATCAGAACAAAAGAGGGAATGCTTGATTTTAATGAAGAAGAAGTTGCAATAATCGAAGATGAAACAGGAGCTGTTATTGATTTTGAAGAAAAAGATAATGGGAAAGCTGGTAGAATAATTGAAAACTATATGATTTTAGCTAACTACTGTGCTGCCTTATATCTTAACTTTACCGTTGGTCACTCCATCAATCGTGTTCATACAGCACCAGAAGCAAATAAATTAGATCAAGCGAAAGAAAAACTAGCTAGTATAGGTATCAATTTTCCTAAGGATAAAGATATTGAGCCTGCTAAGTTTTTACAAATAGTTTTAGATGAATATAAAGATAAAAGTGAATACAAGATTGTATCAGAAATACTTCTTAAATCTTTACCACGTGCTAATTACTCTCCTTTTCCTCTAGGACATTTTGGTCTAGGACTTGATTATTATTCACACTTCACTTCCCCAATTAGAAGATATCCTGATTTAAAAATTCATCAAATGATTGATAATTATCTTACTCACGGTGGAGTATGTGTAGAAAGTGAAGAAAAGTTAATCGAAATTTGTGAACATTGCTCTTTTAAAGAAATCCAAGCGGATTTATTAGAAAATGAAGTTACCAAGGTGAAAATGATGGATTATGTTGATAGACATAGAGAAAAAATTTATCATGGCACTATTACAGGAATTGATAGTGAACGCGCTTACTTAGAAACAACAACACATATACCTGGTTATTTTGAATATGAGCAAGATGATGATATTAGATTTATTAGGACAAGAAACTATATCAAGAATAAAGAAGACCAAGTAATTCTTAAAATTGGCGATGAAGTAGAAGTTGAAGGTCTTGGTGCTGATAGAATGGAATTACAAGCAAAATTTGGTTTTATTAAGAATTTAACTTTAACACAAGAAAATAAAAAAGGAGCGGCAGCTTTAAAAGGTCAATACGTTAAAAAAATGTAGTTTTATCAAGACTACATTTTTTAACGAAATAAAGGTAATGGCTTTTTTGATAATACCAATTGTTTACCCAAGTCAGAATTTTCACTTGATGATAAATTTACAAATCTTTGAATTGTTTGGTCTGGCATATCACTATTAAGTATACTATACTTCATCTTTTCACGGTCATATTTAACTAGAACTTCTTCTAAGTCGTAACCATTAGTTTTTTCACTCAAAATAACATAAGAAGCTGTATCTATTTGGTCTTTAGCATAAGCCATACCTACCGCACGAATTGAGTAAAAGTCTGTTGAAGGACTACTTTCATAAATTTTCCAATGTACATGTCCTTGAATTATAGCATCAAAAAAGTCTACTCTTTTAGAAGCAAATAAAGGTTCATCTAAAGCAGAAACAAAACCGCGCATAAAGGGAGTGTGTAAGAAATTCTGTGTAAATGGAATCTAACCACGATATTTTGAAACCTTAATCGGTTTCTTTTTTTGTTAT
>CAKPDM010000027.1 GCA_934148995.1 uncultured Bacilli bacterium
CCATAATAAAATCTCTCCATTTCTTTTATTTTATCATGGAAAGATTTTCTATTTACACAAATTTATTTACAGACTCGCTTATTTTTAAAAAAGCTTACTAGCAAAAAAGCAATTAAGCCAAATAACTTGATTGCTTTTTATAGTTGTATAACATATGGATTTAGAGCCGTTCCATCTCCCTTGGAGATCGTTACATCTGAACGAAGATTTATTACCGGTCGCACACTAAATGAAGATGTTGTATCATCCCAACCATCCATAGCACCAGACTGAAGAATACTCCAAACACCTGCATGTGATAATAAAGAGTTGAAATGTGACGAAGATAGGGTCCAAGTATATTGTCCATTGTACAGATAATAACTATTATTTACAATTCCATATAATCCGCCTAGCTTCATCTGCTGTTATTAGTGCTACCGGATAATCTAGTTTTGCTTTTTCATTTGAAAATGTAAATTTGTCACTGTCTTGCTTGCATTTTAAACTAGGTACATTTTTCTTAGCTAAACGGCCGTATGCTCCATAAGTAGTTGTTGAATACACGAGGTTTCCTGAACCATCATTTATACTCCTATCATTGCAAAATATTTCATCTGATAAGTAAGATGTATAACTTGTTAAGTTATTTTTATACCACGTATCTATCACTGATTTTATTGTTGAACTAGTTGTGTTTGTTAATGTATCTGCATAATTATAACTACTATATGATATCGGTTGCACTATCATTCTTGTATCACTTTGATAATTGTTAACCTTATAAAGTATATTACATTCGGTATTTAAACAGCTGTATAAATTATTTTTTACTATTTCATCATGGTTATCTTTCCATGTTAATTGTTGAATATCTCCTGTTAAGGTGAATTTCTTTGTTGATTCATCAAAACTATAACTTGTTCCAAAACTGTATTTTTGAATATTGCTAAACCATGAATATTCACTTGCTTCATTACTATCATGTAATAAAAATTGCTCATTGTACTTATAACCGACGTAAGTTGGATCCCAATATTTTTCATTGAATGCTGAATTACCTATAGTATTAGCTGTTCCTGTATCGCTAGTTGTTTTTCCCGAATAGATTAAACGAATGCTTCCGTCACCATTCCGACGAATGATCCTCCAAGTGAATCCGGCAAAGGATACATAATTATTCTTTACTGCTCCTCGATAATAGTAACTAGAACCATCATCATCTTCTGCTGTAAATAAGCCTTCATCGGTAGTAGCTGTCTTGGAAAAATCAGGTGTTCCTTTTGAAGAGATATTAGTTTTAGCTGTTTCTACTGATGTTTCGTGATTATTCATTACTAACATACAATCAGATAAAGTTGTAAAGCCATTATCTTTACAATACGTATCTTCTACTTGGGCTACAGTATCTGATGTTTGTCCATAAACGTTTACTTTTACTTTGTATACTAACCCACCATTATCATTCTGTGGATTGTAACTTTCATCTACCCATAATCTTAATCGATATTTTATTTCTGTATCGCCTTGTTGATTTAAGTTTCCTACAAATAGACTCATCATATCTGATGGCCTTCCAGTATAGCCATTTCCACTCGGATCTTCTGAGTAAGTCTTAGGCGGCATTGCCTCTTCTTCACTTCCATCAGAATTGACTTTTGTTAAATAGAATTTGATATTTTTGCCATCAAAGGTATTACCATTTTCTTCTTTGGCTGCTATTTCATAATTGATATCTGTATTACCTGTGATTGATGATTTAACTGTAAAATCAAAATATTCTCCATCGTTTAGTCTAGACTTTCCAGTGGAATCTGTCGTTGGAAGAGCATTGTTCATAGAAATAACATTGGTACTTTCAACATATTCCATTGATATTGCACCAGTAGTGATGGTATTTAACTTTTAGCCTGTTCCTGCAAATGAGAAAGCTGCATAACTTATTCCTGCTATTGCTATTAGTAAGGTAAAAACTATTAATATTAAAATGAAATCTTTCTTTTTATTCTTCATATCTCAAAACCTGCTCTTTCTATTTTAGTATTTAACAAAAAAGATAGATTTATACCTTTTTGATATTAATCTATCTTTAATACATTATAAAAGAAAGTAGGTTTACTACTTCTTGAAATAGCATTTAATTGTTGACAGTCTTTTACTACTACCACAACTGTCTCCTACCTTTCTTATTATCAAATATCAGTATTCTTGACATTTTAATAATATCATAATACTTGACTTTTAACAATAAGAAAAAACTGGTAGCAAAATTTACTTCCCAGCTTTCTTTACTAGATACAAGTCATTTTCTTTTCCTGCCACATCGTTTTCAGGTGCAAATGGTGGATTCATAATCAAAAGCATTTTCATCTCACCCTTAAAAACAAATTCTGTCTTTGGTGGTATTTCTATCAAGTCGCCTTTTGTTACATCATATAGGCCATCTGCTATTTTAAATGTACCATTTCCTTCTATAACATAGTAAATACTGTAACTTGTTATATTCATGGCATATTTATCGTGCCCCTTATGAACTTCTTCTCGGGTTATACTTAGATTTTCACATTCTAACAACGAAGTATAGCCATCAAATCCTTCTTGTCTAAAACTTGGGGTGTTTGGAAATTTTTTAATATAATTATTCATAATTGTTCTCCTTTATTATACAGTTTCTTTATATTTAGACTCATACAAGTCTACTTCTTCATCTTTATCTTCACTATTACTTAAAAAGTCTCGCATATCTGGTAGATCATCAATATTAGCAAGTCCAAAATAATCTAAAAAATCACTTGTCGTTTCATAAAGAATTGGTCTTCCTGGTAAATTACTTCTACCAGCTTCTTTAATAAATCCTTTTGCAACTAACTTTCTAATCATAGGTCCACTAGCTATTCCTCTTAATTGATCAACTTGAATTCTCGTTAATGGTTGATTATAAGCTACAATAGCAAGTGTTTCAAGAGCTGCTTGACTTAATGAATGTGTTTCTTTATTTTCTAATAACTTTTGGTAATATAAATGATGTTCTTTCTTAGTAGTAAGTTTTAATTTATTACCTAAAAATTCTATCTTTATTCCCCTATTACTTTTTGAGTATTCTTCTTGCAAAGATGCAATTAACATTTTAATCTCTTCAAAATCAATTTCTAAGATATCTTTAATTTGTTCAAGAGATAATCCATCATCTCCTACTACAAATAATAATCCTTCAAGTACTGCCTCCATCTTAAACCCCCTCACAAATTATTTCATCATAAATACCTTCTTGATGAATAATTAACTCTTTATTTTTAGCCATTTCTAATATAGCTAGAAAAGTAACCACTATATATTCTTTTGTTGGAACAGCAAACATCTGGTAAAAGTTAACTCTTCCCTTTTCTTTAAGTAAGTTTTTTATTTCATATCTTCTACTAGACACAGTTATACCTTTTTTAGTCACTTTAGTATTAAGTGGTTTTTCTTCTTGTTTTCTTAATAAAAATTTCTTAAAAGCATCTACTAGTAAATCAACAGAACCACCTTCAAAAGTGACTTCTTCCTCTTGATAATCACTATATCTTTCTGGTGCTTTAGTATAAATTTCTTTTCTTAATTCTTCTTTTTCTTTTAAATCTTTACTAATTTCCTTATAAGCTTGATATTCTAATAATTTATTAACTAATTCTTCTCTTGGGTCCTCTTCTTCTTTTTCACTTTCTTGTTGTTTTCTAGGAAGTAACATCTTTGCTTTTATTTCAATAAGTTCACTAGCTAAAACTAAATACTCTGATACTTCAAGATTTACTTTTTCCATATTATGAATATATTTTAGATATTGTTCTGTAATTAGATTTATCTCAATATCAAATATGTCCATTTTATTTTCTTTTATAAGATGAAGAAGAAGGTCAAGTGGTCCTTCAAATCCTTCTATTGTAAACTCCATATAAATCGTAACCTTTCATTAGAAATTATAGCAAATAATAGAATTTTTGACAAATTATTGTTATACTTTAAGTGGTGATGTTATGAAGCAATTTGTTAAAAGAGATGAAGGTTTTACTTGTATACATTGTGGAAAAGAAATTTCTCCTTTAGGATATACAACAAGAGATCATTGTCCTTACTGTCTTTACTCTATTCATATAGATATTATGCCTGGTGATAGAGCTAACCCATGTAAAGGTATGTTAAAACCAATTGGTATTGAAAAGTTTAAGGATACTTACAAAATACTCTATCGCTGTGAAAAATGTAATCAAGAACACAAAAACATAATGGCAACAGATGATAGTTTAGATGAAATAATTAATATTTCTAAGTAGATGAATTTTTACGATTCATCTTTTACTATATGATAAAGAAATTAAATTTTTTTAAAAAGTGGTAATTTTGCAAATTCAGGTCTAAATTTTCCTGAAAATAGCAAATTTCGTAGCTGAAAATGCCAAATTCGGCAAAAAAGAAGGGTGAATTTTAAAAATTCGGTATTTGCTCTTCTTTTTTATATGTGTTAGATTAGGTCTCACCGAAAGGAGGTGAGAGAATATTGTAAATTTAGATAATGATAGAGTTTTAAAATTAAAAGAAAAACTCTTAAGAGAACATAAGGTTATACCAGCTACACAAGACTCTGTCTTTAAGATAGTGATGACTTCTTGTCCTAATTATCTTTCTTTTCTAATTAGTGAATTTACGGGGGTATCAAAAGAAGAAATTAAACGTAAATTAGTGATTAAGAATAATGAACTTAATCTAAGTAATGCTAAGGAAAAAAGAAAAATCTCTGATTTTATTGTTGGTATTGATAAGCTATTAGTTAATATCGAAATGAATGGTAAGTATTATGAATGGTTATTCATGCGTAATGATGCTTATCTAGGAAAGATTGAAGGAGAAAGTTTAAACTCTGGTAATGATTACAGTACACTTTATTCGTTTTTACAGATTAATCTAAATAATTTTACTTATTTTAAAGGTAATGATTCAGCACTAGAATTTGTTTATACTGATAAAAAAAGCAAGCAAATCGAAACGGAAAAAGTTAAAAAATATCATATCAGTCTTCCAAAACTAGCTAAGAAATATTATAATGGAGCTAGATTAAGTAAGCTTGAGAAAGCGTTACTTATACTGAAAGTTGATAAGATTAGGGATTTAGAAAAATTAGGGAAAGGAGATAATGACTTGATGGAAGCAGTAGGAAGGATAAAAGAAGCTTCTCTTGATATTAATACCATTGGACTTTACGATGCTGATTTAGAGCGAGAAAGAATTGAAAATGGTATTAGAAGTATATCATTTAAAGCCGGCGATAAACACGGATTTGAACGTGGAATTGAACGCGGAATTGAGCAAGGAAGCACAAAAGAAAGAATTTCCATAATTAGTGCAATGCTTAATAACGGAATGAGTCAGGAAGAAGTTACTAGAATGACTGGTATACCAATAAAAGAAGTAAAAGCGATAAAACTTTAGGTTTTATCCTTTTTCTATTGCATAAAACTATAACGAGAAAAACTAAAATTTTATCAGACACTACTAAAAAAATAGAATGATATTAAGTAAAATTGAAGAGAGTGTGTAAGAAATTCTGTGTAAATGGAATCTAACAACGATATTTTGAAACCTTAATCGGTTTCTTTTTTTGTCATTTAAATAATAACATATAATATTTAATTTTCAAAGAAC